>NZ_DCLL01000033.1 GCF_002321025.1 Acinetobacter lwoffii
AATTTGTCGTGTACAGAGATGAAAATGCAACAATTAAACTTTTTGAATTAGCAAGGTATCCGTCTGATTATTGCTTTTCGGATTCGAATGTTTATTCACAATTTTGATATTCCCCTCTGACTCTAAAGACTCGCAGAGCTCCACCACCTTTTGCATATCTTCAGCCTTAATGCCTACGCCGAGGATTAATTTTTTTCCGGCTTCTAATTGGCTAATTTTTGTTTGAATTTTATCTAACACTTTTTTCTCCTATTTATTCAATGTACCACCCATACAATATAGCAATTTAGTCTAAAATAAGCGCAAAAGTTCAAATAATTTAATCTTTATTTTTCATTCAATCATTCTGTGCATGATCTTTGCACGCTATTCTGTAACTATCTTTATTTCACATGAAAAATCAGGAGGATAATATGTCTAAATCACGTCCGAAAATTGAAAAATTTGAAGCGCTCCTCGACCGTCTTGGTAATCTTGCTGTAGAAAGCTTTCATTATATTGCGCTGTTTATTATTGGCTGTATGGTGATCTGGTCCGCTGGCCATACGGTCATCGACATTCTGACCGTCAAACAGTTCGCCACCATTGACGACATTCTTCTGTTGTTTATTTATCTGGAACTGGGTGCCATGGTCGGCATCTATTTTAAAACCAACCATATGCCAGTACGTTTCCTGATTTATATTGCCATTACTGCACTGACCCGTTTGCTGATTGCAGATATTCAACACACGCATAAAGCCAGCATGGATCTGGTGATTATTACCGGTTCGATTCTGATTCTGGCCTTTGCGATATTAGTGGTGCGCTATGCCTCATGGACCTATCCATCCGTGATCCGTGACAAACATAGTGAAAAGCCATTGCCACTCGGTAAAACACCGCGCCCAGAAGATGATGAATTGGCCTAGTCTTTTAAGCCCTCTTTTTTTTTGCACTTCAGCTTAAAGTAATACTTAAGCCTCGTTCAGGGTTTAGGACTATTTATCTCAAGCAACCTCTCCCTTGCGTAGCAGTGCTACTCATCTCCTCACAGGAGAGGGAACTATTTTGGTCTTTTTAGTTATTTACGCTTATTACTGAATTATTCGTTCAGAATTTAAAGCAGTTTAACGATTCGGCATCAGTACATAGCGTCCGTTTTCATAAATCCAGTAGCTGCCACGTGGCGGTGCTGGTAGTCCTAAACGCTGCCAATCGGTAATTACCGTATATCTCGAACTTTCAATCCGGGCAACATTCGGATCACCATTGACCCAGCTATAACTATTCGAATTTTGATAAATGGTGGTCGGTGCCTGATACTGAATATTTAATCCACTTTGACTCTGCGCAGGCGGATAACCCCAATGTGGTGGTCGTTGCGGGTAATGTGGTCGCGGTGGCAGTGGACGTTGCGGATAATGCTGCCGTGGTGGATCATAAGATCGTGGTGCGCTGCGATAATTCGGTACAGATCGGTCTACACCACCATAACCCACCCAGGCATTGCCAGCCATCGTCTGTGCAGAAGCCCCCAATAGCAAAGCAGCGAATATTGCACTCGATAGTACGATTCTCATTTGAGCTTCCTCCGAATAATCTGCTTATATTTTAAACAAAATAGATGCAGAAAATATGGATAAGCTCGTTGGAGCTGCAATTTTTTGTAATGCGCTTGCCTATTTTCAATCTGACAGGCACGTCGGCAGGCTGCTGCTTTATGCTAAAATTGCTTTTTTTAATGTTTCGAGTTGAATACTGTGTCTGATTTAAATTTCGATCGTTTACATGAATATTTTTCTAAAGTACCAAGTGTTCAGAAAGAACGGATTGATAGCTATGGTTCAGATGGCAAACAGGCATGGTGGTTTAAGTTCCAGATCAATGTAGATCATCCGCTGGCTTGGCAAACTGTGCAAGAACTAGGTCATGTCCTGAATTATATTTCTAAAAATGAACGTCTCCCAACTCAGTTTCTTCCAGTTTCGCCACCGCCATATATGAATGGTGTAGCCAAAGATTTCCTGTCTTGGGTAATCCAGTGTAATCACGCAGATTTCCCGCCAGATGTGGTTTGTGACTGGTTAGAAGCGCGTCTGCCAAATCCAGTCGATGATGAAACCCAATGGAAAATTAAAACCGATATTTCTGAGCTGGATGAATTAACGGATAAAGAGCTGGATCAGCTGGTTCCACCGAATCCAGAATCAAAAAGCTGATCATAAAAAATCTCCCTAAATCCCTCTTTTTCAAAGAGGGACTTTCCTCCCTTTAAAAAAAGAGAAGTCAGGAGGGATTTAAAATCAAAACGTTGACCAGCCGCTCCATTCCATAAAGCGATACAGCCAATATTTAAAGAATGAGTTTTCTGCATATTGCGTGTAGTCCACACTCATAGAACGGCCATTCAGATTTGACCATGCCCCCTCAAAATATTGCTGGGCCTCCCTGAAAACTTCAGCCTGAGGTTGACCGACCACGCGCATATTGGTTTCTAGATTATAGTTTTTCAAATTGCGCACCGTAAAATTGGCCGAACCTAAAATCATTTCAGCTTGCTGAGCGCTGCGCTTCATTAGTATTTTGCTATGACATTGCTCACCCTGAGTACGACACCAGCGCACCTCGATACCTGCCTCGTGCAATTCTGAAGCCACCTGCCGGTTTGGAATTCCATTCTTTTCACGGCCAAAAGCATCTTTATTTGGGTCGAGTAAAATCCGGACTTTGACACCACGTTCATGGGCCGCGATCAGACTTTTGATAATTTTGCGCTCAGACAGATAAAACATCGCCAGATCAATCTGCTCATTGACTTTCGCCGTCTGAATCAGATTCAGAATTGCATCATAAATGGCTTTTTCAGTCAGCACCTGAGCTTGTGGCTGGCTGCTGTCTGCCTGAAAATCTCCGGCGACAATGGCTGGCATATTCGCTTGTGACATCCTGCCCACAGACAGTTCTGTTTTCAGAATATCGACGGCTGTGCTGCCCCAGACCAATAAGCCAATATTGGAATGCCGCGAACTGCCATCATGCGGGTTCATGGACGTGACCAGTGCTTTCCAGCCTTGATCGGTATCCACCACCATGGTTTTGCGATGATTGGCTTTAAAGTTAAATAAATCAAAATAACTGCGCAGAGTAATTTTTTCTGTTCCAAATGGATTCGGCAACCAGCCTGTTTCCGGATTATTGCCAATGCCCTGGCAACAGATATACCAGAAGCCTGACCAGCTTGGATTGGAAGCCCGCAACGGCGTCAGATTGGTTTCAATGACATCGATGCCGTGCTGACGTAATTCCCGATACTGCTCGGATCTAATCCCGCCATAAACTGAATTGATCGGATCGGTAATAAACTTGATTTCCACCTCAGGCTGCAGCAGACGCTTACTGATTAAAGCATCACTCAGCTGTTGACTCAGTGCCTGATGCTGCTGCGTAGATGCACCGGTTTGCTGATTAAATAAAAACATGTCCAGCACAATCAGTGATTTGGCTTCTTCAATCATTTTCAGCATTTCATTAAAAATGCGATGATCTAAATGCTGTTTTCCTTCGGCATCCAGATAAGTCTGATCGGCTAGAAATTTGACTTCGGCATGACGCAACTTGCCCGTGTAATTCAGACCTTCCGGCAAAGGCTTATACGTGTGGTAGATCGCCGAAGCCAGATAACCCACGGCCAGCATACTAATGATCAAAGTCGCATAACGGCGATTCGACCAGTTCAATTTATTGTGAATTCGTTGAAAGATACGCATAAGAAAAAACCTAACCCAATATACTCAGGCTAGGTTTTATCTTATGATTTTTCAAGTAGATTTCAGTGAGATCTAGATGATTTGATCGATTATTTCAGTAGACCTGTTAGAAATCATACTGCACGCCGACGGTAAAGTTGCGGCCGACTTGCGGAATATTCGACAGGAAGGAAGTATGTGAATACACCTGATCATCAAGCAGGTTATTGGCCTTGAAATAAACACGATAAGCATTGTTATCTGCAAGGTTATTGGCATAACTCAGGCCAACATTCACCATATTGTAGCCTTGGGTTTCATCTTCATAGCTGGCGATTTTGTCCTGATTAAAGACATGATAATACTCAGCCAAACCTGACCAGCCATTGGCAAAGTCTGCTTCGACTTTAGTGCCTAAGCGACCTGCAGGTACACGTGGTGCATTCTCAGCTTCAATCTTGCCACGTACATAGTCCCCAAAGACGCTGAGCTTATACATATCATTGATCTGATACCCGGCTTGTGCTTCTGTACCATAGAATCTGGCTTTGTCTTGGGTATAGTCGACCAAGCGGAAGTCACCTTCACTATCAGTCGTTGAACCATAAATATAATTATCAAACCAGTTGTGATAGACATGCACGTGATAATCCAATTTATCGCCTTCATAATGCAGACCTAATTCAAGATTATTTGATTTCTCGACATCCAGATCTTCATTCCCTCGCTCATAAGTATTGGTTGCGAAGTGAATCCCGTCTGCATAGAGTTCCTGAGCAAGTGGCAAACGTTGTTGATGTGAACCCACTACAGAAAGCTTATAGTTTGGTGCAAATTCCCAATTGGCAGCCGTGGATGCAGATACACCTGTATCGGAATAATCTTTTTTACGACGAGAGTCGACATCCACTTTTTGATGCTCAACGCGTGCGCCCAACTCAACATGCACATCGCCAAGTTGCTTATGCTCTAACCCAAATAAACTGTATTTTTCAGTTTTGGTATCAGGCATCACGACAGCCTCATGGAAATGGTCATCATGTGGCTCTAATTGACCTTAAAGATCAATCTTTTGTTGGCTATATTGCGCTCCAACTACACCTTCCCAACCTGCAACTGGCACATGTACCAACTCTAGACGACTATCATAACCCTTACTTTTAAAGTTACTGATGATTTCATTTTCTTCCAGTTCATCATGTTCATAGTCAGTAAAACTGGCATGTGCACGTAGTTTTTCTACACCGGCAAAAGGGTTATTCAGTTCGGTACGCAGATCATAACGATGTGACTCTAAATCGACCCACGGTCCGCCATGCGCATGTTCGCCTTCTTCAGTACCATCATCATGTGGAGGACATGCCAATTGATTGCGATCATTCTCATCAGGCCCACAACCATGATATTCATGACTATGTCCCGGCAAGCCATATTGATCCTGACGGTTACTATAGGACAATCCAACAAAAGCACGGTCATGAATCCATGCTCCACCAATATTGACTGTCTGCCCTTCAGTAAAAGTATTGCCCACACGACGTTCTTTATGAAAGTGTGAGTGATCTCCATGCGGCTCTTCTACTACATAATCCGGCGCAATATAATCATTGGCTTTACGCTTTGAGCCTTCTACCCGCAAAGCAAAGTTTTCACCAATACCCGCTGTCACACCAGCACTTGCCAGTTTTTCATCACTGCCTGAATTATAACGCAGGCCGACCGTACCTTCCAGACCACCTTCAGGCATTTGAGTTGGGATTTTTTGATCAGTGACATTCACCAACCCACCGACTGTACCGGCACCATAAAGCAATGTAGATGGACCGCGAATCACTTCGACCTGTTTCGCCATAATCGGATCAACGGTGACAGCATGGTCAGGAGACAAAGTGGATACATCCGCTGTTTCAGAAGCATGCTGCAACACTTTCACGCGTGGACCATCTTGACCACGAATCACCGGACGGCTTGAGCCTGAACCATATTGATTAGAATAAACACCAAGCTCATCTGCCAAGGCATCACCAATGGTAGTGGCACGTTCAGACAGCGCTTTCTGATCCACGACCTGATCCGCAACCGCAAAATCCGCCGCAGTCTGCACCAATGGATGAGCTTGCACCTGAATCGTGTCCATGGTCTGAACCGGGATAGAAGATGAGGATTGCTCTGCAAATACTGTAGGCGCAACTACAGCAAAAATTGACAATGTTATTAGATTCTTAGGGAAGGACATGACCGAAGCTCAAATTCAGTAATCTGGATGAATGTTATAATATAACATTTCATTGTTTTTGCAATCCTTTACGACACTCAGTGATATATTTTATCAAATGGAGCGTAAAACTCCGTCCTTCATGACAGAGATATAAGTGACACGACATAAAATGTCGTTGGATTTTTTTTAAATTCACACTTTTAATTTAACATGAGCTAATATAAGCCCATGAAAACACTTAAATTACGAATAAAAGACAAACATTGCAAGGTGCTAGACCAATTAGCATCTGAGGTGAACTTTGTCTGGAATTATGTCAATGATTTAGGGTTCAAACATTTAAAAAGAAAAGGTGAATTTCTATCAGCTTACGATGTATCGAAATACACAAAAGGCGCATCTAAAGAATGCAGCCTACATAGTCAAACCATTCAGGCTGTGACAGAAGAATTAGTAACAAGACGCAAGCAATTCAAAAAAGCAAAGCTAAAATGGCGTGTAAGTAACAAGAAATCAGCAAGGCGCTCTCTTGGTTGGATACCCTTTAAAAAAGTAGCCATCAAATCTGCTGATGGATCTGTTCAATACGGTAAGCACCAATTCAAGCTATGGGACAGCTACGGATTAAGCCAATACAGCATTAAAACAGGCGCATTCGTTGAGGATGCTCGCGGGCGCTGGTATGTCTGCCTGGTGGTGGATAGCCCTAAAGCTGAGAAACCCACCACTACCAAAGCGATTGGTATTGATCTTGGCTTAAAAGATATTGCGACCTGTTCGGATGGAACTATCATTTCCAATCCCAAGTTCTATCGAAAATATGAACAGAAACTAGGAATTGCTCAACGAGCGAGAAATAAAAAGCGTGTCCGTGCATTACACGCCAAAATTGCAAACTGTCGTAAAGACCATTTGCACAAGGCCAGCACCCAACTGGTGAGGGAGAATGCACTGATTGTTGTAGGTGACTTGAGTGCGAAGAAACTGCTCAAAACCAGGATGGCGAAGTCGGTCCTGGATACAGGATTTTCAGCACTCAAAACAATGCTCAAGTATAAATGCGAGAACGCAAGCGTATTGTTTGAAGAAGTCAATGAGTCCTATACCACCCAGATCTGCTCGTGCTGTAAGCAAATATCAAGCAGTAGTCCGAAAGGTAGGGTTGATCTTGGAATGAGAGAATGGACATGCCAGAACTGCGGTACAGCCTGGCAGCGGGATTTAAATTCTGCCCTGAACATTCTTGCGCTTGGGCATAAGCGTCTAGAAGTAGGAATCTCCCTCTTTTAAGAAGGAGAGGATGTCAATAGAATGTCCTTTGAATATTTTTGATTACATTAAAACATCATTTTTATGCCTTTTACCTTGTCGCATGCTGTGCTTGCTCCCCCTATTTCATATTTGACTGGGAATAGACTCCCTGTTGCTGCGCTGGCCATTGGGAGCATGGTTCCCGATCTACATCGTCTGTTTACTCATACTAATTCTAATATTACCCATTTATGGTCTTCGTTGATTCATCCGGATCTCTGGATTGGTCTGGCTTTTTGCGCAGTCTGGTACCTAATTTACCGGCCCGTGATTTACCGTTTCATCGGTATTCAGCATGATTTAAAGATTCACAATATCCTTTCAGCACTAAAATTCATCCTGGTGATGTGTCTTGCACTCATCATTGGTACAGCCACCCATTTAATCTGGGATGGACTGACTCACGTCGATTTTCGAACTTTTGCCTTCCATGACGTCTTAGCCCAACATTTTCAGTTGTTTGGACAAAGTTATCCGCTGCACCGGATTTTACAGATTGGTACCTCAGTGATTGTCTTGCCTCTTATCTTGTGGATGAGCCTGCATTACTATAAAACTCATCAGCAATATCTTGCAGTCAGCCTAAGAATCAAGTCTTTCGCCTGGGGCTTATTGCTCTTTTCTATATTTACCGGCCTATTTTCGGTCTGGGATTATGCGCGCTATATTTCTACGGAAGTCTGGCAATCGGACCTCTATTATTTTACTGGTCGCTCTATCAATGAATTTAGTCAAGGCTTTTTGATCACCTTCAGTCTGGGCTGTTTATTGTTTTTATTTTTAGACAGAGATCGCAGGATGGGTTAAACAAAGCACTGGCTTTGCGCCTATTCACTTTAAAATGATATTGTTTTTGACCCAAGTTCTTGTGACAACATGCCCAAAGAGGCATAATCCTACCTTTACTCAAAGCGGTACGCTGTTTACGTATTCGCTGACCTTAACCCATATAGTTGGATTTCTAACGCTATGATGCGAACTCATTACTGCGGTTCTTTAACCGAAGCTCAAATTGACCAAACCGTAACATTATGCGGTTGGGTACACCGTCGCCGTGACCACGGTGGTGTAATCTTCCTTGACATGCGTGACCGTGATGGTCTTGTTCAAGTGGTTATTGACCCAGATACTCCTGAAGCATTCGCAACTGCTGATAAAGTACGTTCAGAATTTGTATTAAAAATTACAGGCCGTGTACGTCGCCGTTATGAAGGCACAGAAAATGCCAATATGGTGAGCGGTCAAATCGAAGTCTTGGGTAAAGAAATTGAAGTTCTTGCTCAGTCTGAAACTCCGCCATTCCCTTTGAATGACGAAAACACCAATATTTCTGAAGAAATCCGTTTGAAATACCGTTTCCTGGATATCCGTCGTCCAGAAATGCTAGATCGTTTACGCTTCCGTTCTAAGTTAACCAACCTGATTCGTAACTACTTCGAAGACAATGGTTTCTTAGACGTTGAAACACCAATTTTGACACGTGCGACTCCTGAAGGTGCGCGTGACTATTTAGTGCCAAGCCGTGTATCTAACGGTAGTTTCTACGCACTGCCACAATCTCCACAGCTATTCAAACAGTTGTTGATGGTGGGCGGTATTGATCGTTACTACCAAATTGCTAAATGTTTCCGTGACGAAGACTTACGTGCGGATCGTCAGCCAGAATTCACCCAAATCGACGTTGAAACATCGTTCATGAGTGACGATGACATCATGGATTTAATGGAAACTTTAACCGTGAAGATGTTCAAAGAACTTCTAGACGTAGAGTTTGATAAATTCCCACGCATGACCTACAACGATGCAATGCGTGACTATGCATCTGACAAACCAGATATGCGTATTCCGTTGAAACTGGTTGACGTTGCAGACTTGATGCAAGACGTTGAGTTCAAAGTATTCGCAGGTCCTGCAAAAGATCCTAAAGGCCGTATCGTTGCGCTTCGCGTACCGGGTGCGGGTTCACTTCCACGTAGCGCGATTGATGAATACACCAAATTTGTAGGCATCTACGGTGCACGCGGTTTGGCTTACATCAAAGTCAACGAACTTGAAAAAGGTATCGAAGGTCTTCAATCTCCAATCGTGAAATTCATCGAGCCAATCGTGCTTGATCTATTGAAACGTGTTGGCGCTGAAAATGGCGACATCGTATTCTTCGGTGCAGACAAAGCGAAAGTTGTTAACGATGCCATGGGCGCGCTTCGTGTGAAGATCGGTCATGACCTTAAATTATCAACTTGTGAGTGGGCGCCACTTTGGGTTGTTGATTTCCCAATGTTCGAAGAAACTGATGATGGCAAATGGACCTCTGTTCACCACCCATTCACGCTACCAAAATCAAGCGTTGAAGAAGTGAAGAACAACCCAGGTGCAGCATTATCTGTTGCTTACGATATGGTATTGAACGGTACTGAAATCGGTGGTGGTTCACTGCGTATTCATAACCTTGAAATGCAAAAAGCGATCTTTGAAGCATTAGGTATTGGCGAAGAAGAAGCAGAAGAGAAATTCAGCTTCTTATTAAATGCATTACGTTACGGTGCTCCTCCGCATGGTGGTTTGGCATTTGGTCTTGACCGTCTGGTGATGCTCATGACTGGTGGTGCTTCTATTCGTGACGTCATTGCATTCCCGAAAACCAAGACTGCTGAATGTCCATTAACGCAAGCACCTGCTCCAGTTGAATCAAATCAACTGCGTGACCTTGGTATTCGCTTACGTGAAAAACCAAAAGCTGAATCTCAAGAATAATTCTTGAAGTATTAAGTGAAAAAGCTCTGCCTCGTGCGGGGCTTTTTTTGTAAGATTGAGTCGTATCTGGAACAGTGGCATAATAGCCACAGTTTTTAATCTAAGGTAATTAGCAATGGCTATGCGTCCTGCAGTTCGTAATCGCAGCATTATGCTTATTGTATTTTCAGTGGTTCAATGGCTGTTCATGCGCTATATCCTTGCCAACAATCTGTTCAACCTCGATACCAATGATCGTATTGTGTATTTTTGCCTGAGCAGTATTTTAGGTGCCCTGCTGATTTTTGTAGGTTTGATTTATATGGTGCTGAAGGGCAATCCGGACAAAGACCTATAATCTGACCATCTGGATACCATGTACACCCTACTCAAAAATTTCTCTAAGCTTCCACTAAGATTCATTCAAAATCTTGCGCAACTGGCTGGATCTCTTTTGTATCTCAGCCATTCTTCTGCACGCCGAGTGACCGAGATTAACCTGGCCTCTGCCTATCCTGAACTTTCGGAAGCTGAACGGGCTGATTTGACCAAAAGCAGCCTGAAAAGTCAGTGCATGACGTATGCAGAATCAGTCAAGATTTGGGGATCATCACCAGACTATGCGCTGTCTTTGATTCAAGATGTGCAGGGCGAAGATATTTTCCTGAAAGCTTTGCAAAATCCTCATGGCTGCTTGGCTGTAGTGCCTCATTTTGGTACGTGGGAACTTTTAAATGTCTGGGTGAATCAACACACCTCTCCTGTGATTATGTACAAACCTAGCAAAAATGAAGAGATCGATCGTTTTATGCTGGAAGCCAGACAACGTCTGAATGCGACCCTTGTTCCAACCGATGATTCTGGTGTGCGTGCTGTATTTAAGCATTTAAAACAGGGTGGTTTTTCTGCAATTTTGCCGGATCATGTTCCTAAAGAATCTGGTGGAATCTATTCTTATTTTTATGGTCAAAATGCGCTGTCCTCTACGCTTCTTTCCAAACTGGCAGCTAAAACGCAATGCTCTGTAGTTGGGCTTAGTTGTTTAAGACGTGAAGATTTGTCCGGTTATGATATTCATGTCACCGAATTATCCTCCGATATTTTATCGAGAGATTTGCAGCTTTCTGTTGATACTTTAAATAAAGAAATGGAGCGCATGATTAATGTCGCTCCGGAACAGTATTTGTGGGGGTATAAAAGGTTTAGGAAAATAATTGATGAAAGTAATATTTATCAATAAATTTTAATTATTCAATTAAATCACTTAAAGTTAACTTAATATCGATTCCTAGCTTTGTTGTTCGTGCATTAACTTCATTATGTCGTTTAACAATCTTTTTAGTACTTTTTGACAGTAGAGAAGAACGCATTATCCATTGATAAATTGAATTTCTTTGCTCATATTTCTGTATCCAACGCTTATCTCTACTTGCTTGTAATTGTTCAATACTAGGTTGAATCTTATCCCCATATAAATTACGAGATGTATCAAAAATAAATGTATAGTTTGGTGGTAGCTTTTTTAATGTAATAAGGCCTGCATCATGCCACTCATCAACCAAGTTTTGTAAAATAATCTGATCCCAAATAGTTGGATTTTGCAACATACGCTTCTCCCATTCATCCATCAGAGAATGTGCATTTTTAGTGTCATTTATAAAAATAGTACTACTAATTAAACGCTTATTATCTATGTAATGTACTGCAATATCTTCTTCAATTGCATTGAAGTATGGCCGGATATCCTCAAGAATTATAGCATCAGCATCAACAAATAAAAGTGGGCCATGAGTTTCACGACGCATTTGCGAAATAAACACAGGCTTAAATGCAATAATGGTTTGCCAGTCATCTTTTGAAAATTGCTTTAATAGAATATGAATATTAAATTTTTTTGCTGATTCAGCTAAAATTTGAGCATGCTTCGTATATAGTTTATCATCTGTATGAAAACCAAAAACTGTCAACATTAAGAATCCTTTTAATTTTCTACCAATTTAAGTTTAAAATCATAGATAAAAGTGTGATAAAAAACTATAATTTTAAATTTTTTTCGTAATTATATAACAATATAATACACATAAGTTATTGTAATTTATTTAAAAACCAAAGAAGTCATTGAAATAAATTCGATTATTTTATTTAAGTTTTAATTATAATAGAATAAATAAAAAACATAGTAAATCTTATGTAACCCGAATCGTGGATAAGAAATTGACTTGAAAAATAAGAGGACTAGAGCCATCAGTTGAGTTACCACACCAAACTCACAACTCTAGTCCTGATGTTCAATAGTACCGAATTATTCTGCGTAATTGATGATTTTTTTCTTAAATTTGAATCAACTTATTGGGAGTTTCTCAAACAAAACCGTGGTTCCTTAAGAATCAGAACTGCTCAACTTACAATTTCAGAAATCTGCTTTATTGCCATTTGGTACAAATGCTCTCATTTCAATAATTTCAAAGCCTTTTTCACCTGGTTAAAAGAAGATAAAAGCCATTTATTTAAGTACTTGCCTTGCTATCAAAGGATGATTCATCTGATCAATATGCATGAATTAGCTCTACACGCTTTACATGTGGCACTGATGAAAGGTCAAGATACACAATATTTATGGATTGATTCAACAACTCTGCCAGTTTGTAAAAATCAACGTATTCAGCGTCATAAATCATTAGTCCAAATTGCATCACGTGGTAGAAGCTCAATGGGCTGGTTTTATGGCTGTAAATTACATATTGCGATGAATCAATTTGGTGAAATTGCCTGTTCTGCTTTATCGAATGGACATGTTGCTGACATAAAAATGGTTGAGCATTTGGTTGAAGGCTTAAAAGCAAAGCTCTATGCAGATCGAGGTTACATCAGCCAAGAATTAAAAATTAGATTAAAAGATCAAGGTATTGATTTAATTACTTATCATAGGAAGAATATGCAGGCTATTCAACTCTGTACATCAGATGAATATCACCTAAGACAACGCAATAAGATAGAAACATTATTCAGTTTATTGAAGGGGCAATACAATTTAGTAACGAGTAAAGCACGTAGTCTTCATGGATTTCTGAGTGGAATTTATGCTTCGCTATGTGCATATCAACTCACTCATCAAAATAAGCCAAAAATTCAAATTATGAAATCATTGGCTTAAACAGGATTCGGGTTATGTAGTCTTTGTTTTTATATAGTCTTTGTTTTAATATACATTATCATATCACAAAATAATTGATAAAAATGAGTCTCAAAACAATCAAAATTTTTATAGGCTGTGACCCAAACAACTGTGATTTAGAACAAATGATGGTTTTAGACTACAGCATTAAAAAACATACCCAGCAGCCTGTAGAAATTATTTGGATGCAACTTTCGCGTGATCCTTCTAGCTATTGGTATTCTGATCCGAAATCGAATCAAGGATGGAGAACAGAAAACTGGGCGACACCTTTTTCCGGATTTCGGTGGGCTATTCCAGAGTATTGTCAATTTCAAGGTAAAGCCATTTACATGGATACAGATGTCATTGTACTCGATGATCTTGCACTACTCTGGGAACATCCTATTGAAGCCAATGCTATTGTGGCAGCCAAGGGGGGGGGAAGCTCAGCCCGTTTATGCACTTGTGTCTGGGATTGTGAAAAGGCCAAACATTTTCTTCCTAGAATTGAGGAATTAAAAAGTAACCCTGCCAGTCATCAAAGTCTGATGAGACAAATTCAAAAAGAACCGTCATTGGTTCAAGCTTATAATGATCATTTTAATTGCATCGATGGTGAAAATCTAAGTATCAACGAGATTAAAATTTTGCATTATTCCGATATGGGCACCCAGTTTAGTCACAAATATTCAATTCCTCGTCTTCAACACAATAATTCAACACATTGGTTTGATGGCGAAATTATTCCTCACCCCCGAGCGGACCTGACAACACTTTTTGACCAATACTATCACGAAGCCCTTTCTGCCGGATACCAACTTGAGGACTATACAATTACACCCTACGGAAAATTTCACAAAGCATCTCAAAAGAAATACTCGGGCAATAACATTACTCGGTCAGAAACATCCCAGCCTTGGTTTAAGAGGCTCCTGAGCAAGTTTAAAACCAAGCGTGATTCATTTAATTTAGATCATTAATCCTCTAAGCAACTGAATTATCTTATCAATTAGATTATTCTCAAATAAACTTGATATAACTCATAGAAATAAGCTATGAAAGAGACAAGAATATGTGTGGTTTAATTTTCAATCATTTCGTTCGAAATTTGACAAAATATACCTATAAACTTTTAAAACCGAGTACTTACAAACACAACAGACGCTATTGGCCTTTTTACCGTGTGGTTCGTAATGCATCGGGTCAAATTGATCAAGTTTTTTTTAGGAATACCTTAATTGCAGACCATACGCTTAACTTAAAGAATAAACATTCAAAATGTATGCTGATCGCAACAGGACCATCGATTAAAAAGATTCCTGATAAATTTTTTAAATATGAGAAACTGGACTATATTGGCGTCAATGGAGCAATCGCTTTGAATGAGGTCACTTTTCAACACTATGTCATTATTGATCATGATTTTGTACAAAATCGTTTTGATCTCGTTGAGCGGGTTTTAGACATAGCATGCAATTTTTTCACCACCGCACGTTGCTTAGACTATATTCTAAGAAAAGTAAAAATCGAACAGATTCGTTGCCAATTTAAAATTATTGAAATCACGAGTAACTGTAAAAATGAACTTTTTATGGGAAACACTATTCATGTTGATGAAAAAGTTAAGAGTAATTACTTCTACAATGGTTTTGGCTTTTCTACACACATGTATGACACAGTATTTGACTACTATACCGTGGCTTATACCGCATTACAGATTATGTCAGGATTAAATTACCAACATATCTATATTGCAGGTGTGGATATGAATAACTTCGACCTACCACGATTTTATGAAACTTTAGATGCAAAACAACCTACCTTATTAAACCAGCACACCCAATCAATCATAGCGGCATTTGAAACAGCAGCCTATTTCTTTGAAAGTCAAAAAGTGTCTGTTTATAATCTTTCACCCCATAGTCTTATCAAATCATTTAAGAAATTAACGCTCGAACAAGACACCATCCTCTAAGTGGTTCAGATCATCCAACCTGATAGAGCGTTAAGATAAGGTTTTACTCTGATCATCATGGAAATCTAGCAGTGAATCTTGAAAATACATTCCTTTTTCATAAAATTCGCCTATATGTTTACGCTCTTTACCGGCAAATTTAATCAATTTAGGGTATTCACCTGAATGATGATTGATGGCCATTTCAATTAATGTTTTTTCTTTGACCCATTTATTTTTTACCTGATAGTAAAAGGCATTTTGATCACAATCAATTAAAGTAATACTAGGCAATGCTTTCAGCATAATCACCTGACACACCACATAGGAAATCAGGTACTCTAAATTACTAATCTTTTGAAATATTCTCTCATAATTTGGCACAGTACGTTTAATTTCATTGATATATGTTTTAGGGCCAACCTGCATGGCGTTCATTAACTCATCAAACCAATCTTTAAAAAACCTATTGTTAGGAGTCGTTGCTAAAAGCCAATTCTCGATGACTGGAGAATCAATATTGGTAGTGTTTTTTTTACGATAATAGGCAAAACTTTCGGTCTGATTTTGAGAAACCAACTCTTGAATCCAATCTAAATTTTCATAAACGATAATACTTGCATCTAACCAGATTCCTCCATAAACATAAAGTAATTTAAATCTGATTAAATCAGCTTTATGCTGAGGTAGATGAATATTTAAAGAATCAAAATCTATCTGTATAAATTGATCAACAGTTGTTGGTGTTAAAAAATGAACCTCATAATTTGCATTTATTAGCTTTATATTTTCTATGCATTTTTCCACAAATAATGGTACATCCCCCTCCCAATACAGCCAAATCAGCTTAGGTATTTTAACTTCTTCTGGCTTTGGATTAAGCGTAATCATATTTGCGTAATTATGAATTTTTAAATTCGTGCCTCTAATCTTGTAAAAATACATGATATAAAACTTAAGCATATAATAAGTTTTTTTAAATATTTTCATCTAAATTATTTCCAACATGCTCATTGATTTATTCCTTTAATGATAAATATTCAATTATTAAGATATTCGATGAATTTTAAGAATTTAGCAGATATTTTAGTGCATGATAACGATCACGCCACATACGCTTCTGCTTTTTAAAGCCATATGATTTACTACGATTTTCAAGCATTTTTCGAGAAATCCCCTGAGTAGCAACCGTTCCCAAAATATCACTATCGACCCCTGCTGGCTTCACTAGTGGTGGCCAAATCCCTAAACCTTTGCCATTTTGACTTAACCAAGACTGGAAGAAGATATCAACCGGCATATTTATAGTTTTGCCTGCCTCAACAAAAGACTGTGCTCCCTGCCGCGACCAGATTAGCCCTAGGCCACGAATTGGGAAATAAAAAGCATGCCATAGACTTATATCCCCTATTTGCGTAATATCTTTTGCTAGTTTTTTCTTTTTTGCAGCAATATTAATAAGATACCAGTTTAAATCTTGATGTTGGTGCAAATATTCAATGATGCTGTCAATTTTAATCTTAAAGTCACTATTAATTTTAAGGTCATCTTCCAGAACCACTAAATAATCTGCATCAGTGGCTAAAAATTTTTCAGCACATCCATAATGACTTAAATAACAACCTAACTCGGAATTCATTAAACTACGACCTAATACCTTATTAGTTTGATCGTCATTATAATTTATGAATTCAGAGAGTGCTTTACCCCGACCATCATAAGCAGCAAAACGTTCAAACCTCCAGCCCACACTATTAAGCTGCTGAGTTGCTGCAGCTAGACGCTCATCACTTCCGTCTAAATTAATTAAATAAGTTACAACTTTCATGATTAACTCTTAATGCTGAATAGATAGAGGTAAATAGTTTTTAAATTTAGCAATTAAAGCCAAAGATACCTTTTCTGCTTCTTTTGGATCAAATTGATCTAAACTCTGAATACAACCGAATTTAACAGCTGGATTATTCAGGTCTGATAAAAATGTAGATACTAAAGTCTCATTTTTTAAGTAAGCGATATTTATATCATCACACAATATTGTTTTTTCTTCTCGAATTTTTAAATGATTATTCAGCCCTACTGGTAAAAATTGAAAAGCACTTCTAAAACGATGCTTAATCTGTTGAGTTAACGTTGTAGGGTATTTTTGAAAATACTTTTGTAGTACATCACGATCCAATATATGGGGACGATGATGAATTTCATAATATTTATTAAATCCACATAATTCAGCACTAAGCATTTGAGCAATTGTATATTTAGGCTGTAAAGGTTTACCAAAATATTTATTAAGACCTTTACGTAGATTAAATTTTGCTTTAATTAAGGAGTTATTTTCCCAATGTCCATAGACTTTTATCTGGTCACCAACTAAAAAATCATCTAATTCAGATGAGGCATTAAAGAAGAAATCATCATTCAAATAAATAAAATACTTTGATAACCCTGGAATATTCCAAAGCATGGTTTCAATACTTAAAGAATTAAATGTAGGCAAGTATTGCTCATGACCAGCAAATATTGTTCTATGATCAATTATTTTTATCTGCTCAGGAGCACATAATCCCTGTTCGAAAAAATCATGAATATGTGCAGGCTGCTGTTCATCCGTAATAATATAAATTGTTCCAAAATAGGGAACATATTTAAGAATTGAAGCAATTGAAAAATAGATTTCATCATTACTAGCAAATCGAGTTTCTTCTGCTGAACCTTTTACGATATTAGTAGATTGAAACTGTTGCCTTTTAAGTCGATGCTTTACATCATTGCCATCGACCCACGCAATAACAAAATCTATTTTTTCCATAATACTTCTAATCAACAATTAGCTTGAATAAACTCTATAACTTACTGCCAAGCATCCTTAATCCACTGCGATGGCAATACATAACGGTACCATTTCCCACCACCACCATTGACTGCATCTGGCGGATTAATTTCACCATGGAATACAATAATTTTAGCACCTTCAGGCTTCACAGGCGGCTTAAAATAAGCCATCGGAATTTTTTGCAGGCAGTGATATTTGTAGCTTTTACACCAACTCTCTGGCCAGTAGCTCAGTTTCTTCTCTCGATCTACATACCAGGACAGATAAGCCTGTTCATTACGGAATTTTTGACGAATTTCATCAAAATGTTCACGGAAATAAGGTAACAGACCTGGGAAAGCACCCAGTTTAAACCGATAAACCGAACTGTTACCGGTAATACGCCAAGGACGTTTCCAGTCATGAATAATCAGGAAGTCACCCGGATAGGTAAAGAACTCATCGATATTATCGACAATCACCACGTCAAGATCGAGGAAGAGTGCATTGCCTTCCAAACCATACAGATCAGGCTCAAAAGTGGACAGCTTGTTCCAGCCACGCTCAGGCGCACCTTCAGGCAATGCCAGAGGTGGAATAGGGAAACATTGTACTGCAGGATCAATGCCTTCAGTACGATCCGTCAGACAGACCATTTTAAAGTCGACTGTCGTATGTCGTTTAACCATATTGTATAAACGATTGACGTATTCCGAACCGTATTTGGTTCCCCATTTCATACAAATAACGATGTTACTCATTGCGTATGCCTAAGCTCATCTTAAAATCTTCTTGATGCTGAATATGATGACATAAGTTCAGCAGAATAAGTACATCCGTTAAAAAAAACCTCTCAAATGAGAGGTTTTTTCAATCAGTAAATTCTGAATTACTTCACATATGTTAACCAGTGTGCATATTTAGGATCTTTGCCCTGAACTGCATCAAAATATGCTTTCTGGATTTGAGTGGTGATTGGACCACGTACACCCTCACCAATCTGACGATCATCGTATTCACGGATTGGTGTTACTTCTGCAGCAGTACCGGTAAAGAATGCTTCATCTGCGATGTAGAACTCATCACGGGTAATACGGCGTTCAATTACATCATAACCCAGGTCTTTAGCAATGGTAATAATGGTTTGACGGGTAATACCATCCAACGCACCACCTGCGATGTCAGGCGTATGAATCACGCCATCACGTACCAGGAACACGTTTTCGCCTGAACCTTGGCATACATAGCCTTGTGGGTCGAGCAGCATTGCTTCGTCATAACCTGAATGTGCCACTTCCTGATGTGCAAGAATCGACAGCGTGTAGTTACCAGATGCTTTTGCTTTACACATGGTCACGTTCGGATGATGGTGAGTAAATGAAGAAGTTTTTACGCGAATACCCTTCGCCATCGCTTCTTCACCGAGGTAAGCACCCCAGCTCCATGCCGCAACTACGGCATGAATGGTATTGTCAGTTGCAGCGATACCGAGTTTTTCAGAACCAATAAAAATAATTGGACGTAAATAGCAAGACGCTAATTTGTTTTCACGAACAACATCAATTTGAGCCTGTTCTAATGCCGCTTGATCAAATGGAACTTTCATTTGATAAATTTTTGCAGAATTCAACAAACGCTTCGTATGTTCTTTTAGACGGAAAATAGCCGTGCCATTCGGGGTTTCATAAGCACGGACGCCTTCAAACACACCCATGCTGTAATGCAAAGTATGTGTTAATACGTGAGTTTTTGCCTCACGCCAGTCAACTAGTTGTCCATCTTGCCAAATGAAACCATCACGATCAGCCAAATTCATGCCACAAACTCCAATTTCTCACAATTATTCACTATCCAGTACAAAGTCTGCACTTGGATCAATCAGTCTTTGCCATAACTTGCAAACGGTCATTCGGGTATCGTGCCAGTCGCTTGCAGACACTTGCATGGATTGATTTGCAAGGGCTAAGCGATGGCTCTCGGCGCGTTCACGGAGATAAGCTTGAATCAGAGCAGTCGCATCGTCGCTGGATAAGCAACCTGATTTTGCGGCATCCTCAAGAATTCGTACATTGTCGGAGAAATGGGCGAGATCTTTATTCGTCCCACTCCAAGCCAACACCGCATACTGTGCCATAAATTCGATGTCTACGATACCACCTGCATCTTGTTTTAAATGAAAAATACCATGTTTTTTTTGCTCTTTAGAAGAACCGAGATGCTCCTTCATTTTCTGACGCATTTTCAGTACTTCTGCCCGTACATAATTTTCATCGCGAGGCTGAGTCAAAATATCCCGGCGTAAAACTTCGAACTTTTTTCTTAAACTCATTTCACCCGCAATTGGACGGGCTCGTACCAAAGCCTGATGCTCCCACAACCAGGCGCTCTTGAACTGATACTGTTCAAAAGCTTTCAAACTGGTGACCAAAAGTCCAGCTTCGCCCGATGGACGCAAGCGGGTATCTACTTCATATACGCGTCCGTCCAAGGTTTGCGTGGTCATCAGTGACATGAATTTTTGTGCCACGCGCATGGCAAACTCAAAGCCACTGATCGGCTTGAGTCCATCGGTATCGGCCTGTTCACCCATGTAGTGAATAAACACCAGATCCAGATCCGAGCCATAACCCAATTCAATTCCACCGACTTTACCATAACCAATGACTGCAAAAGCCGTATGCTCGACTGAACAGCGCTGCCCTTCTGCATCCAGTGGAAAACCATGTTTTTTTGCAACAATTTGATAGGCCAGATGCAGCGCTGCATTCACCGATACTTCAGCAATATCGGTCAAGGCATCGGAAACTTTCATCAGCGGGCTTTCTGCCAGCACATCACTGGCGGCAACAGCCAGGACATTGGACTTTTTAAACAGGCGCAAGACCCGCATCTGGTCTTCGACCTGATCAATTTCAATCCGTAAAAGTTGCTGACGTAAAGAGTCTTCCAGATCCTTACGTTTTGGCAATTCAAAATCCATCGACAGGAATTCATCCAGTAGCACCGGATAATGGGTCAGTTCTTCACAAATCCAGGGGCTGACCGTGGCCATCTTCACCAGTCGCTGCAACGCCCCTTTACTCTCGATTAACATCACCAGATATACCGTACGGCGCATCACTGATTCGACTAAGGGCATCAAGCGCACCAACGCCACCTGAGGATCATCTGACTGTAAAACGGCTTCAATTAAATGCGGCCAGAAGGTTTTTAAACGTTGTACCGCCTTTGCCGGTAATTTTTTTAAGGCATGCCCATTCCAAAACTCATAAACGAGATTCTTCGCATTCTCATCCAACACTTCTTTGAGTTTTTTTTCCAGCTGTGAAAAACTTTCGACCAGGGTATCTGGACCATTTTCCTTGATTAAATGATCAAACTGATACATCACTTTGTCACGCTTTTCATTGAGATATGCCATAAAGCTGTCCCAATCAGCAAAACCAAGCGTGTCCGTCATACGCGCCCTTAACTCTGGCTCTGTCGGTAGTGATTGCGTTTGCTGATCATTCAGTGCCTGAATCGCGTGTTCGACCCGACGCAGGAACAAATAGGCATCTTCCAGATCCT
Organism: Acinetobacter lwoffii; assembly: GCF_002321025.1. GTDB lineage: Bacteria > Pseudomonadota > Gammaproteobacteria > Pseudomonadales > Moraxellaceae > Acinetobacter > Acinetobacter lwoffii_Y. The sequence continues at coordinate 21,484 of NZ_DCLL01000033.1, forward strand.
GTACCGCCTGTTCATCCAGCAACTCGGCATCATCCAGATGATTCAGATTCACCAGACATTGCCGATCCTGCAATTCAAGTTTGGCCCCGCCATAAATCAACTGAAAGACCTGCACGATAAATTCGACTTCACGAATGCCACCCGCACCGAGCTTGATATCATCTTCAATATTACGACGCTGTACTTCGCGCTCGATCATGGCCTTCATTTCGCGCATGGCTTCAAAAGCGCTGTAATCGACGTACTTGCGGAATACAAATGGACGGGTCATCTCCAGCAGCTCGTCGCCTTCTGGACTTGGATTGACAATACGCGCTTTAATCCAGGCATAACGTTCCCATTCACGCCCATGCTGGCTCAGATATTTTTCCAAGGCCGCGTGGCTAATGGCTAGCGCTGAACCATCACCCCAGGGACGGAGGCGCATATCCACCCGGAATACAAAACCATCCGCCGTGATCTGATCCAGCAAATGAATCAGTTTCTGTCCCCACAGGATGCAAAACTGCTGCACATCAATACATTTGCGCCCATCGGTTTCACCCTGCTCATCGAAGGCAAAAATCAAGTCGATATCACTGGAAAGATTGAGTTCTTGGGCGCCGAGTTTGCCCATCGCGATGACAATCAGATCCTGGACTTTTCCGTTATAGCCAATCGGCTGGCCATACTTGGCAGCGACCGGAATACGGGCAAAATCTTTCGCCGCACAGATGCAGGCATCGGCAAAATCGGACAGTTCTTGAGTGAGGGTAATAACATCGGTGAGTTGATTGGCATCCTGCCAGATCCAGCGAAACATCAAACGAGCCCGCAGAATACGCATTGCGCGCATCCACGTTGCTTCATCGCTTATATTCAGGATGCAGTGCTGCACCAGCTGATCAATATATTCCCGACTGAGTGAGCCTTGAAACTGATCAATTGCATAATCCTGTTCCAGTAAACTCTGGTGATTGGCCAATACCTGTTCGGTATATTGGCTAGCTCTTAAGGTTTTCTGCAATTGTGCCGCATTCATCACTCAACTCTTCCCCTGAAACATTCTGCTTAGTTTTGACATACTCCCACCACTTTCACGATGTTCAAGTGGGGGATTCTAAAAGTAAAAGCTCTTAGGTGACTTCCTCACGGATTTCACTTGCTTTCTGCTTCGCAAGGCGACCTTTACCGCATCCACCCTCCACAGACAAAACGGTATGTCCTACCGCCAAAATATTGCGAGAAGCATTAATATCTGCATTCTCGCCAAAGCTACACTCGACACAACTAAAGTTTGCTTGAGTAAGCCTATTTTCTTTTGCAACGTGACCACATGAACTACAAGTCTGACTTGTATATTTAGGGTCAACTTTAACGAGTAAACCACCTCGCCATTGCTGTTTGTACACCAACATATTAACAAGCATTGACCAACCTTGATCCAGGATTGATTTATTTAAGCCGGACTTGGCTTTAACATTCTTTCCTTTTTTCTCGATTGAGCCTTTCGCTGACTTCGACATATTGGCTACTTTTAAGTCCTCAACTACGATCATTGCGTGGTTTTTGCTGAGCGTTGTGGTGACTTTGTGCAAGTAGTCATGCCGAATATTGGCAATATGATGGTGTAATGTATTGATCTTGAGATTCAGCTTTTTCCAATTTTGACTGAACTTGTTTTTCTTTCTCAGCTTGCGCTGAAGCCTAGCCAACTTTACTTGATTGGCCTTGAAACTATTGATCGGGTCGAATACTTGACCACTAGACGTTGTAATTAACTTTTTAACACCTAAATCAATGCCAACGGCTGATTTTGATGGGTGGACTGGTGCTTCTACTGTGTTTTCAGCACCAAATGACACATACCATTTCCCGACATGCTTTGAGATTGTGACGTTCTTAATCTCACCCACAATATTTTGTGATTTTCTGAATTTCACAACGCCAATGTCATTAGGTAACTTAACTTGGTTGCCTTTAACCCAACAATATCTGCCAAATTGAACAATACGAATGGAATCATAACCATCAGATTTCTTTTTGAATCGTGGCATAAGTGGTCTAAGTTGAACTTCACCACCATCGGATAATTTAAAAAATCGTGGCTTCTTAGCTCTAAATGGTTTTTGCTTTAACTTAGCTTGTTCCTTTTTGTTAAAAAACTTCCCCCAAGCATCACCAAGATCACGAACTTTTTGTTGGAGTGAAACGCCATTTGAGCTGTTTTCTAGAAAAGCACATTCAGGTTTTTTGCGTAATTCAGGAATTTTATTGACTAAATTAACTTTGTTGATTCGCTCATTATTAGCAAGCATCTCGAACGAAACAGCTAAAATTTGATTCCAAACAAAACGTGCAGAGCCAAGCAACTTGTTTAAAACAAGCTCCTGTTCCGCATTAGGCTCAAGCCTAAATTTGTACGCTTTGTTGATCTTCATTTCGCCTTAAATCTATTTATATACAGAGACTTAATGCAAATTATTCTATCATATTGCACTAAAAAAAGTCGTGAAATTCACCTCCACCCTAATGTTGGGTGGAGTCCTCTTTCACACTAAAGATAGCAGGAGTTTTGTCTCAGTGGGAATGTTTTAGTTTGAAATTTACCTTTTAAGATTGCTCGATATGTACATCTTCAAGCACCAGTGCCTGATGATCATTGGTGACCATCGGTAAATGCACGGTAAAGGTCGTACCCCGACCCTCTTTGGAATCTACAGCAATTTGACCATGGTTCAGGTCAATAAAGCGCTTGCAGAGCACCAGACCCAAACCTGCCCCTTTCTCTTCAGCTGTGCCTCTGACACTCACACCCAAAGTCGGTTTAAACAGATTCTGCATCTGCTCTTCAGTCATGCCCAAGCCAGTATCCTGAATCGTAATCTTGACCTGCTCGCCTTCCATTTCTGCAGCTAAAATCACTTTACCGCCTTGATTCACCGGGGTGAATTTAAGCGCATTCGACACCAGGTTCTGCAAGACAGAGGTAATCATGTTGATATCCGCATGTACCTTGATGTCTTCAGGAATATTATCAACCAGTTCAATTTTTTTATTTAAGGCCAGACTTTTCAGCACACTGCACACAATATTACTGGATTGTTTCAATTCATAATTAATCGGATGATAAATAAAGCGTCCACCCTCTGCCATCGCCCAAGTCAGCAGGCTTTCCAGCAGGTTATAGGTCGATTGTGCATTATCATATAAATAATCCGCGATGCTCTGGATACTGGATTCGTCCAGAGTGTCACGCTCCTGCGCTAGCACTTCGGAAAAGCCCAGTAAACCATGAAATGGTGCACGCAAGTCATGCGCAATAATCTGGAAAAATTTGGTTTTACTGAAGTTGAGTGCGCATTGCTGTTCATATAATTCTTTCAGTTCAGTATGTTCTTGATTGAGCTGAATTCGAATCACTAAACTTTCAGCAAATTGTTTAATAGTGGCAATATCATCCTGATCAAACCCTTCAGTCTGATCATCAAAGAAAATGACCTGTCCAAAAGACACACCGCTACTTGATTTTAAATTAAGGGCGACTAATCTCTGATGCGCTACACCGAGATTTTTCACATAATTTGACAGTTCTGTATAAGCAGGATGCATCTGGTCAATGACATCTGACTGTTGCAGATACGCAGGCAGATTCACGTTCTGCGGGGCGTGCAAGGCCCGGAAACCGCGCGGACAGCTGTACCAGATATATGGTTCCGTATGGAAGCCGATAATACTGGTTTTAACGTTTAAAACTTTACGGGCGATCTTACAAAAGGTGTCTAATAGGTTGTTAGAGGTATAGACACCTAAAATGAGAGATATACGGCACGAGCTTAATTGCTCCGTATTCTGACCGACCTCTAGCAGTTTTAGTTCCATGTCTGCCTCTCTGAATGTTTATGGAATAAAGAAAACACAGCCGACCAAATTCATACAATCAATAACATAGATTCTATATTTACTCAACGATGAAAACCCACCTCTAGGTTAAAGGATTTGTTAACCTGTTTCTATCCAGATACATTCTTAACTGCAAGATACTGATATTTAATTGATTAAGAATAACTTGAAAATTTACTATTCGAAAAAAATCTACATAAGTATTTGAAATTAATATATCTCACCTAAAATAAGTATCTTTATTTGTATTTACTGTAACACAGTACCGAATAAAAAATACCCACCATCGCTTTTTACTCTATTTAAAGTAAAAGCTAATGATTTTTCAACTATATAGTTTGACCTTATGATTAAAAACAGATTTTATATCAGGCTTCATCTACCTAATAATGCTCAGAATTAATTTTTAATTTTTTAAAATATCTTAACAATTCTAATGTAAGAAATATTTTAAATATCAGCATTTCAACTAAAAACAGACCCCAAAAACCACTGAGGATTGTAAAGAACTTACATTTATTAACAAATTAATTGTGAAAATTTTGTGTTTTTTATCACCCATGCAATTTTAGAAGCTGGAATAGTAATATTAAGATAGATCACTTATAAACTATGCATATCCAAGTCAAGCCAACCGGATTAAAACAGCTATAAAAAAAGCGGCCTAAAAGACCGCTTTTTTACATGGCTACTTAATTGTCAGAAATCAAGGCCACTTGCTGTACATAGTTAAACAGCTTTAATTTAGAAGCATTTACTTCCTCTTCAGGTGCTTGATTCTTTAAATCACGGTGTACCCGAAGATAATGTTGACGTAAGGTATGACGCTCTGTCGCATTATAGGTTTTGGTAAATTCATTGATGGCCGGATCTCCATCTTTGACAATTCGATCCACCCAACGCTGTAATTGAGCTGTCTTTTTAAGACCTTGTTTGGGTGTTAAATAAGACAAAATTACCGTTTCATTTTCATTACGTAATAATTTACCAATCCGTGAAAATTGACGACGACGTGCTTCATGTGAACTAATTGCCTGCACATCAAGCAAGGCATCAATCAAACGCTCATCTACGGGTAAGTTTTTAATTTGTTTAGCGCTCAGCTCTGCAAGCTGCGCACCTAAAGCAGCCATACGCTGGACTGCTTTTTTCTGTTCGGTCTTACTTGCGCGTCCCTCTAAAGAATCAAAATCTTCTTCAGTTAAACTGTTCGGTCGACGTGCCACGATTAATCTGCCTCATAAAATTTTGCTGCAAATAGTGCCTGAATTTCAGATAAGGCTTTGTCCTCGTCTGCTCCTTCAATCACTAAGCGTAAAGTTGTTCCTTTGCCTGCACCAAGCATGAGCAATGACATGATATTTTTGGCATCTACCAATTTGTCAGCCTTGCCAATCTGGATACTGGAACGAAATTTGGTGGTAACTTCTATCAGTTTACCAGATGCGCGTGCATGTAAACCCAGTTTATTAATTACGTCAACTGTCGTATCAATCATGACCAGTGCTTCATTTCTCGATGGAGGACTTGAATAGACCATTTTGCCTCAAGGGCTTTTTTTAGTCTATCCACAATATAAACAGAACGATGCTGACCACCGGTACAGCCAATCGACACGGTCATATAATGACGATGCCCTTCAGCAAAGGTCGGCAACCACTTGTCCAGAAAATGATACAGATCATTGAACATATCCTCGACCTGATCGCTCTTTTGTAAAAACGCCTGCACCGGCTGATCTAGTCCTGAAAATTTGCGCAGTTCCAGTTCCCAATGCGGATTCGGTAAATGTCGGACATCAAAGACATAATCGGCATCCAGTGGAATGCCATGCTTATAACCAAAGGATTGCAGAATCAGGATCAGGTTATCGGCCTGTCCAAGCTTGGACAACAAAGTATGTTTCAGATCATGCACGCTTTTATCGGTGGTATCGATATGCACCGTAGAACGCAACTGAATCGGCATCAACAGGATTTTTTCTTCCTGTATACACTGATTCAGGCTTTTAAAGCGTGATGCTAGAGGATGCGGCCGACGCGAAGCACTAAAGCGGGCAATCAGCTCCTGATCCTGCGTGGTCAGATAAATAATATCGACCGAACCATGCTGTTGCAGTTGCTCAAATACATGATCAAATTCTTGTAAATCTGCCCGGGTACTGCGCACATCGACGCCCAGTGCCAGCTGTTCCAGATTATTTTCACTGTCCAGTTTTGCCACGATTTCGGGAAGCAATGCCAAAGGCAGATTATCAATACAGTAATAACCCAGATCTTCAAGCACCTGTAATGCAGATGATTTACCCGAACCAGATTGTCCTGTGACAATTAAAATGCGCTTCATGCATGCTACCCTTTCATCTTAGCCGGCAGTGTATTTAACCTGCAGGTTATCGATCAGACGTGTATTCCCCAGCTTTGCTGCTATAAATAACACAAGATCTTGATTAAACGTATGAATTTTTTGTAATTCTGGAGTGCGGACTTCAACATAATCCACCACAAACCCGGCATCGGTTAAAGTCTGGCGAATCTCCGCCAATACCGTATCCAGCTCCACGCCTGCATGTAATTGCTGTTCAGCTTTTTGCAAGCTTTGATAAATGACCGGTGCGATTGCACGATGCTCTTCGCTTAAATAACCATTGCGCGAACTTAAAGCCAGGCCATCTTCTGCACGGGCAATCGGCACACCAATCACTTCCAGTGGAATATTCAGGTCTTGTACAAACTGACGAATCACCGCCAATTGCTGATAATCTTTCTGGCCAAAGAAGGCGTAATTCGGCTGTACGATATTAAACAATTTAGTCACCACCACCGCCACGCCATCAAAATGGCCAGGACGCTGCAAACCGCATAAATCATTGGTAATGTCAGAAACACTAATATTGGTCAGACGCGGTTTTTTACCATACATTTGCTCAACCGTCGGCGCAAACACGATGTCACAACCAACTTCTGCCAAAAGCTGCTGGTCCTGCTCAAGCGTGCGCGGATAGCTGTCAAAATCTTCATTGGGTCCAAACTGGATTGGATTGACAAAAATACTGACCACCACTACATCACACAACTTACGCGCTTCACGCACCAGATTTAAATGTCCCTGATGCAGATTGCCCATAGTCGGTACAAAACCGATAATCTTGCGATTGGTACGCGCCGGATTTAATGATGCCGCTAAGCCCTGAATGGTGGTTTCTGTTTTCATCTTACAATTCAACCTGAAAAGTTTGTTCTGGTGCCGGGAAAGATCCATCTAAAACTGCAGCATGGTAGGCTTTAAAAGCATCTAGAATGGCGGTCGCACCCGATTGTTCTTGCATAAAATTACGTACAAATTTTGCAGTGTGGCCAAAGGTCAGGCCTAACATATCCTGAACCACTAATACTTGTCCGTCAGTGGCTGCACCCGCGCCAATGCCAATCACCGGAATCTGCGGAAACAGTTCGGTGATTTCCTGGCCAAGCTGTGCCGGTACGCATTCAAGTAGCAATAGTGCAGCTCCCGCCTCTACCACTGCCTTACAATCTGCAATGAGCTGGTCAGCCGCTTCACGGGTACGGGCTTGTAGTTTATAACCGCCAAAGACATGTACCGACTGCGGAGTAAGACCCAAATGCACACACACTGGAATACCGTTACGTGTCAGCACTTGCACGGTTTCTGCCAACCATGCGCCGCCTTCCATTTTCACCATTTGTGCGCCAGCCTGCATCACGGTTTTCGAACTTTGCAAGGCATCATTCAAAGTGGCATAACTCATAAATGGCAAGTCAGTCATGATAAAAGCATGCTGGTTACCACGGCGTACCGCAGCAGTATGATAAGCCATATCTGCAACCGTGACCGGCAAAGTCGAATCACGGCCCTGAATTGACATTCCCAAAGAATCGCCAATTAAAATACTGTCCACTTCGGCAATTTCCATGGCTTTGGCCATACTGGCATCATAGCAAGTCAGACATGAAAATTTGCGTCCATCTGCTTTAAAGCGTCTTAAATCACTCAGACTGACCATGAAAATGTTCCTCTCTACTTGAAAGTTCTGTCGAAACTACCATCACTTAAAAATTAAATATTTGCCCAGTTGCTGTCGTCGAGTACCGCGAGGGTCGACTGTGTGACGATGTCTAGGTCTTTTAATCTGTGTCCATGAACCTGTATTTTAGGATCAATATCCAGAAGTGGAATCAGGACAAAATCACGCTCTAATACCCCAACATGCGGCACAGTTAAGCGTTCATTTTGAATCTGCTCATTGCCGTAGAGCAGCAAGTCCAGATCCAGTGTACGTTCGCCCCAATGACGTAAACGTACCCGACCTGCGTCCTGCTCAAAGGCTTGCAGACGATCCAGCAAGCTTAAAGCTGCCAGATCAGTATTTAACTGCACCACTGCATTCAGATAGTTTGGCTGATCCTGTGGTCCCATCGGTGGACTTTGATACAGATGCGAAGTTTTCACCTGCCCCAAGGTCGCCAGTTTCTGTACAGCTTCTGCCAGAATCTGGCGTGAATCGCCCAGGTTACTGCCCAGGCCAATATACGTCACGATCATTGTGTTGGCCCAAATACCACCTGGCTCAGATCACGTTTTACCCGCTTACGTTTCATAATCGGATGATCTGCACCAATTTCCCCGCTGGCACTGGCTGCTACATGCGACAGAGGTTTCACCTTGTCTTCAAACTTGGCTTTGCGCACTCGACGATTGCGTGGTTCAGGCTCATTCACTAACGGCTCAATCTCGGTGAGATCTTGCTGCTGGGTCAGTTTCTGTTCCAAATGCTCTTCTTGACTCGCCTTGCGACGGCTCTTGGCACGCTGACGGTTATACTGGCTAATGGCCCGTTCTTTCTCGTCACCGCTCATTTGTTGGTAAGCATCCCACCAGCTGCCCATGCCTTGTGCAGTTGCATCGCCTGATTTTTCACGCAACAGCAAAAAGTCAAAGCCAGCACGGAAACGCGCATGGCTGGACAAAGCTTCGATTTGCTGTGGTTTTGGATTCAGCAAACGGGTCTGCATTTCCCAGACTTCACGAATAAAGGTTTCCGCAAAGCGTGGAATAATGGTGCGAGTCGCCTGACGTTTTAATACGTCGAGCCCAGCTTGGGCACGGGCTTCGGCCGCTACCACACCTTTATTCAGATAGAATTCACAACGCTCAAGGAACGGCTGCCATAACAATACCGCATAGAAAAATGCAGGGTTGATGGTCTTGCCGATAGAAATACGCTGATCGGTATTTTTCGCAGCACGTTCCATAAACGGCGTAATTTCAGGCTTGATATCTGCAAATAACTGCTGCCAGATCCCGAAATCGATCAGCATTGGCAAGACACGATTTAGGTGTCCCATGGTGAACAGTTTCTGTGATTCATCATAAAGTCGATGTGGAGAAACATCACGCAGTAACTGGGTCATTTCCGGCGTAAAGACATCCAGAATCGCCTCATCAATATTAAAGTTCAGCTTGGCCGCAAAACGTAAGGTTCGCAGCATCCGCACCGGATCTTCTTCAAATCTTAAAGTCGGATCACCCAGTAAGCGTAAGGTTTTGCTGTGAATATCATCGACCGCATTGCAGAAATCCAGCACAATGCCTTTACGCGGCTGGTAGTACATTGCATTGATGGAGAAATCACGACGGGCAAAATCCTGCTCGATGCTGCCCCAGTTATTATCACGCAGAATCATCCCCGCGGCCGAGGTCACTGCTTTTTTTGGTGGTGCACGGAAGGTTGCCACTTCAACCAGTTCCCGCCCTGAATAGACATGCGCTAGTTCGAAACGTCGTCCGATAATCCGACAACGTCGTCCGAAAACTTCCTTGACCTGAGCCGGGGTTGCATTGGTGACTGCATCGAAATCTTTAGGATTCAAACCTAACATCAGATCTCGAACACCACCACCCACGATATAAGCTTCATAGCCTGCCTTGTTTAAGGCATCAATCACATCGAGAATATAAGAAGGTAATTGAGCGGTTGATAAACCACATTTTGACGCGCGCAAAGTTTGCAAAAGACGCTGTCTCCTACGTCTGAACGTAAAATTCTAAGATGACGCTAATCATATCGCTTACACGCCTAAAGGGCAATTTGATTATGTCAATCCTGCGAGTCAAATCAATCAGCTAGTCATGATCCATGCTGTCGCCTTACAAGGCCAGTCTGGCCTTGTTTTTGGCAAATAATGCCGGCCCAATACCTTTGACTAGCTGGATCTCTTCAATGCTTTTGAATTTTCCGTTTTTTTGCCGATGTTCAATAATCGCTTCGGCCTTCTTTTGACCAATGCCATTCAGTTGTTGTAATTGCTCCACAGTTGCATTATTTAAACTGATTTTATCAGCAGTGGAAGATGCCGATAATGCAGGCTTCGCCAGATAGTGATTGCTTTCTGATGAAACCGTAGTGGCAGCTTTTTTCTTTAGGCGGGCATCATGTTGCTGTTGCTGGGTCTTCCATTCCATATAATCGGTCGCAGTCGCATGCGCTGTTCCGATAGAAATAAAGCCCAACCAGCAACTCAGAAGAAGATTAATCCACGTCGGACCGATTCGATAAGGTATTTTTTTCATGTGCTGCTCTTTGTTTTAATTCTAATTTAGCCTGTTCCCACAGCTGATCAAGTTCAGTTAGTGACAGCTTTTCCAAGTCTAATTGTTGTCGTTCTGCCTGATCTTCCATCAAGGCAAAGCGGGTCCGAAATTTATGGATCGTACCCAATAATGCCATCTCGCTGGAGATGCCAAGTTTACGTCCAACATTGACCAGAGAAAATAAGCAGTCGCCAAATTCTTCCTGTATTTCATCGGAATTTTGTCCGGCTACCGCTTCTTTTAATTCAGCCAGTTCTTCTTCCAGCTTGGCATAAGCACCCGCCATGTCCGGAAAATCAAAACCGATTTTGGCGACATTTTTTTGAATTTCATCGGCCTGCACCAAAGCCGGTGCATGTTTAATATCATCCAGACGTGAACGCGGCTTGCCCTGCTTTTCTTGCTGTTTCATTTCTTTCCATAGCTCAGACACATCTTCCGGACTCATTTTTGCAAATTGTTCAGCCTGAAATACATGCGGATGACGGCGAACCAGTTTATCGGTAATGGCCTGAACCACATCCTGAAAATCGAAAGCCCCCTGCTCGCTATACATTTGCGACTGGAACACTACCTGTAACAGCAAATCACCCAGCTCATCGCGGACATCGTCGACTTTTCCAGAGCGGACTGCCGCTTCGACTTCGTAAGCTTCCTCAATGGCATATTTGGTCAGAGATTCGGGGGTCTGTTGCTGATCCCATGGACATTTTTCACGTAATTCGCGCATGACCTGGAGTAATTGTTCCATGTTTAAAAACCTCTTTTTTTTTACCAAATAGTCGCGTCAATCTGCCAGTTTCTTGTTATGCTCAAAAAAAAGACAATAAGGAGATCAGGCACATGCACAGTATATTGATTAGCGGTGCAGCACAAGGAATTGGTGCCGCGACGGCCGCCCTATTTTACCAGCACGGCTACAAGGTAGGCATTTATGATGTTCAGGTGGAGCAGGCAGAACAACTGGCCCAGCAACTGGGCGAACATGCCAAAGCCGGTTTTCTCGATGTGGCTGACTATACTTCCTGGAAAACAGCTTTAGCCGAATTTTCAGCTTGGGCAGGTGAAATCAATATTCTGGTCAATAATGCCGGGATTTTATATTCAGGCCCTTTTGAAGAAACTGATATTACGGCACATCATCGGACTCTGGATATTAATGTTAAAGGAGTCATGAACGGCTGTCATGCCGCTTTCCCTTATTTAAAAGAGTCTGCATTTGCCCGCATCATTAATCTATCTTCAGCTTCGGCGATTTATGGCCAGGCCGATTTAAGCAGTTATTCCACCAGCAAGTTTGCAGTGCGTGGCCTGACTGAAAGTCTGGATATTGAGTGGCAACCCTATGGGATTCGAGTCTTGGATGTCATGCCACTTTTCGTTAATACGGCCATGGTCAAAGATATGCAGTCAGAAAGTATTAAAAAAATGGGCGTGCATTTAAAAGCAGAAGATGTTGCACGAGATATTCTGAAACTGGCACAGCTCAAAGATTCAATATGGCAGGCAACGCATCATCCGGTCGGATTCAAAAGCCAGTTTTTATTTCATTTATCGCGGATGAGTCCACAATTTGTGAATCGGCTGAGTAATCTGATCATTTCTAGAAAATAAAAAATATTTGGGTTGATTCTGTTTTAGACAGTGTGATGAATCTGGATCACAGGAAATCTCAATCCCTTGCAGGAATCCTCACTTTGCCAGGCCACGGTGAGCATGCAGCCAGTAAGCGTATAATTTTGATAGGCATAGACGCCAATCTCTGGGTGTTCGCAGCGCCCGCCATTTTGCTCAGGATGAAGATTAGTATTCAGTTCATTCAGGTTGATCCGGATTCCCAAGCCTGATGCCTTTAACACCGCCTCTTTGGTGGTCCAGACTTTAAACCAGTATTCGGGATCATAAGCCAGCATTTTCCAATATTTTAATTCTTCGGGATGAAAGGCATGTTGTGCCAAGGCTTCAAAACGGACTTTACGATTCAGTTCTTCAATATCAATTCCTAAATTCTGAACTTGCTTGCTCGTGGCCAAGGCGTAGAAATTTTGACTATGACTATGATTAAAACTGAAATCCGGATAGTCATTTAAATAAGGCTTGCCGAAATTCGTCCGCACCACCTGTTGATCGCTAACTGGCAATTCAAAAGATTGGGATAAAAGCTGATTACGCAAACACGCCACTTCGCGTTTCCGTTCGGCAACCTGGGTTTTGCGGTCTGACAACGAATGACAAGTCAGATCAGAAAGTTGATGCAGATGAATTTGAATCAGCCGAGCCACGTGAATCCATTAAAAAGATATCAATTGATTTGAGTGTAAAAGAATTCACACTTTTATTGGGAGAGAAATTCATTATTTTCTCAAAACAAAAAGCCCGCTTTACGCAGGCTTTTTATCCGAAAAATTTAAACTATAGAATTAACGTTTAAATTTCTTCTCGGCTTTCTTGAACTTCTGTACATAACGACGTTTACGCGCAGCTGCACGCTCATCCACTTGAGACTTACGGCCTTCAAACGGGTTTTCAGAAGTTTTAAATTCGATTTTAATCGGCGTACCTTCAAGCTTGTACACTTTACGGAACACATTTTCGAGATAACGACGATAATCTGCAGGAGTTTTATCCACCTTGTTACCATGAATCACGATCGTTGGCGGATTTTGTCCACCCATATGCGCATAACGCATTTTAATACGACGACCTTGAACCATCGGCGGTTGGTGGGCATCTGTCGCATCATTTAAAATCTGGGTAATTTTTGCTGGTGACACTTTCAAACGAGATGAATCATAAGCACGGTGAATCGATGGATAAAGATCGCCCACGCCAGTTCCATGCAATGCAGAAATCAAATGCACTTTGGCCCATGGAATAAAATCGAAGCGACGCTCTACATCGAGCTTACATTGCTTACGATCATATTCAGTCATGTTATCCCATTTATTGACTGCAATAACCATGGCACGACCTGCTTCAAGTGCATAGCCAATCAAATGCAAGTCCTGCTCAACAATACCATCACGCGCATCAACCACAACAACAATTACGTTGGCATCTTTCATTGCCTGTAAAGTTTTAACAATCGAGAATTTCTCAATCATTTCATCAACTTTACCTTTACGGCGCACCCCGGCAGTATCAATCAGGGTATATTGACGGCCATCACGCTCGAATGGAATATAAATCGAGTCACGTGTTGTACCCGGCTGGTCAAATGCCACCACACGCTCTTCACCGAGCAAGCGGTTCACCAGCGTGGATTTACCTACATTTGGACGACCAATAATTGCTAAACGCAGACCCGTGTTTTTGTCATGCTCTTCCGGATTTTCATCTTCCGGTACATCGGCAAGTACATCTTCCAGCATTTGCTGGACACCACGACCATGGCTGGCTGCCACTTGTAGCGGTTCGCCCATACCCAGTTTGTAGAATTCAACCAAGGCAGCTTCAGCATGTACGCCGTCGACCTTGTTGGCCACCAGAAAGACTTTTTTACCTAAAGTACGCAATTCACGGGCAATCTGCTCATCAGATGCCAGCAATCCGGCACGCGCATCAACCACAAAAATGATGATGTCGGCTTCATGAATGGCAGTCTTGGATTGCTCTGCCATATAGGAGTCAATCCCACCTTCATTTTCGCCAATACCACCGGTATCGACCACAATGAAAGATTTATTTTGATAGGTAGCATCGCCATATTTACGGTCGCGTGTCAGACCTGCAAAGTCTGCCACCAATGCGTCACGGCTCTTGGTAATCTGGTTGAACAACGTTGATTTTCCGACGTTCGGACGACCAATGAGCGCAATTACGGGTTTCATAGAGTAACCTTTATTCAATATCAGGCGTCAAAGTGGCCTGAACATCAGAAAGTATAGGAAGATATAAGGGGGAAATACCCTAAATAAAAACACGGGGCATTGATTTTTCAATCACCCCGCGTTCACAAAAATACGGTTGTGGCTAGTTTAGCATAAGGCTCGTTAAAATTAACGGTTCTGCCAAATGCTTAATGCGCCCTTGCGTGTAGAAACATAAAGCTGGTTGTCGATGACGCGTAAGCTACGTACTTCCCCAGAAGTTTTCGAACGACCAGTAATCTGTCCAGTACGCGGATCAATCAGGTGCAAGACACCATCCAGATCACCGACTACAAGGTCAGTACCCAGCATCACCGGATTACTTAACTTGCGATTCAGCAACTGGTCATTTTCCCAAAGCGGTTGACCCGAAGTAATCTCAAAGGCTTTGATTTTGCCATCGGTTTGCGCCACAAATACACCATTGCCCACAACTTCTGGACGCTGGATACTGCTGGCATCTTCACTCCAGACCACCTGTTGTGAAGCTAAATCCAGCACAGTCACCTGACCTTGATAACTGGTGGTCACCACAAACTGGCCTGCAACGACCGGTTCCCCGTCAATATCAACCAGACGCTGGATATCAGAACGCCCATCCGACACTGCGACACGACGCTGTAATTTTGGCACACCGCTTAAGGCATCCAGT
The DNA here is from genome assembly GCF_002321025.1 of Acinetobacter lwoffii. Lineage (GTDB taxonomy): Bacteria > Pseudomonadota > Gammaproteobacteria > Pseudomonadales > Moraxellaceae > Acinetobacter > Acinetobacter lwoffii_Y. The sequence goes on from NZ_DCLL01000033.1 coordinate 36,499, forward strand.
GCATAGATATAAGCATTGGAAGATGCAATCAGTACATTACGAGCATCTAATGCAACAGGTGCAGCCATGCCACGCAGGCTGAATTGTACATTAGGTAAGTTATAAGTCCAAACTTGCGCACCCGTCGCAATTTCATGCGCATATACTGTGCCGTCATTGCTCACGCTAATGACACGACCAGCATGAATTAATGAAGGTGCCAGTAAAGCACCCGTCAATTGCGCAGTCCATTTTTGCTCGCCGGTTTGCTGATCCAGCGCAAACAGTTGGCCTTTCTGGTTGCCAACGACAACAAGACCTTCAGCAGCTTCAACACCAGAACTTAAATTGTCTTTGCTGACTTTTTTCTGCCACAGACGCTGTTTGCCTTTAAATGCAGACACTTCGCCTTTCGGGTCAATCGCAAAGACCACACCATTGTCTGCATCCAGACGCAAACGCAACGGATCAGCAGCATCTGTCGAAGCCACACTGGTGGAAAATACAGGGACCAGTGTTTTGGCTTGAGTCAGTTTTGGAAGTGGATTCGGTTTTACTTCTGGAACTTTATTGGTTTTACCCGCACAGCCAGCCAATGCAAGCGTTAAAACAGTCAAGGCACAGGTAATTTTGTATTTTCTATTCATTCAGCTTCTTCCGCTTGTGTTTCTATAATTGGGCGTTCGATTTCCGGATCATCGACCAATACGCCTACGCTTTCGAGCTTAATTTGTAAAATCTGACGTTCTTCTTTACGTTCAATCAAAGCATCCCATGCACTTTGATATACTTTTTTCGCATTTTCAATATCATTTTTGGCAACATAAATATCGCCACGTGCTTCATCAGCAGTTGCTTTAAATGCAGGCTCAGTGACTGCTTCTAAAGTTTTCAATGCAGCATCATATTTTTTCTGTGCCAGTTGTGCATAGGCCAGACGAAGTTTGACTACCTGAACTAGCCCTTTATCATCTACCTTCGAGTTTTCAACTTTCTGTAGCGCTTTCTCGGCCGCAGCATAATCTTCTTTGTCATAAGCCAATTTAGCCATCATCAGCTGGGTCTGAATCGCCTGTGCTGAATCCGGTGCTTCCTTGACAATTTTGTCCGCAGCTTCAGATAACTTAGCAAAACCATCACCTTTCGATGCCTGCGCATCATCCATCAACTGCTGAACCTTGGCAGTGTGCATTTGCGACTCTGCCAGGTTTTTCTTCTGCCAATATTCCCATCCAAAAAAGGCAATCAGCGCAATTAAAATCCCGGTAATCATCGAAGAACCATATTTCTTCGTAAAGGATTTTAAGCTTTCAAACTGTTCATCACCACTCATTGCGCTCATGAGATTACCCTTTTCCTAATGTTTTATCGATTATTTTGAAGAAATTTTAGTACTAAAAAATGCAACGAAGTCCGTAAATGGTACATTCGATTGCTCTGCGGTTGCCAGCTCTTTCACAGTAAACGCCTGAGCTTCCAGTTCACGCTCACCCAAAATCGCCGCATACAAAGCACCGGCTTGATCGGCCTTTTTCATTTGCGATTTCATTGAACCCTGTGAGCCCACTTTCAGACGAACCTGACTGCCTGCTGCTTCAAGCTGATCACGAATCTGCTCCGCAATGACCAAAGCTTTACCTTGAGAAACCGGTTCAGCCACCAGGAATACTTCACAATCACGTGTCGGGGTATTGTCTTCAAGCTGTTCAAGCAGAAGCAATAAACGCTCGATACCCATCGCAAAACCAACCGCAGGGACAGATTGATCAGGCTTACCTTTAAGTTGCCCCACTAGACCGTCATAACGGCCACCGGCACACACTGTACCTTGTGAACCCAAGTGAGTTGTAGTCCATTCAAAAACAGTTTTGTTGTAATAGTCCAGACCGCGTACCAGTTTTTGATTGATCACGAAGCTCATGCCTGCATCAGTCAAATACTGCTGTAACTGAGCAAAGTGCGCCAGCGTTTCTTCACCCATAAAATCATGCAGTTTCGGTGCATTTTCCAAGATGCTTTGTGTTTTGGCATCTTTAGAATCCAGAATACGCAGTGGATTCGTGGTCAGACGGCGCTGAGAATCTTCATCCAGATCGGCTTTATGTGACTCTAAAAATTCAACCAGTGCCGCACGATATGCTGCACGCTCATCCGACTCACCTAAAGTGTTCAACTCAAGCTGAACCTTGTCTGCCACACCCATACGTTTCCATAAACGTGCTGTCATCAGGATCAGTTCTGCATCCATGTCCGGAGTCGCCACACCAAAAGTTTCTACACCAAACTGGTGGAACTGACGGTAACGGCCTTTTTGCGGTTTTTCATAACGGAACATTGGGCCGATATACCAGACGCGAGGCGTCGCACCGCGCAGCAGGTTATGCTCCAGCATGGCACGTACACAACCCGCCGTCCCTTCAGGACGCAGCGTCAACGACTCAGGCGGATTACCCTTGTCGAGGAAGGTATACATTTCTTTTTCAACGATATCGGTTGCATCACCGATCGAACGTTTAAACAGATTGGTCTGTTCTACGATAGGCAAACGAATTTGTTGATAGCCATAGGCATCCATCAAACCGGATAGATGCTGTTCAAGACGTCTCCAAGCTGGGGTTTGCGTTGGGAGAATGTCATTAAAACCTTTGATTGCGACGATTGAACTCATGATCTACTCAGGAAAACTTGTACGAATAATTTCTTTAGATTTAGCTTCTTCAAGCTCGGAAACGCGTTGACGAACCATGGTTTCGATTTCATCAACCAATTGATTCGTGTCAATTAAATGGCTCTTTTCGCCATTACGGTACACCAGTGAACGCGGACTTGCACCCACCACACCAATATCCGCTTCTTTGGCTTCGCCCGGCCCATTCACTTTACAGCCAATGACCGAGACATCCATTGGGGTACGAATATCTTCTAAACGCTCTTCAAGTTGCTGCATCACGGAAATCACATTAAATTCCTGACGTGAACAGCTTGGGCAGGCAATGAAGTTAATCCCGTTGGAGCGCAGACCCAGCGATTTCAGAATATCAAAACCAATTTTAATTTCTTCTTCAGGCTCGGCAGCTAAGGAAATACGCATGGTATCCCCGATGCCTTCCATCAGCAGGCCACCCAAAGCGATGGCAGATTTAACCGAACCGGTGCGGTAAATACCTGCTTCTGTGACACCCAGATGGAGCGGATTATCAATTTGCTGTGACAGCAAACGATACGCATCCATGGTCAGGAACACATTCGAGGCTTTGACTGAAATTTTGAATTCCTGGAAATCCAGACGGTCTAGAATATCGATATGACGCATTGCAGATTCAAGCAGTGCTTGACCAGTCGGCTCGCCATATTTCTTTTGAATATCTTTTTCCAGGGAGCCGGCATTGACACCGATCCGCATGGAAATGTCGTTATGACGTGCCGCGGCCACGACTTCACGAATTTTCGCTTCAGAACCGATATTGCCCGGGTTAATCCGCAGGCAGTCTGCACCCAAATCGGCAACTGCCAAAGCAATTTTATAATCGAAGTGAATATCCGCCACCAAAGGTACATTGACCTGCTTGCGAATTTCACCAAATGCCGCCGCCGCTTCCATGGTAGGCACAGAAACCCGCATGATGTCCGCGCCTGCATCGACGCAGCGCTGGATCTGAGCAACCGTAGCTGCTACATCACAGGTTTCAGTATTGGTCATCGACTGGATACTGATTGGTGCATCACCACCCACATAAACTGAACCCACACGAATTTTACGTGTTGGACGACGTTTAATTGGATTTACGATCATCGTTCTGCTCTACTCTTGATCTGTTAAGGTGATAAACGGAATTCTGCTTTTCCGTTCACAGTGTAGGATGACAATGAAATATTTTCATTATTTAAACTGAGTGATACAGCCGATGCATCATCCAGACGAATCTGGAATGGCGCTTCACCATTCAGTTGCAAGCTCGATGCCTGACGGCCAGTTGCCAGAACATTACCCGCCGAGTCGACAATATGCACCGAAGTCGGACGGTTAAAATCAAGCTTCAGCTGATCACCGGAAAGTGCGGCACCTGTATCCAGATTCAGAATCTCGACATTAGAAGCGCCTACTCCAGAGACTTCACTGCTATTTTGGGAATTACTACTCGACCAGTTCTGAATCATGGCAAACAGTGCGCCCAAAATCAGCAAAAGTACCAGCGTAATAAAAATTCGCTTTAACCACTTACGATTACGGTCACGCTTGGAACCTGGTAATTTCCCCATAATTTTAATTGGAGAATTGTTCAGGGCATGATTCGGCAGCAACCCGGTATCATTGGTATAGATTTCATCAAAACGCTGAATAATACTAGACGCATCTACACCCAGAAATTTGGCATAAGTCCGGTAATAACCTTTGATAAAGGTCGCTTCTGGCAAAGATTTGTATTCATCCTGCTCAAGAGCAGTCAGGGTTTTGACCGGGATGTTCAGCTCTTTCGCTACATCTTCCAGATTGCGCTGCTGATTGATACGAATCTGGCGCAAGTACTCGCCCGGACGTTGAATATTTCCTAACGCATTTGGAGCTACGCTCGAATGATTCGATGGTGAATTAGGATTTACTTCCATACGGCCTCAGTACTGTACTGTAATTGCAAATAACGTTGGTATTCCTGGCTTTCAGGAAAAAGTGCACGTAACTGGTTGACCAATACCTGCATACCCAACTGATCACCCCCGGCACGCGCAGTGCGAATGCCGACCCAGAGCGCACGGGCACCCTGATTTTTCTGTCCCACACCACGTACAAACTGTTGATACATTTGTGTCGCCGCCGGGAACTGCTGGTTCAAATAAAATATTTCTGCCAACTCTAACATTGAAATATAAGAATCGCGATTGGCTTGCAGCGCCTGTTTGAATGATTTTTCAGCGTTTGCTGTATCACCCAGTTTCAGGTAAATCCGCCCCATATTTTCCAGTGCGCGGAATCGCTGATCATAACCCAACGTGGCACCAGCAATTTGAAACTGCTCGATCGCATCATTATAGCGTTCAAGCTGATATAAATAAGTGCCGTAATTATTTCGCGCCTGCGCATTTTTCGGATCTGCCGAAATCGCACGCTTGAAATAATGATCTGCCTTTTCGAGATTAAGCTTACTACCTTCCTGTTGCAGTAGCACGCCCATCATCATATTTGCTTGAGAATCACGCGGACTGCTTTCAAGTGCCTGATCCAGCGCACGTTTAGCTGCATCCAAGTCACCTGTTCTCAGATATTCTACCGCCAATTGGGTACGGACTTTGGTGGCCTTTTCAGGGTCTTTCTGACCCAGATCTGGCGTCTGACACGCGACTAAAACCAAAGACACACATACTGTTGAAATCAAAGCAAACTTTGATGTTAGATTTCTCAACTGGCGACCTCTTATTATCCTTGTGAGCGCATGATCTCATTCGATTGCGCAATTTTCTTTTTCCACTGTTCCGCACGACGGGTACGGTCAGCGACTTGTCCGACTAACTGTCCACACGCGGCATCAATGTCATCACCGCGTGTCTGACGAATCGTACACACAAAACCGGCATCAGACAAAGTTTTTTGGAAAGAAATAATCCGGTTGCGGCTTGAGCGGCCATATGGCGCATGCGGGAACGGATTAAAAGGAATCAAATTAATCTTGCTTGGCAAATTCTTCAACAGCTTAATCATTTGCTGAGCATGTTCAGGATGGTCATTCACGCCATCTAACATCACATATTCAATCGTCACATGTTTACGTGAACTTTCGTTACCATCTTTAGCAATATAGCGCTGACATGCAGCAATCAGCTGCTCAAGCGGATATTTTTTATTGATCGGCACCAGCTCGTTACGCAGCTCGTCATTGGGCGCATGCAATGAAATAGCCAGCGCCACGTCAATATCTTTGACCATCTGATCGATTTTCGGCACCACACCAGAAGTCGATAAAGTCACACGACGTTTTGACATGCCGTATGCAAAGTCATCCAGCATAATACGCATTGAATTCAATACTGCATCGTAGTTGAGCAATGGCTCGCCCATGCCCATCATCACCACGTTCGTGACTGAACGTTCACGTTCAAGTACAGGCACATCTTCCATATAGGAATAGTTCGCCATCCAGAGCTGACCGATAATTTCGGCTTGAGTCAAATCACGCTGGAAACCCTGTTTACCGGTTGAGCAGAATGAACAGTCCAGTGCACAGCCCACTTGTGAAGAAATACACAAAGTGCGACGTAAACCACTGCGATGTTCAGCAGGAATCAATACGGTTTCGACGAGGGAACCTTCACCGTCGCCAACACGGAATACCCATTTACGGGTACCATCTTTAGAATAGTTTTTATGCACCACTTCAGGCGTTTTAATTTCACAAATCTTTTCCAGTTTTTCACGCAGTTTGCCGGAAATATTGGTCATTTCAGCAAAATCAGTCACAAAGAACTGATGAATCCATTTCATCACCTGCCCGGCACGAAACTTCTTCTCACCCATGTCCTCAAAGAATTTTTCCATTTGCGGACGTGACATGCCAAGTAAATTCACTTTCTCGACAGTATTTGCCTGTGCTGGAGCGGATGGAGTGTGTTGCTGTGGCTCAGAAACTGCTGATACAGCGACTGCTTCAGTACTCATGTGTATTACCTAAACCATGTCTAAAGATGAAAGGAGAAGCTCAATATGTGAGCAAAGAATTATTCAGAGAATAAAAAAACCAGATAAGTATAATAACACTTATCTGGCTTGAATACTGCGAATTAACGAGTACGTGGAGCAATCTCAGTTTGAGCGAAGAAGTAGTTAACTTCACGATCAGCAGATGCTACAGAGTCAGAACCGTGAGCAGCGTTTTCATCGATGCTTACAGCGAAATCTGCACGGATAGTACCAGGAGCAGCTTCTTTAGGATTCGTCGCACCAAGGATGTCACGGTGAGCAAGAACAGCGTTTTCGCCTTCAAGAACTGAAACAACAACTGGACCAGAAGTCATGAATGCAACTAGGTCAGCAAAGAAACCACGTTCTTTGTGTTCAGCATAGAAGCCTTCAGCTTCAGCTTGAGTCAAATGTTTCATTTTAGTTGCAACAATTTGAAGACCAGCTTTCTCGAAACGAGCAAAGATGTCGCCGATGTGGTTTTTAGCAACTGCGTCTGGTTTAACGATAGATAAAGTACGTTCGATAGCCATGATAGGCTCCTTAAGTCAATTGTTGACATGAAAATTTGGCGCATTATACCGAGATAATGCGCATTTTTCTGCTTTTCATCTGTAAAAAAATGCTTTTTTAAGATGAGGGCTTAGCGTGCCTCGTCAATCCATGCCATTTGAATGGCTTCAAGCAGACCTTCAGTCGACTTGGTTGGATCATCTTCAAATTCAGGCAAAGCACATACCCAGGCATGTAAATCAGTAAAACGAATCCACTGCGGGTCCACATCTGGATGCGCTTCGTAGAGTTCAATCGCGATATCGAGAGTGTCAGTCCAACGTAAACCCATCTCTATTTCTCACCATAATTGCTTCAATGCTGTACTTTAACAAATCTGTGAAAATCTGCGAGCCTTTGCCCCGGCTTTCACTTATTTTTACAGCATAATATTCAGATAAGGCGCAGTCAGGACAATGGCAATTGCCATCATGCCACCCAGAATTGCGCCAACCGCCACATCACTTGGATAATGTAATCCCAACACCATTCGGGACACTGCGACCAGAATCGTAAAAGGCAACATCAGCATGAGTAATAAAGGTGCGACATAACCTAAAACGGTGGTTGCCATGACGGCATGCAAGGTATGTCCCGAAGGAAAACTGAAATGATCCAGTGGATGCTCACCCAAACGGATCACCTGATGCACCTGATAAGGACGTGGCCGTACGGTTTTGATTTTAAGCACCTTGTAAATAATGGTACCAATAGTGCTTCCCAAAATCAGATAAACAATCTGCACGGTATAGATCAAGCCTTGCATGATCCAAACCAGTATCAGCATGAAATACCAAAATGCACCATTTCCTAAGCGGCTAATCATTTTAAAAAAAGTGGCAATACGGACTGAATGCGAAAAATGATTCAGATAAACACAGCCTTTCAAATCGATTTCTAAAAATTTAATCTTTACATTCTGGAGTTTCACACTGGTGCTCCTTTCTTGTTTTATATCCTGTATTCCTGTTGCTGTACCAGTGAATACAGTGCCTGTTCAAATTGCCGGACTGGATATTGCCAGCCTACTTTTTCGGCTTTTTTACGTGCTTGCGCGCCCATCTGCTGTAATCTTTGCAGATCAGGCAGTCCGAGCATATGCTGGATCAAACCCTGTTGATGTCCAAGTCTGCTCAACCATCCCGTTTCACCATGCTGCACATGCAAGTTTGCACAAGCATAATCATAAGCAATCACTGGCAAGCCACTGGCCATCGCCTCCAAAACCACATTACCAAAGGTCTCAACCTGACTTGCGAAAACAAAAACATCCGCACTGGCATAGGCTTCCGATAAAGCCTGACCACTTAAACTTCCCATAAAAATAACATCTAGGGATTTTGCCAGTTGCATTAGTCGTTCACGATCAGGCCCATCACCCACAATGACCAATTTCGTTCGTGCATCCATAGCCAACATCGAACGATAGGCAGAAATTAAAACATCCACTTCTTTTTCAGGAGATAGCCGTCCGACATAGAGCATCACGCGGGTATGTTCATCTGCTTGCCACTGTTGTCTCAGTTTTGCTCGATAATGTGAGGGAGAAAATCGACTATGGTCCACACCTCGTCCCACCACCACCAATGGACAACTAAAACCTAATCGATGCAAGGCATCTGCAGTATCTTGGCTCGGTACACAGGTAAGTTGAGTATTGTTATGAAACCATCGTAAATAATGTTGTACAGGCTTCATTAAAAACGCTAAATCAAAGAAGCGACTAAAATCATGAAAGGCCGAGTGAAAGCCACTGGAAACAGGAATCTGTAATGAACGCGCCAGTTGGAGCATAGCAAAACCCAAAGGCCCTTCAGTGACTATATGCACAATGTCGACTTGGGCTTTTTTTAAAGCTTTACTGAGTTTGATCAGTTGCGGCCAGCCAAATTGTAAACCTGAATATTTAGGAATCGACTGCGCTCGAACCAAACACTCTTGATCAGGTCGAAAATCCTGACAACTTTCGGACTGTTCTGGGCGTATTAAAAAAATGGAGTTGCCTTGTTGCTGCAAGCCCTTACACAGTTGCAATAAAGAATGTGCAACACCATTAATTTCTGGCGCCCACGTATCTGTCACAATGGCGATTTTTAGAGGGGGCCGGATTAGTGTTTGAATTGAATAGTTATGTTGAAATTTAGGATTGAGGTTCTGATTTTTGAAAGAAAATTTGAATAATTTATTCGATCGTTGTTCAAACTGCGTTGGATAATTGAGCAGATTCATTAAACACTCTTATATCGTTATATTTTATTCAATCTTAGAACACACATGTGAATATTTTATGACCACAATAAATTAATGAAAACCCGCTTATTAACATACTTATAAATAAAAAGTCCAAGAGTCACATATGAAATCTTGGACTAAAATAATGAATACTGCATATCCATTCTCTTTAAAAAATTATATCAACAGAAACCCTATCTTTATACACACCTGCAGGCACACCATTATAGGGATTATCTTGCAGTTGAACGGCAATTACATATTTCTGTCTTTCAGATGGTGCTTGTCTTAATTGAACCCCCCATAAATTTTGCCCAGCACCTTGCAAATTTAATTGGGTCCGCAACTTATAAGGCCCATTGGAAACATAGCTTGTTCCACTTGCATTGGTAAGGTTTTCGCTGTTAAAAACAATCGAATAACCTTGATCACAACGCACATTAAATGAAGTTGCAGCTTGACTATGCCTATAACTACTTAATCGCATATTTGAGTTTGAAAAACCATCAATTGCACATTGTTGTGTTGCTTGTGCTGATGTTGCCATCCACGCACTCAACACCAATATTATATATTTTTTCATAATTCACCTATTTACATAAAACATCCAAAATCTCGTGTTCCGGATCTTGGAATTGATTTTGCGAAACCACAACATCTGCTTGGCAAGTTTGACCTCCTTGTAAATTTACGAAAAATTTATATGCTGCTGCTTGGGTTGCATAGACATAAACCACTCCTTTACTGTCTACAAAATATGGTTCTTCAGTTTTATCGTTAACGACAACTTGAGCACCACGAATCAAAGGTTGCCTTTGCGCATCAATTAAACGAACTGCTATTCGCTTAGTTTGATAAATTGGGAAATTAACTTTATAGCCCCGCTGATCTAAACCAACTATTTTCTTCGAAGCATAATCAAAAGTTTCATCCATATTTAATTGGTTCTGATCAAAAGATAAGTCATATTGAATATATGGAATAATATTATGTACAAACATATATCCTTTCTGATTGGTCTTCCCAATCAAAGATGAAGAACGGTAAATATCTAAATCTGCATGATCACTTACATTTAACAAAGCAAATGAATTATTAACATATTTAGTTAAAGCAACCTGATTACCCAACCAAACCAATGCGCCATTAAAATTCACTTGACTTAATCGTCCATCACTATATTCATCATGCGAGAGCCTCAAATCACCAACATTTGTTTTCCACAGTCCGTATCCATTTAAATTAACCTCATTATCCATATGGTTAACACCCACGGTATAATCAAACCCTTCTTGACCAATTGTCGTTCGAGAATAGTTCAAACGGGTACTTTCATTTTGTGTATAATGATCCAAAGTTAGCCGACGTCGATCACCCCAATCATAGTTAAAGACAATATTAAATCCTGAATCGCTATCCCCACCAAAATCTTTAAAATATCCAAAAGCGACATCTAACTTCGGTGTCAATCTCTTACCTAAACTCAGATTAAGCACTTTACGATCATCAAGACTCACTTCATCATTGTTATAATAAGTCTGATCAATATAATTTAATCCTACACTATCCAAATAATTAAGATTTGTAAGAGTCAAATAAAATAGATTGGTCATTTTTTTATACGTTAGAGTATCCTCAAGATCTAAATACCTATATTCTTTTGAATATATTTGACTTTGCATACCCACAGACCACCAAGCAAAGTCACGACTTATTCCTAAAGAAGCTGCATAACCATTATTATCATCTGCGTTACTTCCTGATAATATCGTATCTAATAAAACATAATTCTTAATGGCTTGAGTCCACAATAAACTCACATTTTGGACTTTATCGCTATATAGCATATCCGTACCAAGCGTCGAGTAATTATTAATTCCGCTACGATATAAAAGCTTAGTAAAAAAATCTCGATAATCACTTTCCACTTCATCATATCCGTACCGAAGTTTACCTATAGAAATATTAAATTCATCCAACTTTGGCTTTAACAAACGGTTATTAATATATATAGGAAAATTTCGAACAGTCCGATTACCCAGAATATCTTCTACAACAATTTGTGCATTTCCTGATTTATTTAATAAACCACTGGTTGGTAGTGAATAATTTCCAGGTCCAACATTTTCTCGATACAGATTGACTCCATTCAAATATAAATCAACCGTTGAAGGTACTGCAGCACTCCCCTGTAATGTTGGGCTATTCCAGTACACAAAGTCTGGGCGTGCGATATAATTGGTTCCAAAACTAAGCCCACCAAAGCGAAATGAATTATTTAAACTGTTTAAAGATGTCGTGTTATCTCCTAATGTCAAACGCCAAAATTTATCAGGGAATTCTAATTCAAATACACTTTCAACCCTGAGAAATTTACTCTCAGTATCAAGAGGATTATTTCTATAAATAAATGAATTTTTAAATAACCAATAATCTTTAAAAATACCAAGCTCTGCTAAGGTATTAAACTCTTCTTCAACCTCATCACGTGAGTACAACAAGCTATAATTTAAAAATCCACCAAAGCTTGCTTTACTCGGCGTGTTGTACACAAAATTATTGCTCGAATTGGCGAAGTACTCAGCGGGAATGGTAATATTTAAGCTCTGGAGTGATGGATCTTCAGTGAAGGTAATGGAAGGGCTTGCCAAACTACAAAAATCTTTTTTAACACTGTCCTTTTCTAACTTTTCAACCACAATTCCAATATTTGATAATGCTGTACATTCAATAAATTTTTTTCCTAAACGATCAAAAGCAACACTTTCCACTCCATAGTCCACACCATTGACCCAAATATTGACAATGGCTGTGTTGAGCTGCTGGTCTGACGTTGGTGTAAGCACTTCAGCACTTAAGCTCACTTGGCTTACAGTAACAACCATAAATAAAAAAAAATTTCTTTTTATCATAGCATCACCCTTTGATCATAAATTCTAAGTATTTCTCATCATCTTCTGTTTTAATTTTAATTTTAATTTCACCATTAGTTTTAAAACCTTCTAATGGTATTTCAATAGTATTACCACCAAGCACATATTGGCTTAGTGCCATTTTGGTCATCGTTATACCTTTAGCATCTATAACCTGTAACTCAGTCAACTTAACATGAGAGCTCCCCTTATTTTCAACATAGATTATTTGTGATACATCTGCCTTTTTCAAATTAACTGAAAGTTTAGGGTCTGCTTGAGGTCCCACAAATAAAGGCAATGAAAAGTTAAATAAAAAGTTAATCGCTGTGTTTTCAGCAACTGGCGTTACTTCTTTAAAGATGACTCGCCACGTACCTTCAGTTGCCAATACTGGTGGCTGAGTAAATCCAACACGCACCAACTGCTTTGACTCAGGCTTAAGTTCAAAAATTTTAGGGTTAAATAAGATCGATTCATCTTCGATCAATATATCTTCACCTTTATTATCTTGAGACCACTTAAAAGCTAAAACCTCAAAAAGTTTTGATGTCGATAAACCCGTGCTTTCCACAACTACAGTTGTACTTTTTTGTCTTGTAGGGTCTTTAAGATACATTTGAATGGGACTAAATTGAATTCCAGCATGTGCAGTCAACGTCCAAACTACCCCCAAAAGAATAAAAATCAATGATCGAAACATATATCCACCTCTTATTCTTTTATGAAGAAAGAAGTTGGAGATGTGTTAAAACACCTCCAACTATGAGTATGAAGTTATCTAGGTGTTAGAATTTGACTTCGACCTTATATGTACCTTTGTAGGTACCAGCATAAGTCGACATTGCATCTAAACCTGCTGATGAAGCCTGAACAGTATATTCATGCTCTGTACCATCCCAATTAATTACTGTAGGACTGCTATAAGGACCACCAGCACCGGTTGTCGTTACAGCTACAGGAACAGTGCGACTTCCATTAGCTAAAGTCGTTGGCGCTGTAATTGCCAAGAAATAATTTGCATTGGTGCGAACTTGGAACTTTGTTGAGTCTGTATAACTGTTGGTTTTATCCAAAGTTAGTAGTGATTCATCAATATCAAGATCGCAGTGTTTTTCTACTACCAAATCAATATCAATCTTACCCTTACAATCACCTGAAGAACCACAACCATGATTTCCAGAATGGTGCCCACCGCCTGGGTGCCCACCACCGCCTGGGTGCCCACCGCCTGGTTTACCACCAGCATATGCTGCTGTCCCTAAACTTAAAACTAATGCTGACATCGTTACTTTGATTAATTTATTCATAGCAATTACTCCATTCTCTTTAGAGATTTATTAGTATGCGCATCCAAGGTATTTATTAATAAAATCCAATTAATTTCACTTCCCCTAGGTGCTGACTCATTCTTATTCAAGTTGAGAAAAAAAGAACCTAATATCCCATATTCACATGACTCATCATGCAATATTATTTTTTGTAAAAATTAAAATTATGTAATTGTAATTTATTAAATATTTTTAATTTATTTATTTATTTATTTTTACTTTTCCTGTTTATCCCAAATTTTGGGGATTTTTTTCATATCCCTATTTTCAGGCATAACATATCTAATTGTTTTTATTAACCTTAACCATATTAAAAATAATATAGACTGTTACATATTTCACCAAATATTTGTGAAATAGTTCAAAATAATTTTCAAACAAAACAATATTACGTGAATATTCAACTATATTAATAGTAAAGACCGATTAAATTTAAATTTTAAATAGAATCTCAAATGTATAATCACCACTTTCAGGTATGTCTTTTGAAACGCAATACAAGAATTACGTCACCAAATACTGAGCCTTTGTATTAAATTACAGGTTTTGAAACACGGCTTAGTTTCCAATGTTAAGCTTTTGTAAATCATATTTTCTTTCTTTAAATTTCAGATTTTTGTTTTTCAAATTTTTAGAATCTCATTTATTACATGAATTATCACGCATATTGAAATTCAGCCCCTCTCTTTCAACGCACTTTTTACTTTGATTTTTTATTCAAAATACTGACTACCTCTTTTAAAACTGCCTACATACTTCTTTAGAAAATTCTATAAATAAAAAAAAGCCCCAAGTTATGGGGCTTTTTAAAAAATTTAACTTACTCACTGACTGGATAAAGCAATCCTTGATCGACTCGAAAGATTTGACCTGATCCAAAGTCAATCTGCTGCAACTCTCCTTTTAATTTTGGGAAGCCAGCAATTTTTTCCAATTGTGGTGAGCGTTGAAAATTCTTCGTTTTAGGATTGTACATCCAATAAATAAATCGCTTATCTTCTATTTTTCGACCATCAGAGGTATCTGAAAGTACAACATCATAGTATCCATCAAAGTTTACATCTAAGAATCCCATACTATTCCCAAAAGCATTAAAGCCTTGTAATGACTGTAGTACTTTGCCATTTGATTTATTAATCACATCTACGCGTTTTAGAGACTTCCCATAAGGTTGGTCTGCGGATTGCACCCCATAAAACTTAAACAGCAGGATAGGTTTATCTGCAGCTTTAAACGCAGGTTCAAACTGTAGATAACTTGTAGATGGTGGTGCCGTTTGTTCCGTCAGTTCAGCTTTAAACGAGCCTGTATTTGCATTCAATGTACCTGCCAATCGATAAGCTGTTGCAGCACTTTGTTCAGTCCCAACATTGACTGAATTCAGATCTATAAAATCTGCTTTTTGAGTCCCTTTAAAGTTAATTTGTTTGGGCTCTTGCAGATCAGTCAAAGTCCCGTGCGGATTCCATATTCCAGCATACAAGTCTAAGAAATAGCGCCCTTCAGTCGAACGAAGCATCCGCTGCATGGATATGCGAACATCAGGTAAAGGCTTTAACTCAGGCTGTGCTATATCTGCATCTTGTGCAAAACCCACCACAGGCAGACAAAGAGCGAGTAAAAGAGAGAGTTTTGATATTTTCATTGCAATTACACACTCCATACAGCATGAATAATGCCTACTCTATCACAACCTAAATTCAACACAGATGACACAAATATAGGAGTTTTGAAACTATCTATGACTCAAACCATTAGATTAAATTGGTGCCGCTTTTAAAGCCCATGTTTCCAATCTTTGGCATCCCCATTAAAAACATCTTTTTTGACTGAGAAATAAAATTTTGTTCTTTTATTGCTCTACAACTTTTTTTACTTGAATACAAGGAAGAAAAAGTACTGCTTTGAATGAAGCCCAAAAAGCAAATCACTGTTGTGGACGCAAAGAGGCCACGTACTGCCTTTTATCCTTTCTAGGTACTTAGCAAATTTAAATACCACTCAAATGAGTGGGCTTTCACATTCAAATCAATTGATTGGAGAAATTAGTTTTTCTCTTTATCAACGGTTTTGTTTGAATCCAAAATATGAAAAAATGGGAAAGCACTGCTTTCCCATTTTTTAAGGTACGCAAACATAGAAATAAAAAACCCACTCAAATTAAGTGGGTTTTCGCATTCAAATCAATTGATTCGAGAAATTAGTTTTTCTCTTTATCTACGATTTTGTTCGCTTGGATCCAAGGCATCATCGCACGTAACTTGTTACCAGTTACTTCGATACCATGCGCCGCGTTTTGACGACGACGAGCAGTCATAGAAGGATAGTTCAACGCACCTTCTTGGATGAACATCTTCGCGTATTCACCAGATTGAATACGTTTAAGCGCATTACGCATCGCTTCACGAGATTGTTCGTTAATTACTTCAGTACCAGTTACATATTCGCCGTATTCAGCGTTGTTAGATACAGAGTAGTTCATGTCCGCAATACCGCCTTCGAACATTAAGTCAACGATCAATTTAAGCTCGTGTAGACATTCGAAGTACGCCATTTCTGGAGCATAACCAGCTTCAACCAAAGTTTCGAAGCCCATTTTAACAAGTTCAACAGCACCACCACAAAGAACTGCTTGCTCACCAAAAAGGTCAGTTTCAGTTTCTTCACGGAATGAAGTTTCGATGATACCAGTACGACCACCACCTACACCTGAAGCGTAAGAAAGAGCAACGTTACGCGCATTACCAGAAGCATCTTGGTGAATCGCGATAAGGTCAGGAACACCTGAACCACGTTGGTATTCAGAACGTACGGTGTGACCAGGAGCTTTAGGTGCAACCATGATTACGTCTAAGTCAGCACGTGGAACAACTTGGTTATAAAGAATCGAGAAACCATGAGCAAATGCTAAAGTAGCGCCTTGCTTGATGTTTGGCTCAATTACGTCACGGTAAAGTTGAGATTGGAACTCATCTGGAGTCAAAATCATCACTACGTCAGCTTGTGCTACAGCAGCAGGAACTTCAGCAACTTTAAGACCTGAATTTTCAGCTTTCTTCCAAGAAGCAGAGTTCGCACGTAAACCTACAGTTACGTCAACGCCAGAATCTTTCAGGTTAAGCGCATGCGCGTGGCCTTGTGAACCGTAACCAATGATCGCTACTTTCTTAGATTGGATGATAGATAAGTCACAGTCTTTATCGTAAAAAATTTGCATTGCTGTCTCCGCTTAAATGCTTGTTTGTCCGTTAAATCAGGCAATGACCCTTAAATTTACATTGCCTGATACCCTCTTCTTATTTAGAGGAGGAAATACTTAAAATTTAGATGGTGAGTACTTTTTCGCCGCGTGCGATACCGGATACACCTGAACGTACCACTTCTAAAATCGTGTGTTCTGCAAGTGCATCAATAAACGCATCCACTTTTTCAGTTGTACCCGCGATTTGAATGGTATAGGTCGTTGGTGTTACATCGACAATCTGACCACGGAAAATATCCGCAGTACGTTTGATTTCGTCACGCGATGAACCCAATGCTTTGACTTTGATCAGCATCAATTCACGCTCAATATGCGCACCTTCAGACAGGTCAACCACTTTCACCACTTCAACCAGCTTGTTAAGCTGTTTAGTAATTTGCTCAATCTTGTGATCATCGCCATAAGTGGTCAATGTCAAACGTGAAAGCGTTGGATCTTCAGTCGGGGCAACATTCAATGTTTCGATGTTGTAGCCACGCTGTGAGAACAAACCCACTAAACGGGAAAGCGCGCCTGATTCGTTTTCTACGAGTACAGAGATAATATGTCTCATTTCGTGCGCTCCCCTTTAGCCAACCACATATCCTGCATCGACTGACCCGCAATCAACATCGGATAAACGTGCTCGGTACGATCTACCATAACGTTAATAAATACGCACTTGTCGTTAATCGCCATCGCTTCTGCAAGCTTCGACTCTAGCTCATCGGCATGATTAATCTGAATACCAACATGACCATAGGCTTCCATCAGTTTGGCAAAATCAGGCAATGAATCTACATAAGAACTTGAATGACGTCCTTCATAGTTCATATCTTGCCATTGTTTTACCATGCCTAAAGACTGGTTATTCAAGCACAGGATTTTTACATTCAGGCCATATTGCTTACAGGTCGAAAGCTCCTGGATACACATCTGAATCGATGCTTCACCGGTGATACATACTACTTGCTGTTCCGGGTATGCAAGCTTCGCAGCCATTGCATACGGCAAGCCCACACCCATAGTGCCTAGACCACCTGAGTTGATCCATTGACGTGGACGTTTGTATTTGTAATACATCGCACCAAACATCTGATGCTGACCGACATCAGAAGTAATGATCGCTTCGCCATTGGTCACTTTATCCAATGCCTGAACCACTTGTTGTGGCTTCATCACGCCATCAACACCCGCTTCAAAACGACCGCCATGAACCTTGCGCCATTCATTGATCTGTTTCCACCATGCCGCAATCGCTTCAGGATTTGGCTTAGAAACATTAAGCTGTTTCAACTGGTTCAACATCTCATTCAGTACAGGCTCTACAGCACCGACAATTGGAATGTGCGCCATAATGGTTTTTGAGATTGTCGCTGGGTCGATATCTATATGAATGACTTTAGCATTTGGACAGAATTTTGCAGGATTGTTGGTCACACGGTCATCGAAACGCGCACCCACACACAGAATTACATCTGCATTGTGCATGGTCATGTTAGCTTCATAAGTACCGTGCATACCCAACATACCGATGAACTGTTCATCATTACCCGGGAATGCGCCAAGACCCATCAAGGTGTTGGTCACTGGATAACCCAATAAATGCGCCAATTCTGTTAATTGTGCTGAAGCATTGCCTTGAACCACACCACCGCCTGAGTAAATCACAGGACGTTTAGCATGGATCAGCTCTTCAATCGCTTTACGAATTTGACCTGAGTGACCACGGAACGGTGGTTGATACGAACGCATCTTCACTTTTTCTGGGTATTCGTAAGCAAATTTTTCTGCAGGATTGGTCGCATCCTTTGGAATATCGATCACTACAGGACCTGGACGACCTGAAGACGCAATATAAAAGGCTTTTTTGATAATTGCAGGAATTTCGCTGGCATGACGCACCTGGAAACTATGTTTCACGATTGGACGTGAAATACCGACCATATCGGTTTCCTGGAATGCATCTTCACCAATCAGATGACTCGCAACCTGACCTGACAAAATCACCATCGGGATTGAGTCCATATAGGCCGTTGCAATTGGCGTTACCGTGTTGGTTGCACCCGGACCTGAAGTCACTAGCACAACACCGGTCTTGCCTGTCACGCGTGAGTAAGCATCGGCCATGTGACCGGCAGCCTGTTCGTGACGTACGAGATAATGATTGATTCTGTCTTGTTGAAATAGCGCATCATAAATATGAAGAACTGCGCCGCCTGGGTATCCAAAAACATGTTCAACGCCTTCGTCCGCTAATGCGCGAACAAGCATTTCACCACCAGATAGAAGTTCCAACGTGATTCACCCTAATATTATTCACTGCACAAATGGGAGGCATTTGCAGTGTTTCATTTGTTAACTGTCTGCACTGTTATAGCACACAAATTTCATAGTTTTCAAAGCAATAGGAAAAAAAATCTGATCTCTTCGCTGTTCGAGCAATACGAGATCTAAAACATGTTGGGATAAACATATTTTGCTTAGCTTTGTTCAATTTCTCGGCTAGAGAAATCGCCCATTGCATGAAATGACACTTAGTCGAAGGGTGATCGATCTAAGGCATATAAAACTATTGCAGCATTCTTGTGTTTTCAGGCTTTAAAGTCAAGTTTAAAAAACAGACAATCTACGCTTATAGCGCCTAGATCTGCTGTTTTTAACAGCAATATCAGCTTATAGCCATGCATTGACTCTCTTCTTTCTTAATCTAATCCAATAAAATTCATAGGGTTAATGGTTTAATTTTATAAATTTTTAATATGTCTTATATAAAAAAAATGAATGAATTTTTATTAAATGAAAGGAAATTGTTTATCAATAAATTTTGTATACGAAGATTTGTCTCTGATTTCTTATACGCTAGATTGAGCTTATTTAAGCAGTTAGCTTTGAATAAAGCAGATAAAAATCCATCATTTTTACTGAAAATATCACTACAATAATTGCAGTATTCCATGCCTAGCAAGCCGAGGCCCAAGAACAATGAAAATATCTTTTTTAACCGCCTTCAGTTTGAGTTGCGCAGTTGTTTTGAGCATCTGTAGCACCAGCGCTTCCGCGATCCAGTATCATAAATGGGTCGATGCGAAAGGTGTCACGCATTATACCAAGACGCCACCACCAAAATCTGCGAAAAAAGCCACCACAGTGGATACTTATGGCTGGAAAAATTCAGCACCGGCATCTCCAAGAACAGCTGAAACTGAAGTTCAAACCGAGAACACACCTCAAGAACAACAGCAACAAGCCCCTCAAGTTCCTGCGAATCAGGACCAGCAACAACGTGAAGCCAACGAAGCTTTGCAGCAATCTAAAAATCGTGCAGTCGCTTTATAAGACACCTCCATATAGAACAGCGTGTTTTTTCTTCGGGAAATGCCGGCGCAAAATTCACTTTTAGGTGCATTTTGCGCTATGCTGTGCAACAGACTTTTTTCACCGTAATTCACTGATACGTTTATGACTACTCACATTGATTCCGAATATCAAGCCAGTGCGATTGAGCCTCAAGTCCAACAGGATTGGGAATCTCGCAAAGCCTTTAAAGTTGCCGACAAAGTAGAAGGTCCACGTCGTTATATTCTCTCGATGTTCCCTTACCCAAGTGGCAAGCTGCATATGGGTCATGTGCGTAACTATACGATTGGTGACGTGATCAGCCGTTTCCATCGCTTAAAAGGTGAAACGGTACTACAACCAATGGGTTGGGATGCTTTCGGTCTACCTGCTGAAAACGCAGCGATTGCACACCAGGTTGCGCCAGCAAAATGGACATTTGAAAATATTGCTTACATGCGCGACCAGTTGAAAAAACTCGGTCTTGCAGTAGATTGGGATCGTGAATTTGCGACCTGCACCCCTGAATACTACCGTTGGGAACAATGGTTATTTGTTCAGCTTTATAAAAAAGGCTTGATTTACCGCAAGCTTTCTACAGTGAACTGGGATCCGGTCGATCAGACTGTTCTTGCCAACGAACAGGTTGAAAATGGTCGCGGCTGGCGTTCAGGTGCATTGGTAGAAAAACGTGATATTCCAATGTACTACTTCCGCATTACTGATTATGCGCAAGAGTTACTTGACGATTTAGACACGCTTAAAGATGGCTGGCCACAACAAGTTCTAACCATGCAGCGCAACTGGATTGGTCGCTCACAAGGGATGGACATTACCTTCCCTTCAGCAAATCCTGACGTGTATGCAGATGGTTTAACGGTATTTACTACCCGTGCCGATACCTTGATGGGTGTGACTTATGTTGCGGTTGCAGCTGAACATCCAATGGCGCTGAAAGCAGCTGAAACAAACCCAGAATTGGCTGCATTTATTGAAGAATGCCGTATGGGTTCTGTGGCAGAAGCGGATCTTGCGACTGCCGAGAAAAAAGGCATGGCAACCGGTCTTTCTGTGAAGCATCCTGTGACTGGCGAGGAAGTTCCGGTCTGGATCGCCAACTATGTATTGATGTCTTATGGTTCAGGTGCGGTGATGGCGGTTCCATCACACGATGAACGTGACTTCGAATTTGCCAACAAATATGGCCTGACTATCAAGCAAGTGATTGATGCCAAAGGCGCAGATGATGCTGACTTCGATGCAACTCAATGGCAAGAATGGTACGGCTCGAAAGAAGGCAAACTGGTTAATTCAGGCGAATTTGACGGTTTAGATTTCCAGGGTGCCTACGATGCATTCCTTGCCAAATTAGAACCAACAGGCCTAGCAAGTTCTAAGGTTCAATTCCGTCTTCGTGACTGGGGTGTATCTCGTCAGCGTTATTGGGGTTGCCCAATTCCAATGATTAACTGTCCTTCATGTGGTCAAGTGCCAGTGCCTGAAGATCAACTTCCTGTTGTCCTTCCGACTGACGTGGTTCCAGATGGTTCAGGCAATCCATTGAACAAGATGCCTGAGTTCTATGAAACGTCATGCCCAAGCTGCGGTGGCGACGCGCGTCGTGAAACAGATACGCTAGATACCTTCGTAGAATCATCTTGGTACTATGCACGTTATGCATCGCCTGACTTTACCGATGGCATGGTAAAACCTGAAGCAGGTCAAACCTGGTTACCTGTCAACCAATACATCGGTGGTGTTGAACACGCGATTCTGCATTTGCTTTATGCACGCTTCTTCCACAAATTGATGCGTGATGAAGGCGTGGTACAAGGCAATGAACCATTCACTAACTTGTTAACGCAAGGGATGGTGCTTGCAGATACCTTCTATCGTGAAGCTGAATCTGGCAAGAAAACCTGGTTTAACCCGGCAGATATCGAACTTGAAAAAGACGAAAAAGGCCGTGTGCTTTCTGCAAAATATAAAGAAGATGGCCAGGAAGTTGTGGTTGGTGGTCAGGAAAAAATGTCGAAATCGAAAAATAACGGTATCGACCCGCAATCGATTATTGACCAGTACGGCGCAGATACGGCACGTGTGTTCATGATGTTCGCGGCTCCACCTGATCAATCACTTGAATGGTCTGATGCCGGTGTTGAGGGTGCAAACCGCTTCCTGAAACGTGTATGGCGTTTAGCAACAGGCTTCCTTGAAAAAGCGAATACTGCTGCAAACATCGACAAATCGGCACTGTCTACGGCTGCGCAAGACCTACGTCGTAAGACACACGAAACCATCCAAAAAGTCGGTGATGACATCGAACGTCGTCATGCATTTAACACTGCCATTGCTGCATTGATGGAACTTCTAAACGCGAACAACAAATTTGAAGCCCAAGATGACAATGACGTGGCGGTTGCACGTGAATCGATTACCACGCTGTTAACTTTACTTGCACCATTTGCACCGCATTTAAGCCAGACTTTATTGGCTGAATTTGGGATTGAATTGAATTCAACTTTATTCCCTGCGGTAGATGAATCTGCGCTGACACGTAATACACAAACGATTGTGGTTCAAGTCAACGGTAAACTCCGTGGTAAGTTAGAAGTATCTGTAGATGCCTCTAAAGATGACATCTTGGCTCAAGCCAAAGCATTGCCTGAAGTCCAACAATTCTTGACCGGTCCAACCAAGAAAGAAATTGTAGTACCGAATAAATTAGTGAATTTGGTGGTTTAAGTCCTTACATTACCTCTCCTTTCAGGAGAGGGTTAGGGAGAGGTAAATATATAAACCCTCATCCTAACCTTCTCCCAAAGGGAGAAGGAACTTTATGAAGGATTTCACAATTCCCAAACAAAGCCCGTTGCCAGCCAACGGGCTTTGACTTTACAATCCAGTTCAGGATTTCAAATATTCCCCTTCGGGAAGCATAGAGGGCAACACATGCATTTGGGCAAACGTTTAGCAGCAATTGTTTTAACTTGTGGTCTGAGTGCAGGCTTAGTCGGCTGTGGTTTTCACCTGAAAGGAACCAATCCGAGCTCCGCACCTGTTGCTTACTCTGTCATGAGCCTGTCTTTACCGCCCAACACTGAAGAACTGCAAGAGAAAATGGCAGTTTACCTCGGTGCTGCAGGCGTACAGCTAAGTAATGCACCTAAAGCTTATGTGTTACGTGTCCTGGATTACACTCCTCGCCGTCTGGAACTGAACGGTAAACTGGTTGAAACCTTATTACGTTTAAACGTGACTTTCCGGATTGAAGATGCACAAGGCAATCCGATCACTGAACCACGCACTGTCGTGGCAACACGTACGTATCAATATAATATTGAAACGGTTAACACCGATGATCAGGAACAAAAATATCTGAATCAGGTCATTATTGATGATGTGGCGCAGCAGATTGCACGTCAGATTTCATCGAACCGCCTACCCTTAGCCAAACAAAATACCTCAGCGCAACCTGCTCAATAAGACCTCTTTATGAAACTTGATTATCTGCAAGCCCTGAAACGTGTCGATGAAGCTCGCGGTGCTTGGGTCTTGCATGGTCAAGAGCCTTTGCTGGAACAGAATTTAATTGATGCCTTTCGGGCCAGCTGGCAAAAGCAGGACATTGAACGTCAACGCTATGACATTAGTTCGGTCGCCGACTGGAAAACCGTCTTTAATGCCTTGAACAGCTTGTCGCTGTTTTCAACCCAGTTGGCGATTGAAGTACATGGCAATATCAAACCGGATGCCAGCGCAATCAAGTTACTGAAAAACTATTTGCAGCATAATGAACAAAACCTGCTGTTGGTGGTGATGCCCAAACAGGATAGTAATAGCCTGAAATCCAGTTTCTTTCAGCTGATTGATGCCAATGGTGTGAATGTTTCGCTGGTGGCCAATTATCCAAAAGACCGGCAGCAGATTCTGGGTATTGAAGCTGAAAAACTCGGCATTCGTTTAGCCAATGATGCCTGGCAATGGCTGGAACAACATCATGAGCACAACCTGCTTGCAGCAAAGAACAGCCTGATGCGGGTTAGCGATACCTTTGCTGAAGTCGATATCATTCAGGTTGATCATTTATATGCATGTTTACAAGATCAGTCACGTTATAGCACCTATGATTTGAGCGATGCCCTGCTACAAGGTAATCTTTCCCAGTCGATCAAAATTTTTCAGTATCTAGTCGTTTCAGGTGAACCGATGAGCCTGATTTTATGGAGTCTCAGCAAGGAAATGCGTCTGTTGATGCAGCTGTTTGAACAACCACAAAATGCCTTGCAAATCGGGATCTGGAAAACCAAAGTCGGGTTATATCAACAGGCTTTGCGCCGTCTCAGTCCGCAGACTTTTCTGGCCTGGCCGGGGTTATTATTAAGAATTGATG
This sequence comes from Acinetobacter lwoffii, assembly GCF_002321025.1. Lineage (GTDB taxonomy): Bacteria > Pseudomonadota > Gammaproteobacteria > Pseudomonadales > Moraxellaceae > Acinetobacter > Acinetobacter lwoffii_Y. The sequence goes on from NZ_DCLL01000033.1 coordinate 61,148, forward strand.
CCTCAATTAAAGGACTTGGACATGAGAATCCTGAGCATCTGGTACTACAGGCGATTTCCAGTATCTGTGGCAAGCCCCTATTTCACTAAGTCTTTGTCAAAATTCGAAAAATAAAATAATAATCATTCCTATTAGTTTAAAAAAATACACGATTTATCCTAATTTCGCTTTTATAATCGTTCACAATTCTCTGATTTTGAACCGATATTGATCATGCCAAAAATAAAACCGACGAAATTGATTATGGCCGCCGTGATTGCCATTGCGCTCATCGCTGCGGGGTGGTACTTCCTCAAACCCAAAGAACAGCCTCCGCAATATATTACGGCTGAAGTCACCCAAGGCGATATCGAAAGCTCTGTACTGGCGACTGGTATTCTGGAAGCGACCAAGATGGTCAGCGTGGGGGCGCAGGTTTCGGGTCAGGTCAGAAAAATGTATGTAGAACTGGGCGATCAGGTCAAGCAAGGTCAGCTGATTGCGCGGATTGACTCCGTTCGTCAGGAAAATGATTTAAAAACCGCTGAAGCCAGCATTAAAAATCAGATGGCACAACTTGCAGTAAGACAGGCGAATTTGGCCAAAGTTGAAGCTGAATACAACCGTCAGAAAGCCATGTATGCACAGGATGCCACTTCTCGCTCAGAGCTGGAATCGGCATTTGCGAACTATAAAACGGCGCAAGCGGATATCACCGCTATCAATGCACAGATTGAACAGTCGCGTTTGACGCTGGCGACTGCCAAAGAAGATCTTGGCTATACCCAGATTGTAGCCCCGATGGATGGCACGATTGTGGCGATTGTGACTGAAGAAGGTCAAACCGTGAATGCCAACCAGAGTGCGCCGACCATTGTTAAACTGGCCAAACTCGACACCATGACCATTAAAGCTGAAATTTCTGAAGCGGATGTCATGAAAGTTGAAGAAGGTCAGACGGTTTATTTCACTACGTTAGGCAATAACGAGAAAAAGATTTACGCCAAACTACGTCAGGTTGAGCCTGCACCCAATTCAATTAATACCGATAGCAATACCTCAAGCTCATCGTCAAGTTCTGCGGTGTATTACAACGCATTGTTCGATGTACCGAATGAAGATGGAAAATTACGTATTGATATGACTGCACAAGTTTATATCGTACTGGATGAAGCCAAAAATGTGCTGACCATTCCTGCTGCGGCCATTCAAGGTTCAAACCGTCCGCCACGTGCCAATCGTGGTGAAGCGCGTGGTGAGGGTTCTCGCGGTGAAGGCAGTCCGGCATCACGTCCTGAAGCTGAATCGGCTCAAGGCAATCGCCCTGCCGGTGAACGTCCAGCGCGTCTAAACCTGTCTGAAGCAGAACTTGCATTGATTGAGCAAGGTAAAGCACAACGTGGCATGGTTCGTGTCTTGCAAGCCGATGGTACTGCAAAACCAACCCCTGTATTAATCGGTTTGAATAACCGCGCGACTGCGCAAGTGCTGAAAGGTTTAAAACGTGGTGATCAGGTGGTGATTGCCGATGGTTCTGATACCTCCAATGATGCAGCAAAACGCGGTGGCAATAGCCGTGGCCCAATGAGAATGTAAGCATGAATTCACAACAACAGCCTCTCCTCGAGGTGAAAAATCTGGTTCGTGAATTCCCTGCGGGTGAAAGCACGGTCCAGATTTTAAAAGGGGTGAATCTGGAGATTTATCCGGGTGAACTGGTAGCGATTGTCGGCCAGTCCGGTTCCGGTAAATCGACCCTGATGAACATTCTGGGTTGTCTGGACAAACCAACTACCGGTAGCTATAAGGTTAAAGGCCGTGAAACCCGCGAACTGGAAGCGGATGAACTGGCGCAATTACGCCGTGAATATTTCGGCTTTATTTTCCAGCGTTATCATTTATTGGGTGATTTAAACGCAGCAGGCAATGTCGAAGTTCCTGCGATTTATGCCGGTGCAGATTCATCTGAACGACATGCGCGAGCCGTCAAGATTCTGACCGATCTGGGTCTGGGTGAAAAAACCCAGAATCGTCCGAGCCAGCTCTCTGGTGGTCAGCAGCAACGTGTTTCGATTGCCCGTGCGTTAATGAATGGCGGTGACGTGATTCTGGCCGATGAACCGACCGGTGCATTGGACAAGAACAGCGGTATTGAAGTGATGCGCATTTTGCGTGAACTGAATGCTAAAGGTCATACCATCATTCTGGTCACGCATGATCATAATGTAGCGAAAAATGCGACGCGGATTATCGAGATCTCGGACGGCAATATTATTTCTGATCAGCCCAATGTTCCTGAAGTCGAAGAGCATCTGGAAAAACAGCCGCTAATCCGCAGTGAACAAAAGAAGATTTCTTCATGGCGTTCTGCAGTTGACCGTCTGGGTGAGGCCTTCCGTATGGCCTTGCTGGCCATGAATGCACATCGCATGCGGACTTTCCTGACCATGCTCGGAATCATTATCGGGATCGCTTCGGTGGTCTCGGTGGTCGCACTGGGCAATGGCTCACAAAAACAGATTCTGGAAAATATCAGCAGTCTGGGCACCAATACCATTACCGTATTTCAGGGCCGAGGCTTTGGGGACAATTCCAGATCTTCACAGTCCAAAACCCTGATTCCGGCCGATGCCGATGCGCTAGCTGAACAACCGTATGTCGATGGCGTCAGCCCATCGGTGAATAGCAGTGTCACCGGCCGTTATAAAGAAATTGAAGCTTCAACTACGGTCAACGGCGTCAGTGAAGATTTCTTCTACGTGCGTGGCATGACTTTCCAGTCCGGTCAGCCTTTTGACCGCAGTAGCGTCATGCAACAGGCGCAAGATGTCGTCATTGACACCAATACCAAAAACACCTTCTTTAAGGATGGCACCAATCCGGTGGGTCAGGTGATTTTACTCGGGAGCGTACCGAGCCGGATTATCGGGGTGATTGACGCGCAAAAAGGCATGATGGGCAATAATGACAGCCTGAATGTCTATCTGCCGTATTCCACCGTCATGAGCCGTATGCTGGGGCAATCCAATGTGCGTAGCATCATTGTGCGGATTAAGGATGAATACCCAAGTGCGGCGGCTGAAAATGCGATTCTGAATCTGCTGGTACAGCGACATGGCGCGCAGGATGTGTTTACCCAGAATGCCGACAGTATTCGTGAAACCATTCAGCAAACCACGGCGACCATGACTCTGCTGATTTCAGCAATTGCGGTAATTTCACTGGTGGTCGGCGGGATTGGCGTAATGAATATCATGCTGGTATCGGTAACCGAACGTACTCAGGAAATTGGTGTGCGTATGGCGGTGGGTGCCCGTCAAAGTGATATTTTGCAGCAATTCCTGATTGAAGCCGTTCTGGTCTGTATCTTGGGTGGTATTTTGGGTGTGCTGCTTTCCCTCGGGATTGGCCAATTAATTACCCATTTTGCCGGCGGTACTTTCCAGATGGCGTATTCAACCACTTCGATTGTAGCGGCCTTTGTCTGCTCAAGCCTGATCGGGATTGTGTTTGGCTTTATCCCGGCACGTAACGCTGCTCGTCTGAATCCAGTCGATGCGCTCTCTCGCGAATAAGGAATCTGATATGCAAATGAATTTAACCAAGCTTGCCAGTGCCCTGTTGCTGGGAAGCTCGCTGGTCGGTTGTGCCGCAGTGGTGAAAACCCCCTATCAACAGCCTGCGATCAATATGCCGGGTAGCTTTCAAAACAATAAGGTGCTTAGTCAGCAGATTCATGCCGATATTTTGGCAGATCAATGGTGGACTTTATTTAAAGATCCGCAATTAAATAATTTGGTGAATGAAGTATTGGCGCAGAATACCGATCTGGCAGTGGCCGGCATCAGTTTACAACAGGCCCGTATTCAAGCCAGACAAGCTCAAAGTCAGCAAGGCGTTCGTGTCGGTGATGCCGGACTGACAACACGTAGAAGTTTTGATTTAGAAGATGGTGATAGTTCATCGAGTTTTGGGATTAATTATCCGGGTTTAAGCTATGAACTGGATCTGTTTGGCAAACTGGCCAATCAGACTGAAGCGGCACGCTGGGAAGCACTGGCCTCTGAAGAAGACTTGCAGGCAACCGCACAAAGCCTGATTGGCACCACGGCACAATTGTACTGGCAACTGGCTTATCTGAATGAACGTTATAGTGTGGTACAGCAAAATCTGGCGACCGCGCAAAAAACCTATGATCTGGTGCGGGTGCAATATCGTGCCGGCGCAGTATCCGGTCTGGATTTAACCCAGGCGGAACAGGCAATTCAAAGTCAACAGGCGACTTTAAGCCAGATTGAACAGCAACGTGTGGAAACACGTACCGGACTCGCGGTATTGCTGCACATGCCGGTTCAACAGCTCGCGATTCAAGAGCCAAGCCGTTTACCGAATATTCAATTGCCGAGTATTCAGGCTGACTTACCGGCGAGTTTGTTGTCACGTCGCCCTGACCTTCGAGCCACTGAACTGCGCTTGCGTAAGGCACTAGCCAATAAAGATGCCAACAAAGCCAGCTACTATCCATCCATTAGTTTGACCGGTAATCTGACCACCGGTATTGGCAGCAGTACTTCCCTCTCGAATGCCCTGAAAAATCCGGTTGCAACTTTAGGTGCTGGTCTGACTTTGCCTTTCCTGCAATGGAATGACATGAAACGTGATCTGCAAGTCAATGAGCTGGAATATGAAAAAGCCATTATCCAGTATCGCCAGACCATGTATGAAGCCTTTGCTGATGTGGAAAATGCCTTGTCGAATCGTACTGAGCTCACTAAGCAGGTGACTTTGCAGCAACGGAATGTTGAGCTGGCAGAAAGAACTGAACGCTTGACTGAAGTGCGTTATCGTAATGGTGCAGTAGCCTTGAAAAACCTGCTGGATGCACAGGAAACTACGCGCAATGCGCGGCTGTCTTTGGTGCAAACCCGACAGAATCAATATAATGCCTATGTCACCTTGATGCAGGCATTGGGTGGTAGCCCGATTAAACAATTGCCTTAACAAAGCTTGATTCATAAAAAAACCGCTGTTAGACAGCGGTTTTTTTAGCTCGTATGATTTGAGCCAGTTTATTTCATTTGCAAATACGCATTCACATTTTTCAATAATTCAATTGATCGTTCATGTCCGAGCAAACTGCCCTTTTCCAGCCAGTCCCGTGCAATCCCAATATCACGCTCCACGCCAATGCCTTTGGTATATAAACGCCCAAGATGACTATAGGCATCTGCATTCACCTGCGCTGCCGCCTGCTGATAATACTGTACGGCTTGCTCAATATTACTCTCAACACCTTGACCTTGCTCATAGGCTTCACCCAGAGCATTTAGCGCCACACCATTCTGCTGAGCGGCTGCTTTTTGCAGATAGCTCAAGCCTAAGGCAATATCCTGCGCAATCTGTTGCCCTTCAAGATACTTCAAGCCCAATTCTGCTTGTGCCTGGGCATGACCCAATTGCGCAGCTTGATGCAGATAGCGATTTGCCAACTCTAAATTGTTCACAAAGACAGGATAAATGCCTGACAGGGCTTGGTACAGGAACCAGGCTGCCTCTTTCGAACCTTTGGTAACGGCCTGATTCAGGTACTGGACAGCTTTATCACGTATCGGTAAGGGATATTCAGCCAGACTATAAAACCGGCCGACGATATAAATTAAATCCGCTTCAGACTGAGCCACAATCTGCCAATAGTGCTGTGCCGCGTTCTGGATCATTTGTGTGGCTTTGCCCGTATCTTTAACTGTGCCTACACCGTTTAAATAACACAGCGCCAGCCCCATCCCTGCAGACACATCATCAGGACTAAGCTGATAGGCAGCCTGATATAACTCAAATGCTTTTTGCGGTTCGTTGGCCACCAGGTGCTGCTCAAAATACAGCGCAGCAATCATGCATAATGCAGGCGCATGCTGACTGTTGGCCGCTTCCGACCAGTAACGAAATGCCATGGTTTCATTTTTATCAACATACCAGCCATGAAAATAAGCCAGCCCGATTAAAGTCTTGGCTTGTGCATCGGCATGCTCTTTGGACTGCTGCAATAAATGCTGGAACACGCGTTGACGCTGGTCGGTATCGATACGGCCTTGTAACACACCGGCATAATAATCATAGAGACCTTTCTGGTCACCGAGACTGATACAACGTTTAATAAATTGCAGCGATTGCATCAGGTCTTGGGGGAGAATCTGTCCATGCCCATAATCATCGGCGATCTGCTGATTAGCGGCCAAATGATCTTGTTGTGCCGCCAGAAACAGATAATGAATTCCTTGCACTAAATCTTGGGTTGTTGAATCTGCCAAATAATACTGAGCCAACTGATACTGCGAATTGGCATGACCCTGCCCGGCATTTTGAATTAATAATGCCAGACGCTGTTTTTCTGCAGTCATCTCGTTTTGAGGCTGGCCTTCGGTAGAAGAAAGTTCAGTGATGCGGTACTGGGCATCCAGATTGCCACGTGCTACCGCATGTCGGTACCAGTACAGAGCTTTATCCGGGTCAGCCTGTTGATACGCCTCCCCTTCATGAATCTGCCCCAAATGATAGGCCGCTTCATCACTGCCCAAGCGAAAGGCTTTGTCCAGGTAGCTGATGGCTTTTTCAGTATTTTGCTCATGCCCTAGACCTTGCAGATGCATTAGGCCCATACCTACATAGGCTTGTGGAATTTCCTGTTGCTGAGCCAGTCCCTGATAAATCTGATAGGCACGTTCATAATTCGGATGTTCCGGATCTGAACTCAAACGTGCTGCATGTTTCAGTTGAGCATCAATCTGCTCAATCCATAAATCATGTTGTACAGCCTTCGCCTGATCACGTTTCACCGGATCCGGACGTTTCCACATCCAGATCGCCAACGCCCCTATCCCCAAAATCAGTACCAGCAAGAACCACATAGCTGCTCCAAAACATTATTTTTGTTCTGTGAATGAATCCTTTCATTCTAAACGTCACTTGAAAAAAAGCACAGATACTGTGCTTTTTATTTTTCAAATCAGGATTTTGCTCTTCTACTATCGAGCTTTTTCAAGCCTTCAGCCACAGCGACCATGGCAAAACTGGAGGTCACCACTACAGCCGACCCATAACCACCACAGCGCAAACCGGCACTGGCACAGACATCGGCACTTGAGAATGGATTATCAATTGAATAGACACAAGTAATGCCGAATTTTTCTTTGGGCTTTTTACAGATGCCTTTGCTGCGTAACTGGGCACGCAATTTGGCCAGCATCGGGTCCTGTTCAGTTTTAGATAAATCGGCGACCCGAATTTTCAATGGATCCAGTTTACCCCCTGCCCCGCCCGATACGATTAACGGAATCTTGTTAAAGCGACAATGTAACATCAAGGCGAATTTGGCTTTGACATCATCGATGCAATCTAAAATCAGATCCGGTGTCGGAGCTAAAATTTCTTTGATATTCTCAGGTGTCAGATAATCATCAATCAGATTGATTTTAATCCGTGGATTAATTGCACGACACCGCTCGGCCATAACTTCAATTTTTTCATGACCCAAGGTGGTACTCATGGCAGGTAACTGGCGGTTGATATTTGATGCTGCGACGACATCCATATCGACCAAGGTCAGTTCGCCAATTCCACTACGTGCCAGTGCTTCTACCGCCCATGAACCGACACCACCGATACCAATCACCATCACATGACTTTTTTCATAATGGTTAAAGCTGTCTTCTCCATAAATTTTGGCAACACCAGCAAAACGGCGGTCATATTCATCATCTTGAAGCAGGTCGGTCATAGGTCATCTATAGCAATAAAAATACCGGATCATTTTAGCAAAATCCGCTTTTCTTTACCGCCACTAAATTTTTGATCGATTTAAATGACATTCAGATCGGATGAGAGCGACAACGCACTCGTAATTGATTAAAATATCAACAAATTAATTCTATGTCATTTGGCCAAAAGGAGTGGAATGTCATGCTATTTAACACCCTTTTAGGTTTGAACATGCTTTGTATCGGGCTTTATTTTTATGTTCTGATCAGCCAAAAGAACAAAAATTATTATCTCAGCATTCTCATTCGTTTAATGACATTAGGATTATTTGGCTTGGTTATTTTCGATCGTTATGAAACACAGAATCATCTGATCGTGTTATTGCTCTTGTGGGTAGCCTTTGAAAGCATGGAGCAGTTTTACGCTAGAAAAAAATCCAGTTCAGTAAAATAAAAAAGAGGCTTGCGCCTCTTTTTCATCTATCGGAATTAGTCTTTATTCATGATAAAGAAATATTGACGATAGTATTTCAGTTCCGCAATCGAATCGCGAATGTCATCCATCGCCAGATGCGAGGCATTTTTCTTGAGGCCACTCATGATTTCCGGGCGCCAGCGTTTGGCCAGCTCTTTCACTGAAGAGACATCCAGATTGCGATAATGGAAATACTGCTCCAGTTCAGGCATCAGGCGGTGCAAGAAACGGCGATCCTGACAGATCGAGTTACCACACATCGGTGAAGATTTTGGATTGACCCATTTTTTCAGGAATTCAATAGTTTGCTGTTCGGCATCCTGAGCGGTCAGTTTACTGCGACGTACACGTTCAATCAGACCAGACTGGCCATGTTGACGAGTGTTCCACTCATCCATGGCATTTAACAGACGTGCAGGCTGATGTACCGCAAGCACAGGACCTTCTGCCAAAATATTCAAATTGTCATCGGTTACAATTGTTGCAATTTCAATAATTTGATCATTGTCTGTGTCTAGACCTGTCATTTCAAGGTCAATCCAAATCAGGCGGGTATCAGCGGTGCTGCTCATAAATGTGCAATCTTATTGGGTTTAAAAACAACTATAGTAGCAAATTAATTACATCTTGGGTGTCATTCGGGGGCTGCTTCATGCTATTTTTGCCATCTGATTTACCCGGTTTTTTTAGGATATGAATGGCCTTAATACGTAAGCGTCGTCTGACAGAGCAACAACAGCGCCGCATTCAGAAACAACAGAAAACACGTCAAGAAGATCTCGATACCTCCAGTGATCTTGAAGGTTTAGTGGTGCAACATTATGGCCGTCAACTTGAAGTGCAAGCTTTGTCTCGCCCTGACATTCACCCTGAAAAACCTGTGGTCGCCGATGGTGAGCCTGAACCTTTCTGGAAAGAGATTGAACTGGACAGCGTCTGGCGCTGTCATACCCGGACCAATCTGGATTTATTGGTAACAGGTGACCGGGTCAAATGGCAAGCCGATCCGAATACCGGTTTAGGAATTATCACCGCGATTCATCCCCGTAAATCCTTATTGACGCGCCCCGACCGCTATCACAAGGTTAAACCGGTAGCGGCCAACATTTCACTGATTGTGATTGTGTTTGCACCCTTGCCTGAGCCAGCACCGGGTCTGATCGACCGTTATCTGGTGGCCTGTGCCGATGCCGACATTTCTGCATTGCTAGTGATGAATAAAGCAGATTTATTAAAAGAAAACGATCCGATTCTGACTCTGCTGCAAGAATATCAAGACCTCGGCTATGAGGTGATGCAGACCCAGTCCGATGGCGACCTGACTGCACTGTCTAATCGTCTGGAAAATGAAACGGTGGCTTTCGTCGGTCAATCGGGTGTGGGTAAAAGCACGCTGATTAATGCCATCGTGCCGGATGCCGCACAGAAAACCAATATCATTTCCGAGAACTCGGCACTCGGTCAGCACACCACGACGTCAACGCGCTTGATCGGTTTTGGTGAAGGTGCGGCCCTGATTGATTCTCCGGGAATTCGTGAATTTGGCCTGTGGCACCTGACTTTAGATAAGGTACAAAGCGGCTTTCCTGAAATTGAAAACCTGCTCGGCCATTGTCAGTTCCGTAACTGTACCCATAAGCATGAAAAACAATGTGCTTTGCGTCAGGCTGCGGCCGCAGGTGAAATTTTACCGCGCCGACTGGACAGCTATTTACGTTTAATCGACGAAATCACTGAAGCACAGCAAAAAAATTAATTTTCTTAACCCTTGGCCCTTGAAGCGGTGATTTTGATCACCATATTTATGAGCTATACTCTTGGCAATTTTAAAATTGTAATTAGGTGAATTGTGGAACGTTGGTTCGAGTTTATGGGGAATCACCCCTTCTTATTTGGAACACTCGCGGTATTAGTGGTTTTGTTCTTCATTATCGAAGGTCAACGTAACGGTCGCAAAATTTCTCCGCAATCGCTGGGAATTTTAGTCAAAGCAAAAAATGCCATGCTGATTGATTTACGCGATGCAAAAGACTTCCGTGAAGGTCATATCAGCGGCAGCCGTAATATTCCATATAGCCAGATTACAAAACATGTTGAAGAGCTGAAAGCATCTGATCGCCCTTTGGTGTTCATTTGTAACCTTGGACAGGTGGCTGGTACTGCGCTACAGCAGGTCGGTCATGCCGATGCCTACCGTCTTGATGGCGGCGTCAGCAACTGGAAAGCTCAAGGTTTACCTTTGGTGAAAAGCAAATAATCCACGAACAGGAGATTGATCATGGCTGAAGTTACTATTTACTCGACGACTGTATGTCCTTATTGCGTGCGTGCAAAACAGCTACTGGAACGTAAGGGTGTGGCATATAAAGAGATTAACTTGTCTCAAGAAGCGCCAGAAGTCCGTCTTGAATTGATGCAGCGTACCAATCACCGTACCGTGCCACAAATTTTTATTAATGATCAGTTCATCGGTGGTTTTGACCAACTTTATGCTTTAGAGCGTGAAGGCAAACTTGATGAATTGCTGGCTTAACCTTACTAAAATTATCACTTCATATTAAGGATCAAAAAATGAGTGAAGAACAACAAGCTCAACCACAATTGGCATTAGAGCGTATTTATACCAAAGATATTTCTTTTGAAGTTCCTGGGGCGCAAGTTTTTACCAAGCAATGGCAACCTGAGTTAAACATCAACCTTTCTTCTTCTGCAGAAAAAATTGATGAAACTCATTTTGAAGTAGCTTTGAAAGTCGTGGTTCAAGCAACCAACGAAGGTGATACCGCGTTTATCGTTGATGTGACTCAAGCCGGTATTTTCCTAGTAGATGGCGTTGAAGAAGAGCGTCTTCCATATATCCTGGGTGCATACTGTCCGAACATCCTGTTCCCGTTCCTACGTGAAGCAGTGAATGATATGGTGACTAAAGGTAGCTTCCCACAATTGCTACTGACTCCAATCAACTTCGATGCTGAATTTGAAGCCAATATGCAACGTGCGCAAGCCGCTGCTGTGGATGGTCAAGCTTAATCGCTGTCCTTCAAATCTAAAAAAGACCGCTTATGCGGTCTTTTTTATTTCTTTTTTTCCCTCTCCTTTTAGGAGAGGGTTAGGGAGAGGTAAATTAATTAGTTAAATTCTAGAGCCCCTCTCTCTAACTCTCTCCCTGAGGGAGAGAGGATTTATAGGACTTATTCCGCATCCGCCATCAAATCAGCGCTCATACCTACCGTATTGAAACCGGCATCAACATACAGAATTTCACCAGTAATTCCGTTAGCCCATGGCGAGCACAGGAATAATGCGGCATTACCAACATCTTCAATTGTCACATTACGTTTCAGTGGCGCAACTTTCTCATTCAGGTCAAGCATTTTACGGAATGATTTAATACCTGAAGCTGCCAGAGTACGGATTGGACCCGCAGAGATCGCATTCACACGAATACCTTCTTGACCCAGGCTAGACGCCAAATAACGTACACCAGCTTCTAAAGAGGCTTTTGCCATACCCATCACGTTGTAGTTCGGCATAACGCGCTCAGAACCTTGATAGGTCAATGTCAGCAAACAACCTTGACGGGCTTGTAGCAAAGGTTTAGCTGCACGCGCCATTGCAATAAAACTATAAGCACTGATGTCATGCGCAATATTAAAGCCTTCACGATCCGTGATCTCGGTGAAGTCACCATCCAGCGTATGTGCCGGTGCAAAACCGATAGAATGCACCACGCCGTCCAGACCATCCCAGTGTTTAGCCAATTCAGCAAATGCTTGGTCAATTTCAGCATCTACCGCCACATCACAAGGAAAAACCAGTTTCGAACCAAACTGTTCAGCAAAGTCATCTACCCGCTTTTTCAGCTTTTCATTTGGATAAGTAAAAGCCAATTCAGCACCTTCACGATGCAATGCTTGAGCAATACCAAAAGCAATCGATAATTTACTCGCAATGCCCGCGATCAAGAAGCGCTTACCCGCCAAAAGTCCTTGTGCCATGTGAATCTCACCTAAAAAAATGTATATGGCATGATGCCAAGTCTGGAGCATTTTAGAAATTGCATAATGCACCTTTTTTTCTATTTATGATGAACTGGTAATTTAAGACCGAGTTAAGAGCGTTAACTTAAATGGCCAGATGCAGGGCCTGATGAGTATTTTGCCAGAGCTGTTCAGCCAGTTCCTCTTTGTGCATATGCAGGCTCTTTGCCAGTCCTTGCAGCACATAAGGTAAATTTGCAGATGTATTTCGGGTACGTTGCTCGGTCGAGCTTTGACAACAGAGTGGCGTCATATCCGGACAGTCAGTTTCCAATACCAGATGTTCTGGCCCCACATACTGCGCCACTTGATGCAATTTTTTGGCATTTGGATTGGTGATTTGTCCCGTGATACCCAGTTTGAATCCCAGCTTGATAAAGGCCTTGGCTTCCTCAATTCCACCACCAAAGGCATGTGCAATACCACCCTGTTTAAATCGGTGCTGTTTTAAAATCTGCAAAACTTCCGCATGTGATTTACGGATATGCAGCAAAACCGGCTTATCGAATTGCTGTGCCAATTCAAGCTGTGTAGCAAAAAAATCTTTTTGCTTCTGAAAAATTTCCGCCTGTTTGTGCTGTTTTAAAAAGGTATCCAGACCGATTTCGCCAATGGCAATACAATGCTCATTTTTAAGCAGCTGCTCCAGCTCCTGTAAATGATCAGTCTGATGCTGTTCAATATAAAATGGATGCAAGCCCGGTGCTAAATGACTTTGCGGTGCATTTTCCAAGTCATTGATAAAGTCGTGAGTTCCTAACAGATCAGCAAAACGGTTTTGTAAAAAACCAATTAGAACCAGATGCTCGACACCTGCCGCTTTGGCCGTATAGGCCAACTGTTCCCGATCAGGATCAAAATCGGGAACATCAAAATGGGTATGCGTATCAAACAGTTTTAAGGTCATTTGGCTTTTGCAGCAGATGCTGGCTGTGCCTCGGAGGCAGCTTTTTCAGTTTGAGGCAGATATTCGGGTTTCAGCACACCTTGTAACTGCTCATAAGGAATCATCAGACGTGGCAAGCCAACAACATATGGCCCAATTTCATATTCGGCATACTGCAATATCAAGCCGTCTTTGCCCAGATAGAAGTTATCGGTAAGCTTGAACTTCCAGGCCTGTTCATATTCGGCGACATCTTTGGCCAGCTTGGACTCTACCACCCAGGTTTTAAACGCATCATAAGCACGCGCTTCCAGTTGGGCTTTCTGTTTGACCGCAATAATGTCATCCAGCTTGATCAGCTTTTTCTGTTCCAGATCAAAATTATAATAAGTCTGTGCAGATGCCCCGTGTGCGCCTCCCAGATAATAACTGCTGTTCAAAACTACTGTCGCTAGAGGATCACCCGAATGCAGAATCTTGGGCTTAATCATCAGGCTAATACTATGACTGGCACTCAGGGCCTTGAGCTCTTTATCCAGATTCAAGAAAGTCTGCATATAAGGTTGAGTTTGCTGCTCAAGCTGCTGTTTTGGTGTCACCACTGTTGCTAAAGCAGCTTTGGGTTCAGAGGCGGCAACGTCCGCTTCGCTGGCAGCGCTCACTTTTGCCGGTTCAATCGCATCAAGAGACAGGATATTTTTCAACTGTTGCAGAATCTGCTGGTCGATCCATTCATCAATAAAGCTCTGATTACTGTTCAGACGTTCGATCGAGATTTCCGGACAGCTTTTGTCTTCACATTCTGGAATCGCCAGCTTGAGCTTTTCGGTATCGCCGCTGAGTTTAAGTGCTTCAGCTTCGGCTTGTAGCACCTCGGAAGCACTTGATTCTTCCGGCTCATTACTCTTCGGCTGGCAGGCACTCAGCAAGATCGCTGATGCCAGGATAGATAGACAAAAGATATTCTTGTATTTTGGCATTCATTCACCTTTTTGGAACCTGTAATCTCGCAGGATCATGAGCTTTAAAACATATGCTGATAGATATCAGCTTTCAAGACCTGTTGTGTTTGTTGTTTTGTTAAATAAATATCCAGTTGTTTGGCATCTTTGCTAATTTCATGGCTGCGAAAATGCAGACCAATGCCTTCCTGATCAAAGAACCAGTCAGCCTGTCCCCAATACAGTTTTTTCGGTGCTTTCTGCTGAACTTGCTGATCGTTTTCTTTGAGCCATGTCTCATAAGCTTGTTGAATAATCTGATCCATTAATAACTGTTGCTTAGGATCAATAATATCCAGTGGAGTCAGCATTTTCTGCTGGCGACGATCAGCCACAAAAAAATAATAGCGCTCATGCACGCTGACATTTTCCTGTTTGGTATCGACCCCAATCTGCATCAATACATATTGATTGCGCTGGTAGGGAATGCGGGTATATAGCGATAACTCATAAGCCTTGTTCAGATTGAGCTGCGCCTGCCAGGCATCCGATTTTTTTACATAGGCATTGATCGCCTGCTGTAAATTCATGTCCTGTTTCAACCCAATTTGATCCTGGATCACTTTGGCCTGCTGCTTTTCAATCCATTGGTTCATCCATGGATCAACCGTATGCAAGGTCTGAATATCCAGATTGATACAGTTTTTATTTTCACAAAATGGCAAGGCAATTTTAGCCGGCTGCTCTTGAATATTCAGATAAGGCAAAACATCTGCGGTCTGCTGAGCTGCGGTCATTTTCTCATTTTGCGGAGTATTAACAGGCTCTTTTTCGCTTTGATCACAGCCACTCAGGACAAGACTTAAACCAATCACAGAACCGAGGACGACTTCCTTGCTGAGCTTCATTCTCTTTGCTATATCTATCGAGTTATTAATTGCTTAAATGTAGCATAAAATAAAACAGCTTCCGGAGAAGCTGTTTGATATTTTTAAACTTTAGCTGCGAAGCCTGAAAGTTTAGTGTTCACGCGTATTGTGGAACACGATGTCTGGATAACGTTCTTGCATGAGCTGCAAATTCACTCGGCTTGGCGCAAGATAAGTTAAATGACCACCGCCATCCACGGACAACTGGTCATGGGCTTTTTTCTTGAATTCGTTGAATTTCTTCTCGTCATCGCAAGACACCCAACGTACTGTGTTGATGCTGACCGGTTCGTAAACACAATCAACTTTGTATTCTTCTTTCAGACGGTAAGCCACCACTTCAAACTGTAGCACACCCACAGCACCCACGATCAGGTCGTTGTTATTCTGCGGCATGAATACCTGGGTTGCCCCTTCTTCAGAAAGTTCTTTCAGACCTTTTTGCAGCTGCTTGGATTTTAGCGGATCTTTCAAGCGGACACGACGGAACATTTCAGGCGCAAAGTGTGGGATGCCGGTAAACTGAAGTTTCTCACCCGAGGTAAATGTATCACCAATCTGGATGGTGCCATGGTTATGCAGACCAATAATATCACCCGGCCAAGCTTCTTCCAGATGCTGACGATCACCGGCCAAGAAAGTTAAGGCATCGCTGATGCGCACATCTTTATCCAAACGTACATGCTTCATCTTCAAGCCTTTTTCATACTTGCCTGAACAGATCCGCATGAAGGCAATACGGTCACGGTGTTTCGGATCCATATTGGCCTGAATCTTGAAGACAAAACCGGTAAAGCCTTCTTCATCCGCTTCTACCACACGATCTTGGGTCGGATGGGCTTTAGGAGATGGTGCATATTGACTGAAGGCATCCAGAACATGGTCGACACCAAAGTTACCCAAGGCTGTACCGAACAACACAGGCGTTTGACGACCGGCCAGGAATTCTTCACGGTCTAAAGGCTCATTGGCCATTTGTACCAGTTCCAGCGATTCTTCAAATGCCGCCCAAGCCAACTCACCGACTTTCTCGCGAAGATCAGGATAGTCATAACCATCACGCACTTCGATCTCAGTAATGACTGAACCGAAACCGGCTTTATACACGTAGAATTTTTCTTCGATTAAATTAAATACACCGGCAAAATCACGGCCAGTACCGAGCGGCCAGGTGATCGGAACACATTTAATTTTCAGAACGTTTTCGATTTCATCCAGAAGCTCAAGCGGTTCACGGATTTCACGGTCCATTTTGTTGACGAATGAGATGATCGGGGTATCGCGCATACGACACACTTCCATCAATTTAATGGTTCGGTCTTCGACACCTTTTGCACCATCAATCACCATCAGCGCCGAGTCTACCGCGGTTAGGGTACGGTAGGTATCTTCCGAGAAGTCTTCATGTCCCGGGGTGTCCAGAAGATTGATCATCTTGTCTTTAAAAGGGAATTGCATTACCGAGGTCGTAATCGAGATACCACGCTCTTTTTCCATTTCCATCCAGTCCGATGTTGCGGCCCGGTCAGATTTACGGCTTTTTACCATCCCGGCAACCTGAATGGCCTGACCCCATAACAGCAATTTTTCTGTCATGGTGGTTTTACCGGCATCGGGGTGGGAAATAATAGCGAACGTACGTCGCTGGGCGACTTGTGCCGCCAGTTCTTGCTTAAAGCTCATGAAATATACCTACTGCTCAATGCACAGCATTCGAGATCAAATTCGATCAATATGAAAAAAATTGGCGATATTGTAGCAGAGTTTCAGGGTGGAGTTCCGTGAGCCATATTGTCTATCCTGACGCTCAATCAATTAGAGCGCTATTAATGGAATTGTAAATTTTCTAAACGTTGTTCATCTCCCGGCAAGCCCAGCAAAAAGCCTTGTAACTGTTCACAACCGAGCCGGGTTAAAATTTCTGCTTGCGCTTCTGTTTCAACACCTTCGGCGGTCACCACCAAGCCCAGTTTTATGGCCAGCTGAATAATGCTTTCCAGAATCATTTCTTCTTTGGAGCCGACTGCCAGATTTTTGATAAATTCCCGGTCAATTTTTAACTCATCTACGGCGAAATTCTTTAAATAGAGAAAACTGGAATGCCCTGTACCAAAATCATCAATGGCTAGACGGATGCCCATTTGTCTTAAGCGCTTAAAGCTGCGCATACTCACATCAATATGATGCATGGCAGTCGATTCAGTAATCTCGATCATTAAATGCTGAGGACTGATTTTATATTGTGCAAATAACTTTTCTAAAGTACTAAACAGATGCTTATGTTCAAATTGTACGGCAGACAAATTGACCGCGATAGGGAAAAATTCAGTATGTGTATCTTGCCATTTTTGAATCTGCTGACAGGCCAGTTCCAATGCCCAATAGCCCATTTGAATAATCAGCCCGGTTTTTTCAGCTGCATTGATAAACAGATTCGGGCCGAGCAGTCCAAACTGGGGATGGTTCCAGCGAATCAATGCCTCTACCCCACACAAGCTACGATCCTTGGTCCGAAATTTGGGCTGATAAAACAGCACAAACTGCTGCTCTTCCACGGCTTTATATAGGTCATTAATCAGTGTGCTCTGGCTCTTGCTTTCATCCTGGTCGGTAGAATAATTAAAGACTGAATAGGTATTGCGCCCCTGATACTTGGAACTCAGCATGGCAGCATCGGCATTGACTAACAAATCCTGTAAATTTTTGCCATGTTCCGGATACATAGCAATGCCAATACTGCCCGAGATATGAATACTCTTGCCTTCAATCAGGAAACTTTCCTGAATCAGTTCAAGAATCTGTTCAGACATTTTTGCAGCTTTGGCGACTGAGGTATTTTCTAATACCAACAGAAATTCATCCCCGCCAATTCTGAGCAGCTTGGAATGCTGGCCTAATAACAGATGAATCCGTGTGGTCAACTGAATCAGCAACTGATCACCCACCAGATGGCCAAACACATCATTGACCGCCTTAAAACGATCCAGATCGATATATAAAAAAGCAATTTCATGCTGCTGTTCGGACTGATCTGAAAATAGCAGATTTGCATATTCAGCCAGATACAAACGGTTAGGCAATTTGGTCAGATTATCCTGAATGGTCTGATTTTCAATTTGTTGATTCGCCCATGCAAGCTGACGGTTGCGTAATCCCACACGCAGTTCGGACACGACGATACAAATCAGCGTCACCAATAACAATCCACTCATCAGTACCACGGCCAGAAACAGCTGATCATGGGCCTGAACTAATTCCGGTGACTGTTGCACATGGGCGGCAGTAAAATTGAATGACATCATGCTGATATAGTGCATGCCAAAGATGCCGAGTGCGATCACACCTGCTACGAGAACTGCCCGGAAAAATGACCAAGTACTTCTGGTACTTAACCAGAGGGTAAACATAGAGGCAATAGATATCACCAGAACAGACAGGAGCATCAAACCCAAATCCAGCTCGTATTTATTCAGCACAAAACTTGCTGTCAGCCCAATAAAATGGATCGACCAGATGAATAGGCCCAATAGCATGGCGGTTAACATTAAACTGAAGGTTTTAAAGTTTGACTGCGAAGCGCCTGAAGCAAATTTTTTAATCCGTGCGATGAGAGAGCAAGCGACCAATGAAGAAAGAACGGAGCCGATGACCAGACCAATATCATGCTGAATATCAATCATATAAAATGTTCCCCATCGGTGATCATTTTTATTATACTTTGCACTGATATTTCCATTTTCACCCGGTCAAATTTGAACTCAGTAAAATCTCAAGGCTGACCATCCATGCAAGCCAATTAGTCTGCAACAATATCCAGTCTTAACTAAAATTTAGAATTTATATTTCTTTCTTTTGAAGTTGAGAATTGCCCCTAAAATCTGACTCAACATAAAAATAAAATATGACTTATATATTAGAAGTGTTTCAAATTTAAGCAAATATTTAGCTTCATTTTTTTAGCTCATTTATTCGATCACCATCACAATTTTTTTCTTTTTATTTAGACAGATGGCACTTCATAGCAAAATTTTATTTGGTCTTTTGTGCAGATTTGCAAAATAAAAAAATAGCCTGTCGAAACAGGCTATTTTAATACGTGATAAATCAGGCTAAGGCTTAGGGTTTTTTCTGTAAGTTAGCATAGTCCAGCAACACATGCGCCGCTTCAATTACAAAAGCTTCTTCTTCAGGCAAAGCCGGACGTTCTTTGGCCTTCATCTTGGCACGTGTTTCAATCAAGGCATCCAGCGAAGCCTGATAACTTTCCCAGTTAGGATAAGGTTTCAGACCTGTTGCAGCACGGCGAGTGTTTTCTGCGTCCAGAGTTTTTTGCTCCATGGCAATTAACTCAGCTTTACGCTGTTGCAAGTCCAGTACCTGACGTTTCTCTTCTTCAGCTTTCTTCATCACAGCTTTACGCTGTTCTAAATACTTGAACTGAGAATCCAGTGTGACCCGTTGCTGAGAAAGTTTAGCCAATTCAGGGACGTATTTCTGTACTGCACCTTCACGTTTAAATGGTGCCGTTGGAATAGTATCCCACTGCAAAGCATTTTTAGCCTTACGCTCGCCAAACTCCTCGTTATAAATATCGACCAGTTTAATGTCCGGAACAACCCCTTTATTCTGGGTACTGCCACCGGTCACACGATAGAATTTACGCTGCGTCAATGTCGCCTGACCATGCGCCAGACTATCCAATTGTACCTGTGCTGTACCTTTACCGGTGGTGGTACTGCCAATCACAATCCCGCGTTCATAATCCTGAATCGCAGCAGAGTAAATTTCACTGGCCGATGCAGAGGCCAGATTCACCATCACTGCCAATGGACCCGCATAAGTTTGTGCACCGCCATCATCATCTTCAAAGACGCTGACATTGCCATTGCCATCACGGATCTGCACCACTGGACCAGACTTGATCACCTGTCCGAGCATACGTGCCACTTCTTCCAGTGAACCGCCCGGGTTATTGCGCAAATCGACAATAATCCCGGCAACATTCTTCGCCGCGAGTTCTTTCAAGGCTTTGTTGGTATCTTCAGACACCGAGCGATAATCCGTACCGGCACGGCGTGCGCGATAGTTCAGGTAGAACGATGGAATTTCGATCACACCATATTGATATTTCTTGCCGTCGCGCTGAATGTCGACTACACGTGTACGTACACCGGCATCTTCTTCCTGGATCACGTCACGGGTAATGGTCACATTACGGGCCTGCCCCATGGCAGCACCCGCACCGAGCAAGCGTAAAGTGACTTTCGTGCCACGTTTACCACGAATCAGACCGACAATTTCATTACTTGGCCAGCCAATGACATCGACCATTTGCTCGCCGTCTTGCGCCACACCAATGATACGATCACCTGATTTCACCTGACCGGATTTGCTGGCCGGGCCACCTTCAACGATGGTTTCAATCTTGGTGTAATCTTCATTGCCGCGTTCCGGACGAATCGATACGCCGACGCCTTCCAGCTGTAAAGTCGTCTGACGATTTAGCTCCATCGCATCCACAGGCGGGAAGTAATTACTGTGCGGATCGTAGGTCAGCATCATCGCGTTGAGTGTCTTGTCGAGCACATCATCACTTTTGACGCGGCTGAGACGTTCCAGCTGACGGGTATAACGCTTGGTTAAGGTTTGCGCAGGCGTCAGATCTTCAGGACCAGTCAGGTCTTGTCCATTGGCCAGTTCCGGATTGGCTTTCAGGGCTTTCTGCTTGGCCAATTCCTCTTCTTTACTGATGGTCAGATTGATCAGCTGAGACACCAGCATTTTTGACCAATGCGCGCGCTGTTCAGCCTCAGTTTTAAAGAACGGCGCTTTCTCACGATCCGTTTCGATATAAACATTCGGCTGATTCAAATTCTGCGGTTTTTTCAGCTCATTCAACATATAGGTGTAGAACTGGTGCAAGCGCTGTTGATATTGCGCATGCATTTCATAAGGACCAGACAAATTGCCGGCTTTCAGATTGGCACCAAAATTGGCACCATAGCGTTTCTTATAGTTTTCAACTTCTGGAGCCAGAAACAGACTGTGTTCCGGATCAAGACTATCAATATAAAAATCAAAAATACGCTGCGAAGTCTGGGCATCCAGACGCATATTTAAATAATGCTGACGGTCAACCAGGGTTGCCAGCTGACGTGACACCAGCGCCTGCTCTTGAGATGGCTGAATTGCTTTACTGACCACTTCATTACTATTGGCCGCAATTGCATCATTCACTACATGGGTAAAAAAGAATCCACCTGTCGCAATCGCAACTGCGCAAGCTATAGTTTGAAATTTCATAAATAATTCGTACTTCCTTGGCCTAGAGACCAATGTGACCGTGTTGCTTTTCGACCAGAATTTAACGTATTCAGCATCTTAAACAACTTAATATGTTTATGTCGTGTAGTTTTATCATATTCTGTGCTGACAAAGTGTAGCAAATCATTGCAGAATTCAGGTATTGTTTTCTCCGAAAAACTCTAAAACGGATTCCGCATATGATTGGCGCATTGATGCTCGACATCGCAGGCACAACCCTCACTCAAGAAGATATTGAACTATTAAGTGCGCCGCAAGTCGGTGGAGTGATTTTATTTGGTCGCAATATCGAATCTCCGGCGCAAGTCCGTGCTTTGACCGATCATATGCGTCAGGTGCGTCCTGATATTTTAATTGCGGTCGATCAGGAAGGCGGTCGTGTCCAGCGTTTAAGACAGGGCTTTACCCTGTTGCCTGCCATGGGGAAATTTGGTGAACTTTATACGAGCGATCCACAAAGCGCCCTAGAGCTGGCTGAAAAATGCGGCTGGTTGATGGCAACTGAAGTGCTGGCTGTCGGAATTGATTTCAGCTTTGCACCGGTACTGGACCTGAATGACATCAGTGATGTGATCGGTGATCGCAGCTTTGCCCAAAATATTCAGGACATTATTCCACTCGCCAGTGCATTTCTAAAAGGTATGAAACGTGCCGGCATGGCCTCAACCGGTAAACATTTCCCAGGTCATGGTTCGGTTAAAGCAGATTCGCATGTTGCTGCAGCAATTGATACGCGCTCCTATGCAGAAATCCAGCAAAAAGATATGCAAACATTTATCCAACTGCAACCACAACTGGATGCGCTGATGCCGGCTCATGTCATCTATAGCCAGGTTGATCCCAATCCGGCAGGCTTCTCTGAATTCTGGATTCAGAAAGTTTTACGTCAGGAGCTTGGTTTTGACGGTGTCCTGTTCTCAGATGATTTAAGCATGCAGGCCGCATGTGTCGCAGGCGGTGCCGATGCCCGAATTCAGGCCGCACTCAAAGCTGGTTGTGATATGGGCCTGGTCTGCAATGATCGTGCAGCACAATGTATTGCACTGGAAGGGATTGTTGATTTGCCTCTCCCGAATCAGCAACGCCTGGAACGCATGCGCGGCAGTATCCCGAACATCCAGATTGGTGACGAACTGGATCTGGGTGAAGAATGGCGCGAGATCCGTGATGAAATACTGGCATTTAAACAGCAATCCAGCTAAAACTTTTTAAATCCAATCAATATGAAAAAGGAACACGACAAGGTGTTTCTTTTTTATTATAGTAATGAAAAGTTTACACTTTTATTTAATCAACTTAAAAATAACAATAAGGTCAGAACCATATGACAGACTCACTTTCGCAACATCGCCATATTTCTTTTACGGCGCACTATACCGGCTATATCTGGTATCAAATGGGGATCTCACATCCAGCTTTTGCTACATCCAAAGGCAAGTTTCTGGCCAAACTACTGCATCCCCTTGAATCCTGGGCAGAGCGCCATGTTGGCGGTAGCATGCGGACTACACTTAAGCAGCGCCATCAGATGATTGATGAGCATCTGTGTCAACTAATTGAGCAACACCCACAACTTCAGGTTCTTGAAATTGCCTGCGGCCTATCTCCACGCAGCTGGAATTTCAGACAAAAATTTCCCGAGATTAATTATCGTGAACTGGATCTACCCGATATGGCCAAGATCAAGACGCAGGCTTTACAGCAAATCGATCAGCATGCCCCTGAAGTACTGACTGCCGATATTTTTAGTGAAGAGCTGGACTGTATTTTTCAGATGTTTAACCGCAACCAGCCCTTAGTAGTCATTAGTGAAGGACTGATTAATTACTTTGATCAGCGTATGTTACGTATTTTGATGCAAGGTATTACAGAAAATGCGCAGTATTTCCCGGCAGTTCACTATCTCAGCGATATTTATCCTGAGCCGGTGAAAAATAAACTGGCGAACTTTATCTGGAGCAGTAGCCGTCTGCTTAAATTCATGTCTCGCAGTGCGTTTACCTTTCATTTTAAATCCCCCCAAGAACTGCAGCACTTTTTTCAAGATGCAGGATTTGACCAGGTTGAGATACAACAACCCCAACGTCATTTTGCCGAGCCTCGTCAGCCAAACCCGGCACCAGAACAAGATGAACATTTAGGTGATCTGGTCTGGATGATTCATGCAGTGAAAAAAAACAGCGTTTAAGTACGCTGTTTTTTTAATGGTGATATCTTTTAGATCACCGCATCAAAAACTTCGGCATATTGCAAAATTTTCTGCTGTTTTACAAAAGCCAATAAACGTTCTGCCACTTCAAAACTGCCATGTTTGAATAAGGCACGCAGCTGGGTGTCATCCTGTTCAAAGATCAGGCATTCAATCTGAAATTCCCCAGTTTCATCTTCCAGATGCAAGGCCAGATCACGTGGATAAGCTGCTGCGCGCACTGCCTGTACTGGATCTAACTCCAGCAATACTCCAAAGAAATTCATGTCCACGATCTCTGCTTTTAAAATGAGATCAGAATGACGATGACTGAGAAAACGCTGTGAATCTTGCACCTGAATCCTCTCTTCACCGCGACGTTCGAGCTGCTGTATCTGTTCGCGAGTGAATGGAATAATGCCATCCAGTTGATCAACAGCTCCATCACGCAAGAAAGTTGCAAACAGATGCATGGTTTCTTTACGACGTTGCAGCTGCGGTACATGATCAGCACCTGCAATTTGCACATACTGCATATCCGGACATTGCAGCGCAAAATTCGCATTTTCATGTGGCAAGGTAAAACTGTCATATTGTCCACATGCCACCAGTACTTTGCACTGTGGAATTGGCACATTGGTCAGACGCAATAAACGGTTGCAATTGATATCATAACGATCCTGTTCGGTCGCCGTAAATTCTGCCATTTGTTTAAAGAACAAACGCTTTGCAGTCGGTGACATCCGGGTTTCAGTCAAACGTGCATGATTGACCAGATACAGAATCACGGCCTGACCAAATTCATCCATACGCTGTTCTTGCATTAGATGCAAAGACTCTTCCAGCAGCATCCGCCAGCTTTTACGGGTTTTCTGCATGACACCCATCAGGATCATTCTATCGACCAGTTCAGGACGCTGATCGGCCAGACAGGAAGCCACCACTGACCCCAAGGACATGCCTAGAATTGCCACTTGCGGCAGCTGCATCTGTTCCAGCCAGCGCCCCAGCATCGCAGCAAGATCCTCGAGTTCAAGTGTTCCGGCAGACAGACCCGTATCGACATTACTAATCTGCTGGTTCGCCCCCATGGATGGCAGGTCAATCAGAATGATGGGACCTGCATCAAAAAGCTGTTCTACACAATATTTGTAGGAATTAAAATTCTGGAAAGCACCCCCAATAATCACCATGGGTCTTAAATGCAAGGTATCTGGACGGGCGATCGCCATATATTCTATTTTCCAGCCATCCATCCAGGTGGTGCGTGGCGGCTGCTTAAAACTGTGCTTATCATAAAGATCAAAAAAACCATCGTGGCTATGTTGTTCCAATACATGGGCGTCCATGTGGATAATGGAATTCATATTCCTTTTCCTCCGTCCTTGCCTTATTTTTATTGTGCAAGTCATGATTAACAGATCTTATATTTCAGGCGCATTCCGGTGTGCCTGAACACGCATCCTGCTCTTTAATAATTATAAATGACATCAATGTCGCGTGTTTCATTCTATACAGAGCTGCTTTTCACAAGCAACCGCTTCAGTGACCACTTATCTGCTTTTAAACAGAAAACAATTTCAAAATGTTTAGAAGTCTGCGAAAACGGATGATTTTTAATAGATGGGCTTCATTGTGCAGCAGCAGGCTGTTAATATCGAAATGAAATTTCTAAGTGATCAAACCGCTATGCAAGAGTCTATTGAACAATATATGCAAACGGTAGGACAGCAGGCACGCCAGGCGTCTCGCATTTTGGCTCGCGCGTCCACCCAAACCAAAAACAATGCACTATCCGCTATTTATACGGCTTTGGAAAATAGCCAAACTGCTATTTTGGCTGCTAACCAGAAAGATATGACCAAGGCGCATAACAACAATCTGGACCCAGCCCTGCTTGATCGCTTAGAACTCAACCCCGCACGCTTTAAAGGTATGTTACAGGGCTTAAAAGATGTCATTGGCCTGAAAGATCCGATTGGTGAAATTAGTGATATGGCTTATCGCCCATCCGGGATTCAACTGGGCAAGATGCGTGTGCCTTTAGGTGTAGTCGGCATGATCTACGAATCACGTCCTAACGTCACGCTGGAGGCCGCATCACTTGCGCTGAAATCAGGAAATGCCATTATTCTACGTGGTGGCTCGGAAGCGCTGGAATCGAATCAGGCCATTGCAACTGCGATTCAGCATGGCCTGAAAGTCGCAGGCCTGCCTGAGGCTGCCATACAGGTCGTGAATACGACTGACCGCGCTGCTGTTGGCCAGTTGATTACCATGACTGAATATGTAGATGTGATTGTGCCTCGTGGCGGCAAGAGCCTGATCGAACGGATTACCGAGGAAGCACGCGTACCGGTCATTAAACATTTAGATGGCAACTGTCATGTCTATGTGGAAGCACAAGCGGACTTGTTGAAAGCATTGCCTATTGCGCTCAATGCCAAAACCCATCGCTACGGCGTATGTAATGCCATGGAAACCTTGCTGGTCGATGAAAAAGTCGCTGAAGAATTCTTGCCACGCATCGCAGAGCTTTACCAAGAGAAACAAGTCGAACTGCGTGGTTGCCGGGAAACCCAGCGTATTCTTGGAGATGCAGTCATTACGGCCACTGAAGAAGACTGGTATACCGAGTATCTGGGTCCGATTCTGGCGATCAAAGTCGTTTCTGGCATAGAAGAAGCGATTGAACACATCAACAAATATGGCTCACATCATACCGATTCAATCATTACGGAAAACTACAGTCTGGCACGCGAATTTCTGGCGGGTGTAGATTCAAGTTCGGTCATGATCAATGCCTCTACTCGTTTTGCAGATGGTTTTGAATATGGCTTAGGCGCAGAAATCGGGATTTCGACCGATAAAATCCATGCGCGTGGCCCAGTCGGTCTTGAAGGCCTGACTTCCCAGAAATGGATTGTCTTTGGTGATGGTCAGATTCGCCAATAAGTATTCAGATCGCTAACTTAAAAACAGCCTCATTTATGAGGCTGTTTTTTATGGACAGAAAAATTGACACTGAAATAGATGAACCAGAACCTTTGGGTCATTTTATTGATGAATCTCTTTATAGAATTGTATGTAGAAACAATATTTGCTTTTTGAGGCGCTAAACTAAAAACCAATCTGTTGCAAAATAAACTTTAAGCAGGATTTAGCATCTTATTGATTATATTTTCAGCATCATTTTATTTATAAATGAAAACTATGAACTGATAAATTTTAGTTATTATTGTTAAATCGGTCGATAATGCTTAAGTCTAATCTGCTAAAGTCTATCTAGGACAGAAAAAAAACAAATGTTAAAACATATTCATTGATCTGGATTGCTGCTTCATTGTCCGCAATTGGGTCAAGCAAATGGACGAGAATTTTAATTAAAAATTGGGTAATCAATCGTGTCTAAATCAGTATTAGTTATTAATTGTGGCTCTTCTTCAATCAAGTTTGCATTACTTCTTGAGGAGCAGAATTTCCGTATTCATGGTTTAGCTGAGAACTTAGGCACAGAGAATGCTCGCATTAAAGGCGTGACGGTTGGCAATGAGCCGGTCGATATCCACATTCCATTTGCTGACCACAAAAAAGCACTCGAAGTCGGTCTGGAACGTCTGGCCAACTACCGTCCGGATGCGATCGGTCACCGTGTGGTACATGGTGGCAGCCTGACCAAGGCTGAACTGATCAATGACGAGATTATTGAAAAAATTCGTGAAGCAACGCCACTCGCGCCATTACACAATCCGGCACACCTGATTGGCATTGAAGCCACCAAACGTTTAT
Source organism: Acinetobacter lwoffii (assembly GCF_002321025.1). Lineage (GTDB taxonomy): Bacteria > Pseudomonadota > Gammaproteobacteria > Pseudomonadales > Moraxellaceae > Acinetobacter > Acinetobacter lwoffii_Y. Next base: position 88,453 of record NZ_DCLL01000033.1, read on the forward strand.
TTCCGGAATTACCACAGGTTGCGGTATTTGACACCGCCTTCCACCAAACTATGCCAGCACATGCATATCGCTATGCCCTGCCAAAATTTTTGTACACAGCACATGGTGTGCGCCGCTATGGTTTCCACGGCACCAGTCATGCTTATGTTTCAGACCGTGGTTCTGAACTTGCTGGCAGTTTCAGACAAGGTGGCTGGTTAACGGCGCATTTAGGCAATGGTAGCTCGACCTGTGCCATATGGAATGGGCAAAGTGTAGATACCTCTATGGGCTTAACCCCACTGGAAGGCATTGTTATGGGCACACGCAGTGGTGATGTTGATCCAAGCTTGCATAGCTTCCTGGCGAAAAACCTGGGTTGGGACATTTATAAAATTGACAAGATGTTGAATAGCCAAAGTGGTCTTTTGGGCTTGTCTGATCTGTCCAATGACATGCGTACTCTGATTGAAGCCTCAGAACAAGGCAATGAAGATGCCAGCCTTGCGATTGAAGTATTCTGCTACCGTTTAGCCAAGTCCTTGGCCGCTCTAAGCTGTGGTTTACCACGTATTGATGGTTTGTTCTTCACTGGCGGCATTGGCGAAAACTCAGCATATATCCGTGAAAAGACCATGACTTACCTGCCACACTTCGGTTTCAATCTAGATAAAAACGCCAATAATGAGTTGAAACGCGGCACCGAAGGCCGAATCGATTCAGGCACAGGTCCACAAATCTGGGTAGTACCAACAGATGAAGAAGGTCGTATCGCTCAAGAAGTACATAGCGTTGTAGAACATGAAGTGGAGCGAAATACTGCAAAAAAGTCTGAAGCTGAGGTAGCGCTTGTATAAGCAAGCAAGGCCACTTTTAACTGATTTTTATTATTGTGTGACTGACGTAACTTATGAAAACGATTTTATTGGTTCCCACTGGGGAAGGCGTAGGCTTAACTTCTGCATGTTTAGGCCTGATTTATGCATTGGAATGCCAAGGGGTTAAAGCTGGCTTCCTCAAACCTTTTGCCCAGGAATTGAATGAAGTCGAAGACCGTACCACGGCTTTGTATCGTCATATTTCTCAAAGTGAAACTGTTGAACCCATCCGTTATAGCAAAGTCTTGCAGCAGATCAATCTGGGTGAGCAGGATGAACTGCTTGAAGAAGCAGTCCGTCTGCACCGTCAGATTGCCAGACAGCATGATCTGATTATTGTCGAAGGTCTGTTGCCAAATGCTCAGGACAGTTTCGCCGATGATTTGAATGCTTCACTGGCACAAGCCCTTGATGCCAAAGTCATTGTCGTCAGCAATGCCAATATTCAGCAACCAAACCAAACAGCAGATAAAGTCGAACATCAGCTGCGTAATTTTGGTGGCGCTAGCTCTACTCGTCTGGCAGGGATCATGTTGATGCGAACCAAAGGCCTGCCTGAAGAATCTGCACAGATTCCTGTCACGCTGAATCCAGATTTACGCCTTAAAGCTGAAACTGCAGAATTTATTACAGCTATTCAGCAGACGCATCCGCATATTGGTTCTGAAAAATTGCCAGTGATTGGCTTGGTGCCTTTTAGTAAAACCTTAAGTGTACCGCGCATGTCTGATCTGGCTGCACATATTTCTGCCTACTGGATTAATGAAGGCGAAGCCAAACAGCGCCGTGTGCAACACAGCAGCCTGATTTCAGCCAATATTGAACATGAACTGCATAAGTTTGTAGCGGGTGAACTGATCATCAGTGCATCCGACCGGATTGATGTGTTACTGGCCAGCAGTCTTGCCAGCAGTAATGGGATCCCTTTGGCAGGTCTGGTGCTGACTGAGCATCATCAGCCAAATGATCATGTGCTGGAATTCTGCCAGACTGCCATCAAGCAAGGTTTACCGATTTTACATACACCACTCAACACATTTGAAACCGCACAAAAACTGGCAAATCTCAGCAATGAAATTCCGGTAGATGATACTGAACGTGCGGATCAGGTGACGCGTTTTGTTTCAAGCCATATCAATCCGGAATGGCTGAATCAAATGTTGAACGGTTCTTATAAGCCACGTCTGTCACCTTCCGCTTTCCGTCATGAACTGGTACAAAAATCGATTGCCGCGAAAAAACGTATTGTACTGCCAGAGGGTGATGAACCGCGTACCGTACAGGCTGCTGCCATCTGTCAGGCGCGTGGTATTGCACAGTGTATTTTGTTGGCTAAGCCTGAAGCCGTGCTAGAAGTAGCCAAAGCGCGTGGTATTGAATTACCTGAAGGTCTGGAAATTCTTGATCCAGATCTGGTGCGTGAAAACTACATCGACAAGATGGTGGAGCTACGTAAAGGCAAGCTCAACGAACTGCAAGCCCGTGAACAATTGCAAGATACAGTGGTACTTGGCACCATGATGCTGGCGCTGGATCAGGTGGATGGCTTGGTGTCTGGTGCAGTGCATACCACGGCGAATACGGTACGTCCGGCTTTCCAACTGATTAAGACTGCTCCGGATTACTCTCTGGTATCTTCCGTATTCTTTATGCTGTTGCCAGATGAAGTCTATGTGTATGGTGACTGTGCGATCAATCCGGACCCTGATGCGGAACAACTGGCTGAGATTGCGATTCAATCTGCTGACTCTGCCAAAGCCTTTGGTATCGATCCACGTATTGCCATGATTTCCTATTCGACTGGAACTTCCGGTACCGGTGCAGATGTGGAAAAAGTCGCTGAAGCCACACGGATTGCTAAGGAACGCCGCCCTGACCTGTTGATTGATGGACCATTACAATATGATGCAGCATCTGTAGAAAGCGTAGGTCGCCAAAAGGCACCTGATTCACAAGTGGCTGGACGTGCCAATGTATTTATTTTCCCGGATCTCAACACCGGTAACACCACTTATAAAGCGGTACAACGTGCTGCCAATGTGGTCAGTGTCGGACCAATGCTGCAAGGTTTGAATAAGCCTGTGAATGACCTGTCGCGTGGTGCCTTGGTCGATGACATCGTGTTTACCATTGCCTTAACCGCGATTCAAGCCGAGCAACAAGAAGCTTAATTATTTTAAGATTTAAGTTTTCCAAACCATCTGATTGAAAAATCAGGTGGTTTTTTTATAGAAAAATAACCATAGCTTCAATATATGCAGCATGTAATTATCCTCTTATTTTAATACACAATAAAAATGCCAGTCTTTCAAACTGGCATTTTCAACGATTACCCATAAAGTCTGTGACATAAAAAATTGAGCTGAGGCAGCCCTGCTTTTCAGTCCACTGACTTTAATTTTTTATAAGGTGGTCCACTCTTTATGCACGTCTTCCGCCGTTTTATTGAGCACCACGCTATCGTCTTTGATTTCGCTTACCCAACTCAAGGGAATCAGATGATGCTCATTATTTTCATCATCACTTCTTGTTAATTTAATTGAATCCTGACCTTCTAAATGGTCGACTTTCCCGACTTGAGTACCACATGAAGCAATGACTGAAGCATGTTCTTTAATATCACTTGCATTAAAATTGTTCATTCTACTTGCCTGTTTCTAGAAGTTGAGAGAAACAGTCTAAGCAATAAAAAATGCCGCATGTGTAAGGGTTTTCAGGCTTTGAGTTTTTCTGGGTTAAAAATGTAAATGGTCAACATGGCTTGAGTAAGCTATAGGAAAGATACTTTTTAAATTTGAGTTTTCCAATGTTTTTATAGTTTGATGAACTGGATTTGAAGATTTGAAGATTTGAAGATTTGAAGATTTGAAGATTTGAAGATTTGAAGATAGCGTAAATCAATAAAACCTTAAAATAGGAGAAAGAAGATAAGCTTAGGCTTGCTCTTCTTTCTGACCGTACATCCAAGTTGCAGCGATATATACACAAAAACCAGCTGCCATCAAAATACCTGTAACCATTGTTAGGATCTCCTTTATTTGATAGCTGCATTATGTAAAAGTTTTATGACAGTTATATGACAATCTGGTTTTTTATTAAATTTTAAATAAATAATAAAATTCAATTACTTAATATAAAATCAGGAAAATTACGCGTATTTTTAATCTGAAATATGACACTGAATATGACAACTTGCTGTCATATTTGACCCATGGAATAGCTAAAGTCCTTGCTCAGATTGCTTAAACTATAAACTTTCGGCCAATGCTCGCCCAAAATGCCCACAACCCGATTCTTTTGTCTTATAATTTAGCCCGCTAGCTATCAGCCCGCTCAAGAGATATTTGTATGACAACTATTATCAAGCAAGATGACTTGATCACATCGGTTAAAGATGCGCTTCAGTTCATTTCTTACTATCACCCACAAGACTTTATCCAAGCGATGAGCCGTGCGTATGATCGTGAAGAGAACAAAGCTGCTAAAGATGCGATCGCACAAATCTTAATTAACTCACGCATGTGTGCAGAAGGCCACCGCCCAATCTGTCAAGATACCGGTATCGTCAACGTATTTGTTGAAGTGGGCATGGACGTTAAATTCGATTTAACCATGAGCCTGGATGATGCAATCAATGAAGGCGTACGTCAGGGTTATTTAGAAAACTCGAACGTGCTTCGTGCATCAGTTTTGGCCGATCCTGCATTTGGTCGTAAAAACACCAAAGACAACACTCCTGCCGTGATTTACCACAAGCTTGTGCCTGGTAATAAAGTAGATATCACTGTTGCAGCCAAAGGTGGCGGTTCAGAAAACAAATCTAAACTGGCAATGTTAAACCCGTCTGATTCAATCGTAGATTGGGTACTAAAAACTGTTCCAACCATGGGTGCAGGCTGGTGTCCGCCTGGTATGCTGGGGATCGGAATCGGTGGTACTGCTGAAAAAGCCATGATGCTTGCCAAAGAGGCATTGATGGAAGAGATCAACATGGACGAATTGCTTCGTCGTGGTCCACAAAGCAAAATGGAAGAGCTTCGTATCGAAATCTTCGAAAAAGTAAATGCTTTGGGTATTGGTGCACAAGGTCTTGGCGGCTTAACCACTGTACTTGATATTAAAATCAAAGATTATCCTTGTCATGCTGCTGGTAAACCAGTCGGTATGATCCCGAACTGTGCTGCGACTCGTCATGCACACTTCACACTTGATGGTACGGGTATTGCCAACATCATCGCACCAAAACTTGAAGACTACCCTGAAGTAACATGGGATTCTTCAACGTCTAAACGCGTTGATCTCGACACAATTACTCAAGAAGAGATGAATACCTGGAAACCAGGTGATACGCTTCTTCTAAACGGTACAATCTATACTGGCCGTGACGCTGCGCACAAACGTATGGTCGACATGCTGAACAACGGTGAAGAACTTCCTGTTGATCTGAAAGGCAAGTTTATCTACTACGTCGGTCCAGTCGATCCAGTCGGTGATGAAGTTGTAGGCCCTGCAGGTCCAACAACAGCTACGCGTATGGATAAATTCACACGCCAAGTCCTTGAAGCAACTGGCATGTTCGGTATGATCGGTAAAGCGGACCGTGGTCCTGCTGCCGTTGAAGCCATTAAAGACAACCAGGCAACTTACCTCATGGCTGTCGGTGGTGCTGCTTACCTAGTATCTAAAGCCATCCGTGAAGCTGAAGTGGTTGCCTTTGCTGACCTAGGCATGGAAGCGATCTACAAGTTTGTGGTAAAAGATATGCCGGTATCGGTAGCTGTTGATGTGAATGGTACTTCTATTCACGCGACTGCACCTAAAATCTGGCAAGCAAAAATTGGTAAGATTCCAGTAGTTGACGCTGCTGCGGGCTAATTTTTACTGCAAGAAAAAAAGCACCCTGAATGGGTGCTTTTTTATGATGTGTGCTCAAAGAAATGTCCAAATTACCAAGTCCGTGGATCCCAAAGTTTAAAAGGTGCTTTCAGCTGCACATCTAATGATGGATCATAAGCAGTCGGTTCAATTTTTTGGGCTTTTTTACGAATCTGGCCAGTTCCCTGATCTTGTGCCACGAAGTTAAAACTGTCTGATTTTAGCTGAGTAAAAGCAATTTCATTCAGGCCAACTTTTTCCGGCATCAACATAAGTGGCCCGGAAACGCTCCGGCGTGTACTGATATTTTCTTCATCATATTTAATAAAATAAGACTGTCCCGCTTCAACAGTAAAATCCAGATATTTAGGCTTCTGGAAATGCAATGCACCTAATGGTCGACTGGTACTCAAACGATACGTTCCTGCAGGTACTTCAATCCAGTAATAATGATTATGCAATAAGCTTGGAATATGTTCTTGATTAATAAACAGGCTGGCAGCGACAATTTCCTGACGGTTCCATCTGGAATCGGGCCGGTATAAATACACGATGGCTGCTTCATCATGCTGCGGTTTCACCGTCTGAAACTGGTTGCCCTGCTTTTGATTGACCCAACCGCCAATGGTGAACATGCCGATACGATGCTGCTCGACGAAGCCCGGTTTTTTTTCAAGATCGATATTTTTTAAAGTGCTGAGTGGCTGTGTAGGCTCAACGACGGCTTTCTTACCATGACACCCCAGCAAAGCCAAACTGCTGATGAGTACAATTGCGACTCCACGCATGCTTATCCCTCACTGCGTCTTTATTCTTTTGTATGCAAGTGCTTTGCGATTTGTTTTTTATAAGTTTTAGGCATCCACGCCTAGTGAATCAGATTAACACCGAGCTTTATTTTTGGAAATAAAAAACGTGCGAAAACACGAAGTTTTCGCACGTTTCGGACGAATAGCAATTAAGCAGATTTACTATTCACGACCTTTAAATCTATTTTTGTCGCTGTCTCTGGCTGATCATGTGGCTGACGCTCGGCACGGTATTCCGGCTCTGCTTCACCTTTAATCACCGCTTCATTGACGACCACAGTGCCGACATCACTACGGCTTGGCAAGTCATACATGGTTTCCAGCAATGAATTTTCCAGAATCGAACGTAGACCACGTGCGCCTGTATTACGCTCAACTGCTTTCTTAGCCACTGCGCGTAATGCCGATTCTTCAAAAACCAGATCCACATCTTCCATATCAAACAGATGTTGATACTGACGGGTCAAAGCGTTCTTCGGCTCAGTCAGAATCTGCATCAATGCTTCTTCATCTAACTCGTCCAAAGTGGCAATCACTGGCAAACGACCAATAAATTCTGGAATCAAACCAAATTTTACCAGGTCAGTTGCTTCAACTTGACGGAACAAGTCAGACAGTTTCTTGGTTTCATCTTTTTTACGCACTTCTGCAGTAAAGCCGATGCCACCTTTTTCCTGACGCTGCTGTACAATTTTCTCAAGTCCTGAGAATGCACCACCACAGATAAACAGGATGTTCGAGGTATCAATCTGAATGAATTCCTGCTGCGGATGCTTACGTCCACCTTGTGGCGGAATTGATGCAACCGTGCCTTCAATCATTTTCAATAATGCCTGCTGAACACCTTCACCCGATACATCACGCGTGATGGATGGGTTTTCAGACTTGCGGGTAATCTTGTCGATCTCGTCGATATAGATAATCCCCTTTTGTGCTTTTTCGACATCGTAATCTGCTTTTTGCAAAAGCTTCTGTACGATGTTTTCTACATCTTCACCCACATAACCGGCTTCGGTCAGTGTCGTTGCATCTGCCATGGCAAATGGAACATCCAGAAGACGTGCCAGCGTTTGTGCAAGCAAGGTTTTGCCCGATCCTGTCGGACCAACCAACATAATATTACTTTTTGAAAGCTCGACTGAATCATCAGCTTTCTTGCCATTATTCTGCACCTTCAAGCGCTTGTAATGGTTATAAACCGCTACTGACAAGGTTTTCTTCGCGACGTCCTGACCAATCACATATTGATCCAAGGCCGCACGAATTTCATGCGGTTTCGGCAAAGGACGATTGGCCCAGTCATTGGTTTCCACCTGCTGACTGGTTTGAACCAAATCTAAGCATACGTCCACACATTCGTTACAAATGTATGCGTCCTCGCCTGCAATCAGCTTCCCGACTTCAGACTGCGTTTTACCGCAAAATGAACAATGCTTTTGTCCTTGAGGATGTTCGGACATATTTACTCCACTATCTCAATCTTTAAAACTTATGGACGTTTAGTTAAAACTTCGTCCACAAGACCGTATTCTTTCGCTTGCTGAGCAGTCATAAAGTTGTCACGGTCTGTATCACGTGCAACTTTTTCGTAATCCTGACCGCTGTGTTCAGCCATTAAACGGTTTAAACGCTCTTTAATGAACAGGATTTCACGTGCATGAATTTCAATATCTGAAGCCTGACCACGGAAACCACCCAATGGCTGGTGAATCATGACACGGGCATTTTCAAGGCAATAACGCTTGCCTTTGGTACCGGCATTCAGCAGGAACGCACCCATTGATGCTGCCTGCCCCATGCAGTACGTTACGACATCTGGTTTGATAAACTGCATGGTGTCATAAATCGCCATACCTGCAGTTACCGAACCGCCTGGTGAATTGATATATAGATGAATATCTTTATCTGGATTTTCCGCCTCTAAAAACAACATTTGCGCAACGATCAGGTTCGCCATGTTGTCTTCAACTTCGCCCGTCATAAAAATTACACGTTCACGCAAAAGGCGTGAATAAATATCAAAAGAACGCTCACCACGAGAGGATTGTTCTACCACCATTGGCACTAAAGCGTTTTCAATCGTTGGAACATACATACGTTTATTTATTCCTAAATTTTTTGTGACCTAACCCATAATCACAATATGAGGGATAATCACTGAAATTGCAAAAAATTCGCCCACAAATCCATTATATTTTTTGCATTAGTTTTGTGAAAAACAGAAATGCTTTTTTCAGCGCTCAATATGAAAAAAAGGCGCATTAAGCGCCTTTTTTATCGAAAGCTAAATTAGCCTTGTTGACGAGCTTGCTGCTCTTTCAATAAGTCTTCATAGCTTACAGTCGCATCAGTTACTTTAGCAGAAGCCAAAATGTAATCAACAACTTGATCTTCTAGTACAACTGCTTCGATTTGAGCACGCTGTTGCGCATCGTTTTTGAAGTATTCAATCACTTCATTTGGATCTTCATAAGAAGAAGCCATGTCTTCGATGTACGCTTCAACACGTGCAGCATCTACTTCGATTTTCGCATCAGCTAAAACACGGCTTACAAGTACGCCAAGTTTTACAGATTTTTCAGCTTGTTCTTTGAACAATTCGTCTGGAAGCATGCTTGAATCAAATGCTTTCGCACCTTGAGCACCGAACTGCTGTGTGAACTGCTGGATCATTTGTTGACGTTGACGGTCAATTTCTTGAGCAAGCATAGCCGCTGGAAGTTCAACTTCGTTTGCAGCTACAAGTGCATCGAAAGTCGCGCCTTTCACTTGGTTGCGCAGGCCATTCTTCACTTCACGTTCCATGTTTTTACGAACGTCAGCTTTTAACTTCTCAACGCCTTCTTCTTCAGACACACCGAAGATTTTCAGGAATTCAGCATCGATTTCTGGAAGTTTTTGTTTTTCAACAAGCTTCACAGTGATTTTGAATTGAGCTTGTTTACCAGCAAGGTTTTCAGCTTGATAGTCTTCAGGGAAAGTTACATCAATCACTTTCTCTTCGCCTTTCTTCATACCAACGATACCGTCTTCGAAGCCAGGGATCATACGACCAGAACCAAGTACTAGTTTGAAGTCTTCTGCAGAACCGCCTTCAAATTTTTCGCCGTCGATTGAACCTTCGAAATCAAAAGTGACTTGCATGTCTTTTTTAGCCATGCCTTTTGTTTCAGCCCAGGCAGCACGTTGTTTTTGAAGATTTTCAATCATCTTCTCAACGTCTTTATCGTTGACTTCAGCTGCTTTACGTTCAACTTCCAGACCTTCGAATTTAACTTCGATTTCTGGATAAACTTCAACAGTTGCTGTATATACCAGCGCGTCATCTTTCATTTCAGTTTTTTCGATGTTTGGCATGCCCACAGCATTGATTTTTTCTTGCTGGATCGCTTCGAAAACTGTGTCACGAATAATATCGTTTACTACTTCTTGGTAGATACCCGCGCCGTATTCACGACGAACTACGTTTACAGGTACTTTACCTGGACGGAAGCCGTTGATCTTCGCAGTTTTAGCAGTGCGTTTTAAACGAGCTTCAAATTGCTCATTAATACGGCTCGTCGGTACAGAAACATTTAAACGACGGGCAACGCCCGAAACCGCTTCAGAAGTTACTTGCATGGCTTCCTCTATATATTAGGTTATAACAGGTTTATAAAAATGTGCCACATTATATGACAACATTTAAGGATATACAAAAAATACGCGCGAGTTCCAGTTTTTAAGCCCTTTTTTTATTTGAATTGCCACCTTTTCAGATGCCCAGTCAACCCAATTTAAATGGAGAAAGTGTATATTTTTATTGCAAATGATAAATACTATCATTAATATCCAGTTTCTTATTTGAGCAACAATACTAATTTATTCTTCGGTTCGGGAATTTGGTCATGCATAGTTTTAGTCTTCGTCCACTTACATTGGCAATTCTTGGGGTTACAGCAACATCTGCTTTTGCAGAGACTGTGAACGAAACAGCGACTCCTACAACAACACATCAAATGTCTACGATTGTGGTTTCAGCAGCAGGATATGAACAGAAAATTAAAGATGCTCCAGCATCGATTACAGTTCTAACAGAAGAAGATTTTAAAACTAAACGCATTACCTCTATCGCTGATGCTCTTGCTGATGTAGAAGGTGTCGATGTTTCACCAGAAGCGGGTAAGACTGGCGGTTTAAATATTCGTATTCGTGGTATGAATCCAGAATATACTTTAATTCTTATTGATGGACGTCGCCAAAATAGTACCGGCGATATTTCACCAAACGGTTTTGGTGAGACAAATAATAATTTTATTCCACCTATTTCTGCAGTTGAACGTATTGAAGTGATTAAAGGTCCTGCTTCTACACTTTATGGTTCAGATGCTATGGGGGGTGTAGTCAATATTATCACTAAAAAAGTAGCTGATACTTGGACAGGTTCTGTAACTTTAGATGGAACGCTCAATCCAAATTATTCAGACTTCGGTAACCAACGCAGCATCGATTTTTATGGTTCTGGCCCTTTGATAAAAGACTTATTGGGTCTTCAGATTAGAGCTAAACATTGGGAACGTGATGAGTCTTCAATTACTCAAAATATTGATGAGGGAGAGTCTTTAAATGGTGGCCAAAGCCCTGCCGAAGGCAAGATGGACACTATCGGCGCACGTCTAACCTTAACGCCTACAAGTGATCATGATATTTCTTTAGATATTGAATCTCAACGCCAAACATATGAAAATCCAGGTATTTCTTCTGGTTTCCAATTAGGCACTATAGGTGCAAATGGTGGTTATGCAGACACTATGGAGTTCAATCGTGATAAGTATGTTGCTGCACATCAATGGCGCAATACGATTGGTACTTTAGATAACAGTTTAACTTACAACACTAGTGAAACTGTAGGACGTTTAATTCCGTCGCGTGCTCAAGCAGGCTCTTTAGAAGAAAATCCTCGTTTATTAGAAAGTGAAGATTTAATTTTCGATACTAAATTCACAACTCAAGCTATTGATGGACATAATATTACTTTAGGTGGTCAATGGTGGGATGCAAGTATTAAAGATGGTTTACGTGTCAACAAAGAAGTGAGTTTTGACCAACTCGGCTTATTTGCGGAAGATACTTGGGCACTTAATGATTCGTTAGCACTTACGCTTGGTTTACGCTTTGACGAACATAGTACTTTTGGTGACTTTTGGACACCACGTGCTTACTTAGTATGGAACGCAAATGAAAATTGGACATTCAAAGGTGGTTATAGTGAAGGTTATAAAGCCCCACGTCTAGAACGTCTTACTGATGGTATTTACAACGTAAGTGGGCAAGGTCGAACACCTACCTTTGGTAATCCAAATTTAAAACCTGAAACAAGTAACAACTTTGAAATTGGTACGTATTTTTCTAGTAATGCTAACTTTGATTTTAATATCACAGCTTTCTACAGTGAAATTGAAAATAAAATTATTACAGGCTTACCTGAATTCCGTTGCGATGCCAATATAAATAAAGCTGATTGTGAAGCATTTATGGCAAGTGTAGGTACACCTTGGTTAATGCAAAGTGGTGATACAGGTACTCGTGGCTGGAATGTTGCTCGCCCAGTAAATGCTCAAAAAGCAGAAATGTATGGTATTGAAACGGGTTTCAACTGGGATTTTGCCCCGGATTGGAAACTTAATGCCAACTATACTTGGACAGAAACTGAAATTAAAGATTCTGAACTAGGTAATCCATCATTTACAGATACACCTAAACATATTGCAAATGCGACTTTAAGATGGCAGGCCGCTGATCAACTGCAATTATGGGCACGTGGTGAGTATCGTAGTGAACGTGACCGTTATCCTGGGCAAGTTTATGACAACTTAAGTGCCACCAATCAAGAGGTATTCAATACTTTAGGAGACTTTAAAGGTTATGCCTTAATGCACCTTGGTACAAATTATACGGTAAATGATAATTGGGATTTAGGCGTAGCTTTATATAACATTTTCGATAAAGACTTTAATAAATATGTGTCAATTGCAGACGGTGCATATAATGAATATGTAAACACCCAAGAAGGTCGTCGTGTTCAACTCAGCACTACTTTTAAATTCTAATTAAACTATTAAATTAACCCCTGCCTTGGCAGGGTTTTTTTCTTATCGTGCGATCAATACTTTCCAAAACATTGCTAATTTATGCTGTTCTATAAACATCATTATTCTCAATAAAAATTTAACAATCAGATTAGTTTTTCAATATTTATTAAAATCATATGTTTATATATTGATTGTTATAATATTACATTTAGAAACTCATTTAATATTTTCTTAAAGATCATGAATTCCCATGATAAGAAGATAAAAATAAAAACAAGAATCATTATTATTCGCATACATTTTTAGCATTCATCTATTAGGTTCAACATGACCTTCATTAAAACACGTAAAAAAATCGTTTCCTCTGCAATTGTTTCATCTTTATCAATAGTAGCTGGATCTGCGATGGCAGAAGAACAGGTGATCCAGTTAGAAACTATTCATCAAGAAGTCAAAGCTGAACAAGCACCCAGCTTAAAAGTAGATCAATCCGCAAATAGCAAATTTGTTGCGCCTTTACTCGACACCCCCAAGTCAGTTTCAGTGATTTCAAAACAGCTGATTGCAGATACACAAGTGACGACTTTAGCTGATGCACTACGTACAGTTCCGGGGATTACCTTGGGTGCAGGTGAAGGTGGGAACCCGAACGGTGACCGCCCATTTATTCGCGGTTATAACTCTGAAAGTTCGATGTATGTAGACGGTGTTCGTAACGCCACCTCACAAAACCGCGAGATGTTTGCGGTAGAGCAAGTAGAAGTGACTAAAGGTTCTGCTTCTGCCATGGGCGGTGCAGGAACGACTGGCGGTAGCATTAACATGATTTCTAAAGTCGCTAAAGCAGGCGATTTTCTAGAAGGTTCGGTCGCTGGCGGCACAGATAATTATCAACGTATTACTTTAGATGGCAACAAAGATTTTGGTAATGGTATTGCAGCACGTGTGGCCGTGATGGGTCACCATAATGAAAAAGCTGGCCAGAAAAATGGTGCCGAATATAAACGTGCCGGTATTGCACCGAGTATTAGCTTTGGTCTGGACACCCCTACCCGTGGGACTCTAAGTTATTACTACTTAAAAACCGATGACACGCCTGATTCAGGTGTTCCATATTGGAATTCTGCAGATAATACTGCTACTGGTAAACCGTTAAATGCTAAACAAGGTATTTACTATGGTTGGCTGGATCGTGATTTCCAGAAACAGGAAAATCAGGTTGGCACATTAAAACTAGAGCACGATTTAACAGATAATCTAACCATCAGTAATACGGTTGTGTATGGAAAATCTAAAAATGATTATGTCTGGACTCAGCCAGATGATTCAAAATTAAATATTGCTAATGGACAAGTAGTTCGTCGTGCAAATACACGTATTACGGACACAGATACCTTTAGTGATCAACTTTCATTAACAGGTAAATTCAATACCGGCACGCTAAAACATAGCTTTAATGTAGGCACTGAATATTCAAAACAAGAATCTGATAAAGGAAATTATTTACTTACAGATTTAGGTCAGGCGGCAACTTCTACTCTTCCAGCTAATCTTAGTGGAAGTAAAGCATGTAACACATTTACGAATGCTACATCCAACAACTGGTGTACTAGTGCATATAACCCGAACTCAAAAGACTCTTGGTTGGGCTCAATAACAGCTGCGCAAAAAGCAAGTACAACCGAAACAGAAAGCACCGGAATCTACTTGTTAGATAATATTGAATTAAATTCACAGTGGTTACTAGATCTAGGTCTTCGTTGGGACAAATTTGAAACTGAACAAAACATTCATGCTTCAGATACTAAATATACAAATGACAGTGATTTCTTTAACTACCAGGCGGGCGTGACATATAAACCACTGGAAAACGGTTCTATTTATGCAAGCTATGCAACTTCCGCCAATCCAGTTGGGGTAGACGCTGCTGATGGTTCAGAATCACTGTCCGTTCCTGGCAGAAATACAACTGAAGAACAAGCCAAAGCGATCAACAATCTAAAACCAGAAGAAGTTAAAACATATGAAATTGGCACAAAGTGGGATTTATTTAATGACAAATTAAATCTAACCGCTGCTATTTTCCGCACAGAGAAAACAAATACGCGCTCTACTGACTTTGATGGTTTTACACGAAATATTGGTGAAACACGTGTAGACGGTTTTGAACTAGGTGTAAATGGTAATATCACGGATAAATGGGCTGTATCTGCGGGTTATACCTATTTAGATAGTGAAATTGTAGACGCTGGTTTTGTTAATACTGCCGCTTCAGGTCAACCACCAGTATATGTAACTAGTCCTAATAATGGTAATCAAGTTCAGAACGTTGCGAAAAACTCTGCAACTCTTTGGACAACCTATGCGATAACTCCTGCTTTAACTTTAGGTGCTGGTGCAGTGGCGATGGATAAAGTTTATGGTGATGCAGCCAATACCAAATATGTTTCAGGCTATGTTCGCTATGATGCTATGGCACGTTATAACGTGAATGAAAACGTTGATTTGCAATTAAACCTCAACAACCTGTCTGATGAACGTTACTTCACAAAAGCCTATTCATCTCATTATGCGACCGAAGCAGAAGGTCGTAGTGCAGTGCTGGCAGTCAACTTTAAATATTAATTCGATATAAGTGCATAGCCTCCTGATGGGAGGCTATGCTATTTTGAAAATGCAATTATTCGAGGGTTTCCAGTGCTGCATCATATTCCAAATGTACTGAGCAAAGAGCAGGTGCAATATTTCCGTGAGGAGATGAAGAAGATTGAGTGGGTCAATGGCAAAGTCACCGCTGGTACACTCTCTGCCAGCGTGAAACAGAATCAGCAATTGCCTGAAGACCATCCACTCACTCATCATCTCAGCAATATTATTCTGGAATCCCTGGGACAGCATGCTTTATTTTTATCGGCAGCGATTCCACTGGATATCATTCCTCCCCTGTTTAATCGCTATGAAAATAATGAATCTTTCGGCTTTCACGTCGATAATTCGATTCGTCGTATTCGCGGCAGCAATGAACGCCTTAGAACGGATTTATCCTGTACGGTTTTCTTGAGTGAACCTGAAGAATACGTCGGTGGTGAACTGGTGATCGAAGACACTTACGGTTATCACGAAGTAAAATTGCCTGCCGGTGATATGATTCTGTATCCATCCACCAGCCTGCATGAAGTCACGCCAATCACTTCCGGTTGTCGAATTGCTTCATTTTTTTGGGTACAAAGCATGATCCGGGATGATGCAGAGCGACATATACTGTTTAATCTGGATCAGAGTATTCAAAACCTGAGAATGCAGCTGGGTGATCAACATGCAGAAGTTATAAAACTGACCAACCTGTATCATAATTTAATGCGTAAATGGGCTGAACTTTAAAAGATGCCCTGACGTCAATGATCTTTAAAAAACAACTGGGTCTATTGTTTATCAAAATATACTGCGTTATGGCACTATTGAACGTAATAAATAACGTATTATGTATAAATCAAGAAAATATAAAATACAATATTTAAAATAAGTGAAAATATTTTTCACAAATCAAACTTTATAAGAAAATCTTTATTACCATACGACTAAAATCCATAAAAATAGCAAAAACTTTTCGGGATAAGTGGATTAAACTTTAAATTATAAGTAAGGCATTTAGTGCATTTGGTGAAGCTAAACCACCAATATTTAGACCATATTTCAGGTTTGAACCAGACTGTCACTAAAACCCAATGAATAGACAAAATCTATGCCGCTGACCCACGCACCGCTTTAACCAAGATTACGGTACTCAAGTCAGCATAAGGAGTTCTCTCATGATGTTGGCTGATCCAAGTAAAAAATACCGTCGCATGTATCAACGTGTGGACTTACCAGACCGTCAATGGCCGAATAACGAAATCAATAAAGCGCCAATCTGGATGAGTACCGACCTGCGTGACGGTAACCAAGCGATCTTTGAGCCAATGAACATGGAGCAGAAATTCAAGATGTTCCAGATGCTGGTAAAAATCGGTTTCAAGCACATTGAAATCGGCTTTCCATCAGCTTCGCAAATTGACTTCGATTTCACCCGTAAATTGATTGAAGAAGGTCATATTCCGGATGACGTTTATATCGAGGTATTGGTTCAAGCCCGTGATCACTTGATTCAACGTACCTTTGAATCTTTACAAGGTGCGAAACGTGCCATTGTGCATATCTATAATTCCAACTCGCCGACATTCCGCAACAAAGTCTTGAATGTTGATGTAGAAGGTGCAAAACAGCTTGCCATTAATGCTGCACAAAAAGTGAAAGAATACGCCGCAAAACAGCCGGAAACTGAATTTATCTTCCAGTATAGCCCGGAATGTTTTACAGCAACCGAATTAGAAGTCGCGAAAGATGTCTGCGATGCAGTCACTGAAATCTGGGAAGCATCACCGACCAATAAAGTCATTTTGAACTTGCCTGCAACCGTAGAGGTTTCAGGACCACACATCTATGCCGATCAAATCGAATGGATGCACCGTAACATCGAGCGGCGTGACGGCGTGATTATTTCAGTTCACTGTCACAATGACCGTGGTTGTGGCATTGCCGCTTCAGAATTGGCGATTATGGCCGGTGCTGACCGGGTTGAAGGCTGCGTATTTGGGAATGGTGAACGTACCGGTAACGTTGACGTGGCTGCGATTGCCTTGAACATGTACACCCAAGGTGTAGCACCGAATTTGGATTTCTCCAACATCAATGAAATCATTGCGACTGTGGAAGAATGTACC
Source organism: Acinetobacter lwoffii (assembly GCF_002321025.1). Lineage (GTDB taxonomy): Bacteria > Pseudomonadota > Gammaproteobacteria > Pseudomonadales > Moraxellaceae > Acinetobacter > Acinetobacter lwoffii_Y. The sequence continues at coordinate 105,825 of NZ_DCLL01000033.1, forward strand.
GGTTTACCTGTGCACCCGCGTCATCCATATGCCGGCGATTTGGTCTTCACTGCATTCTCGGGTTCGCATCAGGATGCGATCAAAAAAGGTTTCGAGTTCCAGAAAAACGAAGAAATCTGGGATATGCCGTATTTGCCAATCGACCCGAAAGATTTGGGCCGTGATTATGACGCCGTAATCCGTGTGAATTCACAATCAGGTAAAGGTGGTATTGCCTACTTGTTAGAATCGAACTACAACGTGATCTTGCCGCGTCGTTTACAGATTGAATTCTCTCAGATCGTACAAAAACGTACCGATGAGCAAGGCACTGAAATCAGCGCAACTGAAATCTGGAAGTTGTTCAAGGAAACTTATGTGGATGCTAAAAACGTTCACTATTCTGCGAAAAACTACAAATTGTCAGATGATAATGGCAATCAGGTGATTGAGCTTGATCTTGAAATTGATGGCCAGTCACGTCGTGTTCGTGGTGAAGGCAATGGTCCAATTTCTGCGATTTTGGATGCACTTCAGTTACCGATTGATGTTGTAAACTATGAAGAGCGCAGCATCAGTTCTGGTGCACATGCCAAAGCTTTGGCCTTGATCGAACTTCAGGTGAAAGGTACCGGTAAATCTGCCTTTGGTGCAGGGGTACATGACAACATCGTGACCTCTTCCATCGAAGCGATTATTGCCTCGACCAACCGTCTGATTGATCAAGGTGTGTTAAGCACCGATCAGGTGATTGCTGCTGCCGTCTAAACACGGTATTAAAATTAGCAATAATCCATAGCATTAAAAAGACTTTAGAAGGATACCTGCAAATGGTATCCTTTTATTATTCATACTAAAGATTTAAGGCGAATCCTCCCCGTGTCTTTTCCAGCTGACTCAGTGGGCATTGTTGTCCCACAAAAGTTCCAATTTGAAGAGCCGTTAGAGCTTGAATGCGGTCGCATCCTCCCACGTTTTGAACTGATGGTTGAAACTTATGGCGAACTCAATGCCGATAAGTCAAATGCCATCCTGATTTGTCATGCCCTTTCCGGTCATCACCATGCTGCAGGTTATCACCATGAAAATGATAAAAAAGCCGGCTGGTGGGACTCATGTATCGGTTCCGGCAAAGCCATTGATACTTCAAAATTCTTTGTGGTTTCACTGAATAATATTGGTGGTTGTAGCGGTTCTACCGGCCCGATCTCGCCCAACCCTGAAAATGACAACCGTCCTTATGGCCCGGATTTTCCACTGGTTACGGTACGTGACTGGGTCAAAACCCAGGCCCTGCTCTCTGATCGTTTAGGGATTGATACTTGGGATGCCATCATTGGTGGTTCACTGGGTGGCATGCAGGCATTGCAATGGTCAGTGGATTATCCAAACCGTTTAAGAAAATGCGTGATCATTGCCAGCGCTCCGAAACTTTCTGCACAGAATATTGCCTTTAACGAAGTGGCACGACAGTCGATTTTGTCAGACCCAGATTTCCATAATGGCCGTTATCTGGAAAATGACAGCTATCCAAAACGTGGTTTGATTCTGGCGCGTATGGTGGGGCATATTACTTACCTGTCCGAAGAAGCCATGAAGCAGAAGTTTGGCCGCGATTTGAAATCAGGCAAATTTATGTATGGTTTCGATGTTGAATTCCAGGTCGAAAGCTATTTGCGTTATCAGGGCGAACAGTTCAGCCGTAACTTCGATGCCAATACCTATCTGATCATGACCAAGGCACTGGATTACTTTGATCCGTCGCGTGAATATGAACAGTCGCTCAAAAAAGCCATGGCCAATACCCAGTGTAAGTTCCTGGTGGTGTCATTCACCACTGACTGGCGTTTTACCCCTGCCCGCTCACAGGAAATCGTGGATGCCTTGATCAGCAATCACAAACCTGTCAGCTATCTGGATATTGATGCGGAACAAGGCCATGACTCCTTCCTGTTCCCGATTCCGCTCTATGTAAAATCTTTGCGTGCATTTCTCGGGGGTGAAGAACACCTGAAAGCAACACCAAAGGAGGCCGTATAATGCGTATCGATCAACAACTCGCTGAAAAGTGGATTAAGCCCGGTTCTAGCGTACTTGACCTCGGTTGTGGCGATGGTGAACTGCTGGCACAAATGAGCAAAAAGCACGATATTCGTGCATACGGATTAGAAATTGATCAGGAAAAGATTGCAATTGCGGTCAGTCGCGGGTTAAATATCATCCAGCAGGACTTAAACCTTGGTTTAAGCCGTTTTGCCGACCAGTCTTTTGACAATGTGGTCATGGCACAAGCTTTGCAGGCTGTAGATGCACCTGACGTATTATTGCGTGATATGGTGCGTGTGGGGAAACAGGCGATTATTACCTTTCCGAACTTTGCGCATTGGAAGACCCGTTCTTTCTTGGCAATCAAAGGGAGAATGCCGGTTTCTGAAGCCTTGCCATATATGTGGTATAACACCCCGAATATCCACTTATGTACATTTCGTGATTTTGAAGCACTTTGTGCGGAAAATAACATCAAAATTATTAATCGACTCGCTGTGAATGGGAATCAAGAAGATAGTTTGCTGAGCAAGCATCTCCCTAATCTATTTGGTGAAGTCGCAATTTATCGAGTGAGCGCGCTATGAAAAAATTATTATTAAGTACGACGCTACTGGCTGGACTTTTTGGCATGCAAGCCCATGCAGATTATGTTGCACCGAGTCCTTCTGTTGCCAGTCAAGCGGCTCAGTATTCCATCATGGATATCAATAGTCTGACCAAAGCGGCGAAAGCCGGCCAGGCCGGTGCACAGTTTTATCTGGCCACCAAATACCAGTATGGTAAAGACATCCAGAAAGATGAACGACAGGCCTTTGCATGGTATAAAGCTGCTGCGGATCAAGGTCTGGCAGTTGCACAGCTGAATGTCGGCCGTATGCTGGCAGATGGCATTGGCACCAGAAAAGATGAAGCGCTGGCGCGTCAGTATTTTGAAAAAGCAGCCAGCCGTGGCGATAACCGTGCCAGCTTTAACCTGGCAATGATGGAAGAGAAAAAGAAAAACTATATGGGCGCTTACCAGTGGTATGAACTGTCTACCCGTGATGGCATGCTCGACAATAAAGTGATTACGCTGTCTGAGGGTAGAAAAACTGCCTTAGCGGCGAATTTAACCCAAGAGCAGATCCGTCAGGCGCGTGATCGTGCCGACAGATGGATTCAGGCACAATAAGCTGAATGGTATAAATAGCACCTTCGGGTGCTTTTTTATTGCCGCAAGCTCTTCATCCATTGCTAAAATAGCGCCCATTCTTTATCTAATAATGAGTTTTGACATGGCTTCAACTGACTGGTTATCCCAAGGCACACTGGTATTGGCGAGTAATAATAAAGGTAAAATTGCCGAGTTTGAAAAACTGTTTGCTGAATTGCGATTGCCGGTCGAAGTAGTGGCTCAAGGTAAGCTGAATATCGAAGATGCGATCGAAGACGGTTTAAGCTTTGTAGAAAATGCCATTATTAAGGCACGTCATGCTTCTAAAATCTCCGGAAAACCGGCTATTGCGGATGATTCGGGAATTTGTGTGCCAATTCTTGGCGGAGCTCCAGGCATTTACTCGGCACGCTATGCCAGGGAACATGGTAATGATGCAGCCAATAATGAAAAGCTGCTCGCTGATCTCAAACCACTGCGTCAAAACGGTGAAGTCATTGAAGGCATGTTTGTTTGTGTACTGGCATTGGTACAGCATGCTGAAGATCCACTGCCACAAATTTTCCAGGGCATCTGGCACGGAGAAATTCTGGAAGCTGCACGTGGTGAAAATGGTTTTGGTTATGATCCACTGTTCTGGTTGCCAGAACTGGGTATTTCCAGTGCAGAAATGAGCAAGGAAGAAAAGAATAAAATCAGTCATCGTGGACAAGCCATGCAGTTGTTTAAAGCGAGTTTGGCGAAGTAAGTTTTCCATATTTTTCCCCTCTCCTTCTAGGAGAGGGTTAGGGAGAGGTAATTATAAAAATATCACTTACCCTTAGGAAAATAGAAAAAAGCCCCCTCTCTTTAAAAAGAGAGCTGGGGAGGGATTTAAACATTAGTGAATCCCCCTAAATCCCCCTTTTACAAAGGGGGGATTTTACAACTCTTTCTAGCCTTCTCTCCAAGAAACTAAACTTTATAGCGTAGGCATCAACGCATGCACGATTACCCCATATAAGGCAATCAAGATCGCACTAGCCAAAGTTCCTGAGGCAATATATTTGGCGGAATGGCCTGTTCCCTGATAATGGGTTTCCAATGCCACAATATTGGCTGCAGGCGGCAATAAAAAGAACATCAGCATCACTGCATAAGTCAGCGTCTGCTGCGGAATAGGTAAATAATAATAAGCGGCAACACACAGCAAAACCGCAAACAGCCCTCTATAAAAAATCAGTTGCAGACTGCGCATTAAATCGAAGCGGCTGATCCGCACATTGCTCAGCCACATTCCCAGCACACACATGCCACTAAAAGTCACCAGCACTTTATTGGCCTGATACAGCCTCTCTATCCCGGGTACTTGCTGCCAGTGACTCAAATCCCAAAATGATAATAGAGCTGCCACCGACAGTGCCACCACAGGTGGTGAGAGCAGTACATTTTTTAAAATATAACCACTATCTTGTCTGGCTTCACTGACTGCCATCACCGCACAGACATTGCCAAACAAGGAACCACCGATGTACAGGGCCACCACGGTACTGGTCGCTTGCGGGCCAAAAACTGCCAGTGCAAAAGGAATCCCTAGCCATGCCCCGTTTAAATAGCTCAGACATAAAGCACGCAGTTTATTTTTCAGGGTGAAATAAAATAAGGCAAAGAATACGCAGGAACAGAAAAAGCTGAAGGCAATCAGCCATAAACTGCCCTCTTGGTAAAACACCATGTTGTAGATAATCAGTGCTGGAATCAGTACTCGGGCCAATAAAGCAGCCATAAAAGGTCGAATCGGTTTTAAATATTGCACCCCCCAATAACCGATCAGAAAAGACAGGAGGGGAAGAATCAAGGCCATGATAATGCTGCAGAGATTTCCATATCAGGCAGTATGCTAGCACAGCATACTTTTCATTGAATTATGAAATTTTTATATGAGTAAGCCATTCTTCTGCTGCCGTGTCGGCAAACTGTCATCAAAGCGTCACCGCGCTGTCATACAAGCCTGATGAGATAGGTACATGAAATATAGAGGATAAAATAATGGCAGGATTATCAATTTGGCATGTGCTGATTTTCGCAATTGTGGTGATTTTATTGTTCGGTACATCGAAACTTAAAAATTTGGGTAAAGACGTCGGCGGCGCGATTAAAGACTTTAAAAAATCAGTCAAAGATGAAGAAGCAGAACAAGCTCAGCTTGCAGAGCCGCGCACCATTGATGCCCAGGTCAAAACCTCTGAACATTCGGTTAAAAGTTAAGAGTTAGCTATGCTCAATATCGGAATGACCGAGCTGCTAATTTTCGGGATTATTGCGCTTTTGATCCTTGGACCAGATAAGCTTCCGGAAGCAGTACGTTTTGTCGGAACATGGTACGGCAAGATCAAGCGTATGGTAAGCAATGTTCAGAATGATCTTGATCGTGAATTGCGCCTGTCCGAGCTACGTGAACAGATGCAAGCTGAAATGCAACGGATTCAGGAACTGGAAGCCAAGATGCAGGCACAAATGACAGATTTGCAGCAGCCGATGGCAACCGATGAAGTAAAAATAAAATCGCAAGCTGTTCAGCCCTTACTCAGCTATCAGCCGGTGATACAGCCTGTATCCTCCGTGTATTTACCCAAGCCTACAGCAATTCAAACCGTGATTTCAGAACAACGTTATACAGAAATGAAGGTGGCCGTATGACATCCTTACCGACCACACCAGCCTCAAATGATGCTGCAGCGCTGAACCTTGAACAGATGCCGATTACCCAGCATTTGATCATCTTAAGAAAGCATCTGTTTAAAGTAGTTGCTGTCCTGATTGGCCTGTTTTTCTGCTTATTACCCTTTGCCAATCAGACTTATCAATGGTTGTCCGAACCGTTGCGTGCACAGCTACCTGCCAGCTCGACCATGATTGCTACTGATGTCACTGCAACCTTCATGGCACCTTTTAAACTGAACTTCTTTGTCGCGCTGATGATCGCGATGCCGTTTATCCTGTATCAGCTTTGGACCTTTATTAAGCCTGCGCTGTATGCCAAAGAAAAGAGTCTGGCCTTGCCACTTTTGATCGGCAGTATCGTGCTGTTTTATACCGGAATTAGCTTTGCTTACTTTGTGGCATTGCCCTCGATTCTGCATTTTTTTATCAGTGTTTCGCCTGAAACCGTAGCGCCGATGACTGATATCAACAGTTATCTCAGCTTCTGTTTAAAGCTGTTTCTGGTCTTTGGTTTTACTTTTGAGATTCCCATTATTACCCTGGTTCTAATCTTGATTGGCGCAGTTTCGACACAGACTCTGATCGAGAAACGGCGCTTTATTATTGTGGGTTGCTTCTTTGTGGCGATGTTTGTCACGCCACCGGATGCCCTGTCGATGATCATGCTGGCTGTGCCGATGTGGCTGCTGTTTGAACTGGGTTTACTGGCAGGGAAACTGATTGAAAAGCGTCGATTAAAGACTGAATAACAATAACCAGCCAAAACAAAAAAAATATCGATTTACTCAGGCAGCTCTGGCTGTCTTTTTATTTTTTAAATTTCAATAAAATACTGATTTATTTAACTTTAATGCAACATTTTCTTAAGATTACTGTCACATCCCAGGCTTAAGGTATTGAAAACTTCTACATCACCAAGCACTTATTTTTTTAATTGGGACTTTAAAATGAAAAACGAAGACATGATACCTTGCCAGGATCTGGTTGAAGACAGTAACAACTCAAACAACACGCACTTCCAAACGATTCTGGATCAATATACTAGTCGCCGCAGCTTTATTGCAAAAACTACAAGTGGGGCAATGGCATTAGCATTTGCAGCAACAGTAAGTGGTTGTTCAGATGATGATAATGATTCTGGTACTCCTGACAGTAATCCAACGACACCGCCAGACACCACTAACCCAGATCAACATGCCTGGAGTGATCTAAAAGCACGTCCGAATAAATTAGTCTTTGAGCCGGTTCGCAAGAATACCCAAAACTTCTTCAGTGTTCCTGAAGGTTATGAGCTTAAAGTATTGTATGCAGTCGGCGATCCAATCAACCCTGCTTATCCAGAAAAGACCGATACCACCTTAGCTTCTGGTGCTTCTTACCAGTTCCGTTCAGGCGATAACCATGATGGTATGAGCTTCTTCGGTATGCATCCAACCAATAAAAATTATGCTGCCAAAGAATCAACACAAGGTTTACTTGTTTTAAACCACGAATACCTACAACAATCTCAGCTCCATACACCAGAAGGTACAATTACCATCGATGGCGTACGTCCAGAAGATCAGGTACTCCGTGAAGTGAATGCGCATGGTGTTTCTGTTATTGAGATCAGCAAAGATGCAAATACACAAGACGTTAAAATCAACTTAAATTCTAATTTTAACCGTCGTATCACTGCAGCAACCGAGATGGAAATTAATGGACCAGCACGTGGTTCTGACTTAGTCAAAACTATTTTCTCACCAGATGGAACATTGACTCGCGGTACCTTTGCCAACTGTGGTAATGGTTATACGCCATGGGGAACTTACTTAACGGCTGAAGAAAACTGGAGTGGTTATTTCGCTCGTCAAGCCAACGACACCCGCGCTATTGCAAAAGAAGAAATTTCATTATCTCGTTATGGTCGTGGTGGTACTGATGCTCGTTCGTCTCAATACCGCTGGAATACTCCTGTTGCTGAATTAACTGGTGATAAAGGACTTTATGATCGTTGGGATATTTCAGTTAAAGGCGCAAATGCTTTAGCAGATTATCGTAATGTCATGAATACCTGTGGATTCATTGTAGAGATTGACCCATTTAGCGCGACTACACGTCCAGTTAAACGTACTGCACTGGGACGTTTTGCACATGAAGATTGCCGCTGTAGTAACCCTATTCCGGGTCAGCCATTAGCGTTCTATATGGGTGATGATGCGACCGGCGAATATATCTATAAATTTGTTTCTGAAGCAGTCTGGGATCCGAAAGACGTCAATGGTGGTTATACCGCTGGTGATAAATACATGGATAAAGGGACATTATATGTCGCTAAATTCAATGATGACGGTACAGGTGAATGGCTAGAACTGACTCATGGCAAAAATGGTTTAACTACTGCCAATGAAATCTATCCATTTGCAGGCCAGGATGACATCGTCATCAATGCTCGTCTTGCTGCTGACCATGTTGGTGCGACCAAAATGGACCGTCCAGAATGGGTTGCCGTGAATCCCGAAAATGGTGAAGTGTATGTGACGCTTACCAATAACGGTAACCGTGGACGTGCTTACCCAACCGATGCAGCCAACCCACGTAGCTACATCGACTTTAAAGGCTCGTCAGCTAGCAACTCAGGAAACATGAATGGTCATATCATTCGTTTCAGTGAAGCTAAAAATACAGTGACAGCGACAAGTTTTGCTTGGGATATTTTCCTGTTCGGTGCAGAAGCACGTGCTGCCTCTAACATCAACCTGTCAGGTCTGGATGATTTAAATGACTTCTCCAGCCCGGACGGCATGTGGTTCGATCCTCGCGGGATTCTGTGGATTCAGACGGATGATGGTCAGTACACCGATGAAACCAATTGCATGATGTTGGCAGCACTTCCGGGTACTGTGGGTGATGGTGCTAAAGCGATTGCCGCCAGTACCAAGGCAGAAGGACAGGAAACCTTTGTCGGTGCCAAACTAAGCAATGATCGTGTTCGTCGCTTTTTGACTGGTCCATCGGGTTGTGAAATTACCGGCGTGACCATTACCCCGGACTATAAAGCGATCTTTGTCAACGTTCAGCATCCAGGAGGTGCATGGCCAGCCAACCAAAGCGAGCGTTATAGCCGTTTAGGCAAAGTACCTCGCTCTGCCACTGTGGTCATTACCCGTAAAGATGGCGGTGCCATTGCGGGTGAAGCTTTGGAACAAGCGACCGTATAAAAAACAGTTACGAAAAAATGCCGGCAGATGTCGGCATTTTTTATATCCGGTGATTATTTCAGGCTAATGATTTTCTCAATAGTTTGACCTGCGGTCACACCTTGTTGTGACTTCTCAATCCAGTGCCATTGTCCCTGCTGCATTCTCAAAAAATTTGAGCAACGGGTGCCATAGACTGGACTCTGAATAAAAGTCGAAGACAGCAGTTGTTCCATTTCAACCGAGATGCCGGTATCTGGCAGAAGTTCAGGAATCACCTTGCGTTCATCTTCCAGAATATCCCAGACTGCATGACACAGCTCCGCTTCTGCAATCTTTTGTTGTTGCAGCATCGGTAAAAATTCCTGGGTAAAGCGTTTACGTAAATGTCGGGTCTTGTACCAGTCTTCGCTCATCAGGCCATTCGAAACCACATAGACCCCATGCGCCAGTACTTGGGGTGCTTCACCGCGATTGCTCATATATACCGCCTGATCTTGATCGCCAATAAACAGATTAAAGCCGGCATAGTCACACTGGCGTCGTTCCAGATCTTGGGCAAAACGAATCGGCGTTAAGTCAGAATCTAAAAAGTTCTGGATGATATGTCCACGTGAAGTCGGATAATGCCCTTTGTCCTGTCCATCACGAAAATTGGTAATCACCGCCCAGCGACCGGAAGCCGTAATACCCATCCAGGTGCCGCCCGACTGTAGATCCTGCCCAGCAATAATTGGACTATTCTCCCATTCATGCAGCTCCTGCGTAGGACGCTGATAGAACTCATCCCGATTTGAAATCAGACATACTGGGCTCTGATCCAGAACCTGCCAAGCCAATGCCACGATACACATAATTTACATCCTTGATCTTTACACATTGAATGTACAACATTTTTCTTTGCTTTCAGCTAAAATCTGTGCAAAACAGAATCACAAGGAACAGGAATGCTCACCTATCCCAATATTGATCCCGTTGCGATTTCGCTCGGGCCCTTACAAGTCCACTGGTATGGACTGATGTACTTACTGGCATTTTTATTTGCCTGGGGATTGGCGACATTTCGCGCCAAACAACGTGGCTGGACACCGGATATGGTGTCTGACCTGATTTTCTTCGGTGCACTCGGTGTGATCATCGGTGGCCGTGTCGGTTATGTCTTCTTCTACGGTTTTTCCCAGTTCCTGGCCGATCCTTTATGGCTGTTCCAGATCTGGACCGGTGGCATGAGTTTCCACGGCGGTTTCCTCGGGGTCATTCTGGCCATGTTGTGGTGGTGCAAGAAATATAAGATGACCTGGTTCCAGACCTTAGATTTTATCGCACCTTGCGTACCGACAGGCCTGATGTTTGGCCGGATTGGTAATTTTATTGGCGGCGAACTGTATGGCCGTCAGGTGACCGACCCAAACTTTGCCTGGGGCATGATTTTCCCGACTGATCCCCTGCAACTGGTTCGTCATCCTTCACAACTGTATCAGGCGCTATGTGAAGGCCTGATCCTGTTTATTGTCCTATGGTGGTTCAGTTCCAAGCCGCGTCCACGTATGGCCGTGTCTGCGCTATTCCTGATCGGTTATGGTCTGGCACGTTTTATAGTCGAATTCTTCCGTGAACCGGACAATGGTCAGCTGTTTATTGGCTGGATGAGCAAAGGACAATTCCTGAGCCTGCCAATGATCCTGATTGGCTTGTGGATGATGTGGTATGCCTACCAGAAGAAAATATATGACTGGGGTCCAAACAAAAATAGCTGAGAAAATCGCGTAATTTAGCGAGGCAAAGGCCTCGCTTTTTTATATCCAAAATATGCTAAAGTGCCGATTATCTCTTCTATTCTTTCATCATTATGCTTGAGTTCTGGTTTAATCCGCAGGTATCTGTTCTCAAAAAACTGTTGATCTTTATTGTGATTGCAGCGACAGCTGCAGGCTTGTACTGGATGGAACCACTGCCCTTAGATTCGATTTTGATGTTTGTCGGTACCGGCATCATTTTTCTGATCTGCCGTTACTGCAAAATCCACTTTGCCAGCAAAAACCCGACCGGTTTACTGTATAGATTACTGACCTGGATTCCAATTGCCTTATTGATTGCTTTAGTTTTTATGAATATGCAACAGGGCGAAATCCTGATTCCGGGTGCTCAAGGCATTGCCTTTATGGCACTGGCGATTTGCCTGTTTTCACCATTGTCGCTGCTCAATCAGAACTCTCAGGATCCAGAGCCACCACATGCTTGAATTTTGGTATTCCGAACGCTGTAGCCGTCAAATCAAGCTGATGGTCATTATTGCGACCTGTATTTTGATTTATGCAGCATCGACTGTGGCCCAGTTAGATCCGGTATTTGTTGGGGTGAGTTTAGCGATTGGAATTGTCGTGCATTTACTGCACCATTTCCGCCTGAAAATTTCGAAATCCAATCCCTATGCAAATGGCTTTAGCGCTTTGAGCCGGGTCATTCCCATTATTGCCTTAATTACCCTGTTTGGCTATTTGCCAGAACAGCACCAGCAATGGGGCAAATTTGCCTTGGGTCTGCAATGTCTTGGCTTTACCGCGATTGGATTATTTATCGTTTCAATCTATGAAAGCCGTGCGAAGCGTTTTGAGGACTGATCACTTCGCAGTATTTTCTTAGAAGTAAGTTTCCAGACGATAGTAACTATAAGTCACGTTTTTATTGCGATAAACCGCATGATCTCGCTGTTTGAAATCCGATACCCAGGCACTACCTGAATAAGCCGCGATATGTCCATATTTATGTCCCTGAGTACGGTCAATAATATAGATATCGCCTTTTTTCGGCCGATCAAAAGAAGCATTAATTTTCTTATAGCCCAGCTGCATCAGGGTACTTCCCCAATCTGCCGCTGCGACCGGATGATTCACAATTTTCGCACCCGAGGATTGCAGACCGACACGAATACTGCGCGCACATTTCTGTGTACTGGTATTTCGGGTAATGCCTTGCAGATAACTGGTAAATTTCTCGATATTGATACGATGGCCATTGCTTACGCCTGAAGCGTTACGGACAGTGGCTTTTTGGGATGACTTTTTAGGTCTTTGCTCCGATTGGGAACGCACCATGATATTCGCTTGGACAGGAGCATATACTTCGCTCATGTTTACTTGATGATCATAGATCATGCCTTACCAACCGCTCCTCGCCTGTAATTTAGGCTTTCATATTGTTAACAAGCCGAGAATACTAGTCGTTTAAATGTTATCTTTCACATTAAAAATGTAAATAAATTTGTCTATTTTTCCGGCATTCAAATTAAGCCGTTCTTTCTAATACAGTTACAAAACCCATCATCTTTGCAAAAAAAATGTAAAGCAAAGCCAACTTCGACGCCTTGCAAAGCTTTTTTAGCCTGAAATACGCAAAATGAGCCGTTATTTTTTTCTACTCAAACCTTATGGATTTAATTTGTGGCTCGGCCATTCTCAGACAACATTTCACTACATGATTACATCATTTTGAGCTTTGCACCCTGTATTACACTGATGCAGCATTTTTAAATATTGAACTAAACGGAGAAGAAAAATGAGTCAGAATTTAAGTACCATTTCAAATTTTAATTTAGAACAATATTTAGGTATCTGGTATGAAATTGCACGCTTGCCGATGAAGCACCAACCCGAGGACAGCACCGATATTTCTGCGGTATATAGCTTGAATGAAAATGGTAAAGTTCGGGTTCAGAATCGCTGTCTGGATGGTGATGGCAAACTGGATGAAGCTATTGCTGAAGCAACCATTGTCGATGCAGAACATGCCAAGCTTGAAGTCAGCTTTTTACCTGAAGGCCTGCGTTGGATTCCGTTTACCAAGGGCGATTACTGGGTATTAAAAATCGACCCCGATTATCAGACCGCGCTCGTAGGCGAACCGAATAAAGAATATTTATGGCTACTGCATCGCGGTACCAGTCTGGACGAAGCGACTCAACGCGAATATTTAAGTTATGCAGAATCCTTGGGCTATGATCTGTCTGATCTGATTCATACAGTCCATACGGGCAATAAAACCGCTTAAACTGCAATCAAAAGACCTCCATCAGGAGGTCTTTTTTATTCTCAATTTGGGCGATGAAAGCTCATCAAAAAATGCTATGATGTGCGCAATTTAAATTGTCCCTTTCGACAGAAAATTGATTATAAAATAATCCATTCTGCTGTTAAAACGGCGATTTTCAACAGATTCAAATAGAGAGAACTATGCGCCAATATCTTGACCTTTTACAACATATCCTCGACAACGGCGGCGATAAAGGCGACCGTACCGGTACAGGTACACGTTCGGTATTTGGTCATCAGATGCGCTTTGATCTTTCCCAAGGTTTTCCTTTACTCACCACCAAAAAAGTTCATTTCCGTTCTATCGTGATTGAACTGTTGTGGTTCCTGAAAGGCGATACCAATGTTCAATATTTAAAAGACCATAAAGTCTCGATTTGGGACGAATGGGCGACCGCAGAACAGACTGCGCGTTTTGGCCGTCCTGAAGGCGAATTAGGCCCAGTGTATGGTCACCAATGGCGTAATTTTGGTGCCAGCAAAAATGCAGACAATAGTTATAATCAGGACGGTTTTGACCAGATCAAATGGTTGATTAATGAAATTAAAACCAATCCGAATTCGCGCCGTCTGATTGTATCGGGCTGGAACCCGAATGAGGCAGGTCAGGTCGCATTACCACCTTGCCATACCCTGTTCCAGTTCTTTGTACATAATGGCAAATTATCTTGTCAGTTGTATCAGCGCAGTGCCGATGTATTTTTGGGTGTACCATTTAATATTGCCAGCTATGCTTTGTTGACGCATATGATTGCGCAAGTCTGTGATCTGGAAGTTGGTGATTTTGTCTGGACTGGCGGCGACACCCATTTGTACAGCAACCATTTTGAACAAGCACAGTTACAGCTCAGCCGTGAGCCATTAGGCCTTTGTCAATTAAAACTAAATCCTGAGATCAAAGACCTGTTCGATTTCAAATTTGAAGATATCGAAATTGTCGGTTATGAATCTCATCCAGGAATTAAAGCCCCTGTCGCTGTTTAATTTTCTTTATTATAAAGTTCCCTCTCCTCCTAGGAGAGGGCTAGGGAGAGGCCTTTTACCACGCGTGAATCGCCCACTCCTTTCAAAATATATTCCCGGCCCTAAAGCGTGAAGGCAATCAAGATAAATTGTTAACCTCTCCTTCGTACCAGTAGAAAATTACACGAAGGGCTTTGGGTTTGATGAGAAGGATCAATACATGTCATTTCAAGATTTAGAAGTTGTACACGTCGTCGCCATGGATCAGCAGCGTTGTATCGGCAAGGGCAATGATCTACCTTGGCATATCTCTGCCGATCTGAAGCACTTCAAGGAAATCACCCAAGGTGGTGTGGTGGTGATGGGTCGCAAGACACTAGAATCAATGGGACGTACTCTGCCTAAACGGGTGAACTGGGTGATTACCCGTGATCCAGACTGGGCATTTGCAGGCACCAAAGTCGCTTATAGCATTGAAGATGCGTTGAGTCAGGCCCTGACAGATGTGAAGGCTTCAGAAAAACCCGAAACCATTTTCATCATTGGTGGCGGTGAAATCTTTAAACAGACCATGAATATTACAGACCGTCTGGAACTGACCCATGTCGAACTGGATGTACAGGGCGATGCCTATTATCCAGAGATTCCAGCGGAATTTAAAAAGGTCGCCGCCGAGCAACATATCGACGACAAAACCGGCATTGCTTTTGAGTTCGCAACCTACAGAAAATAAAACCTATTTCTCATGAAAAAGTGATGATGCAGGGACGCGAATATATTTCCAGGCACTGGAGTCTGTGGTTGCTGGGCAGTCTGTTTACTTTATTCGTCATTCTGTCGAGTTTGTGGCTCAGCCTGATGCTTTGGGTGCATCAACCTATTGGAAAAATCGGCAGCTTGATGCTGATTGGACTCTGGCTGACCTTTGCACTGGTCGTTCTCGGGATTTATTTCACCCGGCATCTGATCTCCCGCCAAGTCGATAGCGTTCTTTATCTTCTGGCCTTTTTGTTTTGTCTGCTGGGATATTTTAGTCTGGAAGCGCGTCAGGATCGGGAATGGAATCCTGAAGTTGCCCAGCTCTTGCATTATGAGCAGCAAGGCGATCAGGTCACTTTGTACAATATCCGCAACTTTGACTGGCAGGCCGATGGTCGCTATATCGAACGCTGGGAAAGCCGTAGTTTTGACCTGAATCAGATTACTGGCGTGAACATCATTACTTCCTACTGGATGGGGCCTAAAATTGCCCATACCTTGGTCAGCTTCGATTTTGCCAATCAAAAGCCACTCACCTTCTCGATTGAAATCCGCAAGGAAAAGAATGAAGAATTTTCAGCAATTGGTGGCTTTTTCCGAAAATATGAACTGAGTCTGGTTGCATCAGACGAAAAGGATATTGTTTATACCCGCAGCAATGTCCGTGGTGAACAGGTCTATTTTTTCCCGGTAAAGATGCCGCAAGCTCAGGCTAAAGCGCTATTCAAGGAATATCTGCGTCAGGCCGATGAACTGGCACAAAAGCCAAAATGGTACAATACCCTGACCAGTAATTGCACCACACTGGTCTTTGATATGGTTCAGGCGGTATCGCAACAACAGCTACCCTCAGATTACCGACTGCTGGCCTCCGGCTATTTACCAAATTATCTCTATGACCTGAAAGTACTGGAACAGTCTTGGGATATGCGCACCTGGTATCAACGCGCGCATGTCAATCCACGGGTAGAACAGACCGCTAATCTCTCCAGTCAGGACTATTCAAGACTCATGCGACAAGGTCTACCGAAACCAGACATGCGATAACTGTGTAGCAAATCCACTTCAATAAAGATACAAAATCAACTGGAACCTTGATCATTTTTTTGTTTATATACAAATAGCTAGTCAATGATCAGAGTATCTCTCATGCTAAAAAAATTAACTGCAATCGCGATTTTAGGCTCGGTTCTAACGGTCATGGGCTGCGAAACTGTGCCCAATACAGCCACGACACAAACCGCGAATCATTTACAACTTTTGCAAAATCGTACTTGGATTGCGACCCAGATTGGTAATACTGAAATCAAGACTGCGCCAACCGCACGCAATGTTCCAAGTCTGCAATTTGATGCCAGTACCCAGCGCGTTTCAGGTTCAGATAGCTGTAACCGGATTATGGGCAGCTACACAGCAGCGAAAGACACGCTGACCCTGAGCCAAATGGCCACTACCCGTATGGCCTGTATGAATAACGATCAGCTTGATCAAAAATTTAATGAAGCTTTAGCTAAAGTCACGCATTATCAGGTATTTGGTAAAACATTGAAATTACTAGATCGCCATGGGAATCTCTTGATCCAGCTGGAAAGTGCTGTTCAGCCGCGTTAATACTTCCCTACAAAAAGCCTGTATGGACAGGCTTTTTTATCTTTCATACTGATGAGCTGGAATTTAACCATCAGCCCGATTGAGTTATTTAATTGAATGAGGAATCAACCATGCAACAGGCACTTTTCGGTGGGGGATGCTTTTGGTGTACTGAAGCCGTATTTTTACAGATTCAGGGGGTTCAGCAGGTCGTCAGTGGCTACGCAGGTGGGCATACGACTGAGCCGAACTATGATGATGTCTGCAGGGGCAATACCGGCCATGCCGAAGTCATTCTGGTCGATTTCGATGAAAACCAGATTAACTACACCCAGTTGCTCGATGTCTTTTTTGCGACCCATGATCCGACTACATTAAACCGTCAGGGCAATGATGTCGGTACCCAGTATCGTTCTGTGATTTATTATCTGAATGATGAACAGCAGCAACAGGCGCAGCAGGCGATCGATACCCTGCAAGCCGATGACATCAATGTAGTGACTGAACTCAGCCCTGCCCCAACTTTCTATCCGGCGGAAGACTATCATCAAAACTTCTTTGCCAAGAACCCGACCCAGGGCTATTGCAATTTTGCCATTCCGCCAAAATTGAATAAATTACGCAGCAAATTTACGACCCTATTAAAAACCCATTAAGTTTCATGAAAAATAGGTATAAAAAAAGCGACTGATTGCAGTCGCTTTTTTTTATTACCTGAATCTTAGTTATCGGTTGCAAAAGCAATATCGCTGAGTCCGGCTCCACTCGCACGCGACATGACTTGCGCCACCGAGTCATAACGTGATTCTTTATCCGCTTTCAACACAATGGTCGGCTGACGTTCAGCTTGGCCCGCTTCATTAAAACGGGTTTCAAGTTGTTCCAGCGTCAGTACATCGCCATTCCAGGCAATGTCACCTTCGGCATTGATGCTGATCGTGACATTTTCAGGCGGCAGATCGATAATCTCCGCAGTGGTTTGTGGCAAGGTTAATGGAATTGATGGGTTCGCAACGGTCGCTGTCACCAGAAAGATGATCATCAATACCAACATAATGTCGATGAGGGGAATGAGGTTCATCTCATTCATGCCTACATCGTTGTCTTCACCCAGTTGAAAAGCCATTAAGCTTGACCTCCCACGAAACTCTGTTGTGTTACTTTTTCATCAGACTTTTTTGCAGCAGATTCCTGTTGCAGCATAGTATCAATCAACAGACCATGTGCCTGATCTTGTAACTCGTGTGCCAAGCCACGATTAGCACGGACACAGATGTTATAAGCCAGCACCGCAGGAATCGCGACTGCCAGACCTAAGCCAGTCATAATCAACGCTTCACCGACTGGGGTTGCCACTTGTGCCAGACCAGCCTGACCACTCTTACCAACAGCAACTAGCGCATGGAAGATACCCCATACTGTACCGAACAAACCGACAAAAGGTGAAATTGAGGCAATCGTTCCAAGAACCGATACACCTTTTTCGGCATTGGCTTTTTCTGCTGAAATCTGGCGTAACAGCGCCTGTTCTGCCACTGCCTTACGCTGTTCAAAGCCCAAAGGAGCCAGTTTGGTTTTCAGTTGTTCCAACGCTGTAGATAACTGAGCATAGGCAATCTGTTTAAGTTGGCGAGTGCCCATCAAACGCAGCACAAAAATGGTCCATGTCGCAATCGACATTGCCAATAACACGAAATACAGCGTTTTACTGACTGCATCAGCGTGTTGCCAATAAACTGAAAAGTTCATATTCGAACTCCTAATGGGTGAGCCGTTATTTAACCTGAAAATCGAAAGGCTGTTCCACACGGGTTGGATAAGCCACACCATTTTCAACATATTTGGTAAGTTGTGCACGACGTACCGCGGCTTCTACTTTGCGCGTTACTGCCGGGCTACAACTTGAATTTCGTGCAGTTGCAGAAACCACTTTACCCTGCTCATTCGCTGAAACATCTACTACCAGTGAACAGGCTGATTTTAATTCACCTGCAGAGAGTGAGACTTTTGGTGAACGCTGCCAAGACACGCCCCCACCAATCGATACACTTTTCGGGGATGGCGGCGCAGCAGGTGCTGGCGGTGCCACAGGCGCAGGTGGCGCGACTGGAGCAGGTGCCGGTTTAACTTTAGTTTCAGTGACCACTGTCGGTACAACCGGACTTGGGGTTGGTTTTGCTTCAACTGGCGGTGCTTTAACCACTTTTGGTACTTCAGCCTTTTTCACCTGCTCGATTTTTTCTACTTTTTTCGGTGGTGGTGGCAGCGGTTTATCGACAATTTTGACTTCTTTCGGCTTAGGCGGCTCTTTTTGTGGCTCGGCCTTCGGCTTTGGCGGTAAAGGTTTTGGCGCTTCCTGGAGTTTTACAAAGCGCACTTTTAAGGGTTGCTTATCAATGGGTGTCAGCTCAGGTGCTTTCATCTGGCTGATCGCATATAACACACCCACATGCCCAACCAGTACAGCCGCCACGATAGAGATGACTTTCTTTTTCATCTGATTCGGCGGTGTAGGCATTTGGGGCGCAGCAACTTGACTCATTAAATCTATTACCTTGAGGAGATGATGTGGAACAAACTATCAAGCTCATCGGTTAGCACAATTAAAGTATGCCAATAATAAATGAGAAGTGTTTTCATTTGCAACCGCTAATCCTACCTTTGACTGACTTTTTTTGCATCAAAACAAAAAAGGCATACTAAAAGTATGCCTTTTTAAAACTCAATGCAAGTCTTATTGGAACACGACGGTTTTGTTGCCATCGACAATAATACGGTCTTCCAGATGCCATTTTACCGCACGGGCCAATACATTACGTTCCACGTCCTGACCGAGTTCACGTAACTGCTCAACGGTAAAGTCATGGTTCACGCGCTCCACATCCTGCTCGATGATCGGACCTTGATCCAGATCAGCAGTCACATAGTGCGCAGTTGCACCAATCAGCTTCACACCTTTTTCATAAGCCTGCTTGTACGGATTGGCACCCACGAACGCTGGCAGGAAAGAATGGTGAATGTTGATCACTTTCATTTCCCACTTGCTGACAAATTCTTCATCCAGAATCTGCATATAACGCGCCAGCACCAGTAAGTCATTGCCCTGCATCAACTGGTCGATTTCTGCATAAGCTTCAGGCTTGTTGTCTTTGGTCACTGGCACGACTTCGAATGGAATACCAAAGTTTTCAACTGCTTCGCGTAAAGTCTCGTGATTCGATACTACTTTGGTAATTTCACAAGGCAAACCACCACGCGCATGACGCCATAACAGCTCAAGCAAGGCATGATCGACCTTAGATACCAGAATACCGACTTTTTTCACGTCACTGACCAGAGCCAGACGCCATTGCATGCCATAGCGTTCTGCCACATTCGCTGCAAAAGTCTGGGTAATACTTTCTTTGCGACTTTGAAGATTATCTAATTCAAATTCAACGCGCATGAAGTAACGTCCGCCCTGCGCTGCTGTCGCATATTGGTCAAGCGCAGTAATGTTGGCACCTTGATGATACAAGAAGCTCGAAACAGCCTGCACGATGCCCGGCTTGTCTTCACAAGTAATCAATAAACGTGCGGTGTTAGCAGTCGTCATATTCATGTTGGTTTAAGTCACTAATCAGTTAAATTAAAAAATAAGCCGAGTATTCTAGCGCGTTTCTTGGATATTCTGAATAGTTTGTTCAGATTCAGAATCTTTAGACGACGACAGGCTGGCAAAAAGTTCGGAAGAGCCCAAACTATTCAATAAACCTTCATAGGTTTGACGACTTTCACCACGTAAATACGCCCCTTCCAGGAATACCATTTGACGGAGTGCCTGCCAGACCCATTTTTCTTCCAGGGTATTGGAATCAGTCAGATGGCCTGACATATACAGGAAGTTGGTCCAGTTGGTCAGTACAATCCACAGGTTAATAATCAGTGCTTCAATCTCTGAATCGGTCATGTCCATCAGGCCTGCATTAACAAAGCCCTTATAGATTTTCTGGCCCTGCTGCATCACCTGCCCGGCAAAGCGTGGATACATCTTGCGAAAATCTTCGTTATTTTCCACCAGATGATAGACGTCACGATGCAGGAAACGATAAGCCCATAACTGGCTGCTCAGTACCTGAAAATAATGCACCTTGTCATTGGCATCCAGCGCGCGGTCATCCGGCAGCGCCAGCATTTCCAGCGTCTGATGCTGGTACTGTTCCATCAATTCTTTAATAATTTCATTTTTATTGCGGAAATGATAATACAGGTTACCCGGGCTCATGCCGAGTTCAGCCGCAATGTGATTGGTGGTTACCGATCGTTCGCCACGCTCGTTAAACAGCTGTAAACTGAGCTGCAAGATACGCTCTTTAGTTTTTAAGGTTTTGGTTTGGGACATCCTAAAATAACCATTCAGTTCATGCATTAGCAGGCTAACACACAAAGTCACTTGACTAATTAGAGTATTTGCTCTAAAAATTAATTAATCGATTTTTGAATAATGGTAGTGCGGCATGAACAGTCACACAAAAACAACATCAATGACACCACATTTTTTTGATAGCCAATATCTGAATGAAGTCTTGGCGCAACAAAAACACGCTTACTTACACTACCCTCTGCCGACTGCAAAGGAACGTATCGATCGTTTAGCTCGACTTAAGCGTATCTTAGTTAAGTATCAAGATCAATTTGCTGACGCAATTAATCAGGACTATGGTAACCGTTCCATTGGGGAAACCAAGATTGGTGAACTGCTCACCTGTCTGGAACATATCAAATATTACAGCAAAAACCTGACCCGATGGATGAAACCTTCCAAGCGTCATGTCGGCATTATTCATCAGCCGGCAAAAGCCTGGGTACAATATCAGCCTTTGGGCGTAGTCGGAATTATCGCACCGTGGAACTATCCGCTGTTGTTGTCGATTGGTCCTCTGATTTGCGCACTGGCGGCCGGCAACCATGCCATGATCAAAATTTCCAGCGCATCCGCTGCCTTTGGTGAAGTTCTGGAAAAAGCTCTGGCTGAAGCCTTCCCTAAAGAATTGGTCGCTGTGGTGAATGGGGGCGGTGTGATTTCAGATGCCTTCTGTCGTTTGCCTTTCGATAAACTGATTTTCACTGGCTCAACTGCAGTCGGTAAAACCGTCATGGCAGCCGCTGCCGAAAATCTGGTGCCGGTGATTCTCGAACTGGGCGGTAAATCGCCGGTACTGGTACATCCATCGATTGATCTGCGTGATGTTGCGCAGCGGATTGCGGTGGGTAAACTCTGGAATGCAGGTCAGACCTGTGTAGCTCCAGACTATATGTTCCTGCCTCGCGGAAAAACTGCCGAGTTCATTGATCACTTTAAAGCCTGTGTCGAAAGCATGTATCCGGATATCACCCATAATCAGGATTACACCTCGATTATTAATGACAAACAATATAACCGTCTACAAGGCTATCTGGATGATGCACGCGAACAGGGTGCGCAAGTCATTGAAATTAATCCTCGCCGTGAAAACTCGGCTGATCTGCGCAAGATTGCACCGACCATCGTAACCAATGTCACCCCGATGATGCAGATCATGCAACATGAAATCTTCGGTCCGCTGTTACCGATCATGGAATATGATCAAATTGACGATGTCATCGACTTTATTAATAGCCGTCCACGCCCACTTGCTTTATACTACTTCGACTTTGATCAGGCGCGTGCCGATTATGTCGCACAGCGTACCCATTCAGGGCATTTCGGGCAAAATACGGTACTGACCCATGTTGCGCAGGACGATCTACCATTTGGGGGTGTCGGTGCATCAGGTATGGGGAAATACCATGGCCCAGAAGGCTTCTTCAGTTTGTCGCATGAACGCTCAGTGATGTCGAATCCAAAGCTGTATAGCTTGAAATACATTCTGCCGCCGTTCAACAAGCCGATTCACAAGCTGATTTGGAAGACCCTTCTCCGCTAAATGATCAAGGCATGAGCTATCGATATAGTTCGTGCCGCGTTTTGACGAAAATCGCTTGTCTTTTAAGCGCATTTTTGATATAAAACGCCCCTTGAATGATTTCAATCCGTTTATTTTTGACTGGCCATACAGATTTGCTGTTGGCTAAATCAATGGAGTTACACCATGTCTAAGGTTTGCCAAGTTACCGGCAAGCGTCCAGTCGTTGGTAACAACGTCTCACACGCCAACAACAAAACTAAGCGCCGGTTCGAGCCGAACCTGCACCACCACCGTTTCTGGTTAGAAAGCGAAAAACGTTTTGTACGTCTTCGTTTAACCACTAAAGGTATGCGTATTATCGACAAATTGGGCATTGAAAAGGTTGTTGCTGACCTGCGTGCTCAAGGTCAAAAGATCTAAGGAGTCTGAACCATGCGTGATAAAATTCGCTTAGTTTCTTCAGCTGGTACAGGTTATTTCTATACCACGACTAAGAACAAACGTACTATGCCGGAAAAAATGGAAATCAAAAAATTTGATCCAAAAATCCGTCAACACGTAATCTTCAAAGAAGCTAAAATCAAATAATTTTAGTTTCTTTAAAAAAACGACCTTTGCGGGTCGTTTTTTTTTGCACATTTTTTATCCGGCTTGATAAACTTTCTGCATGTTTTGGCACTTTTTGTGCTTATTTCCCAGCAAACCTAGCTAAAGGAGTATTTAGTGCCACATGACGTAGAGCTCATTATATTACTGGCTGTTGGTTTTGGCTTAGCTTTGGTCTTTGGCTATCTTGCTGCACGGCTACGTCTTCCTCCTTTGATCGGTTACTTAATTGCCGGCATTCTGATTAGTCCCCACACACCCGGTGTAGTCGGTGATATTCATCTGGCTAACCAGCTGGCAGAACTTGGCGTCATGTTCCTGATGTTTGGCGTCGGGATGCATTTTTCCCTGAACGATCTGATGCAGGTACGCCGGATTGCCCTGCCTGGTGCGATTTTACAGATTGCAGTTGCCACCTTGCTCGGAGTCGGAGTTTCGATGCTGTGGGGCTGGAGCTTTGGTTCAGCGCTGGTCTTCGGCCTAAGCCTGTCCTGTGCCAGTACCGTGGTTCTACTCAAAGCTCTTGGTGATCGTGGCCTGCTCGATTCGATCAATGGCCGGATTGCCGTTGGCTGGTTGCTGGTCGAAGATCTGGTCATGGTCTTGGCGCTGGTACTGTTACCTGCCACTGCGGTGCTTTTAGGTGGCCAAGCGCTGGAAGGTGCAAGCAATGAGAATATCTGGCTTACCTTAGGTATTACCCTACTCAAAGTCGCAGGCTTTATTGCCTTCATGCTGATTATTGGTAAGCGATTGATTCCAATGATCATACGGGTGGTGGCACGTCTCGGTTCACGTGAGCTGTTTACTTTAACAGTGGTGGCTGCTGCCGTTTCAATCGCCTTCGGTGCCTATAAAGTCTTTGGCGTGTCGATGGCACTAGGTGCTTTCTTTGCCGGAATGGTCGTTAAGGAATCTGATTTCAGTCATCGTGCTGAAGAAGAAACCTTGCCACTGCGTGAAATTTTCTCGATTTTATTCTTTGTCTCCGTCGGCATGCTGTTTGATCCGCGCATCCTGCTGGAACAGCCTTTACATGTACTGGCAGTGATCGGGATTATCATGATTGGTAAGACTATTGCCGCGATGGCACTGGTGCTGTTCTTTCGCTATCCGATCAATACCGCCTTGACCGTCGGCGCTTCTCTGGCACAGATTGGTGAGTTCTCCTTTATTTTGGCTGCGCTTGGTGTTTCGCTCAACCTGCTTTCGCTGGAAGGTCAAAACCTGATTCTGGCAGGTGCCTTGATTTCGATTACGCTTAACTCCTTTATCTTTTCCGCGATTGAACCGGTACAGAAATGGATTCGGGAACGCTCGACTCTTGCCCGTTTACTGGAACGCAGTGGTGACCCGCTAGCGATGTTACCCGATGAAGTCTCACAGGATTACCTGCGCGATCAGGTGGTCATTATTGGCCATGGTGAGGTCGGTCGTCGCATTACCCGCTCATTGATGGAAGAAAACATCAAGGTGGTGATTGCCGAAGAAAACCGTGACATTGTCGAAAATTTGCGTGAAAAAGGTATTGCTGCAGTGTCTGGCGTAGCCACTGAAGCCGGAGTGCTGATTCAGGCACATATTCAGCATGCACGCTTACTGGTCATCTCCCCTATGGATATCATCGACATTCATAAAATTGTCGACATTGCCAAGACCTTGAATCCACAAATTCAGGTACTGGTCTGTGCAGAAAGCAAGGAAGAAGCTGAAGCGATTCGTCGAGATAATGTAGGTGCGGTTTATTATGCCAAAGAAGAAATGGCGAAGAATATGAGCAATCATATTTTGAACCAGATTGAGATCGCGCATCAGCATACGCCTTCTCATTAAAGTTTTTCTTTGAATAAACGCCAAATAAAAAAGTTGCCTAATTAGGCAACTTTTTTATGGATATCGGCATATCTATGAGCCAAAGATTTTATTAACACACTGGCTTCAGACTGCTCACGACTTAAATTTTAAAATACTGATTTTTCATCTTCATTTTAAATGAACGTTTTGTGATACTTAAAATCTGTCCAACCCAATAACCTACCCATAAAACTCAAAAAGCACACCGATAGTGTGCTTTCTAAATAAATTTCAACGATTAACTCATATACTTTGGTTCTTCATCCACAACTTCAGCCTGCCATTCATTGACCTGCTGTTCCAGCAAACCATAGAGTGCTGCCTGAATCATCTGTTGCGCAATCACGGGCGTCTGCTCTCCAAGTAGAGCTTTCACCTCATCATTAAATTGAATCATGACCAAAGGCTGTTTATGTGAGCCTGCATTGCGTAAAGCCAACGCGCCACCTTCAAGTTGAACGAGTTCTAAAATCGCGTCTTGATTACCAAATAAATCTTTCAACTGTTCTATAGACATATATCCTCCATGTTCAACATGGTGGCAAAGCGCCGGGTGCACTTTGCATCATTAGAGTAATTGATATAGGGTTAAAAATTGCAATTTCAAGTACAGCCGATCCGATTAAAATTCAATCATCTCATTACGAAAACCATCAATTAATTGGGTCAGATCACGATGCCACTCTCTCAATATAGCAGTATCAGGTAACCACGCTTGTGGTGTCTGTGTGACTTTAATGATGAGATTTGAAGAGGTTTCGTCTTCAGGTTCTGGTGTACTTGGTTCCGGCGCATATTGGCATAAACGGTAGGCGCGCTTCAGTTCAGCAATGAAACCGCTCTTGGATAAATGTTGCAGCACCGCGACTTCTGGCGAAATTTGGCCTTTGGCCGCCATCAGTTCTTCGATCGATTTTAGCGTCGGATGAGGATCATTCAGGCGATAGTAACGCACCAGTTCCTGTAAAAATGCTAACAAAGCACCATGCAAATGAAACACAGTCGCTTCACGTTGTGCCTGAGCCTGTTGTACATGTTCGGTTTGCTCTGCTTGCTGGCAGGATAGACGGGCAAAATACAGTTTTTGATTGGTACGGTCCGCATGATAGCGAGCAACACGGGTCATCGAGATTTCCTAAGGATTAAAACAAATTTTGGCTTTTATAAAGTAAAAGGTTCGTCTGCATTTCGCAATCAAAAGATGTTTAGACTGAATCCATCCAGCACTGAAATTCAGAGCATTGAGCCCACTGATTAAGTACGGCGATACTAAATTTCAGTCATAAAAAAGGAGCCTATCAAGTGCTCCTTTTTTGAATTTAAGCCTGAGGCTTATCTTCTGCGGCTTTCACACGGATCCCATGTCCGTGCAGACGCAAAGTGTTCAGGCCTTTAATGGCTTTGACTGCTTCACGGCCATGTGGCATTTCTACAAAAGCAAAACCTTTTGATTTGCCTGTTGCTGCATCAAGCACCAAAGTACAGGTCTCCACTGTGCCATATTCCTGGAACAGTTTCAGCAATTCGGCTTCTGTGACCGTACGTTCTAAATTACGAACTAAAATTTTCATCTTACAACCTTAAGAAGATAGGCAAAAAATATCAAAAAGCACGCGCCTACTCTACTTTTTGTATGAAACCACTTTGCTATAGTTTAATCGAGATCAATCCCAAAATCTAAATTAATCGACTTGCGTTCAATCAGGGCACTTTTTACAGTTTGCTGCCGAGTCTTGTAATGGGTTTCTGTGGTGCATAACTGCCGGGTGAGATCATTCAGGAAATAACTTTCGACTTTACGCCCCTGCTCATCGACCGTTTCCCACGCCCAATGATTCAGGTTCTGTTTGGTCAGAATCAATTCATTTTTTGCCCGGGTCAGCGCCACATACAGCACACGACGCTCTTCTTCGACATCATCAAAGTCGCCTTGAGCACGTGCATGCGGATAATTCCCCGGCGTGACATTGGCCACATAACAGACATTTTGCTCGGTGCCTTTGGCCGAGTGAATGGTGATTAAGGTCACCACATCATGATCCGACTGGCGTTCAATTTCCGAGATTGACACCGGATCCAGTACATATTCCTCTAAAAATTCACTCAGCTGCGAATGCTTGGAGGCCAGCTGTTTGACCAGTTCAAAATCACTCTGGCGACGAGGCCAATCCTTTTTATAGTTTTCCGCCAACTGAGATTCAATCGCCTGAATCGCAAGACCGACACAGGCTTGCACTTCGCCTTTGAGCACACTCATCTGCTGCATGATCAGAATGGTTTCTAGCGGAATCTTGCCAAACTGTTCTAATTTCTTTGCAATCTGATCCATTTCAGGTTCAGCCAATAGCTGCTGTGACAGCTTGCTGGCACCCACATCACCGACACCATTCCACAGGGTTAAGAAACGCATCCAGGCGATATCATCCAGCGGATTGGCCACCACCCGCAGCATGCTGAGCAAATCTTTGACATGCGCAGTTTCCAGCAGCTTCATGCCACCAATAAAGCGATACGGTACATTGGCTGCAATACAGGCCGCTTCAATGTGCCGCGCGGCAAAGCTGGAACGAACCAGCACCATATGCTCGCCCCATTTGCTGCCTTGCAGATAATGACGCTCTTTAATATCAATCGCGATCCATTTGGCTTCATCAAACTCATTCGGGAAGATATGCATGCGCGGCTTTACACCTTCTCCGCGATACGCTTCCAGACGTTTGTCATATTTGATTTCAGACTGATCGAGCAGCCAGTTGGACAGATCCAGAATTTCCTGGGTCGAGCGGTAGTTTTTTTCTAATTTAAAAATCTGCGCATCTGGCACACGCTCTTTGAAATGGTGAATATTTTCAAAGTCTGCACCACGAAAGCCATAAATCGACTGCGCATCATCACCGACACAGAACAGGCTGATCCGGTCTTTGAGTGGTTCCAACAAAGCCCATTGCAATGGATTGGTATCCTGCATTTCATCGACCAGCATATGCCGGCATATGGAAGCGACATAATCTACCAGACCTTCGGACTGTGCTAGTGCTGTAGCCACTACCGCCAGAATATCGTCATAATCCAGAAAGCTGCGTGCCTGCTTACGTGCTTCATATTCTTTCATGATTTCGGCAATCTGGTCTTTGAGAGCCAAATATTCCGGCATCTGTTTTTCTAATGCCAGACTGAGTTTTTGCCGGGTATTCCGTGCAAAGGAATACAAATCACATAATTCCTGAGGCTTAGGCAAATGATTGGGATTTTTCTTGTCATCACGACCGCGAATCAGGCGGAACATCATCAGCTGATCATCACGATCAATAATCGAAAACTGTTCCAGACCAAAAGCTTTCGGAATACGGCGCAGCAGATACATACAGAAGGTATGAAAGGTCGAGGCTCGCAGACCTTTGGCCTGGTCACCGAGTGCTAGTTCGACACGCGCCACAATTTCACTGGCAGCCCGGCGGGTAAAGGTCAGAATCTGAATCTGGTTGGCAGGCACGCCCTGTTCAATCAAGTAAGCTGCGCGTGCCACGATGGTCTTGGTTTTGCCACAACCTGCCCCGGCCAGCACCAAACTGTGTTTTGCTTCTGTGGTCGCTGCTTGCTTTTGTTGGGGATTTAACTCGTTGATGAGCTGTGCAAGTGACATACCAAATCATTTCTCGAAAATTCAAAACGAGATCTTATCATAAGCATCTCACCAACATAAAAATTAGGCTATTTGTAAACTCTAATCGTTTTAGAATTGAGTACCTCATATCTGAGACCGAGTTTTTTGGTCGTCACTTCTAAAAACTCAAGAAAGTTAGAATTACGTAAATGAATTGGAAATTCATGATCCATATCGATATTTGAATCAATGATGAGCGTGATATTCTTTTCAAGGGCAAGCAAATTTTTTAAAATAACCAGATGCATTTCATCAAAATTAAATGACAGCATCCTCGATTGTGAGTTCTGCTGTACAGGATTTTCCCGTAGATAATTGTGCATATTTTCGCGATATGCAGGTTGTGCAAAACTTTGTACTGTGATGAGATTCACTACAACGGCCAAGATGATTCTTTTCATATTTTCCCTATTTTTATTTTTTAGACAAAGCCAGTACATATATTTATACAATGTTCTTAAGTGATAGCATTACTTTCTCTACGCTATCCGCTAAATTTTTTTCTGCATTTTTTAAAGCTTCTTCCAAAGGACAATCTGGCGGATTAATACCAATAATCTGGCTAAATCCTGACTCAAAAAGATCCTCACCCCCTTCACCGACTAGACCCGCAAAAGCAATCACCGGTTTATTGAAATGTTTTGCAATCTGTGCCACACCAAACGGCGTTTTGCCAAATTTGGTTTGAAAATCAATTTTACCTTCACCGGTAAATACATAATTTGCTTGCGCTATTTTCTCGCTAAGTTGAACCTGTTCAATCATCAGTTCCACCCCGGACCGAATGGAGGCAGCGGTGAATGCCATTAAACCAAAACCCAGTCCACCGGCAGCCCCCGCACTTGCAACATGACGATAATCACGGCCAATCTGCCCAGCGACTACCTCAGCAAAATGACTGAGGTTTTGATCCAGCTGCTTGACCATTTCAGACGTTGCCCCTTTCTGTGGTCCAAAGATTATCGATGCACCATTTGGCCCACACAACGGATTATTGACATCCGATGCAATGATTATTTCAGTATCTGCTAAACGTGGATCTATTCCAGATAAATCCATTGATTTGACCTGATCTAAGTTTCCACCACAGACCTGAATTGACTCTCCCGCATGATTTAGAAACCGTACACCCAGTGCTTGCAGCATGCCCGCACCCGCATCATTGGTGACACTGCCACCCAGTCCAACAATGATTTTTTTCACTCCCAAGTCCAATGCCTGTTTGATCATCTCTCCCGTGCCATAAGTTGAAGTGAACATCGGATTACGCTGTAAAGGCTTCAATAAATGAATGCCATTGGCCTTGGCCATTTCAATCACGGCAGTCTGACCTGCATCAACCAAACACCAATAGGTCTGAATACGTTGCTCAGGTAATGGTCCGGTCACTTCACATGCAATGCTTTGTCCCTTTAAACTTGAAATCATTGCATCGACCGTGCCTTCACCGCCATCGGCCATCGGTACATAAATGATGTGGGCATCCGGAATGACGTTCTGAATACCGCGTTGCATGGCCTGACAAGCCTGCGCCGCAGACATGCTTTCTTTAAACGAGTCGGGAGCAAGCACAAAGGTGAGCGGCATGGTGTGATCTTTTATCCACAAATGAAGTCTAAATTGTGGATAAATCCAGCAGCATCCACAAGTCTTTATTTCCAGGCCAGTTCAATTGCAGTTATCTCATTAATCAAGGTTTGATTTAAAGATTCTGGCATTTTACTGGTAGTTTGAGAAACCGGGATATATCCTGCCATCAGCTCTGCTTTGGCTTGCGGAAATAAGGGTTGCTGATCTGGAAATGCATAACCCAGCGGATAAATCGGTTGGCCTGTCGCTAAATCATATTTATCCGAGGCGCCAAAGGCATGCAGTAATTCATGGACCAAGACAATTTTATTCTGTTCAGTCTGTTGCTTGGATGCAAATAGATTCACCGAACCAATCCGGCCTTTTTGCAAGGCGGTTGAATGCTTCAATTGCTTGGTCTGCACAGGATCATAGTAATTTAAAAATAGCGTAAGGTTGGCTGAAGGATCTAAACTCTGTCGCTGTTTCCATGCATAGAACCGGAATTTTAAACTCCATAAAACTGTATTGATGAGCGAAGCCTGCTCAGGGACTTTGGGTGGTAGAACTTGAAGCTCACGGCCTAAATTAAAATAAAAATAAGTCGGCTGTCCACGATACTGCTGAGCCGCTTTTTCCAGATATTCCCGTGCTCCATTCAGGTCCTGACTCGACAGTTGCTGGATGTATTGCTGTGTGGTCGGTAATCCATCAGCATTAATCGGATGCAGCAACACAATAATCGGCTTTGACCAGTTCTGGTTCTGATCGCGATAGGCATTGACTGCGACAATCAATAAGATGATTAATAAAATCAGAATCCGAATCTTTTTCCACATGGCCCCAAATCAACCTTGATTATTGTTTTTAAAATGAAGATACATCATAAATAAAAAATGCCGACTTTCGTCAGCATTTTTTTGAATCTTAGAGTTTAGGCTTCAACCCATTTTCCGTCCTGATAAACCAGAGACCATTTGGTTTGCTTGCCTTCTGCAGTTTCCGAACCAATATATTGTGACTGGTTCTTACGACTAAATTTTACCAGAGTCAGATTCCCTTCCGGGTCTACATCTGGAGCCTGCAAGATAAACTGATACTTTGGATCAAGCTGATCAGCAACAGAACGAATCTCGGCCACCTTCGGTGCACGGGTTTCACGCACTTTCGGGAACTTGCTTGCCGCCAGGAATAAACCGGCAGCACCATCACGCAATACAAAGAAATCATCATGCTTGGCAGAACGTAAATGCTCCATCTTGATCGGATCCACACGTGGAGGCGCAGGCTGACCGCTCTTTAAGACTTTACGGGTATTGTCACAGCTGGTACAGGCAAAATACGGACCGAAACGGCCTGTCTTGAGCTGCATTTCCCCATCACATTTATCACATGGAATGCTTGGACCATCATAACCTTTAATTTTGAACTCGCCTTCTTCAAGTTCAAAACCACTACAGTCCGGGTTATTCCCACAAATATGCAGTTTACGACCACCATCAATCACATAGCTGTCCATGGCAGTTTCACAGATCGGACAACGCTTCTTCGACATCAGGTCAGCAGTTTCCGCGGCCTCATCATCAGACAATGCAGCCAGAGACTCCACTGGGGTCAGATTCAAGGTTCCCTTACAACGCTCTTTCGGCGGCAGGTTATAGCCTGAACAACCCAAAAATACGCCTGTGGTTCCGGTACGAATCTGCATCGGACGCTCACATTCTTTACAATGTACAGCATCCACTTCTACAGGCTGATTGCGGCGCATGCCGTTCTCACCCTGCGCTGTGGTCAAACGCTGCTTGAAATCGCCATAGAAGCTATCTAATAACTCTTTCCAGTTACGCTCACCATCTGCCACTTTATCCAGCTGACCTTCAAGATCTGCGGTAAAGGCATAGTTCATCAAGTTGCTAAAGTTTTCATCCAGACGATCGGTGACGATTTCGCCCATCTTCTCGGCATAGAGACGACGGTTATCCAGTTTCACATAACCACGATCCTGAATGGTCGAGATAATCGCAGCATAGGTCGATGGACGGCCAATGCCTTTTTTCTCGAGTTCTTTCACCAGTGAGGCTTCGGTAAAACGTGCCGGTGGCTTGGTGAAATGTTGAGATGGATCAAGTTTCTCAAGTTTAAGGACTTCACCAACTTTGACCGCAGGCAATAAAATATCGTCATCTGCTTTATTGGCACCACGCACGCGAGTAAAACCATCAAAAACCAAGGTACGACCTTTAGCTTTCAGTTCCACGCCATTGGCATTCACTAAAATGGTAGAAGACAGGTATTCCGCCGGAGTCATCTGACAGGCAACAAACTGGCGCCAGATCAGGTCATAGAGACGCTGTGCATCACGCTCAACACCCATCAGACTATCGCCTTTTAAGCCAACCATAGATGGACGAATGGCCTCATGCGCTTCTTGCGCACCGGCTTTATTGCCATAACGGTTCGGCTTGGCAGGCAAATACTTCTCGCCAAATTCAGATTCGATATGCCCACGCACCATATTCACCGCATCATCACTCAAGAATGTCGAGTCGGTACGCATGTAAGTAATGAAACCGGCTTCATACAGGCGCTGCGCCAGCATCATGGTTTTCTTCACAGAAAAACCGAGACGGGTACTGGCTGCCTGTTGTAGCGTTGAGGTGATATAGGGTGCGCTTGGATTAACCTTGGTTGGCTTATCTTCACGTGCAGAAACCGTATAATCCGCATCTTTGATCAGGTTTAATAAGGCATCAGTTTCGTCTTTGTTGCGCAGTTTGAGCGTCTTGCCATTTTGCTTGACCGCTTCGAGACGGATATCATCTTTTTTCGATTTGGTATCGGCAAACACCTGCCAGTATTCTTCAGGAATGAAGGCACGAATTTCACGTTCACGCTCGACCACCAGCTTCACCGCAACCGACTGTACCCTACCTGCGGACAGACCACGGGCAATCTTTTCCCAAAGCAATGGCGAAATCATAAAGCCCACGACACGATCCAGGAAACGGCGTGCCTGCTGCGCATTGACTTTATTGGTATCCAGACGTGACGGATGCTTAAAGGCATCCTGAATCGCGTTTTTGGTAATTTCGTTAAAGACCACACGCTGATAACGCGAATCATCGCCGCCAATGACTTCTTTTAAATGCCAGGCAATTGCTTCTCCTTCCCTGTCCATATCCGTTGCCAGATAGACTTCATCGACTTGCGATGCCAGTTTTTTCAGCTCGGCAACTACATGTTCTTTGCCAGGAAGGACTTCGTATTTGGCTTTCCAGTCATGTTCCGGATCGACACCCATGCGATTAATCAACGCATTCTGTGATTTTTCAGCTTTTTCTGCATCCGTCAGTTTGGTACGTGTCGCCGGTTTTTTCTCTGTCGATTTTGCAGAACCGCCTGTCGGCAAGTCACGCACATGACCCACTGATGATTTTACGATGTAGTTCGGACCAAGGTACTTATTGATTGTTTTCGCTTTTGCAGGCGACTCCACAATCACTAGGGCACGCTTGCTTCCAGCGTCGGGAGACTTCGCTGTGCTGCTTTTTGATGTGGACCGAGGAGCGTTCGCCATAATTAACCGTTAATCCTGTATATTCTAAAAAATTAAAGTTCAGCCAAAGCGTGTAACAGCGCTTTGATGTCGTCGAGTTGGGTCGCTCTTAAATCAGCTTCTTCATCCCAATACAGTCCAACACAGTTTGCCTGCATATCAATAGCATAAATGCCTTTTAATGCAATGGGAAAATCTTTAAATTTCTCATCACCCTGCACGATTTCGAGTTTATTATCGACCACACGGGCGCGCATCAAGGGCAAACGCGCATCTGGCATCAGCACACTGTAGTACGCGACCATACTGGCCCGACTTTCAGTCGCCTTCGGGATTTTGGTCCAGTCCGGTGCCACCACCAGACGTGGATGCAAACCCATTTTACGGGCTTTGTCACGCATCAGGCCCAAAGCTTTTTCCCGGGGACTTACACGCAACCCGAAAATCGACCCTATGACGAAAATGATGATGACCACCGTCACCCAGATTCCAGTGTTTTCCATAGTTCAACCTTTATGTTCTATTATTAGAGTTGCATAAGCACAATATAAAACGCAAGTTTGCACGATAAAATTAATTCAGGAACATTTCATGACTATATAAAATTTCGTGACCATTCCAGTAAATATAACCTTTCTCGATCAGCTCCTTAAGCAGCAAGCGAATGTCCGATTTTGGAAATAACTGTTCCAGTAAATCACGCAGCTCATAAATGTCTTTGGGTTTATTGCCCTGCAATTCACGCAGTTTACGCGCCACTTCCAGTTGTACCGGATCGATCCGGCCAAAGTTCTTGAACAGGTCTTGCTGTGCCGACTGGATTGGTGACTTGAGTATTTCAGATGCAACTGGAGCGTCATCTGCCTTCAGTTGGGAAATGACCTGATCCAGTTTCAGATTTTCAACCGGGCTTTGTTCATCCAGATTGAGTTGCAGCCATTGTTTCAGGACTTTTTTGCGGAAGCTGATTTGCTCATCATAGCGCTTGACGATTTTCAGGTTAATCAACATGCCGACCACATGCTGAGCTTTTACCGGCATCACTTGCAGAATATTCGCCACTGAGTTTTTTAGGGTTTCCACCGTATTCGGTTTGCCACTCATTTTGCCTAACGCATCACAGTATTTTTTCACCAGTTGCAAGGCAGGTTTGTTCTTGATGGCGTCCAGACTCGGAAGATGATTTTTAGGTTGATCTGTTGGAATGTTTGTCTCATCAGGCTGAATCTGAATCAGGTGACACGTAATATCAGAAGTTTGCAGCATCTGTTGCAACATTTCGCAACTGTCCATCGCCGAGATCAATTTAACCTCGGTTTCCGGCTCCAGTAGCGCCATAAGCTGACCGGCAATGACCGCATATTCATATTCTTTTTGTGGCGATTCAGGCGTGTCCAGTACCACCACCTGACCACTGCTAACCCAGCCGGCAAGCTCGGTTAAATCCTCTAAGGAGAATTCAAATTTTCCAGCACAGCTAAACAGATATAAAGTCGAATAATGCGCCACAATCTCACGCATTAACTTGGCTGTGGGGAAATTATTTTCGAGGTCGAGTAGAACAACTTTTGGGTGCATGGGACGCAATTCCGGAATGTACCTGAGAGCCGGTATTAGAGTAGGAAGTGAGTGAAAGGTCAAATAATTTTACGACTGAATGGGTGCAGGCCTGTTTCGGCAGAGGGCCAAACTGCATTTTATGAAATGCCTGAAAGAAATCTGTTTACGAGCGCGAATGTTTGTTTTCAGCAGAAAAACTCTTTTAAACTTGATGATCGCGCTGCGCTTTATTACTTTTATATGCGGATTTAATGCAATTTAAAAGCCAATTCAAAAAAATAATATTTCTCTTTTTAACATCTTATCGATTGGCTCATTTTTATTTTTCAATAAAAAACCCTTAGATCAGCTAAGGGTTGTTGTTGATTAAATCATTGGTTGCAAATTAATAATGCGGTGGGCGATCTGCAACCGGATCAAATTCTGCAATGCCTTCAGACAGATCTGAAGACTCAACACGTTGATATAACAGCGTCATTTGCTTTTTCAGATCAGCAATTTCCAGGGTCTGTTTGGCCACCTGATCATTCAACTGTTCAACTAAATCGTCTAAAAATGCAATTCGCACTTGCAAATCTTCAATGGGTGCGGAAAATGACGCCTGATCATTTAGATTTTGTTGTTTAGTCATTTAAAGTCCTCATTGGGGATTTCAGGAAACATTATGGCCTATATTACCCTTAGGGATGTCCAACTTGCGTTTGGTGGACCCGCCCTGCTCGACGGCGCGAATTTTAACTTGGAACGCGGCGAACGAGTGTGTTTGATTGGCCGTAATGGTGAGGGTAAGTCTACCTTACTTAAGCTGATTGAAGGAAGTTTACTGCCTGACAACGGCGAAGTTTCATTACAAAACGGCATTACTATTTCCATGCTGGCGCAAGATGTACCGATGGATTCAGGCAAAGTGGCTGATATCGTGGCAGATGGCGCTGGTGAAGCGTCGGAAGTGTTGCGTGCTTATCATGCTGCCAGTGAAGCCTGTGTACTAGGTGACATGGACGCCTGTGATCGTATGGGCAACCTGCAACACAAAATGGATCAGCTTGATGGCTGGGCGCTGGAAACCAAAGTCAATTCGATTTTAAGCAAAATGGGCCTGGACCCGGATGCAGATCTTGCCGATTTGTCCGGTGGTCGTAAACGTCGTGTCCTGCTGGCACGTGCTTTACTTACCCAACCCGATGTCCTTTTACTGGACGAGCCGACGAACCATTTGGATGTTGAAAGTATCGAATGGCTGGAAAAATTCCTGCTCGATCAAAACAATTTGACCCTGCTGTTCATTTCGCATGACCGTGCCTTTGTCGACAGCATCGCCACCCGTATTGTCGAGCTAGATCGCGGTCAGCTGCGCAGTTATGAAGGTAACTATTCACGTTATCTAGACCTGAAAGCCCAGCAAATGGAAGCTGAAGAAAAGCAAAATGCGCTGTTCGATAAAAAGCTGGCTGAAGAAGAAGTCTGGATCCGTCAAGGAATTAAAGCCCGTCGTACCCGTAACGAAGGCCGTGTCCGTGCCCTGAAAGCATTGCGTGAAGAATCTAGAGCACGTCGTTCGCAACAAGGTAAAGTGACAATGGCGACTCAGGATGCCAACCGTTCCGGCAAACTGGTGTTTGAAATCGAGAACCTGAGTGTGAAATTCGGTGACAATGCACCGATCATCAATAATTTTTCTGCACTGGTCCTCCGTGGCGACCGTATCGGTCTGGTCGGTGATAACGGTGTCGGTAAAACTACGCTGATTAAAGCCATTCTGGGCGAGCTAGAACATGGTGGTACGGTGAAAACCGGTACACAACTTGAAGTGGCCTATTTTGACCAGCTCCGTAATGCACTGGATCTGGAAAAATCTGTGAAAGATAACGTATCAGAAGGTTCTGACCATGTGGATGTGAATGGCAACCGCCGTCATATCTATAGCTACCTGCAAGACTTCCTGTTTTCGCCAGAACGTGCCCGTACCCCAGTCAAAGCTTTGTCAGGTGGTGAGCGCAACCGTATCCTGCTAGCGAAACTGTTGCTGAAACCATCGAACCTGATTGTGATGGATGAGCCAACCAACGACCTGGACATGGTGACTTTAGAGTTATTGGAAGAAATGCTCGGTGGCTACAAAGGCACTCTGCTGTTGATCTCGCATGACCGTGCCTTTATGGACAACGTGGTGACATCAACTTGGGTCTTTGATGGTAAGGGCAATATCGAAGAATATGTCGGCGGTTATCAGGATTATCTTGAACAGCGTCCGGATCAAACGGTCGTTGATCAAAAAAGTGCCGTGAAAAAAGCCATGGCCAAAGCAGAAGCTGAGACTGCACCGGTCGCTGCCAAAAAAGTTAAACTCAGTTATAAAGACCAGCGCGCACTCGAGCAACTTCCAGCTGAGATGGAAGCGCTAGAAAAAGAGCAGGTCGAGATCAATGCACAACTGGCTGATGGCTCTTTATTTGTGACTGATTCCGATAAAGCACTGAAACTGTCTAAACGCTTATCCGAAATTGATGAGCTGTTACTGGAAAAATTAGAGCGTTGGGAAGAGCTGGACAATCTAAGTAACGGCTAAATATTCCCCGAGCTTTTACTCAAGCATCTGTATTCGTACAGATGCTTTTTTATTTCAATAATCTTCTCTGTTAGACTGCACTTAATCTTTTGGCCCTATATTGTTTTATGAGTACTCAGCCTGCATATCAACCCGGTGAATTTCAATGGTCATTCCTGTTACCTCAATATTGGGGCAACTGGCTGGGCATTATTTTCCTGATGATTCTGGCGATCTTACCTTGGGCCATTCAGCATCGTCTGGCGTCCCTGCTGGGCCAGCTTTCTTTTAAATACCTCAAATCACGTCGTGAAACCACACTTCGCAATCTGGAAGTCTGTTTTCCTGAATGGTCTAAAGAGCAGGTACAGGACAATGCCCGTCAGGTATTTGTCGATCAAATGTTGGGTGTGTTTGAGACGCTAAATGCCTGGTACAGTCCGAAATGGTTTCAAGGTCGCGTCACTATTGAAGGGCTGGAACATATTCACAAGGCACAAGCCGCAGGCCAAGGCATGCTGTTATTAGGCACGCATTCAACCTTGCTCGATGCTGGCGGTTATCTGTGTGCACAGTATTTTGATCCGGATGTGGTCTATCGCCCGCAGAATAATCCACTTTTGGACATGCTGATTTACCGTTGTCGTGCCACGATTTATGCCAACCAGATTGATCATGACGATATGCGCGGTCTGGTACGTAACCTGAAAAATGGCCATGCGATCTGGTACAGTCCGGATCAGGATTATGGTTTAAAACAAGGCGTGATGGCACCTTTCTTTGGCGTGCCGGCAGCAACTGTAACCGCGCATCGCCGTTTACTAAAAATGACCAAAGCCGCTGCAATTCCTTTATATTTCTATCGTCATGGCGATATTAAAAATCCGCGCTACCATGTGCTGATTGAGCCGGCACTGGAGAATTTCCCTGGTGAAAATGAAGTCGAAGATGCCACTCGTGTGAATCTGGTGATTGAGCAGCAGTTACGCCTCGCACCGACCCAATATATGTGGTTCCACCGCCGTTTTAAGACTCGTCCTGAAGGTTATAAATCAATTTACTAAATCTATTTGATCACGGGATTTGAAGGGGTCTAGCTTAAAATCATTTTAATGATCCGTTCCCTGATAAATCCACATGGCCTCCGTTTTTCCCGCACGCGTGAAGCCTAAGGCTTGATAAAAGCCTGTCGCCTGCTAATCGGCCACTAAAATCTGCTGATGAAATCCTGAATAATATTGCAGCATGTTTTGCATGAACAGACGACCAATGCCTTGTCGTTGCAACTTGGGATCAACCAAAAAATGCGGAAAATACACCACCAGATAACCATCTGAAATCGCATTTGCCAGTCCAACTAGCCGGCCATTTATCCGTGCAGTGACCAGACGATGCGAATGTTGTAACGCTTGGAGTAAAAGTTGTGGTTTCTCAGCGGCAGACCATTAGATTCATACGATAGAGCTGAAGTACTTCCGATTGATTGACTGAATCATTACTGACAATGACAATTTCCTTTCTGCACTCTCAAAATATAGCCTTAAATAAATAATTTTAATTATCAACAAATTAGAAAAATAAGCATTGGAAATAATTTAACCCGAGCTCTACATCCTGTAAAACTCGGGTTAATGAGGTTGTGCTTTCACATATTATAATTCGTTCTGCTTTTTTTTGATTTCCCTTTCAGCATCATATCCATGATGTCTTCATTCAGCTTCGTCTTCCTTATGAGAATATCCTTTCTCGACTCCCTGTGCTGATAAACCTAGAATACCCAGATTCCCAACCCCTGCCCATTCGCAAGAAGCGGAAACTGTTGTAAGCAATATCGTACACTTTTCTTCTAAAAAGCTAAGAGATTTTGCCCCCTTCTTTATATGCCAAAGCAACTTCATCAGTGACTATTTTTTCCTCTTTCTCTGCTTTCTGAATACCTTCTTCAATAGCTTTTTGTGCTTCCTGCTCATCTTCATCAGTTTGTTCTAATTCTTCCTGAATATGCTCGAATATCCGACCGGTTTGCAAAACCAGAAAGACCGGAAAATGGTCAGAACCCACATGCGGTAAACGCTCCATGTGTACCAAGGCAAAATCGGTACTGTGAAAGACGTGATCAAGCGACCAGCGAAAAAAAGGATAATCTGCGTGAAAAGTATTCACATAATGACGCCCTACCCGCGGATCCAGCAGCCCACTAATGCGTTGAAACAGGCGTGTGGTACGTGACCAGGCCACGTCATTCAGATCGCCCATCACGATACAGCTTTCATCCAGATCTTTAATCTGATCACCGACAATCAGCAGTTCAGCATCACGCAAGGTGGAATCCTTGGCCTCGGTCGGACTGGGTGGTTTGGGATGCAGACAGTAGAGCTGTACCGCTTGTCCCGAACGTAAGATCACCGTGGTATGAATGGAGGGAATTTCATCACTCAGAATAAATTTAACCTCAGTTTCACTCAGTTCAAGCTTGCTATATAGATGCATGCCATACAGATTATCCAAAGGCACAGGCACGCGATAAGGATAATCAGCTTCAATCACTGAGAGTGCATTTTGCCAGTTTTGATCGGTTTCCAGGGTTAAAACCAGATCTGGCTGATGAATCTGGATCTGCTCGATCAGTAAATGATATTTGGTATTGGTAGTAAGTACATTGGAAACGACGAGGGAAATCTGACGTTGCGGATCCAGCTGATCCTGCTTGACCTGCTTGACCTGTTTTTTCCAGATAAAAGTATAGGGCAATACCATTTTCAGCTGATAGGCCAAAGCCGCCATCAGCCCTATAAAAAGTAGCTGATTCAACCAGTTCCAGGGATGATCAACCAGAAGAAAAAGAATAAAGGCGATAAAGCCCAATACCAGAATTTGTAAGCGTGGAAAATCCGCACCCCGAATCCACCATTCATCACGTGGTATCAGTGACCAAAAACTTAACCAAATGACAATGATTGCCAGAATTTGGATAACCCATATCATAAACTGCGCTCTTAATTAAGTTATTATTTTTTCTAAAAGAAAAATGACGTTATCAATTTTGTATGTATCATAAAGCAGATATTTCTCTCAAGAATATTGATGTTTTGATTGTGTAGCTCTTGCAGTTGGGTCCCTTTTTGGTACACTCGAATCCCTTTTGATTTTTTAACGCACCGAGGCAAAGTGACATGAAAGTAGGTCTGGTCGGTTGGCGCGGGATGGTCGGTTCCGTCCTTATGCAACGTATGGTTGAAGAGAATGATTTTGCTCATTTTGAGCCATTCTATTTCTCTACCAGTAATGCAGGCGGTGAAGCGCCGGCATTTGGCGGTAAGACCGCCCCAGCACTTATGGATGCATCAGACATTAACAGTCTGAAGCAAATGGATGTCATTATTACCTGTCAAGGTGGCGACTATACCTCTGAAGTTTTCCCGAAATTGAAAGCTGAAGGCTGGAATGGTTACTGGATTGATGCAGCATCAACCTTACGTATGGATGATGAAGCCATCATCGTACTTGATCCGGTCAACATGCATGTGATCAAAGATGGTTTGGTTAAAGGCACCAAGACTTTTGTCGGTGGTAACTGTACAGTTTCCTTGATGCTGATGGGCTTGGGCGGTCTATTCCAGAACAATCTGGTGGAATGGGCAACGTCAATGACCTATCAGGCCGCTTCAGGTGCAGGCGCGCAAAACATGCGTGAACTGATCAATGGTATGGGTTATTTAT
The DNA here is from genome assembly GCF_002321025.1 of Acinetobacter lwoffii. Classification (GTDB taxonomy): domain Bacteria; phylum Pseudomonadota; class Gammaproteobacteria; order Pseudomonadales; family Moraxellaceae; genus Acinetobacter; species Acinetobacter lwoffii_Y. Next base: position 147,292 of record NZ_DCLL01000033.1, read on the forward strand.
ATAACAATACCAAAGAGTTGCTTGATGATCCGCGTTCTCCAATTCTGGATATCGACTCTAGAATTGCTGAATTACAACGTGGTGAAGGCTTCCCGTCTGCAAACTTTGGTGTGCCTTTGGCTGGTTCACTCATTCCTTATATCGATAAGCAACTGGAAAGCGGCCAGTCGAAAGAAGAATGGAAAGGTCAGGTCGAGACCAACAAGATTCTGGGCAATCAGCAGATCGTGCCAATTGATGGTCACTGCGTGCGTATTGGTGCCATGCGTTGTCACTCTCAGGCATTAACCCTGAAATTGAAAAAAGATGTACCTTTGGATGAAATCGAAGACATCATTGCACGTGCTAATGACTGGTCTAAAGTGGTTCCAAATACTCGTGAAGCATCGATGACTGATCTGACTCCTGTTGCTGTAACAGGTACTTTAAGCGTTCCAGTGGGCCGCCTGCGCAAGCTGAACATGGGTAAAGAATATCTGGGTGCATTCACTGTAGGTGACCAGTTGCTTTGGGGTGCTGCCGAGCCGTTACGCCGTATGCTGCGTATTCTGATTGATTATAAAAATGCCTAATATCCTGTAGATATAAAGCCAAAAGCCGATCTTTATTGATCGGCTTTTTTATGTAACTATTGCGTAAGTATTTTACAAAAAACAAACATCCCGTTAATCTATAATTTTCGCTATGCGATAATGACTGAGCTCACGATTAAGATGACTGTATATAACAAATTAAAGCTTGCCATTTTAGCCATTGTCGCTTCACAAAACATTTATGCGATTAATGTAGATCCGGTTCAGATTCAGTCTGCCCCTGGGGAATTACTCTATGCAGAAATGACTTTTCGGCAGTCTGATATCAATTTGCCGATTGAAGTCAGTCTGGCTTCACCTGAAGATTTAATGTCAATTGGTGCATCGCATCAGCCACCTGGTCATCTGAACTTTTTTACCCGGCGCAGCAATAACGGCACCGGGGTCATTACTATTACCTCTTCTCGACCAATGACAGAACGCGAGCTGAATATTATTGTCAAAATCAAGGAAGGCAGTGCTGCACGTCTGCAACATATCCGTACGCCCTTACAAGCTAAAACCGATTTATTAAAAGCCAGTCTCAAACAGAATGAACGCCCGCTTGCACCAGTTGTCGTCGTCAGTGAAAAAGATATTGCACTTAACTTACCCGTAAGTAGCCATTACAGTACAGCAGCTTCCGCAGCCTTAAACAAGCCAGCGGTTTTAGAAAAGCCGTTGGCATTGCAACACACAGCACCACCTACATTATCGAACACTTCCATTCCTAAAACTGCATTTGCGCCAGCTGTAATGACATCAAGTCCAGCGATTCAGACGCAAGCGATCGCTCCTGTACTGAAAAGTGAATCTGTAACTGCGCCCGATACTCAAGCCCCAGTTAAAACTGCAGCGGTGCTTTCAGATTCAGTAAAGACCTCACAAGCAACTCTTGCATCGCCAGCTCCTGCAGCAGCCTCGACTACAAACAAACCGGCTAGTACGATACCAGCAAATCAAAGTGCATCAGCACCAAATAAAGCAGATGTGCAGGAAGCTGTAGAGTCCCGTTCTGATCATCAAACCGCCTCCAGTGATCCATTGGTGAAAAAATTTGCTGAGGAACAAGCCAGAAAATCAACTGGATTAGCCAATTCGGTGAAAACTCCAGCTCCAGTGACTGCAAAAGCTTCACCAGTCAAAGCAACTCCGAATCAGACTCCACCTACTTATGTGGTTCAATCCAATGAGTCACTGTGGGGGATTGCTTCACGAATTGCCGAGCAACAACAGCGTCCGGTCAATGAAGTCATGCAGCAAATTAAAAAAGACAATGAGCATGCCTTTATCGGAGGAAATGTCAATCGTCTACGCAAGGGTGCTGCATTGAACTTAAATACGACTCATCCTGCACCTGCGCCCATTAAAGTCACTGCAGCAAAGCAAACCGAGCTACCGTCTAAGCCTACTGGCAAGACTAAATACCGCCTGAACCAGGCAGAAATGAGCCTGGTGGCTGAGAACCAGCGCGATTCCGGGCAAGTTTCTGCAAACCAGAACACAGAACGCAATCAAACCTCAAAGGAATTGTCATTAAAAGTTATGACAGCCCGAGAAAAAACCGTTAAATTACAGAGAAACGTAACTGAATTAGAATTGGCACTCAATCAGAAGGATCACAGAATTCAGTTATTAAATGCGCGTCTGGCCCAGCTACAACAACAGCTCAAAGCCCAACAAGCAGATAAGAAGCCAATTAATTAAAAAGTTACACATGACGATTTATTGGGATAGGCGAACTTAAACTACTCTATCCCCAAGGGGTAAAACATGCTGATTTATGTGATTCCATTAGTGATATTGATCATCGTATTAATTGTCTTTAAAAAACGACAAGATGCTCAAGAATCAGATAAAGCAAAAACTAAAACGGTAAAAGCGAAAAAACCTGGCTCTGCTTCAAAAGCTGCCCCACAAAGAACCAAAGTGGTAGAGCCAGTCGGGGTCACAAAAAAATCAGCAACGCCATTATCGGCAGAAACTCGTAAAAAAATTGAAGGCCTGATTCAGGAACGTAATTTTTTTGCAGCCGAAGCACAGATTAACCAGGCACTGAATCGGGATAATTCCCAGCATGAACTCTATCTGTTGTTATTGGATATTCATATCTTACAGCAAGATGATTTTGCAATTACTCAACTGATTAATCATATTCGTGCTCTGAAAATCGATGAAATTCTCTCTCAGGCTGAAGAAAAAAGAAGCGCCTATGAAAGAGAAAAATCAGTTAAACCAGATCCAGTTTCTAAGTCTGTTGTTCCCGCATCGAATACAAGTGATTTTGATGAATTGAGTCTTACATCACTTCCTGTGGATAAAAAAGCTGGTTTAGCATTCGAGCAACTACAACAAGAAAGTACGCCAGTTAAAGAAGAACCAGCACCTCTTGAATTTAATTTTAAGCCGAGTGCTGCGCCTGCCTCAACCACCGCAACAAAGACTGAGCCTGAACAAGACAACAGTTTTGACTTTAATCCAAAGAGCAGCTTTACTCAGAGTGTGCCGACTGAATCAACACCATCAGTGGTTAATGAAGTTCAGTTTGACTTTGAATCTTTTAAAGTAGAGCCAACAACGTCAGAAATTTCTTCTGTAGCTTCTGATCGCCTAGAAACAGATTCTGAAAATAAAACGAATCTTAATCAGATTCCTGATCTTGATCTCAATTTAAGCACTAATAATGAACAGTTACCGGCTAGCGATGAAGAAATTAAGCCTCTAGATTTTTCTTTCTCGCTTGACACGCCAGTACCAGCAGCTGAGAAAACTGCAGTGCCAGCGACTGAGTTTGACCTGTCTAGCTTGACAGCTGCAGCACCTGTGGCAGAACCAGCGTCACAAACCAATCTATCAGGCATGGATTTCAAATTAGATCATTTAGAAACCACGCCAGAAGCGCCTGCTGCGACAGCGATGAGTTTCGATCTTCCTGCTACACCAGCTCAGGCAACGATAGATCAGCATGATCCGCTGGTGCAATCTTTCCCGGAATTACTGGATGTTAATGAAGCAAGTCTTAACCTGGATCTTGCCCAGCAATATATTCAACTCGGTGCCTATACTGCTGCTCGTGAAGTCATTACCGAGCGAGAAGCTGAATATACTCCTGAGCAACAACAACGCGCCGAGCAATTACTGAATCAAATCGCATCTTGATGCATTTAGATTTACACTAAAGCAGTCAATAATTGGCTGCTTTTTTTATGATAAAAAATATTGCATTAATTTATATGGGCGGTACATTCGGCTGCGTGGGAGACCCTCTTGCACCGATGCCTGCTGATTTATTTATTCCAAAGCTCGAACAACTGCTTGCAGAGCAGTATTTTGTCGAATGCCACCATGCACCCGCCATTAAGGACAGTAGTGCCTGTACAGCAGCTGACTGGTTGCAACTGGTACAGTTTATTCAGCAATTGCAATTTCAACAGATCCAGCATTTTGTGATTATTCACGGTACAGATACGCTAAGTTATGCCAGTGCAGTACTGGCACATTTTATTGGAAACTCGGCGCATGTGGTGCTGACCGGTAGCCAATATCCGCTGCTGAATGCTCAAGGCAATGAACAGCGTGAATTTAGTGATGCCCTGGATAATCTTAAATTTGCACTAGATTCCGTCAGCGAATCTAACGCCGGGGTGTATCTGGTATTCCATCATCAGCTGCTACATGCGCAAACTGCACTGAAACAGCATACTACCGAGTTAAATGCCTTTTCAGGTCTTGATGCCAATATCACAATCCAAACCAGTCAAGCGTGTTATCAGATCGAAGCTGAAGATATTGCAAAAGCGGCTAAATTCAACTGCATGAGTATCATGATGCAGCCGATTGATCTGACCCAGCAGCTGAACAACCTGAACAACCTCTTGGCTCGACCACCGCATTTTTTATTTCTGCAAGGTTTTGGCACTGGCAACTTGGCGGTCAATGACGCCATGATTGCACTCATTGATCAACTGTATGAGCTGGGCTGTATCTCTGTCCTGACTACTCAGGTGCCTTTTGGCGCGACAGATCAGCGCTATGCCATTGCAGAATGGGTCAATCACTGCAAAATTCTGCTGAATGAAAGTTATGGCCATGCCGATCTGTATGCAAAAGCCCTGAAAATGTATTTACAATATGACACTGTAGAGCAATGGCATCGTCATTGGTACGATCAATAAGATTTTGAGGTCATTATGCAGCGTTTTGCGGTGGGAATTGAGTTTTGTGGGATGCATTATCGAGGATGGCAGACTCAACAGCCGGGAGTTGCAAGCGTACAGGAAACTATTGAGAAGGTTCTGAGCAAAGTTGCCGATCAACCGATTAGCCTGCATGGTGCCGGCCGCACGGATGCCGGGGTACATGCGACCAATATGGTAGCGCATTTTGATACCGACGCCATCCGTTCTGAACGTGGCTGGCTGATGGGCTGCAATAGCCAGCTACCTAAAGATATCTCGATCCAGTGGATCAAGGAAATGGATCAGAGTTTCCATGCCCGGTTTAAGGCACAGGCGCGCCGTTATCGGTATGTGGTCTATAATCATCCTGTCCGTCCTGCCTTACTGCATAAACAGGTCACCCATGTCTATGCACCGCTCGATGTCGAACAGATGATATACGCTGCGAAAAAGTTTGAAGGCACGCATAACTTTGAAAGCTTCCGCGCTGCCGCCTGTCAGTCCAATCAGCCAGTCCGCCATGTCAGTCATTGCCGTCTGATCCGGCATGGTCAATATCTGGTGCTCGACATTCAAGCCGATGGTTTCCTGCACCATATGGTGCGAAACATTATGGGCTGCTTACTGGAAATTGGTCAGGGCATGTATGCTGCCGATCATATTGATACTATTTTCGCTGCCGAAGACCGTAAAGCCGCAGGCGTAACTGCGCCAGCAGATGGTTTGTATTTTATTCATGCTGACTATCCGGCGCAGTTTGAATTACCTGAATTACCCTTAGGGCCACATTGGCTGAATATGCCGGAATAATTTTGATTTTTTTTAAAATATGTACCTCCCCTAACCCCTCCTGAAAAGAGAGGAACTACAACCCTACAAAATACGGTAATGAAAAATCCCTCCTTTTAGGAGGGATTTAGGGGAGGCGTTTAACGCTGCTTGCGCTTCCGATATTCCACTGGCGTTTCATTGGTCCAGCGTTTAAAGGCACGATAGAAGGTACTTGGCTCGGAAAAACCGGTTAGATAGACAATCCGCTCGACGCTCTCATTGGTACTCGCCAGCAAACGCTTGGCCAGACGACAACGATAATCCGAGAGAATCTGCTGAAAACTGGTATGCGCCTCACTCAGTTGCGTTCTCAAACGTCGTGGCGTGATATTCAGTTGGGCTGCCACAGTTTCTAACGTGGTTTCGCCACTCTCCAAAGTAGAGCCAATCGCACGACGTACTTCACCGACCAGATCATATCTTGCCAGTTCCTGTAGCTTTTCAATCGCCAGTTGCTCATGCAACTGCAACAGCTCAGGTTCAGCCTGCCATAGCGGAAATTCCAGAATAGTCGGATCGAAATACAAACGGGTTTCTTTCTGACCTAGACTGACCGGACACTCATAAACCCGGAAATATTCATCGTCAGGTGCCCCTTTAGAAAAATTAAAATCGATATAAATCGGCTCAAAACGCCCTTCAGTAATAAACTTAAAAAATCTGAGTACACCTGACATGGCGCATTCAGTAAAATGACGATTCACCAGACTTTCAGCAAAAGGCTGTTCACCATTGGTTAAATAGCAGCGGTCATCTTCAATCACCAATTTGGCAGCAAAGGCATCGCTGATCAGTCGCTGATAAGCCAAAGCACGTTTCAGTCCTTCACCAAAATTTTCAGATGAAACAAACAGATGCTCAATGACCTGACCACGATAAAGTGGCAGGTGCTCCCCCAGATGCAATCCAATATCCGGATCCTTGCTGACTTCCTCTGCTGCCACCCAAAAGGCATACTGGGCACTCAGCGGCGTACGGTCATTGGCTTCTACCTGATTTAAAGCCACTCCTGCCTTGGTCAAAAGTTCTTCTGTTGGCAACCCCGCACGACGAATCGCCTGATAGCCTAAACGCAATACGACTGATGCATCCGTTAGCTGACTCACTCAAAAGCCTTCCTTGTATGTACTTCATTTATACTTAAAAAGATTAATTTTAGATTAACTGTGATTGACCAAACTGACAACAGAAACAGGTGTCTTTTTAGTTAAAAAAATTATCGTGACAGTTCGCCTATTTTACTGGCAGATGATCAGTCTAACGCCCGTTTCGTCTTGTATTTTGCAAAAAAATTGACTATAATTTGCGCCTTTCCAATTTATTCATTCAGGTAGGCTATGGCCAATAAAGAGGAACTCATCGAGTTCGAAGGCGTTGTCACCGAGACGCTTCCTAATACTATGTTCCGTGTACGTTTAGAGAACGGTCACGAAGTGATTGCCCACATCTCTGGTAAAATGCGTAAACACTATATCCGTATTTTAACTGGCGACAGTGTGAAGGTTGAAATGACACCTTATGATTTGACTAAAGGTCGTATCACCTATCGTGCACGCTAAGTTTTAGCGCAAGCAAAAGCCACTTTTAGTGGCTTTTTTATTACTTGAATTATTTATCAATCAATAAAATAATTTGACATAGATCCATAAATTCACGACTATTCATTGAATTAAAAACAACATGTATAAAAACAATGAATATGAAATGCTTGTTCCTACTTTCCAGCTTGTTTCTCGTTGCGTGCGCTACTGGCGGCAATCAGCATCTGCATCAGTCTCTACAACCTTATGTGGGTCAAACTGCCGCACAGGTTCGTAGCCAGCTTGATCTTCGTGCCATGGGATTCAAGACCTCCCAGCAACCGATTCAAACCGCAGAATTTCTCAGCTACACTATTTTTCGGGATATGAATATTCCGATGGGCACGCCGAATATTAGTCAGAGCATTTCGATCGGCGCACCAATGCCGATGCCCTCAAATGGTGGTTATAATATTGAGATGAAATGCCAAATCTGGTTTGACCTAAAAGATGAAATTGTTCAGGCGATTCGCTTTACCGGTAGAGCTTGTTAAGCTGTACTCATCGAGTTCAAAGCCTGGATCGGATTAAATCAGGGATCAACCTCACTACGCTAAACTTCTACCGTGTATCAAATCACAACAGTATTTTTGCATGGAATGCGCTTACACTCATTTTATTTGGTGTGAGGACAGCTCATGAAGTTCACACTGATTTTAGTATGCTGCACAGTATTGAGTTTGCTTAGTGCATGCAGCACCACCTCCTCAACGGCTGCACAGCGTGATGCCTATTTACAACAGTTCATTGGACAAAGCAGCCAACTGATCGATCAGACTCTGGATCTAAAACGTTTAGGTTACCAGCAGGTCAGTGGGCCTGAACGCAGCGCCAAGCAATTAAGCTATGTGGTACAACGCCCTATTAGCATTCCTTTGCCTGTAGCGCAGTTTCCTGCCACAGGAACAGGCACTGTACCTATTCCAGTGTCAGTAAGTCCTGCCGGCGGCTATGACGTCAAATTGCAATGTAAAATCACCTTCTTACTCGAAGATAATATTGCGACCGCGGTACGCACCACAGGCCGAACCTGTTAAGCGGTTTGGATTTGATATGCCCATCATAAAAAAACGCAGCTCAAGGCTGCGTTTTTTTGAATCGAAACAGGCTTAGTTCAATGCAGCAACGACTGCTTGACCCATTTCAACCGTACCGACTTTTTGCATGCCTTCAGACATAATGTCAGCTGTACGCAAGCCTTGATCCAAGACCTGACCTACTGCATCTTCAATCGCTTTAGCAGCGGCTTCTTCACGGAAGGTATAACGCAGCATCATCGCCACCGAAAGAATCGTTGCCAATGGATTTGCCAGGTTTTGACCCGCGATATCTGGTGCAGAACCATGACAAGGCTCATACATGCCTTTGCCATTTTCATCCAGAGATGCCGATGGCAACATGCCGATTGAACCGGTCAACATCGCAGCTTCATCAGACAGGATGTCACCGAACAGGTTAGAGGTGACAATCACGTCAAACTGCTTCGGTGCACGTACCAGCTGCATCGCAGCATTGTCGACATACATGTGCGATAAATTAATTTCAGGATATTCGGCATCTTTCAGCGCAGTCACTGTCTGTTTCCACAGCTCAGTCACTTCAAGCACATTGGCTTTATCCACTGAACATACTTTACCACCGCGCAAGTTGGCCATTTCAAAAGCGACTTTAGCGATACGCTTGATTTCAGACTCTGAGTAAACGTCAGTGTTATAGCCTTGCTTCTCGCCATTTTCCAGTTCACGGATACCACGTGGCTGACCGAAGTAAATACCCCCCGTTAACTCACGCACAATCAGAATATCCAGACCTGCTACGATTTCAGGCTTCAAACTTGAAGCATCAGCCAGTTGCGGATAAAGAATGGCTGGACGCAAGTTAGCAAACAGATTCAGTTCGCTACGCAATTTCAATAAACCACGTTCCGGACGGATTGAACGCTCAATCGTGTCCCATTTTGGACCGCCCACGGCACCGAGTAAAATCGCATCGGCTTTTTTAGCCTGTTCAGAAGTCACGTCTGGATACGGTGAACCGTGCGCATCAATGGCTGCACCACCGAGTAAACCCTGTTCCCATGTCAAATCGAGATTAAATTTTTCATTTACACGAGTCAGCACCTGCTCTGCCGCTTTGACAATTTCAGGACCGATACCGTCACCAGCTAAAATCAAAATTTGTTTAGACATGAGATTTTCCGTTTAAAACGTCAGATTCAGACCTGACAGAGGTTAGATTTTCTTTTCTACAAACTCTGCAATCCCGGTGACTGCATTATAGGGTTTGCAAAAACGACGAATGGTTTTTTGCTCTTGTACCAGATCTACACAGAGCGGATCCGGTGCCGAAGCATTTAATAAACTGCTGCTACGCGCACTACGGTCACGGAACATTTTTAAGCTATAGCGGTTATTGGCCTGAAAACGATGGAATACATGTAAAGTTTCCGCTTTATCCTTACTGATCGGATAAAAACGCACGACCAGTTCATGCTGTCCTGCCGGCACGGATAAATAAATCGGATTGGCCTGATTTAAATTTTTGGCCTGCAAGCGCACCAGTTTCTGCTTCAGCGCCTCATCACTGATGCGGCCATTGTCGGCGTTGACAATAATGGTCTGATTGAAGCGTTCGAACTGGCAATCTGGCGTCCCTGTACAGTAGATCAGGGCATTGCTTTTGCTCTCAGTATTTTCTTTGGCATGTTTGAGTTTCATCGTGTCGATGCTTTGACATGCAGTCAACAGCACCGATACTGAACTTAAAGCAAGCCACTGTTTCCAATAATTCGCCATAATGTCTGTCTTACCCAATCAAAAAACTCAATAATCTTCCGATATTAGCAAGGGCATCGCAGTCATGCCATGACAATTTTTACTGATTTATCCATGAATTTCGGCAAATACCCAAGGACGCGATTGTTTGGTTTTTTCTTCATAGGCACGAATATCATCCGCTACCTGCAAAGTTAAGCCAATATCATCCAGACCATTTAACAGGCAATGCTTGCGAAATGGATCGACTTCGAACTTAAAGCTTTCACCTGTAGGGGTGCGAACTTCTTGTGCCTGCAAGTCAATAGTCAGTTGATAGCCTTCATCTGCCGCACATTCCTTAAATAACTGCTCAACAATATTTTCAGCCAAAATCACTGGCAACATACCGTTTTTAAAACAGTTATTAAAGAAAATATCGGCAAAGCTTGGTGCAATCACAGTACGAAAACCGTACTCACTCAAGGCCCACGGTGCATGTTCACGACTAGAACCACAACCAAAATTGGCACGTGAAATTAAAATAGATGCACCCTGATAACGTGGCTGGTTCAAGACAAAGTCCGGATTGATCGGACGAACTGAATTGTCCTGCCCCGGATAACCTTCATCCAAATAACGTAATTCATCAAATAAATTGTCACCAAAACCGGTACGTTTGATCGATTTCAAAAACTGTTTTGGAATAATTAAATCTGTATCGACATTGGCACGGTCTAAGGGTGCAACGATACCTTGTTCAACGGTATAAGCTTTCATGTCTGTGCTCCTACGTACCAATTAAAATGAACGAACATCAACAAAGTGACCTGCAATCGCAGCAGCGGCTGCCATGGCTGGACTCACCAGATGGGTACGACCGCCATTGCCCTGACGACCTTCAAAGTTACGGTTCGAAGTCGACGCACAATGCTCGCCCGGTTGTAACTTGTCTGCATTCATTGCCAGGCACATTGAACAACCCGGTTCACGCCATTCAAAGCCCGCTTCGACAAATACCTTGTCCAAGCCTTCCGCTTCTGCCTGAGCTTTGACCAGACCAGAACCCGGAACCACCATCGCCTGTTTGATTGAAGATGCGACCTTACGACCTTTGATCACTTCGGCTGCAGCGCGGATATCTTCAATACGCGAATTGGTGCACGAACCGATAAAGACACGATCCAGCTGAATCTCAGCCAAGGCCTGACCGGCATTTAAGCCCATATATTGATAAGCACGGTTCCAGTCATTGCGTTGTACATCGTCTTTGGCTTGTTCTAAAGTCGGTACTGCTTGAGAAACTGGAATGACCATCTCAGGAGAAGTTCCCCAAGACACTTGCGGCTCAATTTCTTCACCTTGCAACACGACCACCGTGTCAAAATATGCACCTTCATCCGAATGCAAGGTATTCCAGTAAGCTACTGCCTGATCCCACTGTTCCGCAGTCGGCGCATAAGGACGGCCTTTAACATACTCGATGGTTTTTTCATCGACAGCCACCATGCCGACACGTGCACCGGCTTCGATCGCCATGTTACACACAGTCATACGACCTTCAATCGACATGTCACGGAAGACCTGACCACCGAACTCAATCGCGTGACCAGTACCGCCTGCAGTACCAATCTTGCCAATAATCGCCAAGACCACATCTTTCGGTGTTACGCCCTGACCTAATTTGCCATCGACGCGTACCAACATGTTTTTCATCTTCTTTTGAACCAGGCATTGGGTCGCCAATACATGTTCAACTTCGGATGTCCCGATACCATGCGCCAAACAGCCAAAAGCACCATGTGTTGCGGTATGCGAGTCACCACATACCACGGTCATGCCCGGTAAGGTCAAGCCCTGCTCCGGTCCGACCACATGCGCGATGCCCTGACGGATATCGTTAATATCAAATTCAACAATATTAAAAGTCTTGCAGTTATCATCCAAGGTTTGCACCTGGATGCGCGAAGTTTCATCTTCAATTCCGGCAACGCCCTGCTCACGCTCTTTTTTTGAGGTCGGTACGTTATGATCCGGTGTGGCAATGTTGGCACTTAAACGCCATGGCTTACGCCCGGCCAATTGCAAACCTTCAAAGGCCTGTGGAGAAGTCACTTCATGTAATAAGTGACGGTCGATGTACAGTAAGGCAGAACCATCATCACGTTGCGTTACTAAATGGTCGTCCCACAATTTATCATATAATGTTTTTGCTGTTTGGGTTGCGCCTGCCATGTCGATGTACTCCACTGGACTGGGTAAATTCTTTCTCTGATTTTGATTATATCGCTGCAATCACATAAATCTAATTTATCATTTTTATCAGTTAAAAAACTTTTTGGAATCTTTTAAAAGCTAAATCAAATCATGCTTGAGCTTTATTTTTATAAATCTAGTTTTCCGATTAATTTATAAAAAATATTCGTTTTTACAAATTAAATGAGAATTATTATTATTTCTTCATCGGCAGAGATGATGATTTTGAGGAACTTCGACATGGCACATATTCAACGCTTTGTAGACAATAACCAACGCATGTTCAAAAAGACCTTCAGCTACTACATTATGCACATTACGGTAGCGATGATTGTGGGATACTTGGTAACCGGCAGTTTGACCATGGCCATTGCCTTAAGTTTATTAGAGCCAACGGTACAAGCAGTGGCTTTCTTCTTCCATGAAAAAATCTGGGAGCGTAATAACCAACAGCAGAATGAGGACATCACCGCTTAAACTCTTCGGTCGAGGTTCCTGATGAAAGACTGCCCTTAAAGGTGGTCTTTTTTAGTTTTTAAAATTCTAGGGCTTTGAAAATGTATAGTAATTCAGCACTGCAACATAGATGAGCTAATTTTACTTTGATTTATTCTTAAAATATAACAATAATAGACTTACACATAAAAATTCTTTATAGGTGATTAAGATGAATCTCGCAGCCTTTGAAGCTTTCGTGAAAGTCATGGAAACCGGTTCGATTTCTCTGGCCGCAGATCAGCTCTTCATTACCCAGCCTGCTGTCACCAAACGTATTCACAGTCTCGAAGAATACTTTGGGGTCAAGCTGTTTGAATCTGCCGGACGTGGCGTACAGGCCACCCACGCGGCACACTCCCTGTTGCCTAAAGTGAAAAACTGGCTGAATGAACTCGGTGATATTCATTATACCTTGAGCCATGAACAGGGTCAGGTACAGGGCAAACTGAAAATTGGCACCAGTCATCATATTGGCCTGCATCATCTGCCAAGTCATTTGCGCCGTTATGTTCAGGAATATCCGGACGTGACCCTGGATGTGCATTTTGTAGATTCCGAACAGGCGCATGAACAGGTGATTGCCGGCGATCTGGAACTGGCATTTTTAACCTTGCCGCCACGGGGCGATGCGCGTCTGAATTATGTGACTATCTGGAATGATCCTCTGGTGTTTGTGGTGGCACCGTTTCATCCGCTGGCGCAGCAAAAAAATCTGTGTCTGGAAGATCTGCTCGACTACCCGAGCCTGTTGCCATCATCACAGACCTATACCTCGCAGATCACCTTGGCGGAATTTGAGAAACAGGGCATTAAACCGAAAGTCAGCATGAGCAATAATCCGCTGGAATCGATCCGGATGCTGGTATCGATTGGTTTGGGCTGGTCGGTGCTGCCAAAGACTCTGGTCAATCATGACTTGCACCAGCTGGACATCAACCTGGAAATGAATCGTCGCTTGGGTATGGTCTGGCATCCGGGTCGTACTCAGTCCAAAGCGGCTCAGGCTCTGGTTCAGCTCATGCAAGGCGCTTCCCTGTCTATTTAAACCGTTCCTGAACATGCTGCATCCAAAACGGTGCAGCATTTTGTTACCTAAATACACCCCATTTGGCGATATCTTTCGAGTATTTTTAAGACAATTCCATTCTTTTGCAGTGCAGAGGAATGCTTAAAACTATTCGATGGAGCCTGACGGATGCAGCTCGATTCTCCCCTAAAATCCCACTCTCAAGATAAAACCAATACAAGTAGCCTATGGCTTTCGGCCAAACCGATGCTGCTACCCACGCCGGCGCTTGATTTTGCCGACGAACAGACTGCCCGACACGGCCTGCGCGAATATTTCCTGAATACCTTTGACACCTATGAGCAACTGTTCGAATGTCTCAAGCATGAAGATGCTTTTTTCGTTAAACCGATTACCTTACGTCATCCGCTGATTTTTTATTTTGCCCATACCGCCACTTTTTTTGTCAATAAACTGCTGCTCAGCAAGCTGATTAGCGAACGCGTAAATCCACATTTTGAAAGCATCTTCGCGATCGGTGTAGACGAGATGAGCTGGGACGATCTGGATGAAGTGCACTATGACTGGCCTACCGTACAGGAAGTCCGTGATTATCGGCATCAGGTGCGTGCTCTGATCTTGAACATTCTTGAACATGCTCCGCTGACTCTGCCCTTAAACTGGCAGAATCCTTGGTGGACGCTGATTATGGGCATCGAGCATGAACGGATTCATCTGGAAACCTCTTCTGTGCTGATTCGCCAGCATGCTCTGGAATATGTATGCCAGCATCCGCAGTGGCGCGCCAATATCATTACCGGCATGGCTCCGGATAACCACTTGCTGGAGGTACCTGAAGGCAAGGTGCTTTTGCAGAAAGATTTTAACGATCCATTTTATGGCTGGGACAATGAATACGGTCAGCATAAAGCCGAAGTTGCCGCTTTTGCAGCTTCCAAATATCTGGTATCCAATCAGGAATTTCTGGCTTTTGTCGAAGCTGATGGTTATCAGACCGAACAATACTGGAGTGAAGAAGGTCTAGGCTGGCTGCAATTTTCCCAAGCCACTCATCCCTGTTTCTGGCGCAAAACTGAATTGGGCTGGTCACTGCGGCTAATGCTAGAAGAAGTGCCAATGCCGTGGGACTGGCCGGTAGAAGTGAATTATCATGAAGCTAAGGCCTTTTGTCAGTGGAAATCGCAACATCTTGGAAAAACCATTCGCTTGCCGACTGAAGATGAATGGTATCGCCTGTATGCGGTTTCCGATCTGGATTCAGATTTACCAAGTCCTGAACAGGCCAATATCGAGTTGAAATACGGTACCAGTTCCTGTCCGATCGATCATTTCAAGCAGGGCAATTTTTATGATATTCAGGGCAATGTCTGGCAATGGACTGAAACTCCGATCTACCCATTTCAGGGTTTTCAGGTGCATCCATTTTATGATGATTTCAGCACACCGACCTTTGACAGCCGCCACAACCTGATGAAAGGTGGCTCCTGGATTTCGGCGGGTAATGAAGCGCTATATAGTTCCCGTTATGCCTTTAGACGGCATTTCTTTCAGCATGCTGGCTTTCGCTATGTCGCCTCTGATCAGGCATTGCAACAGTTTCCTTCGAATTATGAAAGCGACCAGCTGGTCTCCCAATATCTGGAGTTTCAGTATGGCACTGAATATTTTGGCGTCGCCAATTTTGCCCAAACACTGGTCCATCTGGCACAACCCTATTTTCAGGAAACGTCATGTCATAGGGCCATGGATATTGGCTGTGCCACCGGCCGTGCCAGCTTTGAACTGGCACGGTATTTTGACCAAGTGACCGGTCTGGACTTTTCTGCACGTTTTATCCAGCAAGCAGCCTATTTGGCACAGGGTCATAGGGTGCGTTATCAGCTGCCGCTAGAAGGTGAATTAAGCGAAGAAAAAAGCTGTTCACTTGAAGATATCGACTTGGATCAGCTTGCGTCGAAGACGGAATTTTTTCAGGCTGATGCCTGTAACCTGAAAGCACATTTTAGTGGCTATGATTTTATTCTGGCAGCGAATCTGATTGACCGGCTACATCATCCGAAAGACTTTTTGGCGCACATTCATGAACGTATCAATATGGGTGGTATTTTAATGCTGAGCTCGCCTTATACCTGGCTGGAAGAACATACGGCGCGTAGCGAATGGTTGGGCGGTTTTCAGCAGGATGGGGAAAACATCACGACCTTGGCTGGTATTTCCAATATTTTAACCCAGCACTTTGAATTGGTGGTCGAACCCCAAGATGTGCCTTTTGTGATTCGTGAAACGGCCAGAAAGTATCAACATACCTTGTCACAAGTCACGATCTGGAAACGGGTTCATTAAAGGTAAGGTGATGACCTAAAAAAAGCCAATCATACGATTGGCTTTTTAATCATCCTTCACTGGTTGCATTTTCATGTAAGGATTCATTGAGTTGATCCACCACAATCGCCCATTCGCCATCAGAGGCTATTTTCTCGCTTAAAAATTGACGTTGTGCCTCTGACCAATACGGCGCATCCAGTAACGTCAGATCTTTATGCAATTGATGCTCGTGAATAAATGTTTCAATACCTTCTGCACTGGCGTCCAAGCCAAGCTGTTGGAACAGATGTGTCATACGCGGTCGAACGTGAGTCATATCTCATACCTCAGAATCTACTATTGTTATCATGTCCTGTTTTTTGAGCATAGCATGTCTGATTCAGCCGGACTGTGAAAAAACATTAATATTCAAATGAGGCAAATAAAAAGCACAACCGAAGTTGTGCTGAATAAATCACATGAATGGGACTGGAATACTTAGATGGACCAGTCCTGTATTTCCCAGCCCTGTTCTTGGGCTAGAGTTTCCAAGCGATCATCCGGATTCACTGCAATGGCATGATCCGCATATTCCAGCAAGAAACGGTCATTAATCGAATCTGAATAGGCCCAAGACTCGGTTACATCACGACCTTCCAGCCATTGTTCCAGACGCACCAGCTTGCCTTGCTGATAACACGCTGTATTGATGACTTTACCAGTATATTTCCCATCAATGACTTCAGCATTGGTGGCAATAATTTCAGTAATTCCGAATTCACGGAAAATGGGGGCGGTAATAAAGTCTGAAGTCGCGGTAATGCCCACTAAGGCATGCCCTGCTTCACGGTGGCGCTCAATGGCTTTAAAACCTTCAGGACGCATTTGTGGACGAATGACTTTTTGCATGAACAGTTGATGTAATTCAGTCAAATAATCATTGTCATGCTGGGTCAGAAACTGGAACACAAATTCATTATAAGCGTAAGGATCCAGCTGGCCTTTTTTATAATCGTCATAGAACTTGTCATTCATGGCGCGATGCTGAACTGGATCGACCAAGCCCTCACTGACCAAAAACTCTCCCCAAGAATGATCCGAATCCGTGTTTAACAAGGTGTGATCGAGATCAAATAGCGCCAATTTCATGAAAATACTCGTTAAAACTGAAATTTAAGAAAAAAATTGTAAATCTATCTCCGCTAGTCGATAGAAATTCGTTAAGATCATAGCAATTTTAACATTTTTAAACTTTGCTTTTTTCGAGTTGGATAACGAAATAATGCTCCCCGATGGCAAAGGCATAAATTAAACAATTTTTAGGTAGCCAAATGATCGACTCTGAAGGTTTCCGACCGAATGTCGGGATCATTTTGGCAAACGATGCTGGACAAGTTTTATGGGCAAAACGCATTGGTCATAATGCATGGCAATTTCCACAAGGCGGGATCCAATATGGAGAAACCCCTGAGCAGGCACTCTATCGTGAGCTGAGAGAAGAAGTTGGCTTATTGCCCGAACACGTCCAGATAGTCGCGCAAACCAAAGGCTGGTTGCGCTATCGTTTGCCGCATCGATACATTCGTACGGACTCTGATCCGGTCTGTATCGGTCAAAAACAAAAGTGGTTTTTACTCAAACTCACGGCCCCCGTTCAGCATATTCAGTTGAATCTGTCTGATCCGCCCGAATTTGATCAATGGCAATGGGTCAGTTACTGGTACCCACTCGGTCAAGTTGTGAATTTCAAACGTGATGTTTACCGCAAAGCCCTGGTGGAGTTGTGTCAGCAACTGCCCCAGCAAAAACCTTAAAAAATCGCATAAATAATGCAGATTTTTTACGCGGCTATTGTTATAAATAAACTTCATTACCGAAATTCTGAATAGACGGAGCAGACCTTATGTCGAATATGCAACTGGACACCTTGAGACGTATTGTTCAGGAGATCAATGCGTCCACCAGTTTGCATGAATCGCTCGATATCATGGTCAAACATGTGGCCGAGGCCATGCAGGTTGATGTCTGCTCGATCTATCTCCTCGATGAACGCAATCAGCGTTATCTGCTCATGGCGTCTAAAGGCCTGAATGCAGAATCTGTCGGCCATGTGTCTTTGCAGACCGGTGAGGGTCTGGTGGGCCTGGTTGGACAACGTGAAGAAATTGTCAATCTGGACAATGCCCCTAAACATGAGCGCTTCCTGTTTTTACCTGAAACCGGTGAGGAAATTTATAACTCCTTCCTCGGTGTGCCGGTGATGTACCGTCGTAAGGTCATGGGTGTGCTGGTGGTTCAAAATAAAGAATCACAGGACTTTTCTGAAGCTGCTGAATCCTTTCTGGTTACGCTCTGTGCACAGCTTTCTGGCGTGATCGCCCATGCCCATGCCGTCGGCAATATCGATGTATTCCGTAAGCCGAGCAACCTGCCCGCCTATAAAACCTTTCAGGGAGTTTCTGGCTCCGGTGGTATTGCCTTAGGTCGTGCAGTGATTCTTTATCCGCCAGCAGATCTTGCTGCAGTCCCTGATCGTGAAGCGGATGATATCAGCGAAGAACTGATGTTATTGGATAGCGCACTGAATTCAGTCCGTGAAGAAATTCAGTGGCTGGATGACAAAATGCAGGATGCGTTGATGGCCGAGGAACGCGCACTGTTTAGTGTGTTCTTGCGTATGCTGGATGAAAATGCCCTGCCTGCAGAAATCAAGGCTTTTATTCGTGAAGGTCACTGGGCACAAGGCGCCGTGCGAATTGTCATTGACAATCATGTGGCACAATTTTCCCAGATGGAAGATGATTATTTACGTGAGCGAGTGGCGGACTTAAAAGATCTGGGCCGTCGCGTTCTGGCGCGTTTACAGGAAGCCGATGCCAGTCACCGTGAATTGACTGATGAAAGTATTCTGATTGGTGAGGAAATATCGACGGCTGCGCTGGTTGAACTACCCGTGGATAAAATTGCCGCGATTGTCACTACCGAAGGTGCCATGAACTCGCATATGGTGATTGTTGCACGTGCTCTTGGTATTCCGACTGTGGTCGGCGTAACCGAACTGCCAATCAATACCCTCGATGATGTGGAGATGATTGTCGATGCACATCAGGGCCGGGTCTTTATTAATCCGCCACGTCGCCTGCGCAGTCGCTATAAAGAAATTCAAAAAGAAGAAGAACAGATCGCCAAAGATCTGCGCCAGTACGAAACCAAAGATGCGATTACCCCGGACGGCGTGGCGGTCAAACTGTACGTCAATACCGGCCTGATGATTGATGTGGTGCGTGGCGTACAGCGCGGTGCCAAAGGTGTCGGCTTATACCGTTCTGAAATTCCGTTTATGCTGCGTGACCGCTTCCCGGGCGAGGAAGAACAACGTGCGATTTATCGTCAGCAGCTTAGTCACTTTGCCAATAAACCGGTGGTGATGCGGACGCTGGACATTGGTGCAGACAAAGACCTGCCGTATTTCTCGATTGAAGAAGAAAATTCGGCACTCGGCTGGCGTGGCATTCGTTTTACCCTGGATCATCCGGAAATTTTTTCTTCACAGATTCGTGCCATGCTCAAGGCCAGTATCGGACTAAATAACCTGCATATTCTGCTGCCGATGGTGACCAGTGTCAGCGAGGTCGAGGAAGCGCTCTACCTGCTGGAACGTGATCATGCGGCGATTCAGGAAGAGGAACAGGTCAAGGTAAACAAGCCTAAACTCGGTATTATGGTGGAAGTTCCCAGCGTGCTATATCAGATTGATGAATTTTCCGAACTGGTCGATTTCTTCTCGGTCGGCTCCAACGATCTGACCCAATATCTGTTGGCCGTCGACCGTAATAATCCACGGGTGGCCAATGTCTATTCACACCTGCACCCTGCAGTAATGCGTGCCTTGACCCGTCTGGTTCAGGACTGTCATCGCAATGAAAAACCGGTCAGTATCTGCGGTGAAATGGCAGGTGATCCGCTGTCTGCAGTTTTGCTCATGGCCATGGGCTTTAATACCCTGTCGATGAGTTCAAGTAATATTTTGCGGGTACGTAAAACCATTTGTCATGTTCCGATGAGTGATGCACAGGAATTGCTGCAACATGTGTTAAAAATGGACAATCCACTCATGGTAAAAAGCTGGCTAGAATATTATTTCAGAACCCATGGTTTAGGGGATATGGTGAAATCAGCATCACGTATGGTGAGTGCCTAATACGGGACTTTTTCCAGTCTCTGGACAGTGGTAGAGGTGGTTATGGAATTTCTGGTCATCCTGTTCATGCTAGTTGCGATGTTTTATGTGGTCATTCTTGCACCAGCTTTGGCTGCCCGCAAAGAAGCTCATAATTCCGGTTCATCTTATATACGCCCTGCCAGCAATCGAGCAACGAGCTATGCCGATCGGCCTAAAATGACTCCATTATTGGGCATTGAAATTTCGGCATCGCAACGGCGGCGTTTAGGTAGAGATGATCCATCCGTCATTGCCGCCAGACTCTATCACCAGCAAAAAGATCAATTTGCCATTTTTCAGCAGGCCAGACCACAGCCTCACTCCCCTCACCACAACGCGCCAGTGCAAAGCAGAATCAATAAATTCTTCAATGACTTAATCGCGGATGAATCGACAACGTCATCCCGGCATCCAAATCAATATTCGCAAACTCCTAACAACCGGCCTGTCGCCCAGCTCTCTCTAGTTAAAACTAATCCTAAGCAGCCACCGCGTCGTCCCCAGCCACCTTATAAACCTTAAGCTGCCATTAAAAAAGGGCGATCTTCCATGGAATATCGCCCTTGTCTGTGCTTGTTGTAGCCACGTTTTGCATTTTTCTTTCGGTCTACAAAGACCTGGCTTTTGTTGACTTCATGCATGTGTTTTGCCACAAAATTGTGGATCACCACCTGCTCGGCTGTTTTTTTCTTGGCCATTTTGCTCTCTATGTGATTTAGAGGAAGGAGTGAGATAATTATAGGGTCGACTGATTAATTTTCAAGCATATCTGCCAATGCTTTTTTAAAAATAAAGACCATTTAGCTAGGATTTTCTGTATGCAAAAATGGGAGCTATAGCCAGAAAACACCCTTATTTCATTCATTATTTTTATGGGTTTCTTCAGCCAAACAAAACTCAATTAAAAAACTATTTAAAATAAATCAGTTATAAAATGTATTTTAAATGACACTTTTCACTTATTATTTTTATCCTTTGATAAAAATATATTATGGACTTAGATACTGTTATTTTCGTTTAATCCCATTCATTATTCGAGTTATTCAAAATATATAGAATTTGATATTGTCACAGAGTGGAAAACCCGTTACTTTTTAAGAGTAACCATTTACTTTTCAATATTTTAAACTTTATTAACTTTAAAAATATTTTTTGAGTGAGCTCACTCAATTATATCCTGAATTCCGTTTTGTGCTGTAAAACCCTTTATTTAAAGATATTGTAAATATAGTGAAACCTGATCTGATTAGCATATATCTCAATATTTTATGAATACTAGATAAACGACACAAGATATTCAAAACTTGGAGAGGAAAGATGAGCCAAGATTTTAAAAAATGCCCTGTCACCCACCTGACCACTGAAGCTGGTGCGCCTGTGGTCGACAACCAGAACAGTATGACGGCAGGTGCACGTGGACCTTTACTTGCCCAGGATTTATGGCTGAATGAAAAACTGGCCAACTTTGTCCGCGAAGTGATTCCAGAGCGTCGTATGCACGCCAAAGGTTCAGGTGCTTTCGGCACCTTTACCGTGACCAATGATATTACCCAATATAGCCGCGCTAAAATTTTCTCGGAAGTCGGCAAAAAAACCGAAATGTTTGCACGTTTCTCAACAGTGGCGGGTGAACGTGGCGCGGCCGATGCAGAACGTGACATTCGTGGTTTTGCCTTAAAATTCTATACTGAAGAAGGCAACTGGGATCTGGTCGGCAATAACACCCCGGTGTTTTTCCTGCGGGATGCCCGCAAGTTCCCTGACCTGAATAAAGCAGTCAAACGTGACCCGAAAACCAACAAGCGCAGTGCCACCAATAACTGGGATTTCTGGACACTCTTACCTGAAGCTTTGCATCAAGTGACCATTGTCATGTCGGATCGTGGGATCCCGACTGGTTACCGTCATATGCATGGTTTTGGCAGCCATACTTTCAGCTTTATTAATGCCCAGAATGAACGCTTTTGGGTAAAATTCCATATGCGTACCCAGCAAGGTATTCAAAACCTGACCGATGCTGAAGCTGCAGACTTGATTGCCAAAGACCGTGAAAGCAGCCAGACCGACCTGTTTGATGCCATCGAACGTGGCAACTATCCAAAATGGAAAATGTACGTTCAGGTCATGCCGGAACTGGAAGCTGAAACAGTGCCTTATCATCCATTTGACCTGACCAAAGTCTGGCCGAAGGGTGATTATCCACTGATTGAAGTCGGTGAATTCGAACTGAACCGCAATCCGGAAAACTATTTCCAGGATGTAGAACAGGCAGCCTTTGCACCAAGTAATCTGGTGCCAGGAATTAGCTACTCACCGGACCGTATGTTACAGGCACGTTTAGTGAACTATGCCGACGCAGCGCGTTACCGTGTTGGCGTGAATCATTCACAGGTCCCGGTCAATGCTGCACGCTG
Source organism: Acinetobacter lwoffii (assembly GCF_002321025.1). Lineage (GTDB taxonomy): Bacteria > Pseudomonadota > Gammaproteobacteria > Pseudomonadales > Moraxellaceae > Acinetobacter > Acinetobacter lwoffii_Y. The sequence goes on from NZ_DCLL01000033.1 coordinate 169,927, forward strand.
TCCTGTACATTCGAACCGCCGTGATGGTCAAGGCCGCATGGATGGCAACTATGGTTCATTGCCACATTACGAGCCGAACAGTTTCAGCCAGTGGCAGGAACAACCTCAGTTTAAAGAACCAGCATTAAAGATTACCGGTGATGCTGATTTCTGGGACTTCCGCGAAGATGACAATGACTACTTCAGTCAGCCACGTGCCCTGTTCAACCTGATGAATGATGAGCAGAAACAAGCCCTGTTTAATAACACGGCCGCAGCGATGGGTGATGCACTGGATTTCATTAAATACCGTCACATCCGCAACTGTTACGCTTGCGATCCAGCTTATGGGCAAGGCGTTGCTAAGGCCTTAGGTATGACTGTAGCAGATGCCCAAGCAGCACGTGAAACCGATCCAGCCAAAGGTTTGCCTAGCTTTCTCTAAGCCAGTTTAGACATGTATAGAAACCACCTTCGGGTGGTTTTTTATTGCGGCATCAAGCACTATAGAAGCAAGCCAGCACAAAAAGAAATACAACAATGCATCCAGATATTGAAGACATCATTCAACAACACGACATCATTTTATTTGATGCTGTTTGCGAGATCTGTAATGGCTGGGCACGTTTTTTGATTCAATACGATAAGAAGATACAGTTTAAACTGGTCTCCGCCCAATCGCCTTTAGGTACGGCACTGCTCGAACATTATCAGATGTCCACTGAACATTACACCACCATGCTCGTCATCCGAGATGGCACACTCTATACCGAATCGACTGCCTTGCTGAAAGTGCTGCAGCATCTCGGTTTTCCCTTTAATTTAATGAGCGCAGGTTATTTGGTTCCGCGTTTTATCCGCGACTTTCTGTATCGTGTGATTGCTTTAAATCGTTACAAGCTATTTGGTAAAACCGAGTATTGCCTGATTCCATCCAGCGAAAATAAACGCCATTTTCTGGAAGAAGCTGTTCGTGAATCCTAAACCTGTATTCCTACAACCACTGCGTACTATCCAGCTGACTTTGGTCATACTATGGCTCTATCAGGGACTCATTCCAAAAATTCTGTTCCAATCACCCGCTGAAATTAGCATTTGGCAAAATATGGGTTTTGAGCTGGCACTGGCCAAAGTCTTGGTTGGACTTTCCGGAGGATGTGAAATGCTATTTGGCTTATGCTTTCTGAAATGGAACCGGTCCATACTCTTGCATGGGTTGAATATTATCGGACTTGCTGGATTACTACTGCTGATTGCATTCACAGCCCCGTTGCAACTTACTGCAGCATTCAATCCTGTGGTGATGAATACCGCCATGCTGATGCTTTCTGTAGTGGCCATTCAACTCATCCAACAGGAACAGAGTAAAATATTTAAACAATAATTCGTTTGCCTTCACGTATGCAATAAAACGGATTAATCAACTTGGAAGAATGCTTGATGATCTCATGCAACTCATGTTCCGGTGCATCCCGGTCTTCATCTGTGAGCTGAAAAGTACGGTAATGAATCGCCAGTGAACATTTAGCCTGCAAGTCATGATGGGCATGAAAGGCATCTTCCGGATTCATATGGATCGCGCGCATCAGTTCACGCGGCTCATACGCTCCAATCGGGAGTAAGGCAATCCGCGGTGCACCTAGACGTTTACGGATTTCTTTAAAATGTGAGGCGTAGCCGCTATCTCCGGCAAAAAAACAATGTTCCTTGCCATGTAATAAAGAAAAGCCTCCCCAAAGTGCACAGTTCTGATCGCGCATGCCGCGCCCTGAGGCATGTTGAGCCGGCGTATAGACAATCCGGATCTCTTCAAAAAAGGCACTTTCCCACCAGTCCATTTCATGCACGGTATAATGTTCTGGCAAATACCAGGCATTACCCAGACCAGTATAAATAGGCATCTCAAAAGTGTTGTGCAGCCATTCCAGACTAGCCAGATCCATATGATCATAATGGTTATGGCTGAGCAGTACGGCATCAATCTGAGGTAATTCATCCAAGGCAATGCCAGCCGGAATGACCCGCTGCGGCCCTGTAGAAGCCGATGGACTGGCATATTCAGCCCAGACCGGGTCGGTCAGGAAATTATAGGGGCCGATCTGAATTAATGTGGTGGCGTGACCAATAAACCAGACTTGCCAGTCATCCAGAGCTGCATCTGGACGTTGCTGTGGCAATGCGCGCGGACGAGAAAAAAACTCGGCACGTTCCTCGTCAAGATTAACATTCCAGGTCTTGGATTTTCGGGTAATGAGCCATTTATATAAATCAAAGCGACCGCGCGATAGAGATGCATGCTCAAGATTACGAAACTGTTTTCCGTCGAAATGATCTGAATGCAGATACTCAAACACTGGCTTAGACCAGAGATGTTTCCAACTGGATTCCGTGATTAACTGGAATTTTTTAGTTTTGAGAAGATCTTGCATAAACATCCACTATTTATTATTCGCTATATGCAAGACAACAACCTCTTGAAATGGTCAAGCGGTGCATCTTTTAATGAGCATACAAACTAAAAACAGGCACACTGCAACATAGTATGAAATCCGTCACAGAAAATCATGTATGTTTTTGTTATTTTTAGCAAAAAAATGGCATTTCATCGACCTTATGGCTGGCTGAAGCCTTGGATTATCTAGAAAAATATCGCTCGCGCCCTTCTGTCTAAAAATACAAAATGATACTAAACATTTATAAGCCCATGCTAACAAAAGCATGCCTGCCCATTGATGATTTTATGATGGAGTTCCCCATACATCTGTATCATCACATCAGTTGTGCAAGAAAGGCAAGCGGAAGTCAAAATACCAACCTCAAGCGATTTTTAGATCTTTATACACGACCTTGGGTTCGTTCCAGCCATACGGCCTTGGTTTGGGGTTTCACAAATAAAGCAATAATTTCCGGGTGCAGCTGTTTAATCTGTGCTTCGATCCGGTTGACACAGGCTTCAATTTCATCAGAAGTTAAATCATCTTTAAATTCCAGACTCAATGATGCAATGACTTGCTGAGCGCCCATCTGCTCAGTCAACACCCCATTGGCACTGAAAACTGCCGCATCCTGTTGAGCAATGTTTAATACATCTTCACGCAGTTTTGGATCTGCCGTTTCACCCAGTAACAAACCTTTGGTTTCACGTGCCAGAAACCAGGCAGATACTGCCAGCACGATACCAATTAAAATCGATGCGGCACCGTCCAATTCAGGAATATTCAGTTGATGCGCCAGAAAAATACCAACCAGAGCAATCACCAAGCCGACCAGGGCGGCAGTATCTTCAAATAACACGGTAAAGGTCGTTGGATCTTTACTGTGTCGAAATGCTTCAAAATATCCCAGATTTCCCTTTTGTTTACGAAAGGTTTTTAAAGCCACTGACCATGAAAATCCTTCAAAAAGAATCGCCAGACCCAGCACAATATAATTGATCAATGGATCCTGCATGACTTCGGGCTGAAGAATATGTTGTATCCCTTGATAGATGGACACGATCGCACCCAAGGCAAAAACCATCAATGCCACAATAAAAGCCCAAAAATACAGTTCACGCCCATAACCAAAAGGATGTTTGGCATTTGCAGGTTTTTCTGATTTTTTCATGCCATACAACAGTAAAATTTCATTCAAGGTATCCACTACGGAATGAATTGCTTCACTGAACATGGCAGAACTATTGGTTATATAGGACGCAACAAATTTAACCAGCGCGATCGCCAGATTACCAAACAGGGCTGCATAGACTACGATTTTATTGGATTGAGACATCCTGACACTGTCCTAAATAAGCTTGTGCAAGCTTGAATGATTTATGTATCAAAATCTTAATCATTTATTTTTGAAAGTTGTTTTACAAATTGTTGCTTAGTCGTGATCTCTCACGTTGTTGAATCACTTTACTCTCCACTCAAATAATAAAAGGGCTTTCGCCCTTTTAATTTTTACAGTTTTAACGCTTGGAAAAATACTGCTCGCGCCACTCTTTCCAGAAATACATGATGATCCCGAACATCACCACGGCAATTCCCGCAAAAGCATGACTGCTGATAATTTCATGATTTAAGGTTGCTCCCAATACCAGAGCGATCACCGGCGTCATCACATTACTCAATGAGACAGTCGAAGCATTTAGACGGCGAATCAGCCAGAAATAGCACAGCATTGCCACAATTGAAGACATGATCATGGTAAATACAAAACCGATCATTGCCTGTGTGCTAGGCAACTGAGTTGGCATATGTTGCCAGATAAATGGCACTAAAATGAGGGAACCAGCTGCGGATACCAGCAATGAACCCGTCGCTTGCGACATAGGACTCAAGGGGGCACTAATCTGTTTAACCCAGAAGATGGAACTGATATAGGACACCATACTGATCAGCATCAGTACCACACCCCAGGGATTAATCTTGCTGTCTGCCGAGTCGGCAAAAACAAAAGACAAACCGGCGACGGCCACTGCCATGCCGAGCCATTGTAACCAGATCAGTTTATGGGTTTTTAAAATCATATGCCCGATCAAACCGGCGATCAGCGGTGAAAAACCAAAAATCAGTGCCATCAACCCTGAGGTCAGATAATTGGCTGCCAGGTAAATAAACAGCTGCGCGCCGATTAAATTCAAACTACCTGCCAGATAGCTTTTCATTGAAGTGCGGTCAAAAGGCAGCGGGTCGCGCATGATCTTCAGCAGGAACAACGCAATAATCGAGGCACCAAAATAGCGAATGATCAGCACCCACATCGGGTGAATCTCGGCCACGCTCCAGACAATCGCCAGTGGCGTTGCTGCCCAGATCAGCACCAATAAAGCGTAAATACTTGCCGTGACCGGCAATGATGATGAAGAACTCATAAGTCTCCTAAACGAGGCCAAGAAGTTCTGGATCAGCAACTTCAAAAATAGCGTATAGCGAATTCATGCTGAGATGAAGTTTTAATTTTTGATAAATTCATCAAGTTTCGTGCATAAAAAACAGACCTATGCAAAACATAGGTCTGTCCCAAGATATCTCAATACAACTTAAGCAATTTTGCGTAAGTCTTGTGCGATATCCAAATGTTTTTGAACATCAAACGCCGTATTTTTACTGATCATTTTTTTCAAATGACGCATTTCTTTGGCTGCATTCACGGTAATCCCGCTAACGATTTGACCATCAGTCACGCCATACATCACGAATGAATTGTCTGCACCTTTGGCTGCATCCATTTCACCACGGATATGCCATTCAGCTGCGGCCATATCGCCAACAAACTGGAAATTGATATTCAGCTGATCGGTCCAGAACCAGGCCGGATTGGCTTTCGGATGTTCAACACCCATCACGTGACGCGCAAAGATACCTGCCTGAAGATTGGCATTTTCCCAGGTTTCTACACGGCGGTGATTGCCACAGTCACGCAATTGAGTTGCAACATCGCCTGCCGCATAAATGTCAGCATTTGAAGTCTGGCAGTGTTCATTCACCTTGATCGCAACATCAACGTCCAGACCTGCATCTACTGCAAGCTGTGCATTTGGCACGATCCCGATTCCGTAAACTACAGCATCAGCACGCAGCTCTTCACCGCCTTCCAGCGTTACCACGACTTCTTCACCATCTAAACGGCAATCTGCAATCTTGGTTTCAAGACGCACATCGACCTGGTTTTGACGATGCTGTTCTAGCAGGAATTCGCTCAGGATTTGTGGTGAACAACGGCCCATGACCGTTGGGCCCATTTCGATCACAGTGACCTGACAGTCTTTGTAACGTGCAGATGATGCAAGCTCAAGACCAATCACGCCACCACCGATCAGGATGATACGGCGACCGGCTTGAAGCACAGGCACCAGTGCCTGTGAATCTTCCAGGTTACGCAGGGTATAGACGTGTTTGCCCAAAGCATCGAAATTAGGCAAACGGCGCGCGGCACCACCTGTTGCAAGCAAGAGTTTGTCATAAGCAACAACATCACCGTTCAGGAGTTCAACCGTTTTCGCTTCGGCATTGATTTTCGCCACGCCATTACCGCGAATCGTTTCCACCCCTAAATCTGCCAGTTTCTGTTCTGACAGGATTTCGATCTTGGTGTCTTCAGGTTTTAGAATCACATCTTTAGACAACGGTGGACGCTCATAAGGAAGATGGCTTTCATCACCAATTAAGGTAATTTTGCCTTCATACTTGTTGCCACGAAGTTCTAAAATTGCGCTCGCACCTGCCTGGCCAGCACCCACGATCACGATGTTGTTTACGTTGCTCATTTTCTTAACCTTTTAACTCTGCAGATACGATACCGAAGCCGGCAATCCATTCGCTGATGTCTTCATAGCAATGCGTGGTCATTTCATACTCACCCATTTCGCTTAAGGCAGCGAAGGCAGCCATCCAAGAACGGACTTCCTGACCACCACGACCACCATCACGGCGGATTTCAGCTTCAGTCATCGCTTCTAATGTTGCAAAATCAGCGTTCTTGAAGGTTTCTAGCAGGGCAATATCCCATTCAGCATTCAAAGGCACGGCAACTGACGTATCCCCTGCTGCCAGCTTTTGACCCACTGCAATAATTTTGGATTGACGTGCATGACGTGCTTCAGGCGTTGGATAACGACCTGCAATCAGGAACTCTTCCACTTCTGGTGGTACTGCACCCATTTGTGGTGTTGGTGGATCATGTGACAGACCACCAGTACCTAAAACAAGCACACGCTCATTTTCAAGGTTTAAAGACTTGATGTATTGACCCACAGCACGGCCCAAAGCGATGGTACGCTTGGTGGTTGGCATCGGTGCTGCAGCGCCATTAATAAAAATTGGAATCGTTGGATAACGGTCAAGCTTGCCTTCACACAGGAAATGTAAGGGCTGAGTCACGCCATGGTCGGCCTGCATACGGTATGAGTAGGCAACATCTACGCCTTCATCCAGTACACGTCGAACCAGATCTAATGCCTTGTCTTCAGGTACATCAATATGGTCATTGTCCTTGCCATAATCCCAGTCACCTGCGGCTTTGGCACGAATACCGACACAGAAACTTGGCATCAGGTCATAGAAGAAACCATTAAAATGATCAGGACCAAAAGTGATGATCAGGGTTGGGTCGTAAGCTTTTACTTCAGCAGAGAGTTTTTCAAAAGCAGCACGAACTTTTTGCTCTTTTGATTGATCTTGAGGTGAAGCAAATTCCATTAAAGGACTGTGCGATGCACAAATAAGTTTAACGGCCATGAGAGACTCCTAGAAGGAAGGCAGCCCTGAGAGATGAGGCTGCCGGTAAGTCCATTTGAATGAGACTAGATGTTTATTCGTCAAAGAAACCTGCACGTGGCTGACGTAGGCCACGAATACCCAGACCGCATTCAGCATTAATCAGAACACCAGTCAAAGGACGGTTGTTTTGACGAGATGCCAAGAGCACGTATGAACCTGTCATATCTTCCGGTTCAGGCAAGAAATTCAGTGGCATGCCACGTGCAATTTTCTCAGGATCACGCGCATCGAGCAGGCCTACATTTTCCTGACCCAGCGATGCCGCACCTTTGATATTCACATTCATACCTGACGGCGCAACAGCGTTCACTCGTACTTTAGGCGCAAGCTCGTAAGCCAGTTCTTTCATAATCCCGACACCCGCATGCTTAGATGCAGTATATACAGGGCCTCCGCCAGCGGAGTACAGTGCCGAATTAGACAAAGTAAATATGATAGAACCTTCAGAAGCGATCAATGCATCCAGTGCAGCCTTCGCACCGAGGATCAGAGATTTGGTATTAATGCCCATAATCTCGTCAAAGGCTTTTTCCAGCTGCTCACCAGAGGTATTGACGATATCGGCATAGTGATCCCAAATACCGGCATTACCAACGAAACAATCGAGTTTACCGAAACGTTCCACAGTTGCTTGAACTGCACGAACGTTATCTGCATAGCTGGCTACATCACCTTCGATCGCAAGAACTTTTCCACCGAAGTGTTCATTTAATGCATCCACTTTAGCTTTTGAACGTTGAAGAACCGCAACTTGTGCACCTTCCTCAATAAAACGCTCTACCAAAGCCCAGCCTAAGCCTGAACCACCACCAGTAATAAGTGCAACTTCGCCTTGTAGCCAACCCATGATTACTCTCCTGCCATCTCTACAAACAATTGACCATCTTCAACAATCACTGGGAAAGTTTTGATTGGATCAGTTGCAGGTAGACACAATGCTTCACCTGTTTTTAAACAGAAACGTGCTGAATGCAATGGACATTCCACAGTACCGTCATCTTCCAGATAACCTTCAGACATAGAAGCATTACCATGACTGCATTTATCGTTCATAGCGAAGAATTCACCGCCATTGTTAAATACAGCCAGCGCTTCGATACCGTTTACGCCACAATCTACTTTTAACGCTTCGCCTTCGTCTAATTCGTCAACTTGGCAAACAAAAATCTTATTCATTAGAAGAACACACTCAGGTTATGTGAGCTATATGTCGCTTGATCAAGCGTGATCTTACGGTTGAAGATCTGGAAGCCGAGGCCGCCTTCAACTTTACGGATCTTGTCATGGCGTTTACCGCAGTAAATGACAATAGACCTCTTGCGAAAG
>NZ_DCLL01000009.1 GCF_002321025.1 Acinetobacter lwoffii
ACTTTCGCAAGAGATCTATTGCTCCGAAAGCAATATCTTTATTAAAGGGTAAGTGAATAATATGTTGGTAATAGTAGGATACGATTCCACTAAAACAGATCACCAAGCAAGTATATAAAAGTTTTTCTGACAAGGGACTAGCGATCATTTCTTCCCAGAGCATATGTATTTTCCTCCTTTTTTAAGGATCCAGACTCTTATTCTTATAATTTATAAAACGCTTTAGCATTTTCATAAAAGATCGGCTTTAAGGCATTTTCATCATAGTCCTGAACAATATCGCTAAAGGCATCAACAATATTGGTGAGTGAGCTGCTGACACTGTCCATCGGAAAGTTAGAGGCAAACATCACGCGCTGAGAACCAAAACAATCTAAGGCATGCTGAATCAGGGGTGAGGCACGTTCCACTAATTCCTGTTTAGTTGCCAGCCGTTTTTGCGTATGAAAATCATGTCCCAAGACTGGCATAAACAGACCAGACATTTTGGTCGATACATTTTTGCATTCGGCCAGTTCAGCCAGCTGTTCTTTCCAGTCTGAAAATATATGGGCACGTTCTTGTTCGGTCCTGCCCGTGGCTTTGCCCACCTTTCCAAATAAACCGGCAGGCGTACCGAGATGATCCAGCACGATAGGGGTATCTGGAAAGGCTTTAGCCAGCGCAGTAACATCCGCAATCTGGGTCGAATATACCCAGGCATCAAAGCTTAAATCTTGCGTGGCCAGTTCTTCGAAGCCCTTCAGGAAATTTTTGTTGCGATAGAGATGCGGTTCATCGGTCCAGGCATGAATCCCTTTATCTGGGTGTACCGCAGCCATTTTACGGATGCCGCGAAATTTGGGAGAAGCTTCGCGATGCAATTCAATTAACTGTTTAAAATTTTTCTGTCGTGGATCCGCCGTGGCGACAATGCCACCTAACTGGATATTGTGCTGGTCAAAAGGAAGTCCAGCGATAAAACGGGTTTCATTTACCACGCCTGTGCCTTTATGGTCATGCCAGCTGGCTTCGACATGCACAACTTGCTCCACTTCATAATGTCCTGCATCTCTCTTGTAATTTGCAGGCAGATAGGGTGCAGTCAGGTGCTGGGTCAGGCCAATGGTCTCAATGACGTCTTTGGATTTTAACAGTCTGACCATTTTGTCCAGCAGTCTGGGATGTTTGCCAAACAGCTTTACCGCGAGCGCTGCCGCGTGTGGGGTGTTGTACGGATCCCATTGGTGAATATGTGGGTCAATGATCGGAAAGGGAAGTTGCTGCATACTATGCCTTGTTTTCGTTTATTTATTATTCAATTTATATAGTGCTTAAATCACTTCAAAGTCAATATGATAAATGACAGCAAATAAAAAAAGCCCCGCGGGGCTTTTCGTATTTTAATCAGTGATCGTGCTTGTGATCATGGTTATGCTTGTTGGCATGAAACTCTTCATTGTGACGGAAACGTAAATAGTTTTCGAACTGTTCACAGTATTCATCATAGTTATCTTCCAGCATCATTTGAAATTGCTGCAAGATATAAGACATGACCTGATCTTTAGCATCACGCATTTCGTTGCCATCTTTAAAATTATTTGCTGCCACCCAGGTATTGAAACGGGCAGTACCAAATAACATCGCCGCACTGACTTGACCGCGCTTATCGCTCGGTTTTTCCTGTGAGCCTTTTTCTACGCGACAAAAATCGTTGGCTTGTTGAATAAATTCATCAGCACGTTCAAAGAATGCCGCATTTAACGCTTCTTCTTCGGTTACATCGGTTGCTTCAATCTTTTGAACCATGAATTTGTTCCTAACACTAAAATCTCAATCGCTAATTATAGGCAAAGCCTTGCAGAAACTAAACCTTTGCCTTAATCTAAAAATAGCCTAAGCATATAAAAGTGAATGTCATGCAGGATGCGATTGCAGTACAAAGCCTAAAAAGTGATATTGCCTTATTGCGCCAGAATATCTGGCCACCGGCAAATCTGGCCAATGTTGAAGGCTTGCCGATTTATTATGGCAGCCAGTCACAGGTAGATGAATACTATAGTCAGTGGCTCGGTCTGATTGAAAGAGCCCAAGATCTGTTTCAGCCTTTTATGGAAGATGAAATCTTGGATGCCATCCATCTTCCAAGTCATTTAAACCTGCCGCTATTTTATTTTCATGTTGACCGGATTCGGATCAATAAAACCCGTGCCAAAGAATCCAAAACTTTTCGTGGGGTCGCCAGCCTGATCGAAAAATGTGGCCAGTTCGAACCCGAGCAGGTTGCAGCCATGCGGCAGTGGCTGGATAGTGACGACACCGCAGCATTGGTGGCACATCGTGAGTTTGTGGATTTACGCACTTATGTATTTCAGCATGGCCAGAGCGAATATACGCGCACCCGTTTTTATGTGAATGGGATTGTGCTGAGTGTTGAGCCACATTTTGAACTGGTCGATGCACGCGATAAGCCACGCAAGCAACGCAGCGACAGTTATAACGATCCTCTGGCAGACAATAATACCTGGAAAGTATTCGGCAAATATCGCTAGCACAGTTTGACCAAGCCCGGTCTTACCAGAAGGGCTTGGTATTTTCAGCAAACTGCTGTAAACGCTCTGCTGCTTCCTTCGACAAACGCTGCTGTTCCGCACTTATCCAGCCCAGTACAAACCAGGCCTTGGCCTGTTGTTTGACATAAGGTCTAAATAATTCGTCTGCTACAAATAGGTCGTTATAATGCCCGAGGCTTTCCTGCAAGGGTTTTAAGGCTTTTAGATAAGCTTTGACTTCTTTTTCAGGAAATAAACTTTGCAAGAATTCTACGTTATAGCGTAAGCGTTTGACCCGTTTGCGTGTACGATGCCGGGATTCAATATCCAGTTCCTGATAGTTCTCGGCATCCTCACAGATTTGCTGGTGCAGTTTACTTAAGCCTTTACACAAAATTTTATGCGAAGACTTGGCTTTACCCTCTGTATTTTCTTGACTAAAGCTAAGCAGTTGTAGCATTAATGCTACGGTAGCAGGACTTCTAAACAGCGCACTGATATCTGGCTGTTTTTGACGGTGTGGCGGTAATTTCAGTAAGGGGGAACCTGCTTTTTCCAGTTGTGGAATCAGGCTTTCTGCCAAGGCATCACGATCTCGTGTAGAACCGAGTTGCTGGAAAATATCCCGCAGCTGTTCCGGCCATTCTGGCTGTACATGTTCAGTTACGGACTGGAAAATTTTAAATGCGCTGCGCAAACGCCGAATCGCGACACGTGCCTGATGCACATGATCACTATTATAATTCTCGGCAGCAATCGCCGTCGCATTTGGAAAAAGATGAGCCAGACAGTTGGCGACAATTTTTTGTAAAATCGTACTGATCTGATCTTTCTGTTCAAGCACTAAGGGAAGCTGATGCTGAACCGTAAGACTCTCTTCACCACGTAACAAGGCATAACCGCGTTCCGATTTGCTCCGGGTATCTAGCCACAAAGCATAACGCTGAACCCAGGGCTGAATGAAATCAATCAATTCACTCAGCTGGCCGGATTTAAGCTCAAATTCGACCTCATAAATATCGATGGCTTGATCGTTGTGCCGAATTTCTCCGACATCAAAAGCAATTTCAATCTGACTGTCCAGATGACTTTCTGTAAGTACATACCGTACGACATCTGTTTCAAATTGCAGAATGAGTGGAGTCTCCAGATCACCGAGTGCCTGTTTCAGGATTTTTTTTGCCGATTTATGTTTGCGATATAACTGGAAATCGCAATGTTCCGGAGGACTTTTTAATTCATGCTCAAGTTCAAAACGTTCAAATTGCTGTTCAGTCGCTGCTTTCAGGGTTTGAATCCATTGCTGGTCTTCCAGACGTTGACGCAGGGCAATCTGATGTTGTTGTAGTTGTTGCGCTTCAGTATCAAAGTAGCGTGCGCACAGGCGATGCCGAGTCGGCTGAAGTTTCTGAATGTCCTGTTCAAATTGCACACGAGACTGTGGCGGAATCTGGAATTTGAGTTCTATTTCTGCCATCGGGTTATTCCTCCGCGATGTGGGTTTTACAGATTAATATAGCCCAAAGATCAGCAGGGGTGTGATGTGCTTCTGCAACAAAAAGCACGCCATAGAAGGCGTGCTTTAAGTATTTCTCGTGATATTTATTTCAATATTTTTATTTCAGGAATTTACGGCTGACCAGGAACTGTTCGGTCGCTTCAAGCAGTTTCTGCGCATAGACTTCCTGCTTGGCGGTCAGCCAACCCAGCACAAACCAGTCACTTGCTTCCAGTTCGGTCTGCTGAATATAAACTGCAGAAGAGGCCAAGGTTTGATACTCACTGGCTGCCAGTTGTGCATCGTTCAGCGCTTTGCTGTATTTCTGCAAATTTTTGACATCATAGATCGTGGTTAAAATCGGAAAGCTGAATTTGAGTTCCTGAATCCGGCCCGACAATTGATCCAGACTTTCAAAATCAGTGATATCCGTCTGGTTCATTTGTTCCTGCAAGGCTTTATATTGCTGTTGCAAGGTGGTTTGTGCAGCAGTTTTCAAGTCCAGCGAAGCATGCTCATTTTCATTTAAACTGAACATCAGCAATTCCAGATAATGATGCACATTCTGTGTAGACTTGACCAGATTACCGAGTTTCTCCTGCGCATACAGAATATCTTTGCTCAGATTTTCTGCCGTGGTTGGATTTTGCAGAAAGCCGGCCAGGCTGTTTTGCATATGCTGCAAATGTTGCAGATGTTCAAATTGCTGCTTAAAAGCCGCCAGCTGGTGAGCCCACTTGTCCGAAAGCTGTGGATGCCAGTCTTTGAACAGCAGCAAGGTCAGATACAGCTGATCCAGTGCCAGTCGTGCCTGATCAATATGTTCCTGCTCTGCAACCTGAGCTGCAATCGCCGCAATATTCGGCAATAAATGCTGCATCTGCTGCGCAATCAGACTGCACATGGTTTTACTGGCGCTGTCTTTTTTGCTGATCTGAAATTCTTTGCTGAGGGTCGCAGGACTGACGTGCTGTGAAGTGGCCAATAAATTACCTATTTCAGCCTTGCTACGTACATCGAGCCAGAGCTGGTATTTCTTGACCCATTCAAAACTAAATGCCAGCAAATGTTGAATTGAACCATTTTTTAGTTCGAACTCGACTTCATGTACTTCTTGCTCGGCATCCTGTGTACGGATCTGTCCAATATCCAGGCTGACTTCGATCTGGGTATCCTCATAGTCAATTACCCTTAACGTGCGGGCAATATCGGTTTCAAACTGGAGTTGGAGCTGGTCAAACTGATTGCCGAGCGCATTGCTGAGAATTGCCCCGGCTTCTGGAAATTTTTTATAAATATCTAAATCCAGTTCAGGAGATGCGGTTAATTCCCCTAGATCATGATTATGTTCAAAGCGTTCGATATGGCTTTTTCCGGCCGCTTTTAGGGTTTGAACCCAACGTGTACCTTCCAGACGCTGACGCAGTGCTACCCCATGCCGGGCCAGTTGGCGGTCGGCAGTATCATAATATTTGGCTTGAAGCTGGATCTGTTGAGACTTTTTCGGATCAAGTGCCTTAAGCAGCGCAGTGCGTCTTGCCGCAGGAATCTGGAACTTGAGTTCAACTTCAACCATGATGATCATCCTATCTGTTCAGTGCATTAAGCGCTGAATCTTCAATTGAATAAGGTTTTGAAATGAGGCGGACAGCAGCCGCAATTATATTTTTAGATTTGTGCGCAGCAGATTGTAACCAAAATCAAAATGCATGTAAGACTTGACTGAACATAAAAAGCTTAAACAGAAGTTTTAAGATTAGATTTCATCGGTTCATTTTAGGCTAAAACGATCAGATTCAGGCGTTCACAGAGAGGTTCAAGATGTATTGAAGCGCGTATCAAAAGGCTGTTATTTGGCTAAAATATACGCTAAGGTAAAACAAAAACGTCAGGATGATGAAAGATGAATGTACAAGTACAACCAAAAATTAATAATGAGGGGGTGGTTCAGCCCCAGATGCCGATTAAGAATTATCATGAATTTTATCGCTTCTATTTGACTGAGCATCGGCAGATTATCAGCCGCCGTCTGCACGTGGCCGGCAGTAGCATCGGTTTATACTGTTTTGCCAAAGCCATTCGTCAAGGCAAGCCGCGATATTTTACCTATGGTTTGCTTTCGGGTTATGCCTGTGCCTGGGTCGGTCATTTTATCTTTGAGCGCAATAAACCGGCCAGCTTTAAACAGCCTGTATATAGCTTTATCTCGGACTGGCGCATGTTTGCCGATGTCCTGCGTGGTAATATCAGCCTGATCGATCGTAAATACGATAAAATTTCCAGTTGAGCGAGAATGACTTTTATCGGAATGTGCTCACTTAAAGCATGAAATTTCGATAAAAGCCTTGCAAGTCTAGAATTATTATTCTAATAATTAGGTTATTGCCAATTTAGTTTTTTGATCAACCATTATATTTTAATCAATATATCAGTTTTCCAAGCCTGGAGCGACCTTCTCCGGGCTTTTTTTATGCCTGTTTGCTATCAATAAATGTTTAAAATTTTGCTGATGCTATTGTGTAAATATTCATAGAAGAATTCATGTGGATTTGGGCTAAAAGTAAAAGATCCTTTCTGGCTTTGAAACGTCTCCCCACAAACGAATGACTCAAAACCAGAAAGGATCGGGTGTTACCAACACAGGTATTTATTTTTCTGTTTATTTTCTGTATCTATCGCTATTTAAGTCGCTTCCTATGGTTTGGGCTATCCCTGAAAATGGGTATTTTTAACATTAATTATTTTAAGTACATTTGAGAGAAGCGGAAAAAAAGACAAAAAAAACCGCTCTTAGAATTTTGCAACTTCTCCACCAAGTTATCTGCAAAATCCTAAAAGCGTTTGTCGGAGGGCGTAAGCATTAACACGTTATAATTATTGTTATAAGGCCATTAAAACGCAGATTTGAAAGTCCGTATATCCCTGAAAATGGTGATATTTACGATTTAATTGATAAATTGTGCTAAAAAACTGCAAATCTGTTGCTACCTGGTCTCAGAAACAGCAAGATGGCGGCAATTAAACCGAGTTATGCCTATAATAGAGCCATCCTAGCAAGTGGCGAGCAAGATGCGCGGTTTATATTTAATTACCAATGATGATCCATTAGAGCTTTTATTGGCGAAGTTGGAAGGTGCAATGGCCAATGGTGGTGTTGCGGTCTTGCAATATCGCCGTAAAAAAGTGGCGAAAGAAGATCAAATTTACGAAATCGAGTACATGAAAGCCATGTGTGCTGAATATGGCGTACCTTTCGTGATTAACGATGATCTGGAAATGGCGGTTAAATACGGCGTGGGTGTGCATTTAGGCCAGGATGATGGTTCGATTGTCGACGCTGTTGCGCGTTTGCCTAAAGGCGTGTTGATTGGCCGTAGCTGTAATAACTCACTTGAGCTGGCTAAACAGGCCATTGCCGATGGTGCGAATTATGTGGCATTTGGAGCAATTTATGCTACTGACAGTAAACCTGAAGCGGGTAATATTGGTCTGGAAACCTTAAAACTGGCCAAAGAGAAATTGAATGTACCTTTATGTGCCATTGGTGGTTTAACGGTTGAAAATTCCAAAGATGTCATTGAATCAGGTGCGGATTATTGCGCGGTGATTAGTGATATATTGGGGCTTCCTATGAATGCCATTCCTGAACGTTTAGACGAATGGTCTGCGCTTTTTCAAGCTACAGCATAAAATTTTTTGATTGATTTAATTTTGAGTCGAGTACCTTCATGAGCCTATCTCCAAAGCAAGAACAATTGTTCAAACAAGCCAATAAACATATCCCGGGTGGCGTCAACTCACCTGTACGTGCATTTAATAGTGTCGGTGGGACGCCGGTCTTTATCGAAAAAGCTCAAGGTGCGTATCTGTATGATGTCGATGGTAAGCGTTATGTGGACTATGTAGGTTCATGGGGGCCGATGATTTTGGGTCATGCACATCCTGCGATTATTAAAGCCGTTCAGGATGCTGCAGTCGATGGTTTGAGTTTTGGTGCGCCCACAGTTCATGAAACCACGCTGGCAGACATTATCTGCGAGATCATACCATCGATTGAACTGGTTCGTATGACCAACTCGGGTACAGAAGCAACCATGACCGCGATCCGTCTGGCACGTGGCTATACTGGTCGTGACAAGATTGTAAAATTTGAAGGCTGTTATCACGGTCACTCAGATTCATTATTGGTAAAAGCCGGTTCAGGTTTATTGACCAGTGGTGAAGGAGAAGCGACGTCTGCAGGTGTTCCAGCGGATTTTGCAAAACATACGCTGACACTTCCGTATAACGACATCGCGACTTTAAAAGAATGCTTTGCCAAATTCGGTTCAGAAATTGCCGGTGTGATTGTTGAGCCAGTCGCAGGCAACATGAACCTGGTGAAACCAATTGACGGTTTCCTGCAAGCAATTCGTGATGTCTGTGATGAGCATGGTTCAGTGTTTATCATTGATGAAGTGATGACCGGTTTCCGTGTCGGTCTTGGCGGTGCACAGGCTCATTATGGCGTAACTCCGGATTTAACCACTTTAGGTAAAATCATTGGTGCAGGCCTGCCAGTGGGCGCTTTCGGTGGTAAGCGTGAAGTGATGGAATGTATTGCACCACTGGGTAAGGTATACCAAGCAGGTACATTGTCGGGTAATCCACTGGCAATGCGTGCCGGAATTGAGATGTTCAAACATCTCCGTGCTGAAGGTTTCTATGAGAAATTGTCTGCGCAACTTGAGAAACTGTTGGTTGGCTTGCAAGCTGCTGCGGATGAAGCCGGTATTCCGTTTAAGACTCAACAGGTCGGTGGGATGTTTGGTCTTTACTTTACCGATCAGGAAGACATCACGAGCTTCGATTCGATGTTGAAGTGTGATGTCGATGCTTTCCGTAAATTCTTCCATGGCATGTTAAATCGTGGCGTGAACCTTGCGCCATCTGCTTTTGAAGCAGGATTTATTTCAGCTGCGCATTCTGATGAAGATATTGCTTTCACTATTCAGGCTGCAAAAGAAACTTTTGCTGAGATGAAAGCGTAATTTATACCTCTCCCAAACCCTCTCCTTAAAGGAGAGGGCTTTCATCTATCGAATAGAAATGAAAATTTAAAGACTTCTTACTGTATTCTTGCGCCATATAGGGCTCAGGCTTAGGGAAAATTACATTTAAAATTAGGGATATTTATTCATGCAAACCAAACATTATTTGACTTTAAGTGATGCTGAATTTTTATTAGATCAAGCCCATCAATATGCCATTCAGAACAGTTTTAATGTCAGTATTGCTGTAGTAGATGAAACAGGTAATTTGCTTACGATGAAGCGTATGGATGGTGCAGCCCCAATGACTGCAAATCTGGCCGTCGAAAAAGCCAAATGTTCTGCCATGAGTCGCCATCCATCTAAACTGTTTGAAGATATTATCAAAGGCGGACAGATGGGTTTTTTGACCATGGAAAGTTTCTCAGGAATGCTGGAAGGTGGTGAACCGATTATGTATCAAGGGCAGTTGGTAGGTGCAATGGGCGTGTCAGGTGTAAAGTCGTTTGAAGATGCGGAGATTGCACAGGTAGCGATTGAGAAGTTTTTGGCGCAGCAAAGCTAATCTAAAATAGAAATTGATCAGCTCAATTTAATAAAATCATCCAAAGATGTTCCAAAATGAAGCGTGGAATGTGAAATGTCAGCTAAAAAGCCCAATCGCTAATGATTGGGCTTTTTACACCAATATAAGAGTTTGTTTTAAAATGAAATTTACAGAGGATTTCATATAACATGTATTATATTAATTTTAGGAAAACTTAATTTTCAAATGCGACAGAAGCAGTCATCGCTCGTAGACACTCGCTCAATTCTTATCTATAACTATAAAAAAATGATTTTGAAGGAATTTTTATGAACGTAGCTTTAGTAAATTTACAAATGGTATGTGTTCATGTTGTGAACAGCTACTCTAAATCTGAGACAGGTTTCGGCTCTTACAAAATTCCAGATATTAGGTGCTCAAAACCCTTAATTTATAATGTTAAAAAAAACGATCAATTGGTTTTTTTACAGAGAATGTTAGATTTAAAAATTGATAATAAAGAGATCAATTTATCGCTTCCTAATGAGATCGGACTATCATTGAATATATTTACTAAAGCTAGAGATGAAGCTGAAAATCTACTAGAAAAACTTAAAAAAGATATGGAAAAGAATAAAGATTTTTATAGTGAAAATGTCTCGTTATTTTATGACTATATTGAACAAATACAAATAGCATCTGTTTTTTCTTATAAAGCAGTTGAAGCATTTTGCAACGCCACAATCCCTAATGACTTCGTTTATAAAAAAACAAACTCAAAAGGTATTCAAGAAGTCTATGAAATTTCTCAAATTGAAAAATGGATACCAACTTCAGAAAAACTCACTGAAATTATTCCAAATATTTTGAACTGTGAATCACCTAAGCAAATCAAGTATTGGTCAATGTTTAAAGAATTAGAAACCCTTAGAAATGAAATTATTCATTCAAAAAAGAAAAATAGCATTGAAAATAGAGACTGTAAATAAAACT
>NZ_DCLL01000001.1 GCF_002321025.1 Acinetobacter lwoffii
TTAAATATTTTAAAATCATGCATGCTTCCATGACTTCCACATACACTCAGTATTTCACCTGTTGTATAGTGCATAGATAGCTGAAATTTAAAGGTATGTCGCTTTTTTTTACCGCTATACCATTTCTTCTGTTTTTTTTGGACGTTGAACTAATATTTCAGTTGCATCAATCACAACAACTTCCCAATCCACTTCATCTCGATTAGGAAGTTGTTTTGGCAAGTTAAATTTTCCAGAACGGATTAAGGTATCTTCAATAACACGTGTGATACGAATTGCACTCGTTTCAGATACACCGTAACTCATACCAAGATGGAAAAATGTTCGATATTCTCTCCAATATTCTATACATAAGAGCAAACGATCTTCCAACGGTAATTTATGCGGTCGTCCTTTACCAATATGACGAGGTAAATGCTTATTTAGCTCGGCCAACATGAGGTTAAATGTAGCCCAACTAACACCGGTAAGCCTACGAAACTTAACGTTTGATAATTTTTGAATATCTTTGAATTTCATCCAAGGATTATCTCTTGAATTAAATAATTTTGCTGATTAATTTAAGATCAAATAAATTGTACGTTTTTTGATTTATGACGGAAGTCTAATGAGTGACTTTATACTAGAATAATTTTTTTTAAATCACTAATAACTCTAACTAAAGTCACTTATAGATAAATGGAATTAACGCGCCAGATATTTGGTCATGTCTTCAATGCCTTTCAGCGTCATTGGAAACATATGATTTTCAAATATCTGCTGGATCAGACCAATGGTATGGGTGTAATGCCAGTATTTTTCTTCTTCCGGATTCAGCCAAGCAGTTTTATCAAAATGCTGACGCAGACGCTGTAACCAGACCTGTCCAGCTTCATCATTCATATATTCAACCGAACCACCGACAGAATTCAGCTCATACGGCGCCATACTGGCATCTCCGACCACAATCACGCGATAATCGCGACCATAGGTATTGAATAAATCCCAGGTGTTCATACGTGAACTGGAACGGCGAATATTGTCTTTCCAGACATAGTCATACAGACAGTTATGAAAATAGAAATATTCCAGGGTCTTGAATTCGGTTTTCGCAGCACTAAACAGCTTTTCACACTGGGCAATATGCGCATCCATCGAACCGCCAACATCAAATAGCATCAGTACTTTGATGCGGTTACGACGCTCCGGCACCAGTTGTACATCCAGAATCCCCTGCTTGGCAGTTTCACGAATTGTCCCGTCAATATCCAGCTCTTCGGCTGCACCCTGACGGGCAAATTTTCGTAGACGGCGCAATGCCATCTGCATCTGGCGGCTACCCAAAATCTGTTCATCATCCAGATTGCGGTATTGACGCTGCTCCCACACTTTCACCGCAGAACGCTTACGCCCCGGCCCGCCAATACGCACACCTTCAGGATGATCGCCATAGGCACCAAAGGGTGAAGTGCCACCGGTACCAATCATCTTGTTGCCGCCCTGATGTTTTTTATGCTGTTCGCGCAGACGCTCTTCTAGCATTTTCATCAGTTCTTCCAGCGATCCGGCTTTTTTCAGCTCTTCGCGCTGCTCCGGGGTCAAATGCTTTTCCAGCAACTCCAGATCAAACCAGTCTTTGGGCAGCTTATGCACCTGATTTAGCAGCTCATCCAGATCAAAGGTCGCGATACCATCAAAATAGTCTTTCATGGCGCGATCGAACTTGTCGAAATAGCGCTCGTCCTTGACCATTATAGTTTTGGCAAGCTGATAGAACTCGTCCTGATCGGCAAAGACCAGTCCTGCGGCAACTGCCTGATTGAGATCAATCAGTTCGCGGGTCGATACCGGCACGCCGTATTTGCGTAAGGTATAAAACAGTCGCACAAACATGCGTGTTTCTCCCTTAACGACGTGACATAAATGCTAGACGTTCGAGCAACTGCACATCTTGCTCATTCTTGATTAATGCGCCGTACAGGGGCGGAATTGCTTTGGATTTATCAGTATTGCGCAGAATATCTTCCGGCATGTCGTCAGCCATAAGCAGGCTGAGCCAGTCGATCAGTTCAGAAGTTGAAGGTGGTTTTTTTAAACCCGGAATCTGACGTAATTTAAAGAAGACTTGCAAAGCCTCATTGACCAATGTGGTCGAGATATTGGCAAAATGCACATCGATGATTTCACGCATGGTGGCTTCATCCGGGAATTCGATGTAATGGAAGAAGCAACGACGCAGGAAAGCATCTGGCAATTCTTTTTCATTATTTGAGGTAATGATCACGATTGGGCGCTGAGTTGCCGTAATGGTCTCGCCAGTCTCGTATACATAGAACGACATTTTATCGAGTTCATGCAGCAAGTCATTTGGAAACTCGATGTCTGCCTTATCAATTTCATCAATCAACAGGACACAGCGCTCTTCACTGGTAAACGCTTCCCATAATTTACCCGGCTTGATGTAGTTCTTGATGTCATAGACACGGTCATCACCCAACTGACTATCGCGCAAGCGGGATACGGCATCGTATTCATACAGGCCTTGTTGTGCTTTGGTAGTGGACTTGATGTGCCAGGTGATCAGCTTCAAACCCAGACTTTCTGCGACTTGCTCGGCCAGCAAAGTCTTACCTGTACCCGGCTCACCTTTGACCAGCAACGGTTTTTGCAAACTGCGTGCAGCTTTCACCGCAAGTTTTAAACTGTCAGTCGCAATGTACTGATCGGTACCTGAAAATTGTTGAATATCAGCAGACATGATTGAACCTTATTTTTTACTTACAGCGGTGAACTTTTCTCGTGAACACGAATATTGCTTTTGTTCGACACATAGGTCGACCAGCAATAGCCAACCACAGATCCAATCCCAATGACAAATAAAATAAGTGACGCATTAATCCAAACCAGGGACTGCTCTTTGGTCAGCACCCCAAATAACAGACCAAAGATCGCGGGTGCAATGGATGCATTCGACCCCTCAGATACCGTCGGTGTTAGCAGAATGGCAAAGGCCACAATCCACAAAAAACCGCCCATGGGTTTAGGCAGACGCTTGGTCACGCCATACCAGCACCATAAAGCAATCAGGCTGCCGAGCAGATAAACTGCAACGGCAATGCTCTGTTCAGGAATTGAGTCTAATACAGCCACATAACCATTCATTTCACAACTCCTGAATCAACATTAAGCACCGCGTAAACCTTCTGGTGCCACAGCATTTGGATCAATCAAGCCTTCTGGCGGCATTTGCAGGAAGAAACCGCGGGTTTCAATAGAATCCATGACATGCAAGACATTGGCACGTGCCAGTTTACGTGATTCGCTTAATTCAAGATGCATGACAAAAGTCGCACGTCCAAATGCTGCCTGTACTGCTTCAGTCAATACGCTTAAAGGTTCGAATGTTTCAGCTTCGCTTTCATTCGCAGGACGCGCCACATACAGATACATTTCACTTTTTTTGCTGGATTTGTAGATAGACACTTGCATATTTCAAACGACTTTTCTGGAAAAACAACCGCAAGGATACATCAAAAAAAAGACAGAAACATTAGCCACGTCTCATGCATCAGTCGTGATTTTGTATAATTGCTTTTTCTTTAACCATTCCTGTCGCCAATCACTCGCTGACTTTCATCTGGGTAGACAGATAAGATTCATCCTGATGCAATACCTGAATCAGTGGCTGAGTCAATAACTCATAGCGCCAGCCGAGCAGATAATCCGGCAGATCCTGCTCGTCCTTATGAAAGACTACATGCTGATACAAGGCATTCAGCCATTTCTTGCGCATCAGGACTTCTTTAGGAATTGAGGTTTCATTGACTACGTTCTGAATAATTGAGTCAATTTTTTCGCCAATATCTTTGGAAGAATGGCGAATTGGACGTGCCAGACGTAAAGGCCAATTTGCCGGCTCCGGCAGGAATTTCAATAAATCTAAAATGGTTTTGCCATGCTCACGAACCACATTCGAACGAATGTCTTTCACATGACTCAGCTGGAAATTATTGCGCGGGAATTTTTCCACCAGATCAATCATGCTGGCATTTTTTAAAATAAAACTGCGTGGCTGATTTAGTGCTTTGGCAATCTGATCACGCCAAACCATTAATTGCTGCAATTGCATCAGCTGACGGCGTGAATGCCGGTAATTGCCGACATCCTGATACAACAAGGCAGTTGGGGTATCTTCGCCAATTTCCTGAGTCAGAAAACGGCAATCTTGCAAGGCAAAATCCAGCAGATCTTTCGAATCCAGATCCTGTTTAATTTTCTCTGACAGTTGCACCAGATAATGCACATCATTGGCAGCATAGAGCAACTGTTCGGAACTGAGTGGACGCGCCAGCCAGTCAGAACGGGTCTGGTCTTTTTCGATATCGACTTCCAACATCTGCTTCAGCGCATTTTGATAGCTGACTTGCAGACCATGCCCCAAAAATGACATGCCGACCTGGGTATCAAACACATTACTCAGCGATTTCTTCTGGGTATAGTGATAAATCAGATCGATATCTTCACTACAGGCATGAAAAATATTCTGCTGTGCGTTAAAAATTTTATTAAGGAACTCAGTCAGATCCAGCGTGGTTCCATCCAACAAATAGACCTTGTTGTCTACGTTAATCTGAAAAACACCCAGCTTAGGCCATAAGGTATCAACCTTGATAAACTCGGTATCCAGCCCATACACTGAATTCTGATCCATCAGCTTCAGTACATGAGTTAAGTCGTTTTGATGTTGAATAAATTGAAACATAGAACTGAGTCTAAGATTAGATTCTCGATAGATCCATATTAACTGATCTATAGAATTTTTGTATAAAAAATAAGGTTAATTCTGCCCTATTTCCCAAAAAATGGCGCTTACTTATCAGGTTTTATATTCTAATTAATATCTTTTTTATATTAAAACTAACAAGATATTTAAGCTCAGCTTACTTCATGCGCATCCGGTTATGTACTGCCTGACTCAAGGTATGGCTATCGACATATTCCAGCTCACCACCTTGAGGTACGCCTTGGGCAATTCGGGTCATCTGGATCGGCAAATGCTTACTGGCCTCAACCAGATAATGCGCCGTGGCCTGTCCTTCTACCGTGGCATTGGTCGCCAGAATTACTTCTTTCACCTGACCATTGGCCAAACGATGCAATAAGTACGGAATACCGATTTCTTCGGGGCCAATCCCGTCAAGTGGCGATAAATGTCCACCCAATACATGATATTTGCCTCTGAAGCTGCCACTTTGCTCAATCGCCATGACATCTGCAGGTGATTCCACTACACAGAGCAGTTCATCATCACGATCCAGCGAACTGCAAATATTGCAGACTTCATCTTCGGTCAGAGAATGACAGATTGAACATTCATGAATGTGATTGGTAGCCTCAGTCAGCGCATGTGCCAGACCAATAGCACCCTCACGATTTTTCATGATCATATGCAATGCCATACGTTGAGCCGATTTTGGCCCAACGCTTGGCAAAATGCGTAATGCTTGAACGAGTTGATCAAAACGATCACTAAACATTGCGCATTCTTCCTTAGAACATACCTGCAAGACCAGGCGGTAAACCCATGCCTGAGTTCGCTGCTTTCATTCTTTCGTCAGATACCACTTCTGCCTGACGTGCTGCATCATTCATTGCCGCTGCAATCAGGTCTTCGATCATATCTGGATCATCCTGAAGTAATTCAGGATTGATTTCGATACGTTTCACCACATTACGGCAAGTCATGGTCACTTTGACCAGACCGCCACCCGCCTCGGCATGCACTTCAGTTTGCGCAAGCTCTTCTTTGGCTTTTTTTACGTTATTTTCAACTTCTTTCTGCATGCGCTGAGCTTGCTGCATCAACATGTTAATGTTCATAAATATCTCCGAACATAAATTTATAAAATTAAATCAGGTCTAAACCGCGACGAATATCCTGGATAATATCACCAATCTCTTCCAAACCAACAGATACGCGAATCAAACCTTCGCGAATACCGGCAGCTTCTTTGGCTTCAGGCGACAATTTACCATGTGTCGTGGTTGCCGGATGGGTAATGGTCGATTTCACATCGCCCAAATTACCGGTAATCGAGATAAACTGGGTATTGTCGATGACAGTCCATGCTTCCTCACGGCCACCTTTGACTTCAAAAGACACAATACCGCCAAAACCGCTCTGCTGTTTGGCTGCCAGTTCATGACCGACATGTTCAGGCAAGCCCGCATAATATACTTTTTCCACTTTTGGATGCTGGTTCAAAAATTCAGCCAATTGCTGTGCACTTGCTGAATGTTCACGCATACGCAAACGTAGTGTCTCCAAGCCTTTTAGAAAAACCCAGGCATTGAATGGGCTCATTGACGGGCCGGTGGTACGGACATAGCCGAAGATTTCTTCCAGCAGCTTATGATTACCTACCACTGCACCACCCAAGGCACGGCCCTGACCATCCAGATATTTAGTCGCAGAATACACCACCAGGTCTGCACCAAATTTGATTGGTTGTTGTAACACCGGTGTACAGAAGCTGTTATCAATCGCCAATAAAGCATCATTGGCATGCGCAATATCGGCGAGTCCCTGTATATCAGCTACTTCTGCTAAAGGATTCGATGGAGACTCAACAAAGAGAATTTTAGTTTCAGGCTTGATGGCATTTTTCCATGCATCAAGATCAGTCAAATCGACGAAATCAACACTGACACCAAATTTTGCGACATATTTTTCAAACATGGAAACCGTAGAACCGAAGACTGCACGTGAACAAATCACATGATCGCCGGCTTTTAAGAATGCCATCATCACTGCCATAATGGCTGCCATACCCGAACTGGTGGCGACGGCGCGCTCTGCACCTTCAAGTGCAGCCAGACGCTTTTCAAACATGGCAACGGTCGGATTGGTAAAGCGAGAATAGATATTGCCCGGCTCCTGGCCTGAGAATTTAGCTGCGGCTTCTGCAGCATTTTCATACACAAAAGACGATGTTAGAAAAATCGGTTCGCCATGCTCACCTTCAAAAGTGCGGGTATGACCGGTACGAATGGCTAAAGTTTCTAATTGGTAAGAAATATCGTCTTGCTGGCTCATCGCTTTACCTCAGCCCTCAGGCTGCCTTTTGTAAAAATTTGCCAACATTTTGAGCGCCTAAGCTATTTCAGGTCAAGGCATAATAAGCGATTATTGCTTAGACTTCGATCAATCCTCCCGCGGATACGGATATTTTATTTACATGATTCAGTTAAAACAAAACTTTCAGCGCCAGCAAAAAAAATTGAAACACCTCAGCACCCGGGTGTTTAATGCCTCCTCACTGATCCTGTCGCAAAAAACCCCTTTTGAATATATTGCCGGCACCGAGTTTTGCAAGATTCGTTATTACGCTTCACCTGAGAAAAAGTATAAGGAGCCTCTGGTTTTCATCGCACCGTTAGCCATTAATATGGATATCTATGATCTGTATCCTTATCGCTCTCTGGTCAAGCATTTTCAGCATAGCGGTTTTGATGTCTATCTAGTGGAATGGAAACGCTTTAACTTTAAGCACCGTCACCTGAATTTTTTATCTTTTATCGATGCAGCCATTCCTCAATCCATTGAAACCATCTGCAAGCATTCAGGCAGTCAGTTCATTTCCTTACACGGCTGGAGTATGGCTGGGGTGTTTGTCACGCTCTATACAGCCCTGCATTCGCCTGAACATGTCAAGAATCTGATCGTGGTGGGCAGTCCTATCGACAGTTATGCGTCAGGACGTGTCGGCAAACTTTTTTCTACGACCAATAAACTGATTTCTAAAAATAAGAATTTGCAACAGGCCATTCATCAAGGATTGATCCCGAAGCAATATATTCATACGCCGGGTATTGTAAATGCCTTGGGCTTTAAATTACTTGATCCGATTGGCTGGCTAAAAAGCCAGAAGCAGTTTTTGTTAAATCTAGATCATGTCGAAGATGTCTATGAACATGCCACCATGGGAAATTTCCTGAACAAGATGATCGATTATCCGGGCGGGATTAATCAGGACATGGTTCTGCATTTATGGCTGCAAAATCCTTTAAAATACGGTTCTATCACTTTAGATGGTCGTATTGTTGATCTTAAAAATATCAGCTGCTCCCTATTGGTAGGTGCAGGTCAAACCGACCAGATTGTCACAGAACAGTCAGCTAAGCCTTTGATGGAATTGACAAGTAGCCAGGATAGGACGTTTACTCTTATACCGGGTGGTCATCTTGGACTAATGTCGAACCAGAAAACAGCCAATACATTCTGGCCAAAAATGACGACCTGGCTGGTGCAGCGCTCCACACGTCTTGATGCTTAAAGCAGATTTCTCGCACCAGAAAAATATTAAAAATTATCAATAGATTTAAACATATTCAGAGGGTACAGCATGATTCAATCAGTGGCATTTATCGGCCTAGGTGCAATGGGTTTTCGTATGGCAGCACATTTACCCAAGCATTTTGATACGGTCTATGTCTGGAACCGCAGCTTTAACAAGGCAGAGCAACATGCGGCTGAATATGGCACCCAAGCCGTCACACTGGAACAGGCCGTACAGGCAGATGTGATTTTTTCCTGCCTGCCAACTAGCGCTGACGTTGAACGACTTCTGGAAAATCTGTCGCTTAAATCCGGTTCAGTCTGGGTCGACTGCACCAGTGGTGTACCGGATTCTGCCCAAAAATTGGCAGTACAATTGGCTAAACATGGGGTAATCTTTCTGGATGCACCGGTCAGCGGCCAAACCGTTGGTGCTGAGAATGGTACATTAACCGTGATGGTGGGCGGCAATGCAGAGGGCTATGAAAAAGCCCTTCCTGCGCTGCAGGCATTTGGCAAGCTGATCAAGCATGTCGGTGAATCTGGCGCGGGTTTTGCAGTGAAAGCCGTAAATAATATGTTAATGGCTGTAAACCTGTGTGCCGTCGCAGAAGGCTTTACTACACTGAAAGCGCATGGGGTAAACCTGCATGAAGCGCTGGATTGTATTAATGCTTCAAGTGGTAAAAGCATGGTGACTGAAACCGTTTTGCCGCAGCGTATTTTAAACCGCAGTTTTCCTGTAACCTTTGCCCTGCCACTCTTGGCCAAAGATACAGGCATTGCAATCGACCTTGCGCGTGAAGCCAAACTTTCTGCGCCTATGCTCTCGTTGACCCAGAATCTGATTCAAGCGGCCAGCGATCTGTCGGATAAAAACAGTGATTTTTCCAGTGCTGTGAAAATGTATGAATCATGGAGTAATATTACCATCGAGTAATATCTCGCCATTGAATAATGATAACGAAACCTCATATTGTGACTAGTAGGCAGGCACATATAGTGGATAACCCAGAGGAAACTCTCATGACTAAGTTAAGTGTTGCAATTTTTGCTAGTGTTGCAACTTTTATTGGGGCAAGTGCTTTTGCAGCAACGCCAGAGCAAGAATGTCAAAAATTGAAAAATGACCATGATGTCATTTACGCATCTAAAGGTTTTTGCTTTAAAGACCCGGATGCAAAGGCGAAGTTTGGCAATGATAATTGCTATACAACTAAACCAAAATTTTCAGAAAAAGAGCAACAACGACTTGACGCCATCAAAGATCGTCAGAAAGAATTGAACTGTAAATAATTACAGTACACAATCACTTTCAAGGATTAGACATGCTTTACGATGATCAAAATATTTTTGCACGAATTATCCGCAACGAAATTCCTGCAATTAAAGTGTATGAAGATGATCAAGTTCTCGCTTTTATGGACATCATGCCTCAAGCTGAAGGTCACACGCTGGTCATCCCTAAAACACCTGCTATAACATTGCTTGATCTACCTCCTGACGCTGCTGCTTACACCATTCAAATTGTGCAAAAAGTTGCGCAAGCGATGGAAATAGCACTTGAAGTAAAAGGTATTGTACTGATGCAACTTTCAGGCGCATCTGCTGGTCAGACTGTTCCGCATGTACATTTCCACCTCATTCCAAGTTCAGTTCATGAATTAGGCAAACATGCTTTACACATGGGTGATCAAGAAAAAATCCAAGCCTTGGCGGAAAGAATTAAAGCCGCACTTTGATTTAAAATAAATTCAAAAAATGGAGCTTCGGCTCCATTTTTTATAAATACAGAATAAGAAAAGAAAGAATTAGCCTTCATATTTAATCCAAACACGTCACCAAACTGTCATTTATTGTTCACCTCGTTGTCACAAACATTACAGATACTGCATAGCAAGTTGGTGAGCTTTTGTAATTTTTTGTACTTAAGCAAACTAAAAAAGAAGTGTTAAGTAAGGCGAATGCCATTTAGAACCGTGTTTTGGAGAAATATCTCAATGAAAAAATTACTTCTCGCTACTGCAGTAGCGGCTTTGGGGATGAGTGCAGCACAAGCAGCACCAACTTTGTATGGTAAACTGAACGTATCTATCGACCAAGTTGATAACTACGATTTCAAAGGTAACGATGTTTCTGAAGTAAGCTCTCATGCTTCACGTATTGGTGTAAAAGGTGAAGAGAAACTGACTGACAAGTTGTCAGCTGTTTATCAAGCTGAATGGGCTGTTTCTACTGATGGTTCTGGTTCAGATACTGACTGGAGTGCACGTAACCGCTTCATCGGTCTTAAATGGGCTGGTTTAGGTACACTAAAAGCAGGTAACTACGATTCTTATTTCAAAACAGCTGCTGGCAGTGCTCAAGACATCTTCAACGATCACACTCGTCTTGACATTACCAACATGATGCACGGTGAAGAACGTCCTAAAAATTCGATCGGTATCGAAACTGACAAAAAATTGCTTGGCGGCGTTCAATTCAACATTATGGCGCTACAAGGTGAAAATTCAGCTGCTCCTGGAGCTGGCACTTCTGGTGACGATAGTGCACGTGATGGCTTCGGTGATGGTATCTCAGCATCTGTCCTATATGATAACAAAGACATTGGCTTATCTTTAGGCCTAGCAGCAAACTCTGCTGTTGAAGGTAAATATGTAGGTTTTGATGGTAAAAAATATATTTCTGATGCTTTCCGTATCACTGGAGCTTATGACTTCTCTAAAGTGGGTATCAACGGCTTGACTTTAGGTGGTTTATGGCAAACCGCTGAACCATCTGACGATCTAACCGCTGCTAAAGGCTTACAAGAAGATGCTTTCACAATTGCCGCTGCATATAAAATCGGTTCAACTCCATGGGTTGTAAAAGCTGAATACGCAAATGCGAATACAGAATACACAGCTGGAACTACTTCTGTTGATCGTGACATCAATCAATACGGTCTTGGTGTAGATTACTACTTCAACAAACAAGCTCGTATGTACGGTATCGTTGCTTCTCAAGAACGTGACTGGAAAACAGCTGCTGGTGAAGATGATACTATGACTGTATTCGGTCTTGGTATGGAATATAACTTCTAAGCCAAAAGCCATAGCACACTAAAGAATATTTTATTTAAGTATGCTGATTTTTTGACCGCGTACTTAACCAAAAAAAGACTACCTACGGGCGGTCTTTTTTATTTCTCACGAATAGAGTATTTAAAACCATATCTGTATTATTTTCTTTTTAAAATCATTAAACCCTAATTAAAAAACAGATTAATCCTACTTAATACATATTATTTCAAATACCAATTTTTAATAATATGCAACCATTTTGGTCAGATTTTTAGATAATACACAACTGTTTTAGTCAACTTTAAATATAATACATTACCATTTTAGTTGGGATTAAAAACATTAACACAAAGCTTTTTAGTCTACTTTGAAGCAAATAAATATTAGTTTATTTTTTAACACTCACCAGAATAAGCTATTGTTTTTATTAATTTAAATAATATATTTTTACTTTAACTGTTTAATCTATTTATTTTTAGTTACTTTTTGTTTAATAATATCCATTATGTTTTAAAAAATAGGCTTATTTGCATGAGCTTAATACCCAAAGATTTTAACAAACGATTAGTTCGCGAGATAACAATCATATTAATAATTAAGATTGTTCTCTTATTGACGATTAAACATATCTGGTTTGACGCCCCTACTATTCCCAAAAATTTTGACTCTCAAGTTGCCGAGCACATTGCCGGCAGTCCTTCCCCAATCAAGGAGACACGTTGATGATTTCTGAAAGCGTGGTCGATCTTTCGCGGTTCCAATTTGCAATGACCGCGATGTATCACTTTATTTTTGTTCCACTGACTTTAGGCCTGGCTTTTTTGCTTGCCATTATGGAAACCACCTATGTGATTTCCGGCAAAGAAATCTATAAAGACATGACCAAGTTCTGGGGAAAACTGTTTGGTATTAACTTTGCCTTAGGGGTAACCACCGGCCTGACCATGGAGTTCCAGTTCGGAACCAACTGGGCATATTACTCGCATTATGTCGGTGATATTTTCGGTGCACCGCTGGCGATTGAAGGTTTGATGGCCTTCTTCCTTGAATCGACATTTATTGGCTTGTTCTTCTTTGGTTGGGATCGTCTGTCCAAAGTGCAACATCTGGCCGTAACCTGGCTGGTGGCTTTAGGCTCGAACATGTCCGCACTCTGGATTCTGGTCGCCAATGGCTGGATGCAAAACCCGGTCGGTTCGGCATTTAACTATGAAACCATGCGTATGGAAATGGTGGACTTTGCTGCACTGATTTTTAACCCGGTCGCTCAGGTTAAATTTGTGCATACCGTATCTGCCGGTTATGTCACAGGTGCTATTTTTGTACTGGCCATTTCAAGTTATTACATGCTGAAAAAACGTGACTTGCCGTTTGCACGCCGTTCTTTTGCCATTGCAGCCATCTTCGGGCTTGCCTCTACACTTTCGGTGATTTTACTGGGTGATGAATCAGGTTATGAGCTGGGCGATGTACAGAAAACCAAACTGGCAGCAATTGAAGCAGAATGGGATACTCACCCTGCACCTGCACCATTTACTTTGTTCGGTATTCCGAATAAGGAAACCATGACTACAGATTATGCAGTGAAAATTCCTTATGTAATGGGTCTGATTGCTACACGTTCTACGACTGAACAAGTTACAGGTATTAAGGACCTGCTGGTTCAGCATGAAGCGCGTATCCGTAATGGTATGGTGGCCTATTCGCAACTGGAAAAATTACGTGCTGGTGATCAGTCTCCAGAACTGAAAACCGCTTTTGAAGAAAGCCAAAAAGACCTCGGTTACGGTCTGCTGCTGAAGAAATACACGCCAAATGTCGTTGATGCCTCTGAAGAGCAAATCAAAGCAGCTGCTAAAGATACCATTCCACACGTACCAAGTCTGTTCTGGGCCTTCCGTGCCATGGTTGCTTCTGGCTTCTTGATGCTACTTCTATTTGCACTGGCAACTTTTGCGGTAGCAAAACGTAATGCTGAAAACAAACCATGGTTATTGAAATTTGCATTATTTGCACTTCCTCTGCCTTGGGTTGCTGCGCAAACTGGCTGGTATGTGGCAGAAGTAGGTCGTCAACCTTGGACCATTGGTGAGGTATTACCGACGCATCTTTCAGCATCAAGCTTAAGTACAGGTGATGTCTGGGGTTCAATCCTTGCATTGGCAGCATTCTATACCGTGTTACTGATTATCGAGATGTATCTGATGATCAAGTTCTCACGTCTTGGCCCAAGCTCACTGCATACCGGTAAATACCATTTTGAAAAGCTTGCAGCTGCAGAGAAGGCAAATTAGGAGACTCACGCATGATCGAATATGAATTATTAAAAATCATTTGGTGGGTGCTGGTCGGCGTATTGCTGATTGGCTTTGCCCTCACCGATGGCTTCGATATGGGCTCCATGGCGATCATGCCATTTGTGGGCAAAAATGATAGCGAGCGCCGTGCAGCGATCAATACCATTGCGCCGCACTGGGACGGTAATCAGGTCTGGTTTATTACTGCCGGCGGTGCGTTATTCGCTGCCTGGCCAATGGTCTATGCAACTGCCTTCTCCGGCATGTACTGGGCCCTGCTACTAGTCCTGTTTGCCCTGTTTCTGCGTCCGGTCGGCTTTGACTATCGCTCAAAGCTGGAAAATACCAAATGGCGCAATTCATGGGACTGGGGTCTAGCCATTGGTGGTGCAGTTCCTGCATTGGTCTTTGGTGTAGCTTTCGGCAACATGTTCCTGGGTGTACCATTTACTTTAGATGAAACTGTACGTTCTACTTATACAGGTAGCTTCTTTGCCCTGCTGAATCCGTTTGCAATTGTCTGTGGTCTGGTCAGTTTATCGATGCTGTGTGCACATGGTGGTGCATGGCTGATGTTACGCACAGATGGTGACCTACGTCAGCGTTCTGCCAAAGCAACGCAAATCATGGGTCTGGTGTATTTGGCAACTTTCCTGGCAGCCGGTGCATGGTTGTATTTTGGTGGTATTCAAGGCTATACCTTGGTTACACCTTTTGATACCAATGGTGTTGCCAATCCGCTTGCAAAAGAAGTATTGACCAATGCTAATCCAGGCTGGATGAACAACTATTCGACTTATCCAATCACGATGGCAGCGCCTATTGCCGGCATTTTGGGTGGCTTGATCATTGTCTTGGCAGCAGGTAAAAACAAAGCAGGCCTGAGCTTCCTGGGTTCATCTCTGGCTGTCATCGGTGCCATCCTGACTGCCGGTTTTGCCCTGTTTCCTTTCCTGATGCCTTCAAGCATTAACCCGGTTGCAAGTCTGACCATGTGGGATGCGGTATCTAGTAAAAATACCTTAACCGTTATGACCGTTGCTGCCTGTATCTTTGTTCCACTGATCCTGATCTATACCACTTGGTGTTATTACAAGATGTGGGGCGTGATTACCAACAAACACATTGAAGATAATTCACATAGCCTGTACTAAGGCTATGTCTTAAGGAGAGACAACTATGTGGTATTTTGCTTGGATTCTGGGTGTACTGATGGCATGTTTTGCCAGTGTGATTGCTGCCATTTACATGGAACAACACCAAGACCTAGATGAGGAATAAAACATGACCGAAGCTGCGCTTGAGAAAACCGTTGTAGACAAGAAACCAAACAAATTTGCGATGATGATTTCCTGCCTCCTGGCTTTTCCTCTCGCAGCAGTGTTATTGGTTCATCCTTCTGCAATGCTGGATGCCAACGGTGAATATAGCCATAGTGCCATGATGTATATCATGATTGGTATTTCTGGAGGCTTTGTCCATGGTGTTGGCTTTATGCCGCGCCATTGGTTCTGGAAATGGTTGTTTAGTCCATTCTTGGCATGGCCTTTAATGATCTGGGGCTATTACACCTGGTTTCTCAGTTAAAGTATGAAATTAAAAAAGCCCTCAAATGAGGGCTTTTTGATATCGCTTATCGATTTCTGCTTTTTGTTCTACTGTTATATCACTCTGCATCTGGAAACAATTTCTATATTGCGCATGAATGTGATGAATATACTTTTCTTTACCCGCATGTCTTAACAATATTTGTGCAGCCATCGTAATAAATCCATTTACTTGTTTAATAATCACAAGCATTTGCTCATCAGCTAATCCTGCTCTTTTTTGAATTAATGAATTTCGTCCTGTATGAACAATAGAATGCAAGTGTTTTAATGAGTAAAATTTAAACTCTTTAAATATCTCTACTATATGAGCTATCTCTACAATATTCTCTAATTTCGTTATCATTTCTACTGCTGTCGGGATTTTAATATTCTTTAAAAGGTCATCTGCATTATTTAATTCAAACTTTTGTATTTCTTGATTTGAGGCAACCATAAGTAACCAGTAAGCTCTAACGACCGCCTCAAACTGAATTCTAAACAAGGCAAGCGCAGATATATCTCTTTTTATTTCCAGTAAACTGAGAATAGCCACACCATGCTCAATCGACAATTCACAGCATTGATAAACTATCTCAAGCCGAGGCCCACCCTCCAAAAATATTGAATTATTTAATTCACTCCCAAGCTCTACCAACATTTTTTCTGATTCACGAAAAATATTACTCAAACTTAACTTCCTTTTTATACTTAATAGAGATTTATGTTTTGTTTTAAGAATACTAAAAAAGCCGGAACCAGTCCGACTTTTAGAATAATTATCGATGAGTATGAATCGACATCACAATGCCCATCCCGGCCAACATGGAAATCACCGCCGTTCCGCCATAGCTCATCAGCGGCAATGGATCTCCGGTCACAGGTAAAATCCCGCTCACCATGCCGGAGTTTAAAAATACAAAGAAGAAGAAGGTCAGTCCCATGGCTCCAGCATATAAACGGCCAAAGTTATGAAAGCTGTTTAAACCAATCATCAAACAGCGAATAATAATGGCAGTGAATAAACTGAACAGCAGAAAAACACCGATAAAACCGAATTCTTCAGCATACGTCGACATAATAAAGTCAGTATGATGTTCAGGCAGATAACCTAAATGTGATTGCGTACCTTCGGTATAGCCTTTGCCCGTGGAACCACCTGAACCAATGGCAATTTTGGACTGGATAATATTCCAGCCCGCGCCCAAGGCATCCGACTCCGGATCAAACAAGGTGGTAATACGCTTTTTTTGATACTCTTGTAGCACAAACATCCATGCAACCGGTGCTGCCACAGCAACTGCTGCAACTGCACCACCAATCAGACGCCATGACATGCCACTTAAAAATAGAACAAAAATACCGGGAATCACCAAACCAATATTCAAGTCAGGCTGAAGCGCCACCAAAACAAATGGTATGCCCAATAAAATCAAAGCCCCGACAATATGCAAAAATTTGGGAGGAAACGGCTTACGTGCAAAATACCATGCCATCATCAAAGGCATCGCAAATTTCATCACCTCACTCGGTTGCATGCTTCCCACCCCCGGCAAGGTAATCCAGCGGGTTGCACCTAAACGTTTTTCACCAATCACAAAGACCAGAAGCAGCATGAAGATCCCGAAGGCATACAGGTATGGACTAATCGCCTGATAGACTTTCGGTGGAATCTGCGCACAGATAAATAGCAGCACAAAACCAATCCCGAAACTGACGGCCTGACGCACCACCATGCCAGAGTCTTCGGAGGTCGCGCTATACACCACCATTAAACCCAGGATTGCATTGAGAACCAGAAAGCACAATAACCATGGATCAAGGTGCAACTTGGTCCATCGAGATGAATCTTGCGGGTTAATACTACGTCCATCACGCAAAGAGTGACGTAAAAACCGATACTGCTGTGAAGGTATCATTGGCCAAAAGGTGAAAAAGAATGATGGCAAAATTATAAGTGAAAGCTATAGCGAATAGATCGCTACAGCCAGATTTATTCTGCTTTTATTTAGGGTGTGTTGACACTTT
>NZ_DCLL01000010.1 GCF_002321025.1 Acinetobacter lwoffii
TCAAACTTAGCCTTAGCCATGAGATCTTCCTTTTTAAACTACTCATGCAGGATCACTGCATGAGCACTTGGTTTTTAACTATGAATTAGTTTGGGCTTATAGTAATCGAAAGATTACTCGTCGTCACCTTTTTTACCGCCAGACTGGAATTTAGAAATGATGCCTTCAGCCACGTTACGTGGAGTTTCAGCATATTTAGCAAATTCCATAGAGTATGTTGCACGGCCTTGAGACATAGAACGCATTTGAGTCGCGTAACCAAACATCTCTGCAAGTGGAACTTCAGCTTTAATTGCTTTAGTACCGCCAGGCAAGTCATCCATACCTTGAACCATACCACGACGACGGTTTAAGTCACCCATGATATCGCCCATGTAGTCTTCTGGAGTTTCTACTTCAACTTTCATGATAGGTTCAAGAAGGATAGGATCCGCTTTCATGAAACCGTCACGGAAGGCATAAGAACCAGCCATCTTGAACGATAATTCGTCCGAATCGACATCGTGGTAAGAACCGTCAAACAATGTAGCTTTGATGCCTACAACTGGGTAACCAGCAAGGACACCATTCTTCATACGCTCTTGGATACCTTTATCCACAGCACCGAAGAATTCTTTAGGAACTACACCACCAACAACTTCTTCAACGAACTCGTAGTCTTTACCAGCATCAGCATCCATTGGCTCTAAACGTACGTATACGTGACCAAATTTACCTTTACCACCAGTTTGACGAACGAATTTACCTTCTTGCTCAACTGACTTTTTGATCGTTTCACGGTAAGAAACCATTGGTTTACCAATGTTTGCTTCAACACCGAATTCACGCTTCATACGGTCAACAATAATGTCAAGGTGAAGTTCACCCATACCAGCGATGATTGTTTGACCTGACTCTTCATCAGTACGAACGCGGAATGATGGATCTTCCTTAGCCAAACGACCTAAAGCAATTGACATTTTTTCTTGGTCAGCTTTAGTTTTTGGTTCAACAGCCAATGCAATTACTGGCTCTGGGAATTCCATACGCTCAAGTGTGATGACATTTTTCTCATCACAAAGTGTATCACCTGTAGTTACGTCTTTAAGACCTACACACGCAGCGATATCACCCGCACGAATTTCTTCAACGTCTTGACGATCGTTCGCGTGCATTTGCACGATACGGCCGATACGTTCACGTTTAGATTTAACTGGGTTATAAACAGAATCACCTTGTTTAAGAACACCAGAGTAAACACGTACGAAAGTTAAGTTACCTACGAATTTGTCGTTCATGATTTTGAACGCAAGTGCAGAGAACGGAGCTTCGTCAGATGCTTCACGAATCGCTTTAGTTTCAGCCTTATCGTCAAGAACACCTTCAATCGCTTTAACTTCTGTAGGCGACGGTAAGAATTCAATTACTGCGTCCAACATACGTTGAACACCTTTGTTTTTGAATGCTGTACCACAAAGCATTGGTTGAATTTGACAAGCCAAAGTTTGGACACGTAGACCAGCAACGATTTGTTCTTTAGTCAAATCGCCATTGTTCAGGTATTCATCCATTAACTCTTCAGAAGCTTCAGCAGCAGCTTCAACCATGTTTGTACGCCATTCTTCAGCAGTTTCTTGAAGTTCAGCCGGGATTTCACCGTATTCAAACTTCATACCTTGTGAAGCTTCGTCCCAAATGATCGCTTTCATTTCGATCAAGTCGATTACGCCTTGGAAGTTTTCTTCAGCGCCAACAGGGATTACTACAGGTACTGGAGATGCACCTAAACGTGTTTTCATTTGTTCAACAACACGGAAGAAGTTGGCACCAGTACGGTCCATCTTGTTCACGAATGCTAAACGAGGCACTTGGTATTTGTTCGCTTGACGCCATACAGTTTCAGACTGAGGTTGTACACCACCTACAGCACAGTAAACCATACACGCACCATCAAGAACACGCATAGAACGTTCAACTTCAATTGTGAAGTCAACGTGTCCCGGTGTATCAATTACGTTGATACGGTGTTCAGGGAACTGTTTAGACATACCAGACCAGAATGTAGTCGTAGCAGCAGAAGTAATGGTAATACCACGTTCTTGCTCTTGCTCCATCCAGTCCATTGTTGCTGCACCATCGTGTACTTCACCAATTTTGTGAGATACACCTGTGTAGAACAAAATACGTTCTGTAGTTGTGGTTTTACCCGCATCAATGTGCGCAGAAATACCAATGTTACGATAACGAGAAATTGGGGTTTGACGTGCCATGATTTCTAGCATTCCTAAATTTTGTTGTTTAAAACAGGACGCTTTAAGCTGCATAGCAACTTAAAGCGCTTTGGTGACAGAACCATGACGGTCTTGTCACCCTCCTGAATAGGGCCTGTTTTATCTGCTTAGAAACGGTAGTGAGAGAATGCTTTGTTGGCTTCAGCCATACGGTGCACATCTTCACGTTTCTTAACCGCAGCGCCTTTGCCTTCAGATGCATCAAGCAACTCGCCAGCAAGACGTAAAGCCATAGTTTTTTCAGAACGCTTAGCAGCAGCATCTACTAACCAACGCATCGCTAGAGCAGTACGACGGGATGGGCGTACTTCCATAGGAACTTGGTATGTAGCACCACCAACACGGCGTGCTTTTACTTCGACCATAGGACGAACTTTTTCAAGAGTAGTCTCGAAAAATTCAACTGGGTCTACTTTAGATTTTTCTTGAACGCGGTCTAAAGCACCGTAAACGATACTTTCAGCAATAGATTTTTTACCATCTTGCATTACGTGGTTCATGAATTTAGCGATTGTTTGGCTGCTGAACTTAGGATCCGGAAGGATTTCACGAGCAGCGACTACGCGACGTCTTGGCATTTTAAACTACCTATAAAGATGACACTTCAGGTTTATCCAGCATGAGTACAAAGTGTCATGTACTACTCGCTGGCCTTACTATACGTCGCTTGGAATTTTCACAAAATTAATGCAGAAATCAGACAAGCGAGACGATAAAGGATTGCGGTTCTACGTTCTTAAAATTTAATTCTTAACGAATTATTTCTTAGGACGTTTAGTACCGTATTTAGAACGAGACTGGTTACGATCTTTAACACCAGCACAGTCTAAAGAACCACGAACGGTATGGTAACGTACACCTGGTAAGTCTTTAACACGACCACCACGGATAAGAACAACACTGTGCTCTTGTAGGTTATGGCCTTCACCACCGATGTAGCTAGAAACTTCGAAACCTGAAGTTAAGCGAACACGGCAAACTTTACGCATTGCTGAGTTAGGTTTTTTAGGTGTAGTTGTGTAAACACGTGTACAAACACCACGGCGCTGTGGACAAGCCTTCAACGCAGGAACTTTAGATTTTTCAACTAAAGTCGTACGACCCTTGCGGATCAACTGATTTGTTGTTGCCATTTGGCAATTCTCCCGTTAATAAAAAGCCCCAAAAAACTACTACTTTTTGAGGGCATGCAATTGTAATTCAAGATGCAAAATTGGTCAACCTACTCAAGCCAAGCAAATGCCGTTTCTCACGACATTTGCTTGCTTTTATTTACCTTCAAAATTCGCTTATTTTTTTGAATTTTTACCGGTTTTTTTGCTCACGTCTTGAGCTTCAGATTCAGTTTCCGAATTTTCTTGATCCTCTGCACCCTGCTGTGAAGTCTCTGTAGCAGCTTCTGCCTCGTCAGCAGCTTCTGGATGCAGTTCAGCTTCGATTTCCGGGTCAAATGAAGTTTTGGTTAAAGCCGGTTGTTGCGACTGCTTGTCTGCCGCGGGTTCAACCAACTCATCGTTGAGCGCCTCCAGCCCTTCACTCACTTTTTCATCTTTCTTCACTTCTGCTTCTTCAGAGCTTAGATCATTCTGCTCTTTTTTGACCAGCTTGACTTGGGTAATCGTGTTATTGCCTTCAATCGCAATATCTTTATCCATGATCGGCTTATCTTTCGCAGGCTCAACTTCGTGAGAGGCACCATTTAAGAGTTTCGGAGTTGCCTGTTGCAACAAACTAACTGCTTTTTCATAAGCAGCATAAGGAGACAATTGCGAATCCTGATGCTGAATCAGGTATTGGCGTGCATGCGAGAATGCTTCCTGAGCTTTCTGATTTACATCCTCGACAAAACGATGGCTATATACTGCACCAATACCAGCACTCGCCAGAGGCGTCAGTTTGGTTAATCGCTCCAGAATCGAAATTTTTGGCAGATGATTCATCCATTCCCATTTAGCCTCTCCCTCATGACGACTTAACCATTGCTTGATGGCGCTGACATCATTATCAGAACCTAGCATGGCTTGTAACTGCGAGATATCATGAGTTTTAAGTGTATTACTTAAAGCTTTTAAACCTAATAATAAGGTCTGTTTTTCCGCAATCAGGCTCAGGTCGATCTGTCTAAAGATATGCTGGACGATTTCTTGATCATCTTCTTTGCTCAGGTCAAAACCATAAGAGCGACCGACTTGATAGATGGTACGCAATGCCATCAGTAAAGAAGCGGGAATATCAATCGCGGTGCCAAGCATTCCTGAAGCACCACTTACTGCACCCTGCACCGTTGCAATCCATTTGTTTTGTTCACCTAAAGCCTGTGAAATTCGCTTGGATCGATCGACGTCCTGAGTCAATTCCTCTAAATCTTTCGCTCCCGCTTCACTCAGGATGGCATCCACCGAACTGGTTTGATTACTGAATTGATTCAGACGCTCATAAAAGTAGTTAGACACTTTTTCGGTTAAGTCGGGAGAAACAAAATGCGCGACATTATTCACGGTATTAAAGCGGCGCCCGAGAAGTTGACGAGACACATTTGGAAGATGCTCGCGAAGCATTTGCTGAGGATTGTCATATTTTTTAGCTGAAAAAGCGCTTTTCGTCTTGGCCGAACCATCAATCACCTGATCGGAGCTGGAAGGCTTCAGCGCTTTAGTCACCGAATCCGGCGCAACATGATTCAATAAATCCAATCCAGTTGAACTGAACTTTTTCGCCACTCCAAAGGCATTTGAAATCAGACCATTAGATTGTTTATTATTAGCATTTACCATTTTTTACCTCAGCATTCATGTGCTTGTATTTGGTATAAATACTAGGTGTAGTCAGCGTTTATCTCAACTTTATTCTGTTTCATTTAGTAAAACCCGTACACGCCGACTCACAAACTCAACCGACTGTCACACGGCATAACATTTGCCATAAGATTTCAAAAGTCTTTCTGCTATCATGTTCCCCATCATGAAATAAGGCTAAGCGCTGGATTGGGCGATTTTAAAACCCAGATATCTGCCGCTGAGCATAGAGCAAACTATAAGGATCTGTAGATGAAACGTGTTGTCATCACTGGCATGGGTATTAACTCGTGTATTGGTAATACATTAGAGGATGTAAACCATTCTTTACAAAACGGGATTTCAGGAACACGTTTTAATCCGACTTATGCTGAACTCAATTTCAAAAGTCATGTCAGTGCTGCAGCCGAGCAGGATTTTGATGGAATCGACCGCAAACTGAAACGCTTTATGGGCGTATGTGCGATGTATGCATATAACTCAGCTCTTGCTGCAGTTGAACATGCAGGTTTAAAGGTTGAAGATCTAGCTGGCAACCCACGCTATGGTATCACGGGTGGTTCAGGTGGCGGTTCAACTGCTTCTGTTATTGAAATGAACGAATTATTGCAAACCAAAGGTGCGCGTAAAGTCGGTCCTTTCTTTGTACCACGTAATATGACCAACACCATTACGGCTAACGTGGGTGTCGCTTTTAAACTGCAAGGTGTAGCACATACCATTACCAGCGCATGTGCAACCTCTGCGGATGCGATTGGTTATGCTTACAACCTGATTCAACTCGGCAAACAAGATTTAATGCTGGCAGGTGGCGGTGAAGAAGATCACTGGTCACAAAGCTTGTTGTTTGATGCCATGGGCGCACTTTGTTCTAAATACAATAACAACCCTGAAACAGCATCGCGTCCTTATTCTGCAGACCGTGACGGTTTCGTGATTGCCGGTGGTGGTGGTTTTGTGATCCTTGAATCTTTGGAACATGCGCAAGCGCGTGGTGCAAATATTCTTGCCGAAGTCGTAGGCTATGCAGCTAACTCGGATGGTGCCGACATGGTTGCACCAAGTGGTGAAGGTGCAACACGTTGCGTACTGATGGCTTTAGAAGAAGCTAAACAACACGGCGTCGATAAAATTGACTATGTAAATACACATGGTACTTCTACTCCAGCGGGTGACATCACAGAACTTAAAGCAATGGAACGTGCTTTCGGTGAAGGTCAGGTTCCTCCACTCAGCTCAACCAAGTCAATGACGGGTCACAGTCTTGGTGCTGCTGGTGTTCAGGAAGCGATTTATTCGGTTCTGATGATGCAAAATGACTTTATTGCTCCAAACATCAACGTGACCGAGCTGGATGAAGGCGCGAAACCGTTTGATATCGTGCTTGAAAAACGTGACGCAAAATTGAATACTGTGATGAGTAACAGTTTCGGTTTCGGCGGCGTAAATGCTTGTCTCATTTTCAAAAAGTGGGAAGGCTAAGCTGCCCAATTTAGGGTGACTTGATGGATGCTCCTTCTGATGCTTTCTTGTGGGTAAAAGCATTACATATTATTGCGGTGGTTTGCTGGTTCGCGGCTTTGTTCTACTTGCCACGGTTATATGTTTATCATGCTATGAGCGAAGATGCCGTCAGTCATCAACGCTTTGAAGTCATGGAACGCAAGCTGTACCGTGGCATCATGTGGCCAGCCATGCTGGCTACCTTGATTACAGCGCACTTTCTGGTGGATTGGGGTGATGCAACGCGTCACTATCATGAAGCCTTATGGTTTTACCTTAAAGTCGGCCTGGTCGGCTTATTGGTGATTTACCATCTGGTGTGTGGTTATTACCGCAAGAAGCTGATTGATAATGCACATTACAAGTCACACAAGTTTTGGCGTTATTTTAATGAGATGCCAACCCTGATCTTATTTGCAGTGGTGATTTTAATCGTAGTTAAACCTACTTTCTAATTCACCTGCACAATAAAAAAATCCCCGATCAGTCGGGGATTTTTTTATGTCTGAATATTTAAGGATTACCACGCTGACGCATACGCGGCTTATACAGCAAACGATAGGTCACTGCCAGAATAATTAACCATAAAGGACTGATCATCAGAGCCTTTAAGGTATCGGGTTCCAGACTTAAAATAATCAAGGCGAATAACAGGAATGCCAATACCACATAAGACATCCACACTCCACCCGGCATTTTAAAGGTCGAGGCGGCATGCTTTTGCGGTTGCTGCTTACGGTAACGGATGTAGCACACCATAATGATGCTCCAGATACTAATAAACAGGATCACACACAGCGAACTCGCCAGAGTAAAGGCTTCCATGGTGTTTGGCACAAAATACTGAAATGCTGCCCCCAACATAATAAAAGCACAGGAGAAAAATAACCCTGTGGCTGGTACAGCTCTGCTAGATAACCGCGCCAAAGCTTGAGGTGCTTGTCCGTCACGTGCCAGACCAAACAACATACGGCTGGTCGAGAATACGCCACTGTTCATAGAGGACATCACAGACGACAACACCACCAGGTTCATGATAATGGCTGAAGTTGGAATACCGGCATACAGAAACAAACTCACAAAAGGACTTTGATCCGCAGGAATCAGATGCCACGGTGTGACCGACATGATCATCAGCAATGACAATACATAGAACAGAATGATCCGTGTAGGAATGGCGTTGACCGCTTTGGGTAAATTCTTTTCCGGATCTTTTGTTTCTGCCGCCATGGTGCCGAGCAGTTCCACCCCGACAAAGGCAAACATGGCAATCTGGAAGCCTGCCAGAAAACCGGTAAAGCCTTTGGGAAATAAACCACCATGTGCCCAGACATTACTAAAGCTGGCGACGGCGCCACTCGGTGCCTGAAAACCGCTAAACACCATATAACCACCGACAAAGATCAAACCGAGAATAGCTAAAATCTTGATCAGTGCAAACCAGAATTCAATCTCACCAAACAGTTTTACCGTGACTAGGTTAATCGCGAGAATAAACAGCACACAGCCAATACTAATCATCGCCTGCCCCATCGGGGTAAAGGCCATGCCTTCGGGCAGCCAGAAACTCAAATAGTTAATAATCGCCGCGAGATCGGCAATCCCTACCAGCACCCAACCCAGCCAGTACGACCAGCCAATATAATAGCCAGCACCCGGCCCGATCAGGTCATGGGCCATATCAATAAAAGATTTGTAATGCAGATTGGACAACAGCATTTCACCCAACGCACGCATCAGGAAGAAGAACATGCCACCAATGATCATATAAATGATCAAAATTGAAGGGCCTGCCAGGGAGATGGTTTTTCCCGATCCCATAAACAGGCCAGTACCGATACAGCCACCAATGGCGATTAACTGCAAATGTCGGTTAGAGAGTTTTCGTTGCAACTCATGCGGCGACGATTTTACGTCT
Source organism: Acinetobacter lwoffii (assembly GCF_002321025.1). GTDB lineage: Bacteria > Pseudomonadota > Gammaproteobacteria > Pseudomonadales > Moraxellaceae > Acinetobacter > Acinetobacter lwoffii_Y. The sequence continues at coordinate 8,487 of NZ_DCLL01000010.1, forward strand.
TCTGTGCCCGGGGTGGTTTTCATTTTTACATCCTTTTTAATCTTTACAACAGCATCAAGCTGAATTTACAACGTTCAGTCCTCGAACGCTTATTATGACATTTTCATACTTTTTACTGCGATGTTCAGTGAGATTTACTGCACTAAAACGACTTAAATCATTGCATGGGAGATTTCAATATCAAAAATTCAATTAAGCTCGAGCTGCAATGACTGCAATTTCAATCAGCCAGTCCGGATTAACCAAATCTGCCTGAATCGTGGCACGTGCCGGCGTGCCATGACCTTGTAACCACTCTACCCAAAGCTGGTTTACGGTAGCAAAATCATCTAGATGCTTGACAAATAATTGTGCAGAAAGCAGCTGGCTTTTATCAGTATTTGCCAATGCGAGCAATTCCTCAATTTTTGCAAAGACTTCCAGTGTTTGTCCGCGTACATCCAGATCCGTGCTATTCGGCACCTGACCCGATAGATACACGGTTTGCTGATGAATCGTCACCGCACTCATGATTTGATTGCTGTTGAGTCGCTGAATAGCTGTATTGTCCTGTGTCATGTTGATCTTCCTTATTTGGGATATTGAAATAAAAAATTAGATTAAAAATTTAAGCGTCAATTTGGAAATGAACCCGAGCGGTCACTGCACACATCAGCTCATAGCCGATGGTGCCTGAGCTAGCCGCCACTTCATCAATCGGCAGAATTACACCTTGGGAAGATTGGCCCCAAAGTACCACTTCACTACCTATATCTGCGTGCGGCAGCGCAGTCAGGTCTACCGCCAGCATATCCATACTGATTCGACCCAATGTCTGTGTTTTGATTGAATCGACCAGCACGGGCGTACCGGTCGCCGATAACCGTTGATAACCATCCGCATAACCACAGGCCACAATCCCGATCCGCATATCCTGTGTGGCAATAAATTTGGAACCATAGCCAATGCTCTGACCTGCCTGGATCATTTGAATGGCGATAATTTCACTGCGTAAGCTCATGCTCGGTTGCAAATTCCAGTCTTGAATCGTGTGTGTTGGATAATCTGGCGAACTACCATAAAGCATGATGCCGCTACGTACGATATCGGAATGGAGGGTTTGATGATGCCGCAGAATGGCTGCGCTATTGCTGAGTGATGTTTTACCTTCAAACCCCTGAATCGTTTTATTAAAAATGAAATGTTGATGTTCAATTCCATCCAATCCAAAACGCTCACCATCCGCATCGGAGAAATGGGTCATATGCGTGATTGAACGGACATTATTTAGTTGATGCAGCTCCTGCCAGATCTCTGCATATTGCTGTGGCTCAAAACCCAGACGGTTCATACCGCTGTTCATTTTCAAAAACACATCAAACTGTGCATCTGGCACTATTTCGGCAAACTGTTTCAACCATTGCACTTGATGCGAGGAATGAATGGCAAAGCTCATTTCATGCTTCGCACATTCAAATAAATCCGTTAGAGCAAAAACACCTTCGAGCAATAGCAACGGCTTCTTGCATCCCAGCGCACGTAGGCGCGTGCCCTCTTCAATATCCAGAAAAGCAAAACCGTCCGCACCGTGAAGTGCCGCATAGACCCGTTCAATCCCGTGCCCATAGGCATTGGCCTTGACCACGGCAAATACCTGACTATTGGGCATACATTGGCGCACCACGCTTAAATTATGCGCAAGCGCCTGTTGATGGATAATTGCAGTAATCGGACGTGGCATACATTCCTCCTTGAATATTCCGCCTCAGATGGCCTTAGGCCGCTTGGTGATAGCGCGCCAATGACAGACCTTCGGTGCTGATTTCAGGATCACGGGCCAAGACCAGATCGCTGATTAATTTTCCTGAACCACAAGCCATGGTCCAGCCCAGCGTGCCATGTCCGGTATTCAGGAACAGATTTTTAAAACGGGTTTTTCCAATAATTGGCGTACTGTCCGGGGTCATTGGACGCAGGCCTGTCCAGAAGCTGGCCTGATTCATGTCACCCCCTGGGAATAAATCACGGGTCACCATTTCCAGCGTGCCTCGACGGTCTTCATTCAGACCCAAGTTAAAACCACTCAGTTCCGCCATTCCACCCACGCGAATGCGCTGGTCAAAACGTGTAATCGCAATTTTGTAGGTTTCATCCAGCACGGTAGATTGCGGTGCATAGGCCGGATCTAAAATAGGAATCGTCAATGAATAACCTTTTACTGGATATACCGGCAAATTCAGCTCAAGCGGTTTAAGGAAATCACGTGAATAACTGCCGAAGGCCAAGACATATTTATCTGCCGTGAGCACCTGACCATTGACCAGAACGCCCTTGATCTGGTCACCTTCTACAATCAGCTTCTCAACGTTTTGATTGAACTTGAACTCTACACCCATCCCCTTGGCATGCTCTGCCAGGGCATTGGTAAACAGATAGCAATCACCCGTTTCGTCATTCGGTAAATGCAGACCACCCACCAGTTTGTCTTTTGCCTGTGCCAATGCCGGTTCTACACGTGCCAGTCCATCACGATCCAGCAGCTCAAACTCCACACCAGTTTCTTTTAGAACCTCGATATCGCGCTGCACCGCATCCAGCTGTGCATCTTTACGGAAAATCTGTAAAGTACCTTTCGCGCGGTTTTCATAAGAGATGCCAATATCCCGGCGCAAATTACGCAAACAGTCACGGCTGTATTCAGCCACACGCACCATCCGTTCTTTATTGACTGCATAATGCTGCGCATTACAGTTTTTCAGCATTTGTGCCATCCACTGCAATTGCCACAAGCTGCCATCGACATTAATCGCCAACGGTGCATGATGCTGAAACATCCATTTGACTGCCTTAAACGGAATACCTGGTGCAGCCCAAGGGGTCGAGTATCCTGGAGAAATCTGCCCGGCATTACCGAAGCTGGTTTCTTGCGCCGGACCTGCCTGACGATCCAGCACAGTCACGGTTGCTCCCTGCTGCGCCAGATAGTAAGCGCTTGCCACACCAATCACACCACTACCTAAAACCAATACGCGCATTAACTTAACCCTCAAACATCTTTTCAGTTTATTTCACTAGTATATTTTTGCTTTAATAGTTAAATTCACTATATTCAGACTATATATTCAGTGAAATAAATATTTTTTCGGGCAGAATTAAAAAAAAGAGGGAAATATTGATGCGCAAATTAGACCGCATTGACTGCATGATTCTGGATATCCTGCAACGCGATGGCCGGATTGCCATTAGCGAACTTGCAGCACGCGTCAATCTATCGACCACACCCTGTTCAGAGCGGGTAAAACGGCTAGAGCGTGAAGGCATCATCATGGGTTATTACGCCCGTCTAAATCCGGAAATGCTAGAACGTAGTTTGCTGGTATTTCTGGAAATCAAACTCTCAGCCAAATCAGGTGATGTCTTTGATCAGGTGGCACGCAATTTGACTGAGATTCCGGAAGTCCTGGAATGCCATTTAATTTCCGGTGATTTTGATTATCTGGTCAAAGCGCGTTTAAAGGAAATGAGTGCATATCGCCGCCTGTTGGGAGATTTACTGAAAAAACTACCCGCCTCTGCCTCCTCGCACAGCTATGTGGTGATGGAAGAAGTCAAAGAAAGTTTATATCTGGACTTGGGTATTTAGTAATGATGGCTTTTTAAAGCTACTGGCAAAAACAACAAAGCCCCAAACGGGGCCTTGAGATCGAACATTGATTGGACTTATTAAAAATTAAGCAGGAATGCGGAGCACCTGTCCCGGAAAAATATCATCTGCATCTTTGAGCAACGGACGGTTGGCTTCAAAAATTTTATTATACTGATTGGCATCACCATAAAATTCTTTTGAGATTTTTGACAAACTGTCACCTGATTTCACCGTGTAGAACTTACTTTCCGGCTCAGGACTACTCACTGTAAGCTGATCATCCACTTTGGCCACATGATCAATATTACCCACGGCCAGAACAATCTTTTCACGATCGGCCTGACTTTGTACCTGACCTCTGACCGTCGCCAGATCTGAGGCTGAATTATAACTGATGGATAAACCAGTGATCGGAAGGCCCAGACTTTTCACATGGCCGAGTAATTTATTTGCCACTTCCTGAGCAGAAGGCTCCGCAGGTTGTGCTGCAGCCGGCGTTGTCGTTGTAGGTGCAGCCTGTGGTTCCGCAGCAGCTGTATTCTTCTTACCGATACCTTTTACAAAATCAAAAAGACCCATAGCGGACTCCATTCTTGTTGTTAATGTCACATCACTCTTATTTTTATAATGAAAACTCTAGAGAGATAGTTAGTCATTGGTGACAGAAAGGTAATGAATTGTAAAACTTCCATTCATATGAAAAGCAGACACAAAAAAACCACCTCAAGGGTGGTCTTTATGTTCAGCAAAGCTGAAATCGGCGATTAACCCAGTTTCTTAGAAACGTAGTCAATTGCAGATTGAACAGTTGTGATTTCGTTAGAATCTTCATCAGGAATAGTGATGTCGAAGTCATTTTCGAAAGACATAACAAGTTCAACTAGATCTAGAGAATCTGCACCTAAGTCATCCATGAAAGACGCTTCGTTTTTAATCTCTTCGATTTTGATACCAAGTTGTTCTGCAACTGCTTGCTTAACACGTTGTTCGATATCGCTCACAGGAATTCTCCTCATTGCTTGTGGCGTTTTTAATGCCGTTAGTTTAATTGAATCTAAAAAATTTGGAAAGTTTATACTTGAGCTTAGCTCATATATAAGCCCCCATTTACATGCATAACTGTACCAGTAATGTAACTGGCTTTATCCGAAGCCAGGAAACTTACGGCATTTGCGATATCCTGCGGATCACCTAAACGGTTTAATGCCACCTGCTCAGTCATCTTTTTACGAATTTCTTCGCTTAGCTGCTCAGTCATTTCAGTCGCAATAAAACCTGGTGCTACCGAGTTTACGGTAATCTGACGGCTACCCATTTCTTTGGCAAGGCTACGGCTAAATGCTTCAATACCTGCTTTGGCAGCAGAATAGTTGGCCTGACCCGGGTTGGCAAAGTGTGCCACCACAGAACTGATGTTGATGATGCGACCGAAACGCGCCTTGGTCATGCCTTTGAGTACGCGCTTAGACAAACGGTAAACTGCTTTCAGGTGAATATTTAAAATATCATCCCAGTCATCTTCAGACATACGCAGCAGCAAATTGTCTTTGGTAATACCGGCATTATTGACCAACGCAAGGACTGGACCATAGTTCTGTTCGATGTCCGTTACCAGCCCATCAATCGCTGCACCGTCACGTACATCTAGTACTCTTCCAGCACCATTTTCAGCAAACTGTGCAGATAATTTTTCCGCACCTGCTTCAGACGTTGCAGTACCTATGACAAAATAACCGTCTTGAATCAACTGTTGTGCGATCGCAGCACCAATACCACGACTTGCACCTGTTACCAGAGCAACTTTACGTTCCTGTGTCATGCACTTTTCCCTTCTGCCGCCAATACGGTGTTTAATGCATCTTCCAGACGGGATTGACTGTCCAGTGGAAGTGCTTTTTGAATATTCGGCAAGCGTTTCGCCAAGTTGGTCAATACATTACCCGGACCACATTCTACGATGTACTCAATGCCTTCATCTTGAAGGTATTGTAAGGTTTTGGTCCATTGTACTGACTCATAAAGTTGCGCGGTCAACGCCTGACGCAATTCATCTACATTGGTTGCCGCTTGCGCGCCTACATTTTGTAATACAGGAATGCGTGGCAGCTCAATGGCGGTTTGTTCCAATGCCGGAGCAAACTGTTCAGCAGCAAGTTTCATCAATGAACAATGCGATGGAACCGATACTGGCAATGCAATGGCTTTTCCGCCGTTTTCTTTGGCCAATGCCATCACTGCTTCAACGCGATCTTTATTGCCTGCAACCACAACCTGCCCTTGCGCATTGTAGTTCGCCGCTTCGACAGAACCTTCGCCTGCTGCAGTTGCTTGTGCACACAGCTCAATCACTTTGGCATCGTCCAGACCCAAAATGGCAGCCATCGCACCCACACCCTGAGGTACAGCAGTCTGCATGAGTTTGCCACGCAAGTTCACTAGCTTCGCAGCATCACCCAGGCTTAAAGCACCTGATGCAACCAGTGCGCTGTATTCACCCAGTGAATGGCCTGCAAGATATTTCGGTGCTACACCGCCAGATTCCAACCACACGCGCCATAAGGCAATACTTGCAGTCAGCAATACCGGCTGGGTAAATTCGGTTTGATCCAAACCTTCGCCAGTTTGCGCAATCTGCCACAGATCAAAACCGACGGCTTCAGATGCTTCTGCAAATGTCTCGCGAATACTCGCAAACTGTTCTGCAAGCTCAGCCAGCATACCAGCTTTTTGTGAGCCCTGACCCGGAAACACAAATGCAGTTTTAGTTACGGGCGCTGCTTGTTCGAGTGGTGTAGCAGACATAATAAAATCCTTTCATTCAAGAGGTGTGCTTCTTCAATCCTAACAAGAAGACTGACCAATAAGACCACCTAAATCATTGTGGAGCGCAATTTAGCATGTAATTTTGCTGGCGGTAATTGCCAAATACAACAAAAAACCGATACGCCTAAAAATCAAAGACAAAAAAAAGGGAGCTAAATGCTCCCATTTTTTCTACTAAGCTTGACGCTTAATACATCACCAATTATTCAGCAGATGCTTTAGCGAATAATTGACGACCACGGTAGATACCATCTTTAGATACATGGTGACGACGGTGAGTCTCGCCAGTAGCTTGGTCTACAGTT
>NZ_DCLL01000050.1 GCF_002321025.1 Acinetobacter lwoffii
TTAACTGACTGGCATTACTCAACTGAGGGCTTTTTTATATCAGTCAGATTACTGGACTTCTTCAATCAGATTTTCCAGAGAATCTACCCGGTTCGGCTGAAGAGGCTGTTCTTGTGGTGCAGAACTTTCATCATCTGGTAAACGAATCGGTTGATCTGGCAAATCTTCAAAGTCAGTTTCTGTGCGTTTCGGGACGACCACAGGTGCAGGACGGTAAAGCGCTGTCGCCAGAGGCGGAGAAGACGGATCATTCTGTGCTTCATCAGCCTGAACCACCTTGTTGCGATTTACCGGTGCCTTAGCATTGCGGTCTAAACGTACCCAGGCTTCTGGCTGGCCTTTTAATGCCTTGCCCATAAAATCGGTCCAGATCGGTAGAGCTGCCACACCACCATATTCACGGCGACCTAAAGTGGTTGGCTGATCAAAGCCTACCCAGGTCACGGTGACTAACTTACCATTGAAACCTGCAAACCAGGCGTCTTTGGCATCATTAGTGGTACCGGTCTTCCCGCCGATATCACCACGACCAATTCTTAATGCAGCACGGCCAGTACCATGCTGAATCACATCACGCAAAATGTTGGCCATGTCATAGGCAGAGCTGGATTTTAAAATACGCTGTGCCTGACGATAATTACTGTCTTCGGCAGAGACTTTAGGTGCAGGCTGTTTTTGCTCTAAAGTTGTATTGTTAATTGCAATTGCTTCGTCATCTGCGGTAATAGGGTCAGTGGCTTGAACTGTTTCTTCTTTTTCATTAATACATGAAATACAGGCATATTCAGGCTTGGCTTCAAAGATGGTATTGCCATAGGCATCTTCAATACGGGTAATAAAGTGCGGCTGAATTCGGTAACCGCCATTGGCAAAGGTAGCATAGCCAGTCGCCATCTGAATCGGGAGGACCTGCGGGGTGCCTAATGCAATAGTATAGTTACGTGGAATCTGACTGTCTTGTAAACCAAAATCCATGAATAACTGACGTGTACGTTCAATCCCGACGGCCTGTAATAAGCGCACTGAGACTGTATTACGTGACAGATAAAGTGCACGACGTAGGGGGATCATGCCCAGATAACGGCCATCCGAGTTACGTGGCGTCCATTTGCCAATGGTAATGGGTGCATCATTGACCATAGTATGCGGCGTCATGCCACGTTCTAAAGCCAGGGCATAAACAAAAGGCTTAATGGTAGAGCCGGGTTGACGCCAGCCTTGGATTGCACGGTTAAATTTCGACTGATAAAAGTTATATCCCCCGACAATGGCTTCAATCGCACCATTATTTGGATTGATGGCAATCAATTGTCCTTGCACATTGGGGATCTGCACCAATGACCAAGAGGTTTTATTTTCATTGGGTCTTAAACGAACAATGTCTTTGACTTTGACAATCTCGGACGCTTTGCTCGGTGCGCCACCTACACTGTTGACGTTACGAAAGCGACGCGCCCAGGACATACCTGACCAGGGAACAGTCACGCTGCTTCCGTCCTGCATGAGTGCTTCAAAACTAGAATTACCCACCTGAATTACTTGCGCAGGATAGGTGTTGGCATAAGCACGGAACTTGTCGAGGGGTTGATCATGTGCTTCAGCACCACGCCAGCCATGTCGACGGTCATAAGCCTCTAAGCCTTCTTGTACCGCTTGTTCCGCATAGGCCTGACGTTCACTATGAATGGTAGTATAGACTTTATAACCAGAATCTACCGCCTGTTCACCAAAGTTTTGTACCAGTTCAGAACGTACCATTTCACCGACATACGGAAATTTATTACGGGTACTCCGGTCAGGCATATCTAAATTTACCGGTTCAGCAATGGCTTGCTGATACTGGCTCTGATTTAAATAGCCCAGTTGGAGCATACGGCCCAGAATCCAGTTACGACGTTCTAGGGCGCGTTTGGGATTGGCGACCGGATTATATCGAGAAGGTGCTTTAGGCAGGCCAGAGATCATAGCCATCTGTGCAGTCGAAAGATCTTCTAAGCTTTTGTTATAGTAAATTTTAGCTGCTGCTGCGATACCGTAAGCATTTTTCCCCAGGAAAATTTTATTGACATACAGAGTCAGAATTTCTTCTTTACTTAAGTTTTGCTCAATTTTACGGGCCAGAAAAATTTCAGTCAGTTTGCGCTTCAGCGTCCGTTCAGGACTAAGGTAATAATTTTTTGCCACTTGCATGGTAATGGTCGAACCACCGGTCTGTACATCCGAGCCGGTCACCGTCTCACTGAGTGCGCGTCCCAAGCTTTTAAAGCTGATTCCGCTATGCTCAAAAAAGCTGGAATCTTCAGCGGCGAGGAAAGCATGAATAAATTCGGGTGGAATTTGTTCATATTTCACGGGAACAGAAAGCTTGCCTCCATATTCGGCAATTAATTCATTATCTGAACTAAAAACTTGTAAAGGCTTTAATAAAGGTGCCTTTTTAAGCGTAGACATTTCAGGCAAAGATGGGGCAATATAGAGATACATGCCATAGAAACCCATCGGAATTGAGATCAGTATAATGATAATGATCAAAAAAAATGGATGAACAAGGCCTGAACAAGATAGCTTTTTCATAACAAGTAAGTTTTAATAAGAGCTAATGGCGAACTAATTACCGGTCAGTATATCCTGTCGATATCCATATTGTTAGATGAGTTATTGTATCTATATAAAATTATAGACTGGACCAATTGGTAAGTTAGATTGAATTGGGGACAAAAAAATAATAGGAAGTATATTGTGCGCAGGTTATATCGTAAACCAAATAAGGGGTTAATAGGAGTCGATATTAGTTCGACTTCTGTTAAGGTTTTAGAACTTTCTGTAAAAAGTGGCCGTTACTGGGTAGAGAGCTATGCTTTGGTCCCATTATCGGAAAACAGTGTTGTTGAAAAAAACATCTTAAACCCAGAAGCTGTCGCTGATGCCCTTGGGCGTGCAATTAATTTGGGTAATACCCAGTCGAATCAGGCCGCTTTTGCGATTCCAACTTCAATGGTCATCACCAAAATCATTGAGATGGATGCAGACATGTCGGATGATGAACGTGAAGTTCAGATTCGTGAAGATGCGGAACAATATATTCCTTTTCCACTCGATGAAGCGAGTCTGGACTTTGAAGTTCTGCCAGACCGCCTTTCCAATCCGAACCGTGTCAATGTGCTGCTGGTCGCGACACGGATCGAAAATGTCGAAGCACGTTCTGAAGTTTTAGAGATTAGCAGTCTAATGCCTAAGATTGCAGATGTAGAAAGTTTTGCGCTGGAAAATGCCTTTAAGGTATTTTCGGACACTTTGCCGATGGGGGTCAATACGGTTGGTATTTTAGACATTGGTCATAGTATGACGACCTTGTCGGTGATGCAGAACAACAAGATTATTTATACCCGTGAGCAGGTGTTTGGTGGCAAGCAATTGACTCAGGAAATTCAGAATCGTTATGGATTGTCTTTTGAAGAAGCTGGACGTGCTAAAAAAACCCGTGCCTTGCCGGATGATTATGATATTGAAGTGCTAGAACCATTTCTGGATGCCGTCGTACAACAGGCAGCCCGTTCATTGCAGTTCTTCTTTTCATCTTCTCAGTTTAATGAGATTGACCATATTTTACTGGCCGGCGGGAATGCCAATATTCCAGGTCTGGCAAAATTATTACAACAAAAACTCGGTTACCGTGTCACGATCGCGAATCCATTTTTGCAAATGGGCTTTTCTCCTCAAATTGATATTAAAAAAATTGAAAATGACGCGTCATCACTCATGGTTGCATGCGGTTTGGCATTAAGGAGTTTTGATTAATGGCAAGAATTAACTTACTTCCTTGGCGTGATGAGCTAAGAATTAAAAGAAATAATGAATTCGTGGCAATCTGCGTGGGGGCGCTTTTCTTGGGATTAGCAGCAGCAGGTTCTACTTGGTTTTATTATGATCACAAGCTTCAGGATCAGGAACAGGCCAATCAGCTGATTCAAAGTACCAACCAGAATCTGGATGTGCAGTTAAAGGCGCTTGAAGGTTTACAAGAACAGCGTAATGCAATTGTTGAACGGATGAAACTGATTCAGGGCCTACAAACCCAACGTCCGATTGCAGTGCATCTGATTGATGAAATTGTGCGGGTGACTCCAAGCAATATGTATATCACCAAATTCCAGCGTATCGGTGATAAGTTTACCATTGAAGGTCGAGCTGAGAGTCCAAATACGGTAGCAGAACTGCTCCGTAATCTGGAAGCTTCATCTTGGTATCGGAATGCCTTTATGAATGCCTTCCTGGTGGCTGAAGAAGCAAAAGAAAAGGCACCGAGCTCGATTATTCCACGTGTGGAAGAATCTTATGGCAGTTTTACTGTAACTGTGGATCTGGATCAGATCGCTCAGCCAGTACTTAACGAAGAACAACAAGCAGTCGCTACAACTACGGGGGCATCATCATGAGTAATGAAGAATTCGATGAGTTCGGCCAAGATGTCGTCGCTGTACCCAAAAATAAAATGACTGTTGAAAAGTTTTTTCAGCAATTCAATACATTAGATCCAAATAACTATGGTAGCTGGCCTTTGTCGGTCAAAATTACCTGCTGGATTTTTATTGCGGCACTGGCCTTTGCAGTGATTTACTTTGTCATGATCAGAAGCACGATTGAGTCAATTTCACAAGCCAGTGCTCAAGAACAAAACCTGCTGAATGAATTTCGCGAAAAAGAATCCAAATTACGCAATTTACAACAATATCAAATCCAGCTTCAGGAAATGGAAGCCCGTTTTAACCAGCAGTTAGAACAGTTGCCGAAAGAAACTGAAATTCCCGGTCTGGTTGAAGATATTAACCTGAGCGGTGTGAATTCAGGCCTGAAGTTTAAAAATATCCGTCTAGAGCCTGAAATTAAACAAGAGTTCTTTATTGAACAGCCAATTGCGATTGAAGCTACTGGGGATTATCACGCTTTTGGTTCCTTTGTGAGCAGTATTGCCGGCTTGTCACGTATTGTTACGCTGCATGATTTCACCATTACCGGTACTGAAAATAAAGAGAAAAAATCTGAAATTCCGGTCATTGATTATGTGGTGAAAGCCAAAACTTATCGTTATGTCGGTAATGCAGAAGGCGCTGCAGCTAATAGCACTACTCAGGGGGCGCAGTAATGAAGAACATTAAAATTACTTCGGCTTTAATGCTTGGGTTTTTATTATTGGGATGTGATTCACGCATTGATGCAGTCAATCAGGAAATGGCCAATATTCGTAATCAGCCACCTTTGCCGATTGAACCTGCGCCTGATTTTATCCCAGTTGAAACCTTCAACTATGCGGCACATCAGATCAAAAGTCCTTTTTTACCAAGTTCTTTGGCTGCTGAACTGAAAATTATGGCGGGGAAACGGGTTTATCCAAACCTATCACGTCAATTGCAACCGCTAGAAAGTTATCCGCTGGAAACATTGACCATGAAAGGCAGTATGCGCAATCAGGCAGGACAGATTCTGGCTTTAATCCAGACGCCTGATGGTGAGGTTGAGCGGATCCAACGTGGTAGCTATATGGGACTTAATCATGGTCGTGTGGTTGGGATTACACCAACACAGATCGATTTGATTGAGATTATTCCAGATGGCCGTGAGGGATATGTGGAACGTCCGCGAAGTCTGGTTCTTATCGGACCAGCGCCATAAGTTTTAAAGGAATAACAATGAATAAGAGTATTAAAGAATTTATTTTTGGGGATGTTAATACAATGAATCGTGTGTTTCGTCAGTTTTCCATGGGTGCTGTTGCGATTGCGGTGATGCAAGCGGCCAGTGCGCAGGTTTCAATGACCAATGTAGTACCCATGCAGCTTCCTGGACAAGGAACTGAGATTCGGGTGATGTTCAATGGTTTGCCGCCACAACCACAAGCCTATCAATTAGAATCACCATCACGTTTGATTCTGGACTTTGATAAGGCACAACAGAATTTAAAACAAAGCAGTATTCCGGTGGCAACACGTGAAGCTAGTTCGGTAGATGTCACTTCGGATGCTCAGCGTGCACGTCTGACAGTAAATCTGACCGAGGCTGGAGCCTTTACGACTCGTGTAGAAGGTAATACCTTTATTCTTAAAATTAACTCGGCAACTCCTGTAGCCATAGCTCAACCTGTGCAGCAACAGTCAGCTCAGGGTATTAGCAACATTGGTTTCCAGCGCGGTACGCAAGGTGAAGGCCAGGTCGTTATTGATCTGTTAGGAAATAATACTCCTGTTGATGTACAGCAGCAGGGTACCAAAGTTATTGTGCGCACTTTAGGTTCCAAGATTCCGGCTCATTTGACCCGCCGTCTTAATGTGACTGATTTCGCGACTCCGGTATCCAGTGTCGATGCCGTGAATCAAAATGGTTCAGGCGTGATTACGATTCAGTCTGCGGAAAGTTATGAATATATGGCTTACCAGACTGATAATAAGCTGACCATCAGTTTGAAACGTCCGGAAGCCAAGAGCCCATTACGTCCTAAAACTGTCGCTTATACTGGCAAGAAAATTTCTTTAGATTTTCAGGACATCGAAGTCCGTCGTGTACTCCAGCTTTTAGCTGATTTCACTGATATCAATATGGTGGCAGCAGATAGTGTGCAAGGCAATATTACTTTGCGCTTAAAGGAAGTGCCTTGGGATCAGGCCTTGGATATTGTGCTGAAAACCAAAAATCTGGATAAACGTCGTAATGGTAATGTGATCTGGATTGCACCGGTTGCAGAACTGATTAAGGCTGAAGAAGAAGAAGCTAAGGCGATTAAGCAAAGTGTTGCACTTGCCCCGATCCAAACTGAATATATGCAGTTGAGTTATGCCAAAGCGGCAGATATTGAGAAACTGATTACGCAGAATAAAGGCGCATCTAGTTCGGGTAGTTCGGCTAATACTACAAATAATGATGATAGAGAAAGCTTATTGAGTTCACGTGGCTCTGTGTCTATTGATGCACGAACCAATACCATTATTGTGAATGATACCCAGCCTTTTATTGATAAAATCCGTAATATGGTAGATCTGCTCGATGTACAGGTAAAGCAGGTTATGGTTGAAGCGCGTATTGTGCGGGCAACAACTGATTTTACGAAAGAGATGGGAGTGAAATGGGGGATTCTATCTCAAGGGGTTACAAATAATAATCATCTTCTTGTGGGTGGTAGCGATACAACCTTATGGGATTTAAGAACCCCTGAGTTGGATGAAGAATTGGGTGGATGGAAGTATGAAATCCAAAGACCTGATAATCTAAATGTAGACTTGGGCGTAACAAGTCCAGGTGCCAGTCGTATAGCCTTTGGTTTAATCAGTCTTTCTGATTTTATGCTGGATCTTGAGCTTTCTGCACTTCAGGCAGATGGCTATGGTGAAGTGATTTCTACACCTAAAGTACTGACAGCGGATAAGCAAAAAGCGACTGTTGCATCTGGTTCACAAATTCCGTACCAGTCAGCAGAAGGTGGTGGTGCGAATGCAGTATCTACTACGGAATTTATTGATGCCACCTTAAGTCTGGATGTTACGCCAAGTATTACGCCAGATGGTAAAGTGCAGATGGAACTCAATATTACCAGTGACTCTCCAGGGAACCCGACACCGACCGGACAGCTCACTATTAACAAAAACCAGATCAATACCAATGTCCTGGTTGATAATGGTGAAACAGTGGTTCTAGGTGGTATTTTTGAGCAGGAAACCCGTAATGCGCAAACCAAGGTGCCATTCTTGGGGGATATTCCTTATGTAGGACGTTTATTCCGTAAAGATTTAAAGTCGGATAATAAACGTGAGCTACTGATTTTCGTTACACCTCGAATTGTTAATGACAGTGTTTCAAGAAATCATTAATATATTTTGAATTTAACAAAACGAATAGGTGACTCCTTGCCAAGCAAAGAGTTTGAAACCCTACCAAATATTTATTTGGTAGGGCCGATGGGGGCCGGTAAAACAACAGTAGGACGACATCTCGCAGAATTGTTAGGACGAGAATTTCTAGACAGTGATCATGAAATTGAACGTAAAACAGGTGCGACCATTCCCTGGATTTTTGAAAAAGAAGGGGAGCAGGGGTTTCGTGACCGTGAAACTGCTGTGATTAATGACCTTACTTCACGTCCCCATCTGGTTTTAGCCACCGGCGGTGGTGCCATTACTCAGACCTTAAATCGGGATTATCTGAAACAGCGCGGAATTGTCGTTTATCTTTATACGCCGGTTGAAATTCAACTGCAACGTACCTATCGCGATAAAAACCGTCCCCTCCTTCAAGTCGAAAATCCGGAACAAAAGTTGCGTGATTTACTGGCAGTTCGTGATCCCTTGTATAGGGAAGTGGCACATCATATTATTGAGACCAATCAGGGTGCTGCACGAGATCTAGCGCAGCGGATTCTCAATCTCATTACTTCTAAAAACTAAGTTCATTGAATAAAGTGGTTAATCAAGCATGCAAACCTTATATGTAGAACTCGGAGAACGTCGTTACCCTATTTTTATCGGGAGCGATCTGGATCCACAGGCCTTATTGGCACCCTATATTCATGGCAAGCAAGTAATGATTGTGAGCAATACTACGGTTGCACCACTTTATTTGCAGCGTTATCAAACGGCGATTGAGGCTCTGGACAAACGTGTTGCGACCTGTATTTTGCCTGATGGTGAAAAATACAAGGATAGCCAGCATCTGAATCTGATTTTTGATGCACTGCTTGAAGCCAGGTTTAATCGGGACTGTACTGTGCTTGCGTTGGGTGGGGGTGTGATTGGAGATATGGCCGGATTTGCTTCGGCCTGTTTCCAGCGCGGAGTGTATTTTATTCAGGTACCGACGACCTTGCTGTCGCAAGTAGATTCAAGTGTTGGTGGAAAAACCGGGATCAATCATCCACTCGGTAAAAACATGATTGGCGCTTTCCAGCAACCTCAAGTGGTACTGGCGGATATGTCGCAGCTTGCTACTTTGCCTGATCGAGAGCTTTCAGCAGGTTTGGCTGAAGTGATTAAATATGCCCTACTCGGTGATGAAAATTTTTTAGTCTGGCTTGAAGAGAATATAGATGCTCTGGTCGCTCGTGATGAGAAATTATTGGCTGAAGCCGTTTATCGTTCCTGTGCGCATAAGGCACGGATCGTGGCCAATGATGAGAAGGAGCAAGGGGAACGTGCTTTACTTAATTTAGGTCATACCTTTGGTCATGCGATTGAATCCTACCTGGGTTATGGGGTGTGGTTACATGGTGAGGCTGTTGCCACCGGTATGGTGATGGCTGCGGATCTGTCACAGCGTATGGGTTGGATTTCTCAAGAAGATTTAGAACGTACAAAAAAAATCATTTCTCGTGCCAAACTTCCTGTGGTTTGTCCTAAAATCCCTCTGGATGATTTTCTGGCCTATATGGCACATGACAAAAAAGTCTTAAATGGACAATTGCGTCTGGTGTTATTAAAGCAATTAGGCGAAGCAGTGATTACCCGGGACTTTGATCTCGAGTTAATGAAACAGGCAATTTTAGCCAATCAGGCATAGGTTTAGTTTTATGGCAGCATTACATACTCCTTGGCAAAAGATTCAGCATTATTTCTGGCTGGTCTGTGGTGTATGCTGCCTATTTGCTGCCTTAGTTTTTTGGGCGGTGACTGATTCAGATGATGTCGTCGAAATTGAAAAAAAGCCTGAAACTGAAGTTCAGTTGCAGATTCAACCAGAAAAAGTCGCCACAATGACCCATCTTGGTGCACTTTTTCAGGAAGTGAAACCACTGGACCTAAATACGCGTACCGTCGTGAATGCCAGTCATGAGCCGGAATTCCGTGGTACCAAATTTGTCAATGAAGCGAAAAACCAGCACGCCATTGAATTATTTCGTGTGACCAATGAAGCCATTTTAAAAAGTTTTCTTAAAAAACAGTCCGATCGTAAACCTTTTATTTATTTAAGAATCTCGGGTGAAAATCAGCCAGAACAATATGTATTGTTATATGGCCAATATAAGACTGCGTCACAAGCCAATCAGGCTTTATCTACACTGAAGTTAAATTTACCGGCCTCAGTTAAACCCGAAGTCGTGCCAATGCAGCAATATGTTAGTCTGGTCAATAATCTGGGTTCAGAGGAATTGGCCAGTAATCAAAAGCTTTACGAAATTCGTTTGAAAAATGTGCCTTTGCCGAAAGTAGATGAATCGGTACGACTTAGACAGCAGCAAACCCAAACTGAGTCCAAGCCGCGTAGCTCTGATGCGGCGACTACCAGTACCACAATTGTGCGCCGTGATTCATCGGGAAATGTGGTCGATGTACAGAAATCTGAAAGTGCTGTAGAAGGCACGCCTCAACCGCAAAATAACAATAATCGACCTGCTCAGGGCAGTAATCCTCGTCCTCAAAATAACGAGATTAGTGATCCATTTAATTAGTCCGGTCTAAAATAGCGCATCCAAAAAATTACAGAATTAAAAATGAGCGCTTTTGGTGCAAAAAATGCACATTAAAATTAACCCTTAGAGTGCTGTTCTGCGCTAAATCTTTGTCATCTGTATTGTTTTAATTTATGCGCTGTTTGTTGGCATGGAATTTGCTTTATTGGTGCATGAATTGAATTAATCTCCCTGTTTTAGCGCGAAAAATGATTCGATGACACCATATGAATGTCATATTTATTCCAGATTTTTATGTTATTCATGAGCAGAATAAACTTTATTTGTTATGCATTTAGTCTAAAAAAGGACTAGTCTGAAGAAATAAAGAAAAATAGTTTTGCTCTACCAAGACGGTCTTCGAAAGTCCATTAGACGCCAGCGCAGAGAAAAATTTAGATTGTTTAACAGCCTGTTGAGGCTTCGTGAAAGAAGGGTACGCTATGCACATGCCATCGCCTAACAATGTAGCTCCCGCTCAAGGTTTATACCAACCGGATGAGTTTAAAGATAACTGTGGTTTCGGTTTGATCGCCCATATGCAGGGTGATGCTAGCCATGATCTCGTCAAGACCGCGATTCATAGTTTGAGTTGTATGACCCACCGTGGTGGTATTGCCGCGGATGGCAAAACCGGGGATGGTTGTGGCTTGCTCTTGGCGATGCCGAAGAAATTTTTCCGTGAAGAAGCAAAACGCTTAAGTGATACCACTTTAAGTGAAGTGTTTGCTGTGGGGTCGGTGTTTCTAAATCTTGATCCGGCACTTGCTGCACATGCCAAACAGGTTTTAAACAAAGAGATTGAAGCTGAAGGTTTAATCGTTCTGGCTTGGCGTGTAATTCCGACCAATGTCGATGCACTGGGTGAAATTGCATTGCAATCGATGCCGGCATTTGAACAGATTATTGTTAACTGTCCAATGGGTGTGACTGAGGTTGAATTTAACCGTAAGTTATTCCTGGCACGTCGTCGTACAGAACAATTGTTGGTGAATGATACGTCTTTCTATGTCACTACTTTATGTTCAACAGTGATCAGCTATAAAGGCTTGATGATGCCAGAAGCGATTGCAGATTTTTATACAGATCTGGCTGATCCACGTTTGGAATCACATATTGTGGTCTTCCATCAGCGCTTCTCGACCAATACCTTGCCACGCTGGCCGTTGGCACAACCGTTCCGTTACCTGGCGCACAATGGTGAAATCAACACTATTACCGCGAACCGTAACTGGGCCATGGCGCGTGTGCCGAAATTTGAAAATCCATTATTGCCAGGTTTAACTGAACTAAATCCAATTGTGAACCGTACCGGTTCAGATTCTTCAAGCCTGGACAACATGCTGGAGATTCTGGTTGGCGGTGGCATGGATCTGTTCCGTGCACTCCGTATGCTGGTTCCGCCTGCCTGGCAGAACGTGGAAACGCTTGATGCTGATCTTCGTGCTTTCTACGAATTCAACTCAAAACACATGGAAGCCTGGGATGGTCCTGCAGGTTTGGTGATTCAGGATGGGCGTCATGCGATCTGTATGCTGGATCGTAACGGTCTGCGTCCTGCGCGTTGGGTGATTACCAAAAATGGTTATATCACGCTAGCTTCTGAAATTGGCGTATGGGGTTACCAACCTGAAGATGTGATTTCTAAAGGCCGTGTCGGCCCAGGCCAGATGCTGGTCATCGACACGCAGACTGGCAAGGTACTGGATACGCAAGATGTCAATAATCATCTGAAACGTATGCGTCCATACCGTGAATGGTTACGTGAAAATTCTGTGCGTTTGCAAGGCAGTCCAGAGCTGGAAGAATATTTATGTGATCAAGGCTTAAAAGGTGATGGCCTGAAAGCGGCACAAAAAATGTTCATGGTGACCTTTGAAGAGCGTGACCAGTTATTGCGTCCGATTGCTGAAAGCGGTCAGGAAGCTGTAGGTTCAATGGGTGATGATACCCCAATGGCAGTATTGTCTCGTCAGGTGCGCCATGTGTCGGATTATTTCCGCCAGCAGTTTGCACAGGTGACCAACCCGCCGATCGATCCGCTACGTGAATCGATTGTGATGTCACTGGAAACCTGTTTAGGTCGTGAACAAAACGTCTTTGAGCAAGGGCCTGAGCATGCAGACCGCTTGATCATTTCCAGTCCTGTACTTTCTAATTCGAAAATGCATCAGATCCGTACGCTGGGTCGTGCCGGTTATGAAATTGCAGATATTGACTTGAACTATGCTGAAACCGAAGGTCTGGAAGCAGCGATTGCGCGTATTTGTGAAGAATCTGCACAAGCCATTCGTGATGGTAAAACCTTATTGGTGCTTTCAGACAAAAAAATCCGTGAAGGCTACTTGCCAGCCAATGCTTTCATGATCACCGGCGCGGTGCATCATCACCTGATCAATATCGGTTTGCGTACTGACGCTAACCTGATTATTGAAACAGGATTTGCCCGTGATCCACATCAGTTTGCGGTACTCCTTGGTTTTGGTGCAACTGCGATCTACCCGTACTTAGCTTATGATGTGATCAATGATCTGGTCGCTAAAGGCGAATTATTGGGTGACCCGATTTATGCACAAAACAATTTCCGTAAAGGAATTGAAAAAGGTCTACTGAAAGTCCTGTCTAAAATGGGGATTTCTACGGTTGCCTCTTACCGTGGTGGTCAGCTGTTTGAAGCAGTGGGTTTATCTAATGAAGTAGTGGATAAATGCTTCATCGGTGTACCAAGCCGTATTCAGGGTGCCACTTTTGTCGATCTTGAAAATGACCAGAAACAGTTGGCGGATATTGCCTGGAAAAATCGTAAGCCAATTGATCAGGGCGGTCTGCTGAAATTTGTATTCGGCAAGGAATACCATGCCTTTAACCCAGACGTGATCAACTCACTGCATAAAGCAGTACGTTCTGGGAACTACGCAGATTTTAAAGAATATGCGGAACTGGTGAACAATCGTCCGATCGCCACGATTCGTGACCTGTTCAAACTCAAAACAGATAATTCGATTCCAGTCGAACAAGTGGAATCTGTGGAAGAGATCCTGCCTCGCTTTGACTCTGCCGGCATGTCTTTGGGTGCACTGTCACCTGAAGCTCATGAAGCGATTGCGATTGCCATGAACACGATTGGTGGTCGTTCAAACTCGGGTGAGGGCGGTGAAGATCCAGCGCGTTACGGTACCATCCGTAACTCGAAAATCAAACAAATTGCATCGGGCCGTTTTGGTGTGACCCCTGCTTATTTAACATCAGCAGAAGTTCTCCAAATTAAAGTCGCGCAAGGTGCAAAACCAGGTGAAGGTGGTCAGTTGCCGGGTGGTAAAGTAAATGGTCTCATTGCCCGTTTACGTTACTCTGTACCGGGCGTTACCCTGATTTCGCCACCTCCGCATCACGACATCTATTCAATTGAAGATTTATCACAGTTGATCTTTGATTTAAAACAGGTTAACCCACAGGCGATGGTGTCAGTTAAGCTGGTTTCTGAACCGGGTGTCGGTACGATTGCGGCAGGTGTAGCGAAAGCCTATGCCGATTTCATTACCATTTCTGGTTATGATGGCGGTACAGCGGCTTCTCCACTTTCTTCAATTCATCATGCAGGTTCACCGTGGGAACTGGGTCTTTCTGAGGCACATCAGGCTCTTCGTGTGAATGACCTGCGTGGTAAAGTTCGCGTACAGACAGACGGCGGTTTAAAAACCGGTCTGGATGTCGTAAAAGCAGCAATTCTGGGTGCAGAAAGCTTCGGCTTTGGTTCAACCCCAATGATTGCCTTAGGTTGTAAATACTTGCGTATCTGCCACCTGAATAACTGTGCAACCGGTGTCGCAACTCAACAAGATCATTTACGTCAAGAGCATTATATTGGTGAGCCACAAATGCTGATCAACTTCTTCACCTTTATTGCTGAAGAAACCCGTGAATGGCTGGCAGCACTCGGTGTATCAAGTCTGAAAGACCTGATTGGCCGTACTGATCTGCTGGAAGTTTTGCCAGGTGAAACTGCAAAGCATGCACATCTTGATTTAAGCAAATTACTTGAGTCGCATCCTGCTGCGGAAGGTAAAGCGCAGTATTGTCAGGTTCAAGGTAATGCGCCATTTGATAAAGGCATTCTGGCTGAAAAAATGGTGGATGAAATTCTACCTGCGATTGAAGCGGGAACTGGCGGCGAATATAGCTTCACGATCGGTAACTGTGACCGTTCGATTGGTGCCCGCCTGTCTGGTGAAATTGCGAAACGCTATGGCAACCTGAGCATGGAAGCCCATCCGGTGAAAGTTCACCTGAATGGTACTGCAGGCCAGTCACTAGGTGTCTGGAATGCCGGTGGTCTGCATATCAGCCTAGAAGGTGATGCCAATGATTATGTCGGTAAAGGCATGGCTGGCGGTCGCATCTCGATCTTCCCGCCAAAAGGTTCACCATTCCAGACCCAAAATACCGCGATTATTGGGAACACCTGTTTATACGGTGCGACTGGCGGTAAGTTATATGCCGCGGGTACAGCGGGCGAGCGTTTCGCGGTGCGTAACTCGGGTGCATTTGCCGTGATTGAAGGTGCAGGTGATCACTGCTGTGAATATATGACCGGCGGTATTGTGACAGTGCTGGGTAAAGTCGGACATAACTTCGGTGCGGGTATGACTGGTGGTTTTGCTTATGTACTTGATCTGGATAATGACTTCGTTGATCATTATAACCACGAGCTGATTGAGCTGAACCGTATTTCCACCGAAGCGATGGAAGAGCATAAAGCCTTCCTGGGTCGTATTCTGGATGAACATATTAAAGAAACGGGTAGTGCTTGGGCGTACAAGATCCGCCATGAGTTTGACTTCTACAGCCGCAAGTTCTGGTTGGTAAAACCAAAAGCAGCCAACTTGCAAACGCTGTTAAAAACAACTCAAGCTGATCCACAATAATTCCACTACTGCAGAAACATAGGCAGATGTAAGGCAACTGTGAACCCCTTACATCTACCCACGGAGAGAGACATGGCAGAACGCCTGAATAATGACTTTCAATTCCTGGATGTCGCACGCCAAGATCCAGAGAAAAAAGAGATTGATGTCCGCAAAGCAGAATTTGTGGAAATTTATAAGCCTTATACAGCGGAAATTGCAGCCAATCAGACGCATCGCTGCCTAGGCTGTGGTAACCCGTACTGTGAGTGGAAATGTCCGGTACATAACTACATTCCAAACTGGTTAAAACTGGTGTCTGAAGGACGTCTGTTTCAGGCGGCTGAACTGTGTCATCAGACCAATACTTTACCGGAAGTCTGTGGCCGTGTCTGTCCGCAAGACCGTCTGTGTGAAGGGGCGTGTACCCTGAACGACGGTTTTGGTGCGGTGACGATCGGGAATGCAGAAAAATATATCAACGATACAGCTTTTGCTTTGGGCTGGCGTCCAGATATGTCCAATGTGAAATGGACAGACAAAAAAGTTGCGATCATTGGTGCAGGTCCTGCAGGACTTGGCTGTGCGGATATTCTGGTACGTAACGGGGTAAAGCCTGTAGTTTTTGACAAACGTCCAGAAATTGGTGGTTTGCTGACTTTCGGTATTCCAGAATTCAAAATGGAAAAAGACGTAATGAAGCGCCGCCGTGAAATTTTCACCGGTATGGGGGTGGAATTTCGTTTGAATACTGAAATTGGCACAGATGTGACCATCGACCAGTTACTTGCCGATTATGATGCGGTATTTATGGGTATGGGAACCTATACCTACATGAAAGGTGGTTTTGCCGGTGAAGATCTGGATGGTGTGTATGATGCACTGGATTTCCTGATTGCGAATGTCAATCGTTGTCAGGGCTGGGAAAAAGATCCGTCTGAATATATCAGTGTTGAAGGCAAGAAAGTCATTGTTTTAGGCGGTGGTGATACCGCTATGGACTGTAATCGTACTTCGATCCGTCAAGGTGCCGAGTCAGTCGTCTGTGCGTATCGTCGTGATGAAGAAAATATGCCGGGGTCACGCCGTGAAGTGCAAAATGCGCGTGAAGAAGGGGTGAATTTCCAGTTTAACCGTCAGCCGATCGAAGTTGTTGGTGAAAATGGTAAAGTGACCGGTGTGAAATTTATTACTACTCAGCTGGGTGAGCCGGACAGCCGCGGTCGCCGTAGCCCAGAACCAATTCCGGGTTCAGAAGAAATTCTGCCGGCGGATGCAGTCCTACTTGCTTTCGGTTTCCGCACCAGCCCAGCTGACTGGTTCACCGATGTGGAAATCAATCTGGATGGTTCAGGTCGTGTCGTTGCCGCTGAGCAGCAGCAATACAAATTCCAGACCTCGAATCCAAAAATCTTCGCTGGCGGTGATATGGTGCGCGGTTCGGATCTTGTAGTGACTGCAATCTGGGAAGGCCGTCAGGCAGCTGAAGGGATTCTGGATTATCTGGATGTTTAACAGTTGAAAATTCACTGAAGTCATTCAAACAACCCGCTACGGCGGGTTTTTTTAATTTTAGTTATCTTTAATTCAAAGATGGATAATTAAAAAGATTATAAAAAGTAACAAAACTTTAGAAAATACTGTTTAAAATCAAATTAATTATATAAATATTAATAAAGAATTGAGGACAAGATATCATGCGTGTATTCAAACAATCTCTTATCGCCTTAATGCTAGCCAGTACCTTGACCCTGAGTGGTTGCGGCTATAACACCTTACAAGTCAAGGATGAGGCGGTGACTGCTTCATGGTCTGAAGTGCAAAACCAGTATCAGCGCCGTGCCGATCTGGTACCGAATCTGGTCAATGTGGTCAAAGGCTATGCCGCACATGAAGAGCAGGTATTGACCGAAGTAACTCAAGCACGCGCCAATGTGGCAGGGCTAAAAGTAGACCGTGAAGTACTGGAAGATCCAGAACTGTTTCAGCGTTATCAGGAAGCGCAGTCGCAAATGACCAGTGCTTTGTCGCGTTTATTGGCAGTAACTGAAAATTATCCAGACCTGAAAGCCAATCAGCAGTTCCGTGATTTGCAGGTACAGCTCGAAGGGACTGAAAATAGAATCGCTGTGGCACGTAACCGTTATATCACCACGGTGCAGGACTTTAACTCTTATGCCCGTCAGTTCCCGCAAGTGATGACGGCAAAAGTGATTGGTATGGATACCAAACCGAACTTTAGCGCCGAGCAAAGTGCACAGAAAGCTCCAACGGTTTCCTTTGAATAAGTACTGACCTGTAAATAAGTGAGAGATCAGATGCCTGAAATACTGCTGAAATATTGTGCTGGTTTGATTCTCATGTTGGGCATGGGAACGACAATGCTTGTTTCAGCAGAAACAGCCACGGCTACAGATGCTGAAGACGTCATTGTAGCCCGTGAAATCTTGCAGCCTAAAAATAATCAAAATACTCCAGCTCAAAATACAGAGACTGCAGCAGCATCACAGCCACAAATTGCCAATGACATGACGGAAGGGCAGTTTCAGCGCGATTTACCCAGTCTGAATGAACCGGTCATTGATCAGGCCAATATACTTAGTCCCGCTGAAAAACAGCAATTCAGCCAGCGTATTTTGAAACTTTATAATGAAGGTAAAGGTCAAATTGGTGTCGTGATTGTTCCGACCACGGGGCAGGAAGACATTTTTGATTATTCCATGCGCGTTGCTGAAGCCTGGCAGCTCGGTTCGGCCAAACGCGACAATGGTTTATTGATGACCATTGCCATTAATGATCGTCGTATTCAGATTTTGACCGGTTATGGGCTGGAAGGAGTGCTACCCGATATCGTGGCAGGTCGAATTATTCATGACAAAATTACGCCATTTTTTAAGCAAGGTCAGTATGCGCAGGGCATTGATTCCGGACTAACCGAAATTGAACGTATTTTAAATTTAGATCCTGAAATTGCAGCACAGGCCGCGGATGAGTTGAAAGAGCGTCAGGAACAGGCTTATCAGGCCCAAAAAGCATCGCAAGCTACTTTTGGGAGTGTCATCTTTATTATTATTGCGGGTGTCATAGGTTCCATGATTTTTGGCAGAAAACTCAGTGCTGCGACTGCCGCAGTTGCAGGGACAGCTGCCGGTCTGGTCAATGGCATGGGTTTAATTGCCAGTTTAATGATTGGTGCCGGGGTATTCTTTTTATTGGTCACCTCGCTTGCCCAGCTGATTTTACATGCCTTTATGGCAGGTGGTGGCCGCGGCGGTAGTGGTCGTGGTGGTTTTGGGGGCGGCGGCTTCGGCGGTGGCGGTGGTGGATTTGGCGGGGGAGGAGCATCAGGCTCATGGTAACAACTACAGATACAACAGAAATTGTCACGCGGCCGAAGTTGGAAGAACATGCGCAGCCGAGTATTAAGCGCTGGTTAAAACATTTCTTTTATATGCCGGCAACCAAGCGTTTTTTTTCCAAGCAGGATCAGCATGCGATTGCAGTGGCGGTTGAAGAGGCCGAGCATGGACATGTGGGGGAGATTCAGGTGGTGATTGAAGGCTGTCTGCCTTCACGATCTGCCTATTATCAAGATACCTTATGTCGGGCCCGACAGTTATTTGCTGAGATTGGTGTTTGGGATACTGAATATAACAGTGGAGTGCTGCTGTATTTAAACCTGTGCGAGCACAAGGTCGAAATTGTGATTGATCGTGGAATTAAAGATGCGACGACCCAGCAAGTCTGGGATGAAATCTGCCAAAATATTATTCAGCATTTAGTCCAGCAGAAGTTTAAAGAAGGTGTCATTGAAGGAGTGAAGCAGATTGGACAAGTGCTAGATCAGTACTATGATCGTAAAATAGATGATTTAAAGAATGAATTAGGGAATAAGCCGATTATACTGGGATGAACTATGTCAACTAACTGACAAAATTTGTCAGTTAGTTACACAAAATAAAACACAATAATTACAAAAATAAAAATATTTTTTTAAAGTGCTGTTTTTTCTCTCAATTTTATTATAATAAAATTTGGCACACTTAGTGCTAAATATAAAATTAAGCTAAATGAGCTTTTCTTTAAGCTTATAAATAAACAAAAAACATTTGTGGAGAATGTTATGAATACAGTACAAAAGGGTTTTACCCTTATTGATACTCCATAAGTGTCCATATAAAATGAACAATCCATAAGTAAGTCAATATGGACATAAAAATAATAAATTTGATATGAGGCATCAATATTATCTATTTCTACTTTTTTCAATCTCCGTTTTTACTCATGCTCAAGAACTAGGGCGTGTCCTCATTTGAAAAATTGGTTTTAAATACTTAACCTGAGTTCGATATAAAAAAAGAGTAGAAAAAAAGCCCTGTTTTTGTAACATATTGGTTCTCAAGACAAAATATTATAAAACAAGGCTTCTCAA
>NZ_DCLL01000043.1:0-23084 GCF_002321025.1 Acinetobacter lwoffii
TAACTGACTGGCATTACTCTAATGAGGGCTTTTTCTTTTAAAAATCTTTTATCCTTTCACCCCCCTCTTTGTGTTTCTCCCAAAGGTAGAAAGAAAAGGTTGGATGAAAGATTTTTAACTTATTTACCAGTTTTCTCTTTAATAAACTGACGTGCCATTTTCACTTTTTCTTTGACCGGTTTTGGCAGTTTAGGCGGAATCATTTTCGCGACCTGGTTAAACCAGACCAGCAGACCAAAATCGCCTTCCATTTTAATCGTGCCACTTTGCATACCACTCATGAATGCAGTTGGATCACCTTTAAGCAATGTTTTTACACCCTGTTCACTGTCAGCAAATTGCAGTACAAAATCAGCTTTTTCTGCATCACCTGAAACAGTATCGATATGACCATTATTCACAACGATCTGACGTGCCATTCCCTCATCTGTTCCGATTTGGATACGAAACTGGCGTTCATGTACCAATTCAATAAATTTCGGGCTAGTACGTGCTAACTGCTTCATACGTAACGCAAGACCTGCGACCAGCAAATCAAGTGGATCAGTACTAAGGTCAACCAGAGGAAGTTTTAACACAGGAATGGACGACAGTTTCATGGAGGATGCCTATTCTAATTGTACGAAAATTGACAAATATCCTAGCATAGTTCTGGGCTAGGTGGATTATGCAGTTTGTATCATATTTCCAAATTGAAAAATGCACACATGGGTGCATTTTTTTCATTGCAACTTGTAGAATTAACGGCTTGAAAGCTGCTGCTGGTCGTCTTCATACACCGGCGTATGTTCGATGCAACGGCGTTTTGCCAAAGCACGCTCAGCACGACGATCTTCACGCAACAACAGGCCAGTCACCACCATCATGACCGCAGTTAACGCGCTCAGATAACTATACGTCATTGGTAGCTCAAACCAAGTTTGAGTTCCTACACGAATCACCTCGATCAGGCCCCATACCAGCATCCCGGCCGCCATAAAGCTTAACCAGCGACGATAAGGCGAGAAGAACACAGCAAGCACAGCTACAGCGACTAAACTGAAGCCCACAATCGTTGCTAAATGCGCTGTTACCATATAAACCCCTCCATCCAGATAGATAGTTCCCGCTTGATATTGCAACGCTTCTATCTATTGAATTTCGTTAAATCAATAAAATGAAATCTGTTGATTTGTATCTCTATGCCTGCATTATGCTGAGTTTTTTGCATAAAAAAAGTCCTGTCATCCAGCCTAACGACATACTTTGTCGCGATATTATATTGTCATTACATTTTTTGCTTTTCACATTTTTGTGGATCAATGACTGCGCCAATGTTGGCGTGTCATTACAAAATTATCAGTAGTTTTTTTAAGTGAAAAAATTATTTTTCCGTTTAAGATGATCGATGTTTTTGTAGCCACATTTCAGCTATTCCTTATATCACTCAGATCATAAGCAATAAAAAACGCGACCCGGAGGTCGCGTTTAAAATCAATCAAAGCCTGTATTTATGCACGGTTCAGGTCTTTATCATGTACACCGAGCAGATACAGCACACCGTCCAGACCGACGCTAGAAATCGCCTGATTGGCATTTTGGCGTACT
The DNA here is from genome assembly GCF_002321025.1 of Acinetobacter lwoffii. Lineage (GTDB taxonomy): Bacteria > Pseudomonadota > Gammaproteobacteria > Pseudomonadales > Moraxellaceae > Acinetobacter > Acinetobacter lwoffii_Y. The sequence goes on from NZ_DCLL01000043.1 coordinate 1,588, forward strand.
AGCGGCTTGGCACGGAAAGCCACACCGAGTCCTGCAATGGAGAGCATTGGTAAGTCATTGGCGCCATCACCGACTGCAATGGTTTGTTCCAGGGAAATTCCCATCTCCTGGGCGATTTCACCGAGCAAGAGTGCTTTGCGTGCGCCATCGACGATATGGCCTTTGACTTCACCAGTGACCACGCCATCCTGCACATCGAGCGCATTGGCATGCACTTCATCAATATCCAGTTTAGTTTGCAGATATTCCGCAAAATACTGAAAACCGCCAGAAAGAATTGCAGTACGGTAACCTAGTGCTTTTAAAGTCGAAATCAGGCGTTCAGCTCCTTCGGTAATCGTCAGGCGCTCGGCAATTTTCGGAAGTACCGAAGCGTCCATGCCTTTTAACAAGGCGACACGTGCACGGAAGCTTTGCTGGAAGTCCAGCTCGCCTTGCATAGCACGTTCGGTAATTTCTGCGACCTGTTCACCAACACCGGCTTCAATTGCCAGTTCGTCAATAACTTCCTGCTCGATCAGGGTTGAGTCCATATCGAAGCAAACCAGACGACGGTTACGGCGATAAGCATTGTCTTCCTGCACCGCAACATCGACATTTAATTCATTGGACAGGCTCAAGCAGGCCGCACGCATGGCAGCTGCATCTAGCATTTGTCCACTTAAACCGAACTGGACACAGGCACGTTTTGGCCCTGCGCTCTGGCCATCTAAAATGGGGCGGCCAGACAGACGGGTCACGGTTTCAATATTAAAACCCTGGCCTGATACAATCTGGGTCACGGCTTGCAGATGAGAGGCATTTAATTCAGGGGCCAATGCCGTTACGATATAACGTGTGCGTCCACCCTCTTTGACCCACTGATCATATTCAGTCGCAGAGATCGGTTTAAAGCGCACAGTTAACCCGATATCATGTGCTAGAATCAGGATCTCCTTCATGGCTAATGCTGTCGCTGTCTGGTCTTCAGAGGCTACAACAATACCTAAGGTTAACTGATTATGAATAACCGCTTGCCCTACATCTAAAATCTGTAGGGAATGGGCGGACAAAACCTGCATTAATCGTGTAAATTGATTGGGCTGGTCAGGTCCTAAGAATGATATAAGAATGATTTCTCGCATGAATTGACTCGGGTCTGAGCTACAACTATTGTTAGAATCATAATCGAAATTGAACAGAATTGCCTTGGAAGTTTACGTTGAATGCGCCTAGACAAGGGCTATTTGCTAGCCTATTAATTGTAAGTTTTGCTCTGCATACCTTTTTACTGGTATTGGCAACCACTCACCAACTGAATGAAAACCGTGCCAATCAGGGACAGCTGATCACCAGTCAACTGGTGACAGAGAGCCTGTCTGAGCTTGAACCGCCCAACCGCGTTTCTCTGGCGTTGCTGGCAAATCGTTATGCCACCAATCCAAGTGTCGCTTCCATCCGGATTCTGGATGCGAAAGCTCAGGTTTTAGCCACTGGCGGACTGACCAAAACCCGCGAGGGTGAAGTTTTTGTCCGTGATGCGCTGCAAAATGAGAAAAAAGTCGGTGTGATTGAAATCACCCTGATTGAGCCAAGTATTGGTGAAATTCTGCGCACGCAATGGCTGGCAATTCTGTTCTCTTTCATCATTCATGGTCTGCTCTGGGTCGCTTATCGTGCCGTGGCACGTCCAAGCCGAACCGAATATCTGGCGCGCATCAATAACGAATCGCGACTGAAATTCGAGATTCAGACCCTGACCCAGGCATTGGAACAGGAAAAGCATAATGCGGCACTGGCGATTGCCCAAGCCCAACAGGCAGTGAAAAACAAAGCCAAAGAAAAAGAACATAAGCCGGCGGTACTGGAGAGCGATAGCCTGAGCTTAAACATCCAGTTCTACGATCCAAAACAGTTACTGGATAGCGTGAATAAAACCGTTTCGGTGCCTTATTTCAATCTTTGCCAGATTTTTCTGAATAAAGCCACCGAACTCTGTGTGCAACGCTATAAGTTAAATAGTTCTGATATTTGTACCGTACATAAATTTGATGAAAAAGGTGCCACCATCAGTATCGCGGCAGACAAACCGAATGCCCTGGCCTGCCTGACCATGATCAGTGCTGTGTTCCAGCTGCTTTCGGAAGTCCTGTATAAACGCTATCGTGAAGAAAAACGTTTTGTGCTACAAACCCGCAGCGCGATTACTTCTAAAGTCGAGGAGATGCAGCTCAGCTCGGTACAGGCCGCTGAGCGCCTGACTCAGCATCTGGTCGCGAAAGAAAGTGCCTTACATGTACCGAACACCTTGCTGAAAGATGTGAGTGATCACTTCCAGCTGGTCAGCATGCCGAATCCAACCAATGTCCTGACCCGTCATGCTTTTGTGGTGAATGGGATGGATGCTGAAAGCGCCGAGCTGGCACAGACTTTTAGAACCGAAATTCTAAAATCCAAACAGTCCAAAGCCTCATAAATATCACTGAATATTGCAATTAAAAAAGCCGGATTCAATATCTGGCTTTTTGATGGGTACAAAACAAATACGCCAGCGTATCTTGGCCTACCCTTTAAATTTTTAACTGTTTTTGTTCCAGCAGATATTGCTGGGCATTATAAGGCTGGGCCGGATACTGACAAGGGACTTTATGCCACTGACCATCGGCATCTAACTCCCATGCATTTTGACAATCTTTTAAATAACTGATCAGGCCATCTTTATAAATCCGTTTTTTCAGCTCTGGATCCAGCACCGGGAAACAGGTTTCAACCCTGGAAAACAGGTTGCGCCCCATCCAGTCGGCACTGGCACAATACAGTTTCTTGGCGCCGCCATGCTCAAAATAATAGACCCGGGTATGTTCCAGGAAACGTCCTACGATTGAACGTACCCGAATATTTTCCGACATACCGGTAACTTGTGGAATCAGACAGCAGATTGAACGCACAATAAGGTCAATTTTTACCCCGGCCTGCGAAGCCTGATACAGGGCAGCAATTAATTGCGGTTCGGTAAGCGCATTCACCTTGATGATGATCTGCGCGGCTTTGCCAGCCAGGGCAAATGTCTTTTCCTGTTCAATCAGTTTCAACAGTTCGCTATGCAGGGTAAACGGCGCATGTAGCAGAGCTTTCAGTTTGGCCATTTTCCCCATACCGGTCAGTTCCTGGAACATGCGGTGCACATCCTCACAGATATCCGGCTGTGTGGTCATCAGGCCGTAATCGGTGTACATGCGGGCATTACCGGCATGATAGTTTCCGGTACCCAAATGCGCATAACGCAGTAATTCCTGATTTTCACGCCGGACGATCAGAATCATTTTGGCATGGGTTTTATAACCCACGATGCCATAGACCACTACTGCACCTGCTTCTTGCAGGATATTGGCCACCATAATATTGGATTCTTCATCGAAACGCGCCCGCAGTTCAATCACGGCCGTGACTTCCTTGCCATTGCGTGCGGCTTCTGCCAGTACCTGAACAATTTCCGAATCCGGACCACTGCGGTACAGCGTCTGCTTGATCGCCAGCACCGCTGGATCCTTGGCCGCTTCGCGCAGCAAAGTAATCACTGGCTGGAATGAATCAAAAGGATGATGCAGCAGCACGTCCTGCGCCTTTAAAATTTCAAAAATACTTTTCTGTTTACGGAAAATTTTGGGAATCACCGGACTGAAATGCGGATACTTTAATTCCGGACGCTCAAAGCTGGTACTCAGACGGGACAAATTGATCGGTCCATCAATCCGGTACAGTTCCTGTTCCGTCAGATCAAATTCATCTAGCAAATAATCGATGATGTTCTGTGGAGAGTCATTTTCAATTTCCAGACGTACTGCACGACCAAAGCGGCGCGAACACAGTTCGTCTTTTAAAGCCACTGCCAGATCATCGACATCTTCCGACAGTACCAGATCGGCATTGCGGGTGACCCGAAAGGCATAACATCCGGTCGCTTTCATGCCGGGAAACAAATCACTGATATGCTGCTGGATGATCGCAGTCAGAAAAATCTGGGTGGTATTGTTTCCGGTGACATCTTCCGGAATTTTAATCAGGCACGCTAAGGAACGTGGTGCTGGAACAATCGCCATCTCGATTTCACGGCCAAAGGCATCTTTACCTTCCAAGCTGATAATAAAGTTCAGACTTTTATTCACCAAACGTGGAAAAGGATGTGAAGGATCCAGACTGATCGGGGTCAATACCGGTTGCACTTCTTTGGCAAAAAAGGCTGCAATCCAGGCTTTATGTTTTTCCAGAAGATCCTGGTATTGAAGAAACTGAATACCCTGCGCCTGAAGTTCAGGCAGAATTGCATGATTCAGAACTTCATACTGTTTGTTAACTGTGGCATGAATGGACTGGGACAGTTGTTGTAGAATCAGCTCGGTGGGTACAGCATCAGGCGTCCGGGTAGTCGCATTCAGGTCTTGCTGTTTCATCAGCCCGGCAATCCTGATTTCAAAGAACTCATCCAGGTTACGGGAAAAAATAATCAGGAAGTTTAAGCGCTCTAAAATCGGTAAATTCGGATCGAGTGCTTGTGCCAAGACACGACGCTGAAATTCAAATAAGGAAAGTTCCCGATTAAAATAGGTCGCTGACGAATGCTGAAATTGTTCCATGCCCTCTCAATGCTGCTGATTACAGTCTGTTGTTTCACATCATTGAGGGGCGATCTTAGGCAGACTTCATGACACTTATGTTACAAAGCTCGATAAATCCATATAAATTAATATTTTAATTTTTAAAATTATAAAAAATCATGCTCTGGCTTGTTGTGCGCTGTCATCAAACTGCAATTAGGTGTCTGTTTTTTCAGTTTGTCTGGCAGCCCAATAAGTGGCTAAAGCTGGCCCTGAAATATTATGCCACAGACTGAAAATGGCACTTGGTAAAGCGGTAAGTGGTGATGCGGCAAAATGGGTTGCCGCCAAGGCCACACCCAGACCAGAATTCTGCATTCCCACTTCAATGGAGACTGCACGACAGTCTATTTCTGCCAAGTGAAATATACGGCTGGCCCAATAACCCAGTAAATAGCCCATACCATTGTGTAAGGCCACGATCCCTAAAATCATTAAACCGGACTCCAGAATCTGGGTTTTGCTGCCGGCAATAATCGCCGCGACAATTGCCACAATTGCAATCACAGAAATCAAGGGCATTACCTGAATATAGGCCGTGACTTTTTGCTTGAGTAGTGCCCGTACGACTAAGCCCAGAATAATCGGGAATAATACCACCTGTAAGATCGACACCAGCATCGACCAGGCATTGATCTCAATCCACTGACTAGCTAGCAGATAGAAAATGGCCGGGGTTAAAATGGGGGCTAGCAACGTCGAAACTGAAGTACAGGCAACAGACAAGGCGGTATTGCCCTTGGCCATATAGGTAATCACATTGGATGCGGTTCCACCCGGACAGCAACCCACCAAGATTACCCCGATCGCAATCTCTGCTGGCAGCTGGAACAGCTTGCACAGCAAAAAGGCCAAACCCGGCATCACCATAAACTGGGCGACGACGCCAATCGCTACTGCCTTCGGACTTTGCAGGACACTTTTAAAATCTCCGACGGTCATGGTCATGCCCATGCCGAACATGATGATGCCCAACATCCACGGAATATAAGCCCGTAACCAGACAAAAACTTCGGGGATCATCAAGGCAATGCCGGAAAAAAGTACGACCCATAAAGCAAAGGTTTTTTGGACAAATTGGCTAAACTGGAGCAAGGCTGACATGGGTTTCATCCAGATGACATTAAGGGAGAAAAAGTAAGATAAAACAGGCACCCGTTGACGCCTGAATTTTTATATTTAAATATAAATAAGATCAAAGGAATATTTAAGTTCTATCCCTATTCAGCTTTAAGCTGCTTGAACAATATCTTTCACATAGATACGTTTTACGCCATGCGACAGCATATCCTGCCAGGCATGTTGTAAGGAACCATTCAGGTCAATGCCCTTGGTGGCATCGGCAATCACATAGGTCTTAAAGCCCAGTTTGCAGGCATCGATTGCAGTCCAGGCCACACAAAAGTCCGTGGCAATCCCGACCACGAATACCGTATCAATCCCGCGTTCACGCAGATAGCCAGCAAGACCCGTCGTGGTTTTCTGGTCAGCTTCCATAAAAGCCGAATAACTGTCGATCTGGGAATGAAAACCCTTGCGAATGATGAGTTGTGCTTGTGGTAAATTTAAATCCGGATGCAGTTCGGCATCGAGTGTCCCTTGCACACAATGCTTTGGCCATAAAACCTGGCTGCCATAATCCAGCTGAATACTGTCATAGGCTGCTTTGCCGGGATGGTTGTCTGCAAAAGAAATATGGTTATCCGGATGCCAGTCCTGAGTCAGGATAATATGCTTAAAATGCTGTCCCAATAAATTGATATTTGGAATAATCTGGTCAGCATTGGCTACAGCCAGATTGCCTCCGGGAGTAAATCCTCTTTGTACGTCTACGACCAGTAAAGCGACATTATTCTGCATCTGTTTTCATCCATTGAAATTTCGATTTATGCCCAAGCATAGCGCAAAATACTCGAGGATTTTTAGCCCTGCTGCTAAAAATGGTATGACTGTGTATTCTCGGCATGTGTATATGAGCAGATTAATAGATTCATTATTTTTGACAAAAAAGGATGGGTTCCGCGCTTGTATCAAGCTAGATCTCTACAAAAAAATAAGTTTTAAGATAAAGTGATGAGTCTTTCTAATAATAAAACAGTGTATTTAATTCTTAAATTCTGAAAATAAAAAAGCCTGCAAAAGCAGGCTTTTTTTAAATCTTGGAACATTACACTTTGGTGCGATTCACTAGGAACAGCATACATAATGCAGAGATGATGATACATGGGATCGCAGCAGTAATGACCCCCGCAGCACCGAAACCTGCCGTCAGTAACTGACCAGCAATGACTGGACCCAGCATGGCACCGATACGGCCAACTGCAGACGCGACACCAACACCAGTACCACGCACTTCAGTCGGATAAACGATACTACCGAAGGCATACAGTACACCCTGACAACCAATCACGAAGGCACCGGCCAATGCGGCGGCCATATACATCTGGTTCAGCGAGCTTGCACCATTCAGCGCCAGTAGACCTGCCAGAATGCCCCCGTACATCAACAGGATCACATAGGCTTTCTTCCAGCGGTCGGTCAGCATACCCAGAATAATCGTACCCAGGGTCGCTGTAACCATGAAGTAGAATTGTGCGGTTGAGCCATCTTTACGTGTGAAGCCGAGTTCCATAAACAATGATGGCAACCAGCTCAACATGATGTAAACCACCATCAAGGTAAAGAAGTAGCTTACCCAGATACATAGCGTACGTAACAGGTTGTCCGAATTAAACAAGTCCTTGAATGAACCCTGCGGTGCAACAGCAAGTTCTGCAGCCGTTTTGTTCTGTGCTTTCAGGTATTCCTTCGATTCAGGCAAAAATAGCATCATCAGCGGAATGGCAAAAATCGGTAACAGGCCACCAAGATAGAAAACATTTTTCCAGTTGGCACCAAATTCAGTCGCAGCAACCAAAGATAAAATCGCTGCACCGACTGGCATACCGCAGTACATCAAGCCCACTGCACGGCCACGATTTTGTGGAGAGACTGCTTCAGAAGCAAGTGTGATCAGAATTGGCATCGCGCCGCCCAGACCTGCTCCAGCGAGGAAACGCACTGCCAGCAAGCTGTTAAAGCTATTGACCCAGACGGTACATAAGGTAAATACAGCAAATACTGCTGTCGACCAGATCAAGACTTTCTTACGGCCAATGCGGTCCGCAAATCGCCCACCAACCAGTGCACCCGGTAATAAACCCAGAATCCCTGCACTAAAAAACACACCCAACTGGGAACTATCGAGACCAAAATGCTCACGAATACCTGCAGCAGCAATTCCGGCTGCCTGAATATCTAAGCCTTCAATCACCGCAATCAGAAAACAGATCGCGACCGTGACGATAGCATGCTTATTGTCTGATTTTTCCATTGGATTATCCTTGTTCAATCAGCGTTACAAAAGACAGCCATCATCTATGAGCCTGATTGCAGAAATAACTATCAATAAGTTGAACGTTTTGCTTGGATATTCCAAAAGGGGCTGAAGTAGAGGAATTGAAGATGCTGACTGATAAAGTCGCAAAAACACTTAATCAAAACACCATAAAGTTCAAGACTTAGAGTTTAAAGCTTATACATCAAGTTAAAAAATTAACCGATAAGAAAAAAAATCCTCAATTTATTGATATTTAAAAAAGATTAGTCTTAGTCGTTTTTGGCTTTATTTGTATTGGTACGAGAGTGCGATCAAGATGTACGAGATCTCAATTTATCCAATATAACTATTAATCCAAAATCAAAAGGCATAAAAATGGCAGTTTTCAGCTGATCTTTTTGCACAAGCCTTATCATTATTGGGTTCATTTGGGGCAATATCTTCTTTTATCTAGACTGAAGACATAACTTTGGTCTCAGGATTTTGCTTTATAAATCATCTTATTTATTACTTGATTGTTTCCAAAAGGCTTTGTATAAAGAATTCAGTAGCTTTTACTAAAGCATATTGTTCTTATGCGTTTGATCAGTCATAATTTGCATAAGCAATATTCAATTCAATGCAAATCTATTGAATTTGCTATAAATCAAAATACAAATCCATCCCAATTTATGTTTTCTCATTCCTTTCGGATGGACAAATAGGATAGTTTTTTAAAATGACTCAGCAAGCACAGACCATTCAAGGTTCCATAGTCGCAATCGTCACCCCTATGTTTGAAGATGGCAGCGTAGATTGGAAGGGTCTCGAGAAGCTGGTTGAATGGCACATTGCAGAGGGCACCAACAGTATTGTCGCCGTTGGAACAACAGGCGAAGCCTCTACTCTCAGCATGAGTGAACACACCCAGGTGATCAAAGAAATCATTCGTGTGGCCAACAAACGTATTCCTATTATTGCCGGCACAGGTGCGAACTCGACCCGTGAAGCGATCGAACTGACCCGCGAAGCCAAAGAGCTAGGGGCAGATGCCGCTTTACTGGTAACGCCATATTATAACAAACCGACTCAGGAAGGCTTGTATCAGCATTATAAAGCTATTGCTGAAGCTGTTGACCTGCCACAGATTCTTTATAATGTTCCAGGCCGTACCGGTGTGGATATGGCCAATGAAACCGTGATTCGCCTGGCGGATATTCCACAAATTATCGGTATTAAAGATGCGACTGGCGATGTACCGCGCGGTGCTGAACTGCTACAAGGTCTTGTAGGCAAAGACATGACTGTTTATTCGGGTGATGATGCAACTGCATATCAGCTGATCGGTCATGGTGCCAAAGGCAATATCTCAGTGACGGCGAACGTGGCTCCGAAAGCTATGAGCGAAGTGTGTGCTGCCGCCATTGCCGGTGATGCAACCACAGCTGAACAGTTAAATGCTCAGGTTGCAAATTTACACAATATTTTATTTTGCGAATCGAACCCAATTCCTGTGAAATGGGCACTCCATGACATGGGCTTAATTGGTACGGGTATTCGCCTTCCATTAACACCACTTGCAGAACAATATCGCGCTCCGCTTCATGAAGCACTGGTCGAAGCGGGCGTTATTAAATAAAAGAGCACAAGATTATGCAATTACGTTTAGGACTTAGCCTTACACTTTCAGTATTCAGTTTGGCAGGTTGTAGTTCAATGGCCTTTAATAACGGCACTTTAGACTATAAAGAGACTACTACCCTGGAAGCTTTACAATATCCTGAAGGCGCCATGGTTCGTCCTGCAACGCCATTGTATCCTGCTCCAACAGTTGATCCGCTTGCAATTGAACATGCACCGAAGCTTGAAAACCAGCGTGGCAACCGTTTTGCCTTGCCACGCCCACAAGCCCAGACTGAAAACTCAAATACAGCTGATCTAACCGAAACCGATACAGTGGGTCAACCACAGTTGGTCACTGACGGAAATCTTAATCCGCTGCTTAAAATTGAGGGAAATTCTGCTACAATTTGGCAATATACACTTGCCACCCTCAGCAGTCTGAATCATAGCATCGTTGCGCAGAGCAAAAATCGTTACGAAGTCACGATTAAGGTCGACCAGCAGACCTATGTATTAAGATTATCTTCTGTCGGTTCGAGTAATAACCTCGCTGTGTTCAATGCCGATAACAGTTTTGCCGACCGTGAAAAAGCTGCAGAACTGCTCAACCAGATTTACCAAAATTGGCCAGCCTAGACATTTCTAGGCATTTTTTTTGTAAAAGGTTCCCTCATGTTAAAACAAACCTTGCTCTATACTGGTAAAGCGAAATCTGTCTACACCACAGACAGTTCAGACCATCTGATTTTAGTCTTTCGCGATGATGCCTCAGCATTCAATGGCGAAAAAATTGAGCAACTAGATCGTAAAGGCAAGGTGAACAACCGTTTTAACGCCTTCATCATGGAAAAACTGGCAGAAGCGGGAATTGAGACCCACTTTGAAAAGCTATTGACTCCAAATGAAGTGCTGGTGAAAAAACTGGATATGATCCCGGTTGAATGTGTGATTCGTAACTATGCAGCAGGTTCTTTATGCCGCCGCCTGGGTGTGGAAGAAGGCAAGGAACTGACTCCTCCAACATTTGAATTGTTCTTTAAAGATGATGCGCTTGGCGATCCAATGGTCAATGAGTCACAAGCCATTGCTTTAGGTTGGGCAACTGCTGAACAATTGGCGAAAATGAAAGAATTGACTTACCAAGTGAACGACGTGCTTAAAGCATTGTTTGATGCAGGTAACATGATTCTGGTCGATTTCAAACTTGAATTCGGCGTGTTCCACGACCGTATCGTACTGGGTGATGAATTCTCTCCAGACGGTTGCCGTCTATGGGACAAAGACACCAAGAAAAAACTAGATAAAGACCGTTTCCGTCAAGGTTTAGGCGGCGTGGTTGAAGCCTATGAAGAAGTAGCTGGCCGTTTAGGTATCAATCTAGACAACATCTAATCTGTAAATGCGCAGATTCGAAAGAACCGAGCTTTTTAGCTCGGTTTTTTTATTTCCGGCTTTTAATCGGAAAAATAAATTTTTATTATTAAAATGATCGTTTTTACATCAAAAACTACATGCATTAATATCATCTCATACCAAGCAAATCAGTGAGTTGATGCATTCACTCCATATTTGCCGACCAGATTTCTCCTCTACCCTCTAGGATGTTATCTCCCTCAAAAAACATCCTACTTTCAGCCCAATTCGCCTTGAATTGGGCTTTTTTTTACTCTGTTCAATTAGTTAGGATATCCAGCTTTATTGCTGCTGTTGCCAACGGCGTTGCTGTAAACGCTCCCCTTCAACTTCACGTTTATTACGTGCTGATTCATACAGTTTGGTATTTTTCAGTTCTGGCGGCATATATTCTTGCAGCACAAAATGCTCCGGATAGTTATGCGGATACAGATAATCCACGCCATAGCCCTGTTCTTTCATCAGCTTGGTCGGTGCATTTCTTAAATGTAAAGGCACTGGCAAATTTGAAGTTTTATCTGCAAGTTCCATCGCCTTGTTAATCGCCAGATAAGTACTGTTACTTTTGGCACTGGTCGCCAGATAAACCGCACATTGTCCCAAAATAATCCGACATTCTGGCATGCCTACGGCTTGCACAGAACGGAAACACTCACCCGCCAGCAACAAAGCGTTCGGATTGGAATTGCCAATATCTTCAGATGCGGCAATCAGCATACGCCGTGCAATAAACACCGGATCTTCGCCGCCTTTGAGCATGCGAGCCATCCAGTACAAGGCTGCATCCGGATCACTGCCACGAATTGATTTAATAAAGGCCGAGACCAGATCATAATGCTGTTCACCGGACTTGTCATAACGGGCAATATTCTGCTGTGCGACTTTGACCACCACCGCATTGGTGATGATATTTTCCATATCCGCTTCAAAGGTACTGGCAATCAGATCCAGTAAATTCAGTGCCTTGCGGGCATCTCCTGCTGCAAACTGGATCAGGGCATCAAATTCTTCAATCAGGATATGTCTTTCCTGTAAGAAAGAGTCATTTTGCAAGGCTTGCGTCAACAAGGTCTGAATCGATTCAGCACTTAAAGCATTCAGGCTATACACCTGACAACGTGACAATAAGGCACTATTCACTTCAAAAGACGGGTTTTCAGTGGTAGCACCAATTAAGGTAATTTTCCCTTTCTCGACTGCATTTAATAACGCATCCTGCTGGGATTTATTAAAACGGTGAATTTCATCAATAAACACCACCGGAGTCAGCAGATCACCCCCTTCGGCAATGATTTCACGCAGTTCTTTTACCCCGGTATTCAGGGCAGACAGACTGATAAAAGGCCGGTCTACCGCTTGAGCCAGCAGTAAGGCAATGGTGGTTTTTCCGACTCCGGGTGGTCCCCAGAAAATGATCGAAGGCAGATGCCCCTGATCAATCATCTGGCGTAAGGGTGCATGTTCCCCCAGCAAATGTTCCTGCCCGATAATCTGTGTAAGGTCGCGTGGCCGTAAGCGTTCTGGAAGCGGGATATGACTATCTGACATGTTATTATTGGCTCAAACTAAATTCTGATCTCATTCTAACACCAGCAGTTTTGATTCCAAGAATGCAAACATCAAGCATAAAAAATTAATTTATGTAGATATCCTCTATTTTTTTAATTCTGAATGAATTAATCTCTGTAAAAGTGAATAATTTGAACATGATTAATTGTGAATTAATTACAGTGTAATTTTCATATTGTTTATTCTAATTAAAAGAAACTTATCTCGCCCCTTGGGCACTTTTGGGTTGTAGTGGTGAATGCATGAAGCATGATAAATTTGAACATGGAGCTGTGAGTCGGTCTAAGCCACTGACGTCATCATCACTGATTGCACCCCACGTTCACTTGTCTGAATCGGTTTTGTTAAAAAATCTGATCGATGCCTTACCGCAACCCTTGTGGGTCAGCAACAAACAACATCTGCAATATTTTAACGATGCCATGACTGATTATCTTGGCATGAACCTGAATGAACAGGGCCATCTGCAATGGCAGAGTTTTATTCATACCGAGGACTTGCAGCTATTTTTAGCGCAGTGGCATGCTGCGCTGGATCAGCATCAGAATTTTGAAACCCAGTGCCGGATTAAACGCAATGATAGCCATTATCGCATGTGTAGCCTAGCGGTAAAATTTCATCATGAAGTTGACCATTTGCTGCAATGGGCAGTTTCCCTGACCGATGTGCATGATTATTTTGAGATCCAGCAGCAACTTTCTCAAATTGTTTCAACCCAAGAAAACATGCTGGATGCCAGTGCAGACTGCATTAACATCATCAGCCCTGAAGGCGAGATTCGGCATAGTAACTCTGGCTGTCTGGCACAAGCCAATCAGACCGCAGAACAAGATCAGGATCAGGATCATTCATTGTGCTGGCTAAATCGTTTAAGCCCTGAAGCCCGAAAATCCGGGCAGCGTGCTTTAAAACAGGCGGCCCAAGGCTTAAACAGCCGTTTTTCCAGCAAAGTCCAGATCGAAGATCAACCGATCCAATATTGGAATCATCTGCTCACCCCGATTCTGGATCAGCAGAATATTACCCAAAATATCCTCTGTGTATCACGCAATATCAGTCAGCAAAAAATTGCAGAAACGCGGTTAAAAGAAGTAATTAAACGTGATGAACTGACTGGCCTGTATAATCGCAGTACCTTCTATAAAACCTTTAAACAGGTACTGTTAAAGGCCAAACAACAGCAGACCATGGCGGGTTTACTGCTGATTGATCTGGATTATTTCCGGCATATCAATGATACCTTGGGCCATATTGCCGGCGATCATCTGTTACATGTCTTGGGCAAACGTTTCCAGACCTGCTTCGGGTCAAATACCATCATCGCCCGTTTGGGTGGCGATGAATTTGCCGTACTGGTCAAAAATTTGGAAAGTGAAGAACAGCTGCTGGCAACGGCGCAAATGGCCTATGCCCAGCTAGATCAGCCCATCAATTATGTCGGCAATAGCATCAGCAGTGCCATGAGTATAGGCTGTGCCATCTATCCACGTGATGCCTTAAATACCTCGAATCTGCTGAAGTGTGCCGATATCGCCTTAAATGACCTGAAAAATAGTGGTCGTGGTGGCATCCGCATGTTTAATCAGGAAATGTGCGGGTCATTGGAAAATATGACCAAGCAGCTGACTCTGGCACGCAAGATTATTCTCGCCGATCAGATCATTCCCTATTACCAGCCTAAGGTCCGTCTTTCTGATGGTGCAGTGATCGGTTTTGAAGCGCTATTACGCTGGCAAGATCAGAATCAGAACATTCAGTTACCTTCCGAAATTTTTGGTGCCTTTCAGGACTATGAGCTGGCCTCACGCATCAGTGAAACCATGCAGCTGAAAGTTTTCGCCGACATGAGCCGCTGGCAGGCACAAGGTCTGGATCTGTTACCGATTTCAATCAATGCTGCACCAGTTGAATTCCTGCGCGATGACTATGCCGAAAAACTGTTGGCACGCCTGTCCAATTTCGATATTCCGGCCCACAAAGTTGAACTGGAAATTACCGAACAGAGCCTGTCCGAACATGGCGCCAATTATGTGGTCCGTGCCCTGAACCTGCTGAAACAGGCCGGAATCCAGATCTCACTGGATGATTTCGGCACCGGACATTCTTCGCTGACCCGCTTGCAGGACTATCCGGTCGATTGCATCAAGATTGACCGAAACTTTGTAGAGCGCATGAACAGTGACCCATCTGCCCTGGCTATTGTCAAAGCCATTACTCAGATTGGCTCCAGTATTGCACTGGATGTTCTGGTCGAAGGAATTGAGAATACAGAACAGCTGGATACCCTGATCCATTGTGACTGTCGGATAGGACAAGGATTCTATTTCTATCGCCCGATGGCCGGTGCTTTGGCCCAGGCCCTACTCCATCCAGCAGATCAATAAACGCATCACGCAGGCCGATTTAACGCACCCAACGTACGATATAGTCTTCGATGTCATCTTCATGAATGTCGCTTTCACTCAGGCAGCGCCCTGCTGCCGACTTACGTGCCTGAATCACACTTTCCCGTGAACCGCTGATCAGATAATGCCAGGATGGCAGGCTTTTGCCCTGCTCTACCCGGCGATAGGCACAACTCGAAGGCAACCAGTGAATCGTTTCCAGCTTCTCTGGCGTGAGCTGAATACAGTCCGGCACATATTGCAAACGATCCGAATAATTGGAACAACGCGCAGTGCTACAATCCAGTAATTTGCAGGCCACTTTGGTATATGCGACTTCCTGAGTATCTTCATCTTCCAGCTTAATCAGACAACATAATCCGCAACCATCACACAAGGCCTCCCACTCGACTTGCGTCAGTTCAGCAAGTGAATAGTTTTTCCAGAATTCGGGACGTAAAGTATCGCTCATGATCAGGTCGGCACATTCAAAAATCAGCTTATTATAGCAGCCAGAACCCTGCAGACCTACCGCCTCAAATTCTTATTACTATCACGTAAACTATTGTTAAATCATAGACAGTTCATCAACACAACACTAACAGTCGCTGGAATCGTTTATTTCTATACTAAATTTGAAAATAAAAACACATGGAGAATATATATGTTTCGCTGGGC
Organism: Acinetobacter lwoffii; assembly: GCF_002321025.1. GTDB lineage: Bacteria > Pseudomonadota > Gammaproteobacteria > Pseudomonadales > Moraxellaceae > Acinetobacter > Acinetobacter lwoffii_Y. Next base: position 17,247 of record NZ_DCLL01000043.1, read on the forward strand.
TATTATTTTTGCTGTTATTGCATTAATTGCGAGTCTACTTGGTTTCGGTGGCGTCGCAGGCTTGTCTAAGGATTTTGCAATTATCTTGTTGGTAATTGCGGTGATTCTTGCGATCGTTGGTTTTCTTTCGCGCGGCAAGGTCTAGATTTACGCTAGACCTGTTCAAAGCAAGTGTTAGCTTTCAAAAAACAAGAGCCTTCTGGCTCTTGTTTTTTTATGGGTATTTTAATGATCTATTTTGATCAAAAATACTTCTTTCAATATGAACTTAAGGTTTTAAATGACGTGGTCTAAAACCCGCTACCAGCAAGGCTGCAACGTACGCCACCACACCCACAACACATAAGATCAATACTTCTAAAACACGCATCCATTGTGATACATCTGCGTTATACCAGCTTAGGGCATAGGCCAGAGCCGCAATCATCACCACATTGGCAAACATGAATTGCAGGAAGATTTTTTTCCAGTGCGAACCAAAACGGAAAATATCACGCTTATGCAGATAATAATAAAGCAAACCGGCATTGACCATGGCTGAACCCGTCGATGCCAACGCAAGGGCCATATGCTCTGCTTCCCAGTCAATCAGCTTGAAGAAACCGATAAAGATCACGTTCAGAATCGCATTGGCCGCCACAGCCATCAGACCGACCCGCACCGGGGTTCTGGTATCCTGCTTTGCATAAAAACCGGGTGCAAAGACTTTAATCAACATAAAGGCAATCACACCACCGCTCATACATTGCAGTGCCAATGCCGTCATCTGGGTATCTTCAAAGGTGAACTGACCACGTTCAAACAGGGCCTGAATAATCGGAGTCGACAGCATAAACAGCGCAATACTGGCGGGTAGACCAGCCATCACAATGACTTTGGCTGCCCAGTCCATCATGCCACGGAATTTTTCCGGATTCTGTTCAGTATGTCGTGCTGATAAGGACGGCAGAATCACAGTACCAATTGCAACACCAATGAGTCCTAGTGGCAATTCAGTCATACGCTCGGCACTATACAACCAAGACACCGAACCATCCTGCATGAATGAGGCCCAAATGGTATTTAATAGCAGGTTAATTTGCGTGACAGATACACCAAATAATGCCGGCAGCATCAACTTCATGATGCGATCTACGCCTTCATGCTTGAAGTCAATTTTCGGTGGAATCAGCAAGTTTTTACGCCACAATTCCGGAATCTGGATGGCCAGCTGTAAAATACCAGCAATGATCACAGCCCAGCCCAGCGCCATAATCGGCTCGGCCATATAAGGCGTAAGCCAGAGCGCTCCGGCAATCATCGCCACATTCAGCAAGACCGGTGCAAATGCTGGCGTGCTAAAAGAGCCATAACTGTTCAGAATACTGCTGGCAAAAGCCGTCAGTGACATGAACAGCAAATAAGGAATGGTCAGGCGGAACATGTTGGTCGCCAGAGCGAACTTTTCAGGATCGCTATGGAAACCGGGCGCATAGATATACATGATCAATGGCGCAGCAATGATCGCGACCATGGTCAACGTCGTCATGACCGTCGCCAGACAGCCAAACACTCGGCTAATCAAGATCTGGACTTCGGTATGCGTGCGACTGGTTTTATATTCGGTCAGTACCGGAATAAACGCCTGTGAAAATGCGCCTTCGGCAAATAAACGCCTGAAAAAGTTTGGAATACGAAATGCGACTACGAAGGTATCGAAGTCTTTACCAGCACCAAAGACATTCAGTAAAACAATATCTCGAACCAATCCCAGTACGCGTGACAACATGGTCATCGCACTTACAATGACGGTCGAACGCCAAAGCGCCATCCTATTCACCTAATGTATAAATTTGTGGCTATTGTAATGAAACTTTTGTCAGAAGTTCATTGCTTAATTTCATCGCTCAAGCGAGCTTGAGGTGTTTTTATAATGCTGTAACTGTGTACGAAAATCAGCCCAGTTAAAATACGGTCCCGGATCGGTCTTACGGCCCGGTGCAATATCCGAATGCCCGGCAATATGCTGCTGAATCTTAGAATAATGCTGTTGCAGACAGGCCGTGACTTTCACCAAGGCCTGATATTGTTCAGTTTCAAAAGGCAAGTCATCACTGCCTTCCAGCTCAATCCCGATCGAATAATCATTACATTCTTTTTTGCCCAAATAGGTCGAGCGGCCGGCATGCCAGGCACGGTCATTAAAATTGACAAATTGCAGTACTTCGCCAGATCGTAAAATCAGCAAATGGGTCGACACCTGCATTCCTTCAATGGTTTGAAAATAGGGATGTACCGACCAGTCCAGCTGATTCTGAAAAAACTGCTCAATATAACCGCCGCCAAACTGTGAAGGTGGCAGGCTGATATTGTGAATCACCAGCAATTGAATCTCGGTCTGTTCTGGCCGCTGATTAAAATTGGGAGACGGGATTTGACGTGCACCGATTAGTTGCCCGTCCGTGACCTGAAACTCAGCTGCCTGTTGCATAAAACCGTTCTCCCCAAAATAAAATCTGCAAGATCAGCATTGCAGCCGACTTCATGCTAAAACTTTCAAGGAGAAATCTCAATTCATCCCGGCAAACTGGATGAAAAATCGCTCATCTTTTATGTAACGGTGCTAAGATAAGGCGCAATTTTCACGGCTTAAAAAAGATACGGAAATACTCATGCGCATATCTCAAGCTTTGCTCGACCAGTCGATTCAGATCAATATTCAACAAGCACTTTCAGAAGATATCGGTGACGGTGATATTACTGCTCTGCTAACTCCTGAAGATGAACAGGCCACTGCCACCATCATTAGCCGTGAAGACATGGTTTTGGCCGGTCAGCCTTGGGTAAATGCCTTGATTCAGGCCTATGATCCGAGCGTTGAAGTGATCTGGCTGAAAAATGATGGCGATCATGTTCAAGCCAATCAAGCATTTTTAAAACTGGCCGGATCTGCACGTAGCCTACTCACCGTGGAGCGCCCTGCGCTAAACTTTGTCCAAACGCTGTCTGCGGTTGCGACTAAAACCGCCCACTATGTCAAAGAGCTACAAGGCTTAAATACCAAACTGTTAGATACCCGCAAAACACTTCCGGGTCTGCGTATTGCACAAAAATATGCCGTGGCCATTGGCGGTGGTCAGAACCATCGTTTGGGCCTGTTCGATGCCTTTTTGATTAAAGAAAATCATATTATGGCAGCGGGTGGCATTACCCAGGCGATTGCCAAGGCCCATCAGATTGCGCCGGGCAAACCAGTTGAAGTCGAAGTGGAAACTTGGGATGAGCTGAATCAGGCACTCGAAGCCCATGCCGATATCGTGATGCTAGACAATTTCACTCAGCAGCAGATGATCGACGCGGTGCAACATGTGGCCGGTCGCTGCAAACTGGAAGCCTCAGGCAACATCACCATTGATAATTTACGTGAAGTCGCGAGTACCGGCGTAGATTATATTTCTATGGGTGTATTGACCAAAGATGTCAAAGCCATTGATCTGTCGATGCGTTTCAATGCTTAAGCCTAAATGGGATAGATGACCGTAGAGGGTGCGAAGCACCCTTTTTTTATTTTTAGAAAAATTTTTTGCGTATATTTTGCTCAATTTTCTATCTTAGACCTTAATCATCATCGTCGTCCCGATTACCTCGGCGATCGCGGTCATCATCGTCACCATCACGGTCGTTATATCTTCCGCTATCCTCATCACGATCCTGATTTAATACTGAACGCTCGTCATCTTCACGATTATTGCCCCAGTCACAGGCAGTTAATCCAAACACGCCCAGCAATGAAATTGCACAAAGCCACTGTTTCATGTCGCATTCCTCATTGTGATCTCGCCTGATCCAATATCGGTTTAAAACCGGTTCAGATATAGCCGATTCATGTCGGATTTTTGTCAGGAAGTTTTGTAATGCATTTTTTGGATACAGTTGCAGAGTGAAATTTCAGGCATAAAAAAACGCATCCGGAGATGCGTTTCTCAGCATGGGATGGATTACCAGCCTAAAGCTTCTTGCTGTTTTTTCACCAGTTCCTGGATGCCTTTCTCGGCCATTTCCAGCATGGCATTCGATTGTGCGCGGGTAAATGGTTTGTCTTCTGCAGTACCTTGAATTTCAATAAATTCACCAGCCTGAGTCATCACCACATTCAAATCGGTTTGACAGTTTGAATCTTCTTCATAGCAAAGATCCAGTAAAACTTCATCTTTGAAAATACCAACAGAAACCGCAGCCACCAAACCTTTTAATGGATCATGTTTGATTTTTTTTCTTTCCAGCAAGACGTTCATGGCATCGACCAAGGCCACCGCAGCACCGGTAATCGCTGCAGTACGGGTACCGCCATCGGCCTGAATTACATCACAGTCGATGGTAATGGTATTTTCACCCAGCTTTTTCAGATCGACCATTGAGCGCAAGCTACGACCAATCAGACGCTGAATCTCCTGGGTACGGCCACTCTGTTTGCCACGTGCCGCTTCACGGTCACTACGGGTATGAGTTGAACGTGGCAACATGCCATATTCAGCAGTCACCCAGCCTTGGCCCTGACCTTTGAGGAAACGCGGTACAGAACTATCCACACTGGCAGTACAGAGTACTTTGGTATGACCAAATTCAACCAATACAGAGCCTTCCGCATAACGTGTATAGTTACGGGTAATTTTCACTTCACGTAATTGATCTAATGCTCGCTGGTCGATACGCATAATAAGTCCTGTATGGGTTCAAAATAATTGCGGCTCAGTATAGCAGAAGCCTTTGCCAAGATTAGGCAGCCTGGTGATTCATTTACAAAATCAATGCATCAGCTCGCTACGAGATGTCAAAATTCTGCCGATCTGTGCCACTACGATTTGATTTAATTTTTGCTAGACTAAAACTCCCTATGAGGGAAGGCAGTGACAGGAAACCCATTTATGTCCTTACGTGAAGATCGCAAGCAGCAAAGTCATCAGGCACTACTCGATGCGACACTAGCATTCAGCAGTCAGGGCCGCGCTTTCAGCACGATCAGCCTACGTGAAGTCGCGAATGCAGTCGGAGTAGTACCAACGGCGTTCTATCGGCACTTTCAGGATATGAACCAGTTGGGTCTGGAATTGCTGGATCAGGTTGCGATTCATATCAAGGGCGTACTCAATCAGCTGGGGCAGGCTTATCTGTATCAGCCGAATACCCGAACCCACACTGGGCTTGAGCTCTTCTTTCAGGCCGTCGAATATCATCCTGAACCCTGGATTTTTTTTGTGGCAGAACGTTGGGGCGGTTCGGACGTGTTACGTGTCGGCATTGAACGGGAAATTCATTTTCTGGCTGAAGATGTCATGCATGAACTGGCCAAGATGCAATCTACCCGACATATTCAGGCATCACAGGACTTGCAGGCTCTGGCACAGATGCTGATTGAACTGTCCCTGAACTGGGCCATGGGCTGGATTCATCTGCAGCATCAGGTTGATCCAGAGCTGCGCCGCGCTCAATCCAATGCCTTTAAAACCCAAAGCGTGCTACAGATGCAGCTCTTGCTACGTGGCATTTTGCACTGGTACCGGCGACCTGCCGAAACAGTTGAAACCGCAAGCCCTGTGCTCAATGAAGCGGTCATTCCTCCAGTCTAAATAAAAAAAACCTGCATCATGATGCAGGTTTTTTTTACTGATCGTCAGTTCAGACTTATTTGGCTTTACGCTCTTTCTCGATCAGGTAATTCACCACCTGAATGACTTTGGCATCATTACCCTGCACAATATATTTACCATTCACGGTCACTGCCGGAACACCACTTAACTGATACTGAGCAGCCAGATTTTTGGCTTGGGCAATTTTCGAAGTGATCGGGAAAGATTTATA
>NZ_DCLL01000043.1:23155-44690 GCF_002321025.1 Acinetobacter lwoffii
GTCATGAATATCATGGAATAATTGTAAATGTGCTTTTTGACGCACACCCAATGCTTCAGACACATAATAAGCACGTGCTGCCTGTTCCCAGAGTGGATTCATCGCAGCAGGCGTACGTACAAAACGTACATCTTTTGGTAATTTTTTCAACCAGCCCTGCATATGTGGTTCAAGCGCGAAACAGTGACCACAGCCGTACCAGAAGAATTCACGTACCTCAATTCTGCCCGGTTTTTCGACTTTGACTGGTTTTGCAACCACCTGATAGTCCTGACCTGCCACAAAATTGGCCATAGCATTGCCTGAAAAGGCCAAAACAGATGCGGCAACAGTGCCTAAAAGGAATTTTTTCATTCGGATTATCGTCCTCTAAATCATTATGCTTAGTTTATGTGTTCACTATAAATCAATTATGCCGGTTTCGTTTTCATTCTGTGAACTTTTTTGCTGCTTTTATCGCTTTTTCTGCCAGAATCGCTACACTAAACCATCGAACTGATTTTCAAGGTTTTAAATCAGTTTCTCTGGCCATTCGGCACATATATATTTTTAGCTAATCATGACTGATTGAGGTGACACCGATGTCGCAATTGAATGTTGATCCACAAGAAATTGCCAAGTTTGAAGCATTTGCAGCTATATGGTGGGATCAGCATTCCGAGTTCCGCCCCTTGCACATGATTAATCCACTGCGTTTAAACTGGATTGATGAACATGCCGGAGGCCTGAGCGGCAAAAAAGTGCTGGATGTCGGCTGTGGTGGCGGTATTCTGGCCGAAAGCATGGCGCGACGCGGTGCCGATGTACTCGGGATTGATATGGGCGCAGCCCCTTTAAATGTGGCACGCATCCATGCCGAACAGGAAGGTGTGAACAATATTGAATATCGTCAGGTGCCGGTTGAGCAACTGGCAGAGGAACAGGCTGGCCAATATGACATCGTGACCTGCATGGAAATGCTAGAGCATGTGCCAGATCCGGCATCGATTATTCAGGCCTGTCACAAGCTGGTCAAGCCAGGTGGTCATGTATTCTTCTCGACCATTAACCGTAATCCAAAGTCCTATTTATTTGCGATTATCGGGGCAGAATATGTCTTGCGCATGCTGGCCAAAGGCACCCATGATTACAGCAAATTTATCAAGCCGTCTGAACTGGCACATGATATTCGTAACGCTGGTTTAAAGCTTAAAGACATGACCGGTCTGCACTATAATCCGCTGACCAAGCGTTATTGGCTGGCACCGAATGTTGATGTGAACTACATGGTTTATACCGTGAAAGATAGCGCAGCAGAGACCACAGCATGAAAGCCGTTTTATTTGACCTAGATGGAACCCTGATTGATACCGCTGCCGATTTTATCCGAATTATCCAGCAGATGTGCCGTGAAGAAGGCCGCCCACTGGTTGCACCCGAGCTGATTCGTACCCAGGTCTCCGAAGGCGCTCGCGCTATGGTGAAACTGGTTTATCCGGAACTGCAACTAGAAGATCCGGTCTTTCTGCAACACCGTCAGCGCTTTCTGGACATGTACGGCGCAGATATTGCGGTCGATACCGATCTGTTTGATGGCATGTATCCATTACTTGAACAGCTAGAGGAAAATGACATTCCTTGGGGGATTGTGACCAATAAACCGCGCTGGCTCAGCGAGGCTTTACTGCAAGCGCTGAACCTGAGTGAACGCTGCGCAGTGCTGGTATGTCCGGAAGATGTCACTCGGACCAAACCCGATCCTGAACCGATGTATCTGGCAGCCAAGCAACTGAATCTTGCCGCGGAAGACTGTATCTATGTCGGAGATCATCCCCGAGATATTGATGCCGGCCGTCATGCCCAGATGCTGACCATTCTGGCTGCTTATGGTTATTTGCCGTTGCAATACAAAGACGATTTAAACGCCTGGCAGGCCGACCATATCGTGCATACTGTGACAGAATTACATCAATTGATTCAGACACTAGTACTGAAGCAGCATACTGCGGTATCTTGAACGCTTAACACTAAATAATAAGAAGTGAGGAGGTAGATAATGAAATATTCAGCATATCAACCTCGCCCCGATCTGCTCAAGGATCGTATCATCCTAATCACAGGTGCGGGCGATGGCATTGGACGTGCAGCAGCAATCAGTTATGCCTTGCATGGCGCAACTGTGGTGCTGCATGGGCGTACCTTAAACAAACTCGAAGTCATTTATGATGAAATTGAAAGTTTGGGTGGGCCGCAACCTGCCATCTTGCCGCTACAACTATCGAGTGCGTCAGAACGTGATTATGAGCTTTTGCTCGATACGCTAGACCGTCAGTTTGGTCGTCTGGACGGCATTCTGCACAATGCCGGCATTTTAGGCGAACGGGTTCCCTTGGCGGATTATCCGGTCAATGTCTGGGATGATGTGATGGCGGTCAATCTGCGTGCACCCTTTGTCATGACCCAAGCGCTGTTACCGTTATTATCCAAATCCGAACATGCTTCTGTGGTTTTTGCCAGCTCAGGTGTAGGCCGCGAAGCCCGCGAACGCTGGGGTGCGTATTCGGTTTCTAAAATTGCTATTGAAGCGGTAAGCCAGTTATTTGCCAAAGAGCAGGTACATCCGAATATCCGTTATAACTGCATCAATCCCGGGGCAACGCGGACTGCCATGCGCGCCAAGGCCTATCCGAATGAAGATCCGAAAACCCTGCCTACCCCCGATTCAATCATGCCGGCTTATCTATATTTGATGGGTAATGACAGCCTGCATATGAATGGCCAGAGTATTGATGCACAGGATTAAATTATTCTGTCTGTCATTCAGGGAGCAATCGCTCCCTTTTTATTTCATTTTTAGTCATATTCAGCGCATAAATCTTAAGTAAGTTCACCCCGCTCGCATTGAGTTTCATTAAAATAACAGCATACTAAGCCCCACTATATTTCACTCGAGTGCATCATGACTGAATTAAACAATATTACGGTGACCCATTTAGACGATGGCATGGTGTCGCTGCTGATTGATCAACAGCCTATTTCAGAGAAATACGGCACCAAGTTTGAAGCCAGTATCGTGGATGACATCAAAGCACTCGAAAATGCTCAGAAACTCAAATTGTTCGAGCAATTTGTATTTTCACATCAGGATCTGAATTTTGAACATGCCTATTATTATGTGACTGGCATTGAAAAATTAGACGACAGTTATCGTCTGGCCAAGCATTTTGTTTATCGCATTAAAATTGAAGGTCAGCCAGAAATCGAACATGTCATCAGCAATCAGGGCAAAGCCATGACCGCTGAAGATGTACGTACTTTTATCCAGGCACATGTACATAAATCACTAATGGATTATACTGACCTGAACTACGCTTATTAAAAGCCAAGCAATTTATAGAGAGAGTACTTTTGAAAAGTACTCTTTTTTTAGCTGATTTTTTTAAAAAAAGAATTTATTAATCGAATTTTCACATCATTTTTATAAAATTATACGGTTTTTCAAATAAATCTATATGAACTATGCTTCTTATATCGCCAGATAGATCAGACAGGAGTACAGCATGGCTGACCAGAAACGAAAAATTGAAACAATTCATAAGATTGAACAATTACAATTATCACAGGCCCTGATTGTGGCATTAGATGATGCCCTGCAAGCGGAATCAGTCGCTGAAGCGATTCACTCCTTACAGGGTCTAGCAGAACAATGGAATTAATCTTGAGATAAACCGATAAAATTTTCTGCCATTTCAGTAGAGGATTGATTATTTTACGAGTGATTCAATGCTGCTTTTTTGAACAAAATCATCGATTTTCGCTTGCATGTTTGCCCTCGCTTTGATCAGATAAGAACATAGCTCTTTATACCGAGCCTTATGATCAAGACCGCAGTCTGATATTATGACATCATCATAATATCTCTGCATTTGTTATAAAACTTGTGCCTGTTCTTCACAGTTTCTCTGCAATTTTTCCGTACATTAGGTACTGTAGAAGATGAACAATTTAATGAGGGTTCAACATGAAAAAGGTTTTGGTGGCACTGGCAATTTCTTGCAGTACATTCATGCTGAGCAATGTCGTCATCGCTGCCCCTCATTTCAATGATGAATCCCGTATGGATTCACGTCATGGTCATGACAAGAAGAAAGCCCGTGAGTTCCGAGAGGAAGATCAGCAGGATAACCGCCGTATGCGTGAAGAACGCGGGGTGAAACGCCTGCAACAGTTACGCTGGCAGCCGGGTTATGTGATGCCGCAGCATTATCGTGGCAATGGCTATAAAGTTGAATATAAAGACCATCGCCTGCCTCGACCTGACCGCAAGCAGCAATGGTACAAAGTCAATAATGACTATATTCTGGTGGATTCTGAAAACAACAGCATTATCCGGATTGTGGGTGACTAGTTCATAAGTGCATTCAAATTTAATCTTCTTTCAGGCCCAACCATGTTTGGGCTTTTTTATTTCACTGGCTGAAAATTGTTTATCCGCAAATCTTGCTGCTTTTCCAGTTTTCAGACTGCGTGATTCATCTACTAAATTTCTTCATGAATTTAACAATTTAACTAAATAGCCCTCACGCTTTCTATGTACTTGTTCGCTAATTTAGTCTCATCGAAATTAGATATACATCTTAAGGTGAGAGCCATGAAAAAAGTCTTAACTACAATCGCGTTATCTCTAAGTGCTTTGTTAGCTACTTCTGCAATGGCAGCACCACAGCATGACTCGCGTTATGACCATAATCCGCATAAACCGGCACCACACTGGAATGCCAAAGATAGCAAGAAATGGAATGACGACCGCCGTCATAACAACCGTATGGTCAATCCAAGCCGTGATTGGCGCGTAGGACAAACTTTACCTCGCCAATATGACAACAACCGTTTTGAAGTGAGTGATCGCGAAGCACGCCGTTTACCAAATACCGGCCGTTTCCAGCAATGGTACAAGGTCAACAATGACTACGTTCTGGTGAATGAGCGTACCAACAAAATTGTACGCATCATGAACTAAGCTTTTTCCATTACTGCTCGTCTTGCAGACACCTGAAGTCCCCTTCAGGTGTTTTTTTATATCTGCACTTCCACTTGCATTTTTTTTCATTAGAATCAAAGCTGGATCTTCAATCATTGAAATGGGCACAGCATGACTTCAGCAGAAACGTCACAAAGCACAACTTTGCAATATGTGCACTGGTTTCGCCATTCTGCGCCTTATATCAATGCGCACCGCAATAAAACCTTTGTAATCATGTTTGATGGCGAAGCCGTCTTAAATGATAACTTTCAGCATATTATTCACGATATTGCTTTATTACATTCTTTAGGCATTCGGCTGATTCTGGTACATGGTGCACGTCCGCAAATTAACCAGAATCTGGCTCAAAGCCAGATTACGACGCCTTTTTACCAGCAGCGTCGGGTCACCACACGTGAATCTTTAAGCTGCGTGATGAATGCCGTCGGTTCGATCCGCCTACAAATTGAAGCACTGCTGTCTATGGGACTGGCCAATTCGCCGATGTATGGCGCCCGGATTGATACCGTTTCAGGGAATTTTGTCACCGCCAAACCGTATGGCATCCGCGATGGTATCGATTTTCAGTTGACCGGTGAAGTGCGCGCGGTTGATACCGATGCGATTCAGCGCCATCTGGACAGTCATAATATTGTGGTGCTTGGCCCGACCGGTTATTCCACTACCGGAGAAGTTTTTAATCTGCTGGCTGAAGAAGTTGGTACCAAAACTGCGATTCGCCTTAAGGCAGATAAACTGATTTTTCTCGGTAAGCAGCATGGTCTGATGGACAGTAACGGCCAACTCAAACGCGAAGTGACACCGCAACAACTGGATGATTTTATTCCGGTCGAACAAGATGCGCTTGAAAGAGGACTACAATTGAAAGCCGCACAGGAAGCCTCAATGAACGGCGTACATCGGGTGCATCTGATTTCTTATGCCTATGATGGTGCCCTGCTGGAAGAGCTGTTCACCCGGGATGGTTCCGGAACTCTGGTCACCGACGCGCATTATGAAGAAGTGCGGATGGCCGATATTCAGGATGTTGGCGGCCTGATCGGTTTGCTGCGTCCACTGGAAGAAGAAGGCATTCTGGTCTATCGTTCGCGTGAACGTCTGGAAAATGAAATCAACCAGTTTGCCGTAATCGAACGGGACGGCATGATTCTGGCCTGTGCCGCCCTTTATCCGATTCCGACTACGGGTGATGAATTGCGTTCTGCAGAAATTGCCTGTGTTGCGGTACATCCAAGTTATCGCAAGTCTAATCGGGGCAGCCAGATTCTGCATTATCTTGAAGAAAAAGCCAAAAGCATGCAGATTCAGCAGCTGTTTATTCTAACCACCCGCACCGCGCACTGGTTTCTGGAACAGGGCTTTGAACCGGCTTCAGTCGATGATTTGCCAGATGCCCGTCAGGCTTTTTATAATTATCAACGTAATTCAATTGTTTGCAAAAAGTCACTTTAAAGTGGCTTTTTCTTTCAGTGCTTTAGCTTAATTTCAGATAAAGATATCTGACAATCTCGATTTAAATTTTCAAATTCTATTACTGGTTTTTAGCTAAACATATCAACAGATCAGATTTAAAAAAATAACTATAAATTTCATAAGTTTGATTAATTTAAATATTAAATCTTCATTTTTATATAAATCACTTTTTCGCATAAGTTTTGCGCTTTTTTATTTATCTTTTTTCTTCATTAGAAATTCCTGAATAGTTATTTTTTTAGAAAAACAAAAACGATTAGCGTGTGTCTAAGTTTTCATTCACTAGTTTTTCACTTTCGGGAGTTTTGATTCATGCGCCAATCTCATGTTCAGTTTTTAGCAAAGACTGCAGTACTTGGTACTGCGATGGTGGGTGTCATGATGCTTTCAGGCTGCTCGAAAAAAGAAGAGACCATTACCCTGAATATCGGTTTCCAAAAATACGGCGTATTACCTATTTTAAAAGAACGCGGTACGCTGGAAACCAGCTTAAAACAGCAAGGGGTCAATGTGAAATGGGTAGAATTTCCGGCTGGCCCGCAATTGCTTGAAGGCCTGAATGTCGGCAGCATCTCTTTTGGTGAAGCCGGTGAAGCACCACCGATTTTTGCCCAGGCGGCCAACTCAAATCTGGTCTATGTGGCCAATCAGCCGCAAGCACCTAAGGCCGAAGCCTTGATTGTACCGAAAGATTCACCAATCCAGTCTATTCAGGATCTGAAAGGCAAACGGGTAGCCCTGAACAAAGGTTCAAATGTGCATTACCTGCTGTTAAAAGTTCTGGAAGCCAACAAGCTGACATTCGGTGATATTGAAGTGATTTATCTACCACCTTCCGATGCACGTGCTGCATTTGAACGTGGTGCAGTTGATGCCTGGGTCATCTGGGATCCGTTCTTTGCAGCTGCTGAACATCAGATTGGTGCGCGTGTCATTGCCAGCGGTGAAAATGTGGTGAGCAACCACCAATTCTATCTGGCAGATCGCAAGTTCGCAGAAAGCCATCCTCAGGTGGTACAGGCGGTGGTCAACGAACTGAATCTGACCACGGACTGGGTGGCAAAAAATCAGGACGCTGCCGCTCAGCTCCTGCAAAAACCGACAGGTCTGGCCGTCGATGTCTTGAAAACCTCTATTTCACGCATGGGCTTTGGCGTTAAACCTCTCAGCACTGACGTGATTCAAAAACAGCAACAAGTCGCCGATGCATTTTATGCGCAGCAGCTGATTCCACAAAAGCTGAATATTGATGCAGCAATTATTAAATAACAGCAGAATAATTCGAGAATAAAGATGAGTCATATAAAAACAGTTTCTTACATCAGTTTAGCGTTATTGAGCTTTAGTCTGACTGGCTGCCAGAAACAGGAACCACAACAAACGGCTGCCGCAGAAACTACGTCGGTGCAACAAGTTAAAACCATTGCGATTGGCTTTCAGAAATCAGCCTTGAATCTGCTGGTAGCACGCGATGAAAAGCTGTTAGAACAACAATTTCCTAATGCCAAAATTGAGTGGAAAGAGTTTCCGGCGGGTCCACAAATGCTGGAAGCACTGGCAGTCGGTGCGGTGGATTATGGCTATGTAGGGAATACCCCACCCATTTTTGCACAGGCTGCAGATAAAGCCCTGAGTTACGTGGCCTTTGAAAAAGTAGCTGGAAACTCTTTGGCCGTGGTCGTGCCGAAAGATAGTGACATCCAGACGATTCAACAGTTGAAAGGAAAACGGATCGCGGTGCAGAAAGGTTCAAGTGCCCATGAACTTCTGGCCAAAACTCTGGAAAAAGCCGGCTTAAGCTGGTCAGAGATTCAAGCCATTTGGCTTCCCCCTGCGGATGCACGTGCTGCTTTTGACAAAAAAGCCATTGATGCCTGGGCAATCTGGGATCCCTTCCTGGGTGCAGCCGAGTTCGACAGCAAGGTTAAGGTGCTGATTGAATCCAGTGACTTTCCGCAAACCTACTCCTTTTATATCGGCAATCCCGAATTTATTCAGAAGCATCCGGATAGCCCCGGGAAGTTTATCCAGGCCTTAAATGCATCTGACCAGTGGATTCTTAAAAACCAGGCTGTAGCTCTAGATATTTATCAGAAAAGTACCGGTCTGAAACCAGAAGTGGCAAAGATTGCATTTGAGCGTCGTCTTAAACCTTCGCCGGTACAACCATTAACGACGGAAGTAATCAAAGCCCAACAGAATATTGCCGATCTCTTCCAGCAGGTTCAACTGATTCCCAAAACCATCAGCGTCCAGCAACAGATCTGGTCGCCAGCAGCCACACATTGATGAACAAACAAGATGATTTAATTTAAGGAATATCACATGAAAATTTTCTGGTTTATCCCCACTCATGGCGACAGCCGTTACTTAGGCACCAGCAAGGGCGCACGTGTTGTAGATCATGCCTACATGAAGCAGATTGCCGTTGCCGTGGATAATCTTGGTTATGAAGGTGTCCTGATTCCGACTGGCCGTTCTTGTGAAGATCCATGGTTAACTGCAGCCAGCCTGATTGATGCGACCAAAAAATTAAAATTCCTGGTGGCATTGCGTCCAGGCGTGACCACGCCGGCACTGGCTGCACGTATGGCCGCGACCTTTGACCGCTTGTCTAATGGCCGAGTACTGCTGAATCTGGTGACTGGCGGTGACGAGCAGGAGCTAAAAGGTGATGGCGTCTATGAAGATCACACAACCCGTTATAAAACGGCGACCGAATACACCACCATCTGGCGTGAAATTTTAAAACGCTCACATACCGGTGAAAGCTTTAGTTTCCATGGCGAACGCTTAAGTGTCGATGATGCAAAATTGCTGTATCCACCCATTCAGCAGCCGCATCCGCCTTTATGGTTTGGTGGCTCATCGGATGATGCCATTGAGCTGGCCACGGATCAGGTCGATACTTACTTGACCTGGGGCGAGCCACCGGCAGCAG
The DNA here is from genome assembly GCF_002321025.1 of Acinetobacter lwoffii. Lineage (GTDB taxonomy): Bacteria > Pseudomonadota > Gammaproteobacteria > Pseudomonadales > Moraxellaceae > Acinetobacter > Acinetobacter lwoffii_Y. The sequence continues at coordinate 32,593 of NZ_DCLL01000043.1, forward strand.
TCAAAGAAAAAATTGCAGTGGTAAAAGCCAAGGCTGCAGCTAAAGGTCGTGAACTGAATTACGGGATCCGTTTACACGTGATCGTACGCGAAACCAATGAGCAGGCCTGGGCGGCGGCTGAAGAACTGATTCAATATGTGGATGATGCCACTATCGCTGCAGCCCAAGCCAAGTTCAAATCCATGGACTCGGTCGGTCAGCGCCGTATGGCAGAACTGCACAATGGCGATCGCAGCAAACTCGAAGTTTCTCCAAACCTCTGGGCAGGTGTGGGTCTGGTTCGTGGTGGTGCAGGTACGGCACTGGTCGGCGATCCGGAAACTGTCGCTGCACGTATCCAGGAATATGCCGATCTGGGGATCAGCACCTTTATTTTCTCAGGCTATCCACATCTGGAAGAATCCATCCGTTTTGCAGAACTGGTATTCCCTTTACTTCCACTGGAAACCCAGCAAAAACTCACTCAACCAAACTTGACCGGTCCATTTGGTGAAATCGTGGCGAACAACTACACACCGGACGAGAACAAGCAGGCTGAGAAAATTAAGGAGTCTGCTTAATGTCAAAAGTCGTTTCCGTTGAAACCCTGACCCCAAAGCAGGTTTCACGTGGAACAATTCTGGAGCAGCATCTGCTGCCCTGGCTGGTTCCAATTTTCTTGATTGCAGTTTGGCAAATTGCCTCTAGCACAGGCCTGCTGGAAAGCCGGATTCTGCCTGCACCGAGTGCCGTGGTTTTAGCCTTCTGGAATTTATTGCTCAGCGGTGAGCTATGGACGCATGTGCAAGTCAGTGCGGGGCGTGCCATCAGTGGCTTACTGGTGGGTGGTGGTTTGGGCCTATTACTGGGCCTGTTAAATGGCTCATCCAGAACTGCCTCTACCCTGCTCGATACCACCTTGCAGATGATCCGCAATATTCCTGCGCTGGCCCTTATTCCCCTAGTGATTTTATGGTTCGGGATTGATGAATCCGCCAAATTGTTCTTGGTGGCGATTGGTGTATTTTTCCCAATTTATATCAATACCTATCATGGCATCCGCTCGGTCGATCCACAACTCATCGAGATGGGCAAAAGCTATGGCTTAACTCGCTGGCAACTGTATAAAGAAATTATTCTGCCGGGTGCGATGCCGTCAATTCTGGTCGGACTGCGTTTTTCTCTAGGTCTGGTCTGGGTATTGTTAATCGTGGCCGAAACCATTTCCGCCCAGTCTGGTATTGGTTATATGACCATGAATGCACGTGAATTTTTGCAAACTGACGTGGTTCTGGTAGGTATTTTATTGTATGCCCTGCTCGGCAAACTGGCCGATGTTCTGGCCGTGGCCTTAGAGCGATTCCTGCTGCGCTGGCATGCCGGCTATCAAAAATAAAGAATAAATGAGGAGCATGTGATGACTGATCTCAGTTTAGGGCGTCATGCCAATGACCCGATTGTGCCACTGGACCAACCTGCTGCAGTGATCGGTGCCGAAATTATCATTGAACAGCTGCACAAGTTTTACGGTTCGGTCAAGGTTCTGGAAGATCTGGACCTGCATATCCAGCCGGGTGAATTTCTGGCAATTGTTGGTCGCAGCGGTTGTGGTAAAAGTACCTTATTGCGCCTGATTGCCGATCTGGAACAGCAAAGCTACGGCGAAATCAAGTTTAAGTCAGCCCGGCATATTCGCGAAGGCATTACTACCGATGATATCCGGGTGATGTTTCAGGACCCTCGCCTGCTGCCCTGGCGCAGCATCGAACAGAATGTTCAACTCGGTTTACCGAAGGAGCAGCATGCCAAAGCTTCGCAAATGCTGGAAAAGGTCGGACTCAAAGAAAAAGCTGGACTGTGGCCTTCACAGCTTTCTGGAGGACAACGGCAACGTACCGCCTTGGCGAGGGCATTATCGCATCAGCCGCGTATTCTACTGCTGGATGAACCGCTCGGCGCCCTGGATGCCCTGACACGTCTGGAAATGCAGAACCTGATTGAACGTCTCTGGACCGAGCAAGGCTTTACCGCCATTCTGGTCACGCATGATGTCAGTGAAGCAGTGCAATTGGCAGACCGGATTATCTTGCTGGACAAAGGCCATATTGCCAAAGAATTTAAGGTCAATTTGCCACGTCCCCGGCAAAAAAGTGTGACATTTGCAGAACTAGAACAGCAGGTCTTGCAGGCAGTTTTAGCGACCTGAATACCCAATCCAACCTAAAATCGCGCATGGTTTTGGGTCTTATTCTTATAAAAATACATTTATCTCAATAAGAGAACATTTTTATCAGATTCATTTCAGTATTATTCCTCTCTTGCATTGATGAAGAAAAAAAATGAATAAATGAAGTATTTTCAGAAACTTGAATTTTTCTCTTGGTGTAAATGCATTTAGCCTGTTTTAAATATTGATCTAGAGAATAAATCATCATTATTCAAAAAATTAGCCTGTGACTGTGTGCACAAATCTGATGATTTGCCGTACAATTGAGGATTCCCTTTTTCATTGTTTTTTATATTTGCTAATGGAACAAAAAAAGAGTACTCAAAAACGCAATCAGCTGCTAAATGCTGCACTAGACGTATTTTCCCTATATGGTTTTAATGGGGCAAGTCTGGATGAAATCGCACAAATTGCAGAAATGCATAAGTCGAATATTTTCTATTATTATGAAAATAAAGAAGCCCTGTATGTCGAGGTATTAACCACCGTTTTACAAAAATGGCTGGCGCCTTTACAAACCCTGGAAGCTGAACTTGAACCTGAAGAAGCGATCACCAATTATTTGATGCAAAAAATTGAAGTGTCGCGTACCCAGCCTAAAGCATCTCGTTTATTTGCTTTGGAGGTGATTCAAGGTGCACCGCATATTCTGGAAATTTTAAAAGGTCCACTTAAAAAACTGGTCAAGCGTAAAGCCAAAGTAATTTCCAACTGGCAAGAGCAAGGCAAAATTTCTGCAGATATTGATCCTGAGTTACTGATTCTGAATATTTGGGCGATTACCCAGAACTATGCAGACTTTGCCACTCAAATGGAAATGGTCACGGGTAAAACCTTGCGTAACCGCAGCATGCAGCAACGCATTATCCAGCATACGGTTCACATGATGTTATACGGCGTGATTCCACGTACGGATAAATAAGCAAGCGCTTCTGATTGGCACACGACCATAGCTACTATGGTCGCCGAGCAAACTTAACCTTCCTATTTATTTTACCATTTGATATAAATCTAATAATTTTTTCGCACCTAGCAACAGATTTTCTTCCCAATCCAGATGCGCAGTCTCATTGGCTCCATCACTAATGTATTTCACTGAAATCAGCCGAACGCCCAGCTTTTTACAGACTTTTGCCAAAGCATAGCCTTCCATATCCACCAGATTACACGCCACTTTTGAAATACCGGTTTCAAAGCTGTCGCCTGTGCCACAAATCCCTTTCGGTAAATGGTCAAAGAAAGAATCCAACTCAATCGCACCCGGGAAATGTTGATCCATCGGGGTCATGCCGACCTCAAAGCCGAGGGGTGAAACATCCATATCACGCTGTACAAATTGCGTGACTTCGACCAGTTCATGCGCATCGAAATGCGAACTCCCCGCGCTGCCCAAATTCAGCAAGGTACTGCAACCGGTATTCTGAATCACCTCAAAAGCTTTAAAGGCCGCATTGACTTTACCAATCCCGCTGTAATGTACCTGAATGCCTTCTGCTTCAAACAAGCCTTTGGATTCATTGGGTAGAGCCATGATGAGCGCCAGATCGGACATTCGAAACACCTGATATCAAAAAAAACCCTGACATTAGAAAACAAAACCGGCTGAATGAAAAGCACCAGTGCTCTGATCAAACATACTTAGTGCGTAGAAAAACCAGCCGGCTCAATTCCAAGGAAGATGAATTTTCAAGAAAAATATTGCATAAAAACACAACAGCAAGACGAAAGCGCGAGATTATGGCAATATATAGCCTCTCGATATTTCTAATCACTTGATTTGCCCATGCAGCTGCTCCGTCTAAATGCTCTAGCCTCTCATTCTGAATTACCCAAAACTGCCGTGACCATCGGTAATTTTGACGGCGTGCATTTAGGCCATCAGGCGATGATCCGTCAGCTGCAACAGGTGGCCAAAGCACAGGGTTTAAAATCTGTAGTGATGATTTTCGAGCCGCAACCACTTGAATACTTTCAGGGTTATGATGCTCCACCGCGTATTTCATCATTGCGTGAAAAAGTTGAATATCTGACTGAGCTGGGTGTGGACTATATCGCAGTGGCGAAATTTGACCATACTTTTCGCAGCCTGACTGCAGAAGCTTTTGCCGACATTTTAAAAGAAAAACTGAATGCCCGGCATCTGGTCTTAGGCGATGATTTTCACTTTGGTAAAAACCGCCAAGGCAACAGCGAATTCCTGCGCAATTACGGCTTTGAAGTGACCAATTTAAATACCATTGCTCTAGATGGTGAACGGGTCAGTTCCACCCGGATTCGCCAGACCTTGCAAGCTGGTGATTTAGCCTTGGCCGCACAATTGCTGGGTCGTCCTTATAGCATTACCGGACGAGTGCAATATGGTGATCAGATTGGTCGAACTATTGATTTCCCGACCATTAATGTACGGCTTAACCGTCATAAGCCCTGCCTCAAGGGAATTTATGGGGTTGAAGTCATTTGCGAAACCCTATCCTTAAAAGACAAGGTAAAAGCCGATTCTGCAGCGCAAACAGGCATTGCAGGTTATGACCCCACTGCTCTGTTTGGGGCAGGTCATGTCGGCACACGTCCAGCCATCAAACAAGCACATCCAGAGTGGCGATTAGAAGTACATTTTCCAGATGTTTCTGCTAATCTGTATGGCCTGTTGATGCGGGTGACGTTCTTAAACTATTTACATGGCGAAAAGGACTATCCTTCGCTTGAAGCGCTAAAAGCCGGAATTGATGATGATGTCGAGAAACTGCTTGAGTTTCGTCGAAATCACCCCACATTTCCCTTTTAATATCCCATATTTTTATTGTAAAACGTGTCAGTGACATAACTGATTAGATTGGAAGACGACTTGCATGAGCGATAAGCAAACTCCTGAAAATGCAGTGGACTATAAAGCCACGCTAAACCTCCCAGGTACTGACTTTGCAATGAAAGCAAATTTGGCAGTACGTGAAGCGAAATGGTTAGAAGAGTGGTATGCCGACAACATTTATCAGCAGATTCGTGAATCGCGTATTGGCAAGAAAAAATACGTGCTTCATGACGGCCCTCCTTATGCCAATGGTCAAATCCATTTGGGTCATGCGGTCAACAAAGTACTCAAAGACATCATTATCAAAAGTCGTGTCATGGATGGTTTTGATGCACCGTATGTACCGGGCTGGGACTGTCACGGTTTGCCAATCGAACTCAAAGTCGAAGAAAAAGTCGGTAAAGTCGGCGTAAAAGTGGATGCATCTACCTTCCGTAAAGCCTGCCGTGAATATGCCTACACCCAAGTTGAGCTTCAAAAGAAAGACTTCGTACGTATGGGCGTATTCGGGGATTGGGACAATCCTTACTTAACGATGAACTTCAAACAAGAAGCTGACATCGTACGTTCATTGGGTGCAATCGCGAAAGCAGGTCATATCGAGCCAGGTCTGAAACCAGTCAACTGGTGTCTGGACTGTGGTTCATCACTCGCTGAAGCTGAAGTTGAATACGAAGATAAAAAATCTGACGCAATTGACGTCGGTTTCACGGTTGTAGACCTTGCTGATTTATCTGCACGTGTCGGCGTAGAAATCGCTGATCGTACGGATATCGTGATTTGGACAACAACGCCTTGGACCATGCCTGCCAACCAAGCGGTTGCATTACACGCTGAACTTGAATACCAACTGGTGAAAGCAATTGGTGAAGACAAAGCATCACAAAACTTCATCCTTGCGAAATCATTGGTTGAGTCTGCAACTCAGCGTTATGGCTTTACTGCATTTGAAGTGCTTGCTGAATTCACAGGTGCAAAACTTGAGAATTTAGTTCTTCAACATCCTTTAATTAGCGACCGCCAAGTGCCAGTGATCTTGGGTGAACACGTCACCGATGCGAGCGGTACAGGTGCAGTACATACCGCACCGGGCCACGGTGTAGACGACTATAAAGTTGGTTTACAGTACAACTTAAAAGTAGAAAACCCAGTCGGCGGTAATGGTGTGTATTTACCGACTTCGCCAATCTTCCCGGGCGAGCACATCTACAAAGCCAATCCAAAAATCATTGCAGCATTGACTGAAGCGACCAAGCTTTGGGCACACGTGGTGATCAAGCATAGCTACCCGCATTGCTGGCGCCATAAAACCCCGATTATCTTCCGTGCGACCCCACAATGGTTCATCAGCATGGATGCCAAAGGTCTGCGTCAAAATGCACTGAATGCGATTGAAAACGAGATCAGCTTTGTACCGGACTGGGGTAAAAACCGTATCCAAGCGATGATTGAAGGTCGTCCGGATTGGTGTATCTCACGTCAACGTACTTGGGGCGTGCCAATTCCGTTCTTCGTACACAAAGACACCAATGAATTGCACCCACGTACGCCTGAACTGATCGAAGAAGTGGCTAAGCTGATCGAACAAGAAGGTATTGATGGTTGGTACAACCGTGATGCCCGTGAGTTCATTGGTGATGATGCTGAACAATACAATGCTGTGCGTGACACGCTAGACGTTTGGTTCGACTCAGGTACAACGCATTATGCAGTACTGCGTGAACGTGAAGAATTGACTGATCCTGCTGATTTGTACCTTGAAGGTTCAGACCAACACCGTGGTTGGTTCCAATCCTCATTGCTTACCTCGATTGCGATTAATAAACGTGCGCCATACAAAGGCTTGTTAACGCATGGTTTCGTAGTGGACGAGAAAGGTCGTAAGATGTCGAAGTCGATCGGTAACGTGATCACCCCACAAGACATCATTAAAGATATGGGTGCAGACGGCTTACGCTTCTGGATCGCATCTGCGGATTACCGTTATGAAATGACCGCAGGTAAAGAAATCTTTAGCCGTGCGTCTGACGGTTACCGTCGTATCCGTAACACGCTTCGTTTCTTACTTGCTAACCTCAATGGTTTCAAACCATCAACAGATGCGCTTCCTGTAGATCAATTAATCGCACTCGATCAATACATCCTGCAACGTGCTGCTGAAGTGCAAGAAACCATTAAAAAAGCATATGAAGATATGAACTTCCATATTGTCACCACTGCTTTAACGAATTTCTGTATCAATGACTTAGGTGGTTTTTACTTAGACATCATCAAAGACCGTCAATACACCACGAAAGCGGATTCGCAAGCACGTCATTCTGCACAAACTGCGTTGTATCACTTGGTACAAGCATTCGTGCGTTGGATGTCACCAATCCTGAGCTTTACTGCACAAGAAGCTTGGCCGTTAATTCCTGAGCAATCAGAGAAATACGTGTTCACGGCTGAATGGTATGACATTCCTGTGGCTTCAACTGCAAATGTAGTATCTGAAGCTGAATGGCAAACGCTCATTGCTGTGAAATCTGCAGTAAACAAATTCATTGAAACTGCACGTACAGCAAAAACTGTCGGTTCTAACTTGTCTGCCAAAGTTGAACTTTGGGCAAATGCTGAATTAAAAGCAGTGCTAGATAAGTTAAGTGATGAGCTTCGTTTCGTACTGATCACATCACAAGTGATCGTCAATGAGTTTGATGCAGCACAAGGTGAAGCATCTGATCTTGAAGGCTTGAATGTGAAAGTTTCAGCGGCTGATGGCGAAAAATGTGTACGTTGCTGGCATGTATTACCAGATGTAAATACACATTCTGCACATCCTGGCCTATGCGGTCGTTGTATCATCAACCTTCCTACAGGCCAAGGCGAAGAGAGAAAATATGCCTAATACCCACACGAAAAAGGGCTTATTCCAGTTCTATCCACATAATTTATGGTGGGTTGGACTGGCCATTCTGGCGATCCTTCTGGATCAATGGACTAAATGGATTGCAGTGACAAATCTGAATTATGCAGATCCTGTTCCTGTGCTGCCCTTTTTAAATTGGACACTGTTACATAACTATGGTGCTGCCTTTAGTTTTCTGTCCGATGCCGGTGGTTGGCAACGCTATTTCTTTACTTCACTGGCAGGTTTAGTGTCTGTAATCTTTGTGTTTTGGCTGATGCGTATGCCAAAAGACATGAAAATTTTACCATTGGCGATTGCCCTGATTCTGGGTGGTGCCATCGGTAATTTAATCGACCGGGTCAGCCTCGGCTATGTAGTCGATTTTATTCATGTGTATTACCAGAACAGCCACTTCCCTGCGTTCAATATCGCAGATAGTGCTATTACTGTAGGCACTATTCTGATGCTGATTGATACCTTTTTCTTAGAAAAACATCGAATTCAACGGGCGCAAGCACAACATGACTGATTTTATTCATCCTAACGAAGAAACCCGGGTTGCAGACGGTTCTAAAGTCGAGCTGCACTTTTCTGTCGCAATCGAAAATGGCGTGGAAATTGACAATACCCGTAGCCGTGAAGAACCGGTCAGCCTGGTGATTGGTGATGGCAATTTACTGCCTGGTTTTGAAAAAGCATTGTTTGGTTTACGTGCCGGTGACCGTCGTACGGTGAGCCTGCCGCCAGAAGATGCTTTTGGTCCATGGAATCCAGAAAACATCCAGAAATTTGATACGGTGAAGTTCGGAGAACGTCCGATCGAAGGTCACATGATCGAGTTTGAAGACAAAGCCAAAGCCACCCTGTATGGCGTGGTGAGATCGGTGAATGATGACATCACTGAAGTGGACTTTAACCATCCATTGGCAGGCAAAAACATCACCTTTGAAGTGGAAATCTTTAAAGTGACACCTGCGGGTCAGCAAGGCATTAAACTGATGTAAAACCTCAGCTAATTAACTGATTTTAAAAAAGCTCCTTCGGGAGCTTTTTATTTTCCGGATACAAATCATCTCTAGTCACCTTCCTGAAATCTGATTAATTTGATGATCAGACCCGAAGAAAGGATGAAACATGAAAATTTATATTGTGGTTGGGAGTGTTCGTGAGGGACGTACTGCGATTAAAGTGGCGCACTGGGTACTGCAGGAAATTAAAAGTTATGCCTTTAGCACTTTGGAAACTGAAATTGTCGATCTAAAAGAATGGGATCTTCCGCTGTTTTCTGGTGCTCATCCCCCATTGACCGGGATTTATGATCAGCCCAAACAGCAAGACTGGGCCGACAAGATTGCGCTTGGCGATGCCTTTATTTTTGTCACGCCTGAATACAATCATGGCTATAGCCCTGCCCTGAAAAATGCCCTGGATTATCTCGGCAAGGAATGGCAAGGCAAACCGGCAGCTTATATTGGTTATGGTGCGACCAACGGATCACGTTCGATTGACCAGATTCGTCAAGTCGGCACTCAACTTGGACTGGTAGATACCAATGCCGTGATCGAAATCCGTGACATCTTTGCACGCAACAAAGATTATTCCTTCCAAGGCAATGAATTTGATAATAAAAACTTAAAAGCTGTAGTGGATAGACTGATTCAATATGTCAGTGCTTAATGACTGGACGACAGCCCTGTACGTTTTAGCCTACATGCAGCGCAGAGTTTAGCCGCTATGCAGTCATTTTATGCGAGGCTATAGTGAGTACATAGACAGACAGGAAGTCTGCAAAGCGATACGACAACAATAAAAAGCGCCAATCAACAGGACGTTGACAGATTAGACAGGAGTCAGATCTGAGAAGCAAATCCAGAAAAGCCTCGACAGGATGTTGAGGCTTTTCTGTTTAAACTTTAGGTTTAACTAGAGTAGTGATCGGAATGCATCAAACATCAACTTTAAAGCCGAGATCAACATCACAGGCGGCCTGCCCTCCCCGGATCTCCCAATTTTCTAGTGCACTTTCTCTCAGATGAATCAGAATATGATCTGCAGGAATGCCGATTTCTCCGAGACTTTTGACCATCTGCTGATACAAATTGCGCTTGGTCTCCAGACTGCGGCCAGCAAAACAGTCAATACTGATCAAGGTAAAATATTCAGGCTGAGCTAAATGGCTCATATAATGAAAACGATGCGCTTCATGCACGACCAGACGAATATTACGATCATATTCAGGCAGCTGAAAGGCAGTTTTCACACAATGAAATACGCTGTTAAGCAATTGTTCCTCAACTGCTTGAGGATATTGTTGCCGAACTTCAATTTGAATCGTAGGCATAGGAGTTTCCTTTTTATTATTTTATGGACGTTTTTATTTATATCAGTTGATGCATATCAAAAGAGTTTTCTCTCGCTAACATACAGCAAAATCATCACCGCAGTTTATGATTTGGTCAGATGATCATTTTGAAACAGTATTTTTAAAATTATCTTTTAAAATTCGGCTGTCGGCTTTGACCTACAATCCATGCAGTTAAACTGCCCTATTGCGTTGTATCGCTTCAGGCTATATTCAGATCATACCAAGACAGGAAGTCTTGTAAGAAAAATAAAAAAATTCACGTAGCAGGATGCTGATCGGCATAACAGACATTATACCTTTAACAGAATATGAAAAGGCCTTCACAGGATGTAGAGGCCTTTTTCTTTCATGCCAGCATCAGCTTAAAAAGATTTTTATTCAGATGGTCAGCTTATTCAATATTTCATATTTAGATAAGCATCCTAAAAGCAGAGGATTAAGGTGCTGTCATTTTTAACAAACCGGCTTGCGGACCATCTTGAATCACCCACAGTGAACCATCCTGTGCCTGAGCAACCCCACGAATCCGCTCTTTCATATCCAGACGCTGAACTTCTTTCACTGGGGTCTGGTTCGTATCCACAATCACAATCGCCTTGGAAGACAGACCGGTCGCAATCGCCTTATTTTTCCATTGCGGGAAGACATTAGCCGTATAAAATATTAAATCTGAAGGAGAAATTACCGGAGTCCAATCCAGTGCCGGGGCTTCAAATTCAGGTCGGGTACTGTGATCAGGAATGGACTTGCCATCATAATGATTGCCATTAGACACTAACGGATAACCATAATTTTTAGCTTTGACAATCTTGTTCAGTTCATCGCCGCCTTTCGGTCCCATTTCGATCACCCAAAGCTGCCCTTTCGGATCAAAAGCCATGCCTAGAGGATTACGATGTCCGAGACTCCAGACCTGCTGGGCAATTTTACCCTGAGTCATAAACGGATTATCGGCAGGGATTGAGCCATCATCATTCAGGCGAATAATTTTACCGGCATTAGATTGCATGTCCTGTGCAGGATCAAATTGCTGACGCTCTCCTGAACTGATCCATAACTTACCATCCGACCCGAATATAATCCGATGGGCATAATGTCCCTGGCCTGAAAATTTCGGAACTTGCGTCCAGATCCGTTCAATTTGTGTGAGTTGAGGAGTGGCTTGATTTAGGTCCAGTTTGCCACGAATCACCACTGCACCATATCCGCCTTGGCCTTGTTCGGCATAGCTCAGATATACCCACCGATTCTTTGCAAAATCTGGATGCAAGGCTACTTCACCTAAGCCACCCTGGCCTCCATATGCGACTTGAGGTATACCTTTAACTTCAATTTTTTTCTTGGTTTTTGGATCAAAGAGCTGCAATTTTCCTTTGCGCTCAGTAATCAATAGTCGGCCATCATTTAAAGTAGTAATCGCCCACGGCTCATTAAATTGAGCAACCTGTTCAGTCTTATATTTTTGCAAACTTGAAGAGACTGCATTCGATTTGGCAGCTGATGTAGATGCGTCTTGAGTACTTCTAGAAGATGGATTCTCTGCATGACAGGCAGTAAATGCTAAAGCACAACAACTGAGTAGAATTTTTATTTTAAATTGCGACAACATTATCTTCTCCATACTGATTTATTGTCCAAATTAACATCAAGATACAGAGTTTCTGGTCTAAATTCAGCATAGAAAAGTAAATAGATATATTTTAAAAATTATAAATAGAATTTCTCTTAATAAAGAATTAGTGTCTAAGCTTTCGACTAAATCCCGCGCATAAAAAAACACCCCCAACCGTTTGGTTGGGGGTGTTTAGGAATAATGAGCTGGCGATGA
>NZ_DCLL01000014.1:0-106067 GCF_002321025.1 Acinetobacter lwoffii
ACTTGCCGCTTGAATCCGCCTCTTTTAATAATCATTCTAAATAAATTTAATAAGTGCAGATAAAATAAAAGCCATTTTAATAATGGCTTTTATGCTTATAGTGGGGGATTAATAAGTTTTATAAGGTAAAAACTTTCCGGATAATACGACATTCACCCGATCTCCGTTTGGATTATTCTCACGTTGAATATCCATATTGAAATCAATTGCACTCATAATTCCATCACCAAATTCTTCATGGATCAGTTCTTTAATAGTCATACCATAGACGCTGACAACCTCATACCAGCGATAAATCAGCGGATCTGTCGGCACGCTAGTTGGCAGAGAACCTTTATAGGGTACGATTTGCAACCAGGCGATGGCTTCATCAGTCAATCCAAATATTTCACCAATTTTTTCTGCCTGTTCTTTATTAAAAGCCATCTGACCCAAACATGCGGCTGTCACCCATTCTTTAGAAAGGCCTATTGTTTCAGCGACATCTGCCCATTTGATAGACTTTAAAACTTTCGCTGAAATAATCATGTCTGTCACTTGTTGACGATGGCTAATCATAATCTTCTCCAATAGCTATATTTAAAAAATGACCGCTATAGATAATGCAGAGATTGTGCCAATATAATTATAAGGATGAAATTTTAAAATAATTTATAGGATTTTTATTAGCCATTTAAAATAAATGGCATGCTATTTGCTTTTATCTATATTAAATATGGCAACGGCGCCATGACACAATTGATCTGTTTGAATAATGCAAGGCAAAGACGCCTAGGGTTGAAATAGACCTTAGGCGTTTTTTATTTGCAAACAGGCAAGTAATTTATATAAAGGGGATAAAAATATGGCTTATCTTGCTCCTGCAGAGTTTGCAAAAAAAGTGGTCGATGCTGGTGAGGCAAAACTTCATATGGCCACGCGTGATGTTTTAATTCGTGCGTTTATGGCAGGCGCAATTCTGGCGTTGGCGGCAGTATTTGCCGTGACGATTGCGGTACAAACAGGGGTGCCACTGATCGGGGCGCTGCTATTTCCAGTCGGTTTCTGCATGTTGTATCTCTTGGGCTATGACCTGCTCACTGGGGTATTTGTTTTGACTCCATTAGCCTGGTTAGACAAACGTCCTGGGGTGACGTGGGCCCGTATTTTAAAAAACTGGGGACTGGTTTTTTTAGGTAACTTTGCCGGATGTTTAACCGTGGCAGTGTTGATGGCCGCAGTCTATACCATGGGTTTCGCAGCTGAACCGAATGCGGTCGGGGTGAAAATTGCCCATATTGGTGAGGACCGGACTTTGGGCTATGCCGAATATGGTTTTGCTGGCTGGATGACGATTTTTATCCGCGGCATGCTGTGTAACTGGATGGTGTCACTCGGGGTAATTGGCGCCATGATGTCAACCACAGTCAGCGGCAAATTCATCGCGATGTGGATGCCAATCATGCTGTTTTTCGCCATGGGCTTTGAACATTCAGTGGTGAATATGTTCCTGTTCCCATTTGCCATGATGATGGGCGGTGATTTCTCGATTACAGACTATTTCTTGTGGAATGAATTACCGGTGGCACTGGGGAATCTGGTGGGTGGTCTGGCACTGACAGGTTTGGCGCTCTATACCACGCATGTACGTACTGGCGATAAAAAAGAATTCTAATCTGAGCATGATGATTTATGTCTTGAGATTAAAGGGATCAATTCGATCCCTTTTTGAGTATTTAAAATGAATAAAAAATTAAAGATCAGTATCGGGCAATATTCTTCCGCTGGAATCAAAGCACAGAATCAGGATTTCCATGGGGTCTATATTCCTGAAGGTCACGCGCTTAGCCGTAAGGGCATTGCCTGTGCAATAGCAGACGGGATCAGCAGCAGCAATGTCAGTCATATTGCAGCAGAAACTGCAGTCAGCAGTTTTTTATCGGATTATTACTCGACTTCGGAAGCATGGAGCACCCAAACTTCGGCAGCACGGGTCATTCGTGCGACCAATTCCTGGTTGTATGCACAAACCCAGCAAAGCCGCGGACGTTTTGATAAAGACCGGGGTTATATCTGCACCTTTAGTGCACTGATTTTAAAACAAAATAGGGCACATATCTTTCATGCTGGCGACAGTCGGATTTATCGAATTCAGGCACAAGCCATTGAACAGTTGACGGCTGATCACCGTGTTTGCCTGTCATCAACAGAACATTATTTAAGTCGTGCACTGGGTGCCGACCATCGTATCGATGTCGATTATCAGCAGCTTGAATTATGTGAAGATGATTTCTTTATCTTGATGACAGATGGTGTCTATGAGTTTATTGATATGCAGCTCATATCAGATCTGCTGCAACAGCAACAACATCTGGATATCATTGCCAAGTCGATAATCGAACTGGCCTTAAAGCGGGGTAGTGATGACAATCTCACCATTCAAATTATTAAAGTTGAACATTTGCCTGATGAGGAATCCTTTCATATCAAGAGCCATGTTTTATTCCCCCAGCAGCTAAGTCATGGTGATCTGTTTGAAGGTTATCGGATTGATAAAATCTTGCACCAAAATCATCGCAGCAGCCTCTATTTAGCGCATGATGAAGCAACACAAAATCAGCTGGTCATTAAAACCTTGTCTGTCGATGTGCAGGATGACCTGCAAGCGGTGGAACAATTTCAGCTAGAAGAGTGGGTATCGAAACGTTTAAAACATGAAAATCTGCTGCAATGCTATCCGCATAAAGGCAGCAAGAAGTTTTTATTTCAAAGTTATGAATACTTGCAAGGGGAAAGTCTAAGTCGCTGGCTGCATCGTCAAAAAATAGCTTTAAGTTTACAGCAGTTGCTCCCGATCATTGAGCAAGTGGCCAAAGCATTGAATGCCATGCACCGTCTTGAAATGCTGCACCAGGATGTACGGCCAGAAAATGTCATGCTGCTTGAACCTGCTGATGCTTTAAAAGTGAAACTGATTGATTATGGATCGACAGCGGTCAGAGGTCTGGTTGAACTGAATCCCAAACATGCAGACGTTCCTTTGGGAACTCTGGCCTTTATGGCACCTGAGTATTTTATTGGACACTCGCCCTCAGTAAAATCAGATCAGTTCTCGCTGGCGGTGATGAGTTATTATTTATTGACCCGACAATTACCTTATGGGACAGACCTTGCGCGCTGTAAGACCGAAAAGGACTTAAAACAGGTTCGATATCATCCACTCTATGAGTATCGACCGGATCTGCCGCATGGCTTGGACGCCATCTTTAAAAAAGCGCTTTCCATTCGCCCGGAGCAGCGCTATGAAGCACTTTCAGCCTTTATATATGATCTGAAACACCCAGATCTCAAATTTAAAAAATCAGTTTCACGTCCTATGCTTGAAAAGCATCCAGTCACTTTCTGGAAATCCTGCACAGCGATTCTGTTTTTGTTATTGCTCTGGGTATTTGCACTGTATTTTAGCCAATGAAAATAATTCAAATACGCTGTTGAATGGTTTTTTTTGACTGAGGTAAAAAATCAGATGTGATTTGAGCTGAAATATAGTCAAAATATCTATTTATTCTTATTGCAGATTTTTATATTTTTATGATGATTGACTCTGTGTTTTCGAAGATTATCTCTATAAAATAGAAAGTGCAGTCAAAAAACCAAATAAGCATAAAAACATTGGAATAATAATTGCTTATTTTTAATACCATTAGAATAAAAAGGCAGATGAGACATGAAAATTCAATTTTTTAAGCTGATTTTAATCTTGAGCAGCAGCATGGTGATAAGCCAAACCAGTCTCGCCGGAGATGGTGGCTTGCGTTTTGCTGAGAAAAATCAGGAAATAGCGGCACAAATTCAGGCCAAGAAAAAAACGGCAGAAATACAAGCGCAGTCCCTACAAGCAAAAGCCTCTATAGAAACGAAATAGTAAAATAGCACTCATCCAAGAAGGTGAGCTGTTCAGATTAGATCAGATGTATAAGATGTGGTGATGCGAAAAACTAGTCCCTAACTTTTTAATACTGAAAAAAAACTCCCCATCTATTTTTAAAAATGGGGAGTTTTTTATTTTGCATCTCAGGGAAAATTACTGAATTTGTTCCTCATCCTGTCTTTCCTGACGCAGCTGATCACGTTGTCTCTGTGGATCATGAAGGCCTAATTGACCTCGCTGGATCTCACGATCCTGTTTTTCTTGAGGATCAAGTTGTTCTTCAGTGAGTTCTTCATCATTTCGATCGATTGGATTGGACATAGTTTTTCATTCTCTAAAATACTTTCTAATTTTTATTGTATGAATGCAGCAAAATTATTCTGTAACTTTTATACTTGAGTTAGTTTTCGATCTTGTTGCTGTTGTAAGTTTAAACGATATTTAATGGGTTATTTTAATGATGTTTAAGTTAACCAAGAAAACTAAATTAATAAAAATTAATGGAATAGAAATTTAAACCTATTAATCCAATAGGTGAATATATCTCATTATTCTGGTTTTAAAATGAGAAAAACTAAATAAAATAAGAGAAATGGGTTATGCTTAAGACAGATCAAGTGTCATCCGTCTTTTGAATTTCCGGTATTTTCCATGATAGAACTCCGCCATTTAAGAACCCTGACTGCTCTGCGGGAGCATGGCTCCCTGGTTGCAGCCGCAAGTGATTTATGTTTAACACCATCGGCCTTGTCACATCAGCTACGTGAACTCGACCAATGGTTCGGGGTTGAAGTAGTCAATCGGCGTAGTCGCCCTGTGAGCTTTTCTAATGTTGGAGAACGGTTGCTAAAACTGGCAGATGAAATATTACCGCAAGTTCAAATTGCACAGAGTGATATCAGCCGTATTGTGCATGGCCAGACCGGGCGAATTGTTTTTTCTTCTGAATGTCATAGCTGTTTTGACTGGCTAATGCCGCTACTCAATCAATACCGGATGCAATATCCGGATGTAGATCTGGACTTTGCTTCAGGTTTTGAATCGAATCCGCATGAATTATTGCAAACTGGAGAGTTTGATCTGCTGATTACGGCTGATCCGATTGCGCTTAAAGGCATTGAATATTTTCCGATTTTTGAATATGAATCACGCTTGGTTTTATCCAATACCCATCCACTGGTACGTGCGAAAGAGATTACTGTTCAGGAACTTGCTGAAGAAACGCTAGTGACTTATCCGGTGGATAAACACCGTTTGGACATTATGTCGCGCTTGTTTATTCCCGCTAATATTCTACCAAAAGCCATTCGCACCACCGACTTGACTCAAATGCTGATTCAGTTGGTGGCAAGTGGTCGCGGGATTGGTGCATTACCTGATTGGGTGGTCAATGAATATGAGCAGAAAGGCTGGGTGACATCACGCCGTTTAGACTGTGTGGCGCCTGAAGGCTTACGTCGAACTTTATATGCAGGCTATCGCACAGAAGAAAAACAGAAAGATTATTTTGAAGGCTTCTTGAAACAGCTGGATCGGTTTTCCAAGAAAAGACAGGTCTATTACAGCTAATTTGCGAATAGTTAAATATATTTAGTCCGTTATTTTTAAAAATCCTGCATCGTCAGGATTTTTAAAAATTGATTGTTTTTCTCTCAAGGATTTCAATTTTTCTATAAGGTGATGAGGTTAATCTTGTCTACTTTAAATCAGAAAATATACAACTTCGGCCAACTTTCGAAATTAAAGAACTGGTTTGGTCGATTATAAATTTTTCTACTTATCACATTTTGCCAAGTGGAAATACATCTGTGCATAATTAAATTACATATTATTAAATATCAGTTACTTAAAAATTAAGTTCTTGGAACTTGTGAGGATGTGGTTTTGATCTTGCAAGTTGATTTTTAATAAAAAGATTAAATAAAATGAAAAAACATACGCTGATCAGTCAATTTTTTGGCAGAAAATAACTCCTGAAAATAACAATGTTGATCTATGCTACAGCATAATTTTTAAACTGATTTCCTCTCATAAAACGGAATCACTTATACAGGACTGTATAAAATCGCCATGCACATGACAAAAATTCCTCTCAAGAAAAGCCCGCTGAGCCTCATGATTCTGTCGATTGTCTCAGGTCATCTTTATGCTGAAACTGCCGTAGAACCGGACAATGTTCAACAGCTGAATACTATTGTGATCAGCGCTGAGCAAAATGCCAATCCGCAGCAGCAATATCAGAAAGAGCTGGCTCAGGTTTCAGGAGGAACGAATTTCATTGGTGAGCAGCAATTAGAACAGCAGCGACTTGCAACCACAGCCGATGTGTTCCGTTTACAGCCAGGAATTTATGCCCAGTCTGCAGGGAATGAAGGTGCAAAAATATCGATCCGTGGCTCAGGAATCAACCGGACTTCAGGTGCACACGCATCCGGTACGCACGTCCTGATTGACGATATTCCATTTACCGGGCCGGGCGGTACAGCGTATGAACTGCTAGAACCCTGGTGGATTGATCATGTCGGGGTTTATCGCGGAGCCAATGGCTTTAAGCAAGGCGGACTGGCCTTAGGTGGAACAATCAACTATAGAACCAAGACCGGCGCAGATCAGGATGGCTCTGAACTCAAATATGAAATGGGCAGCCATGGTTATCAAAAATATCAGTTTAGTACCGGCCGAAAGCTGGATCAGATGGATTATTATCTGGCGCTGACGAGTACCCAGTTTGATGGAATTCAGGATCATGCTGAAGGCGATGGTAAGGGTCAGGCTTTTAATTTGGGCTATCAGATCAGTCCGGATATCGAAACCCGTTTTTATGCTCGTTACCGTGAGAGCAAGCATTTAACTCCAGGACGGATTACACAAGAACAGCTCAAAAATGATCCTGAAGCAGCGAATAGCTTTAATTTAGCGGTAGATGCCAAACGGATTCAGCCGGGCAGTACTTGGCTGGCCAATACCACGACCTGGAATTTACAGGATGATGCAAAACTGACTGGCAGTCTGGCTTATCATCATTATCCGCTGGATTTACGTGAAAGCAGTTATCGTACCAATGTCGATTATGAAGATATTACAGCGCGCTTCCAGTATGAAAAACCTTACCAGTTTCTAGGTCTGGAGCATCAGGGACGTATTGCCTTGCGCAGCACGACTCATCGTCCGGACAGTGGTGTAACGGAAACCATCCGACGTGATACGACTATTGATGGAACTTTGTATCCGGCAGATACCGTTACCCGCCGTTATACCTATCGCGGTTCAGACAACGTCCTGCAATTTGATCAGGAAACCACATTAAATGATCAGTTCAAATTAGATTTGGGACTGGCAGCGGTGTATACCCATCGGGAAAGTGAAGTAACTTATCCTGTGGCGAGTCCTGAAGTCAGCCGTTATGAATGGAATTTTGCACCACGACTTGGTTTGACCTATCAGCCGAATGAGTCTGTGCAATGGTTTGCCAATTTAAGCCGCAGCATTGAGCCAGCACATCCTTGGGCGATGGCTTGGTCTTCACCGTATTATTTTGACAGTGGTGTCGCTTCAGGCCGGGTGCGCGCGCCCATCTATTTGGACACGCAAACCGCCAATAGCTTTGAACTGGGTGGACGTGGACAATCAGTCTTTGGAGACTGGGCACTGAGCTACTATTATTCCAAAGTGAAAAATGAACTGTTAACCTCTGAAATGATTAAAACCTATGAAGATGGATCGAATCGACCTTCAGAGCCCATTGCTGTTGAATCAAATGCCACGCCAACGATTCATCAAGGGGTGGAGCTAAGTCTGGATACACCATTGCATGAATCCCGATATGGTGAACTGCGTCTGCAACAGGCTTATACCCTTAGCGATTTCCAGTATAAAAATGATCCATTGTTTGGCAAGAACCAGTTACCGGGAATACCAAAACATCTTTATCAGGCTCAACTGAGTTATGCTTTAAATAATGGCCTGTATATTGGCCTGAATACAGAATATGCGTCCAAAATGGCGCATGATTATGCCAATAGCCGATTCAGTGATGACTATCAGATCTGGGGCATTGACATGGGTTATGCGCCAGAGCATCAATCATGGAAAACCTGGATCAACTTTAAAAATATCACCGATGAGAAATATGCTGCGGTCGTGATTCCTGGTCTGAATGATAAAGGTGCTGATGTAGCGCGATCTTCACCAGGTGAAGGTTTTTCTACTTATGCCGGCGTGTCATTTAAATTTTAATTATTTAAAAATAAAAAGAGCGGTAAACACCGCTCTTTTTATTTATTGATAGAAAGGATTTATCAGGTTTCTAAAATTCCGGTAACGCCTGTCACAATCATATCAATGGCAATAGTACCGATTAAAAGCGCTGCAACACGACCGACGATATCGACATACAGGTCAATGTAGTTGGAATATTTATGCTGTAAATGATCATGCAGATATTTCATCAGGATCAGCAAGCTACAGGTCAGAAACAGGGTAAAGAAAATCACCAGAATGGTTTGCATTAAACTGAGCTGAATCCCGGTAATCACGGAAGCCGAAATGGTGCCGGGACCGATCATAAACGGCATGGCAATCGTACCCGCCAGATGACTGGGCGCTCCACGCATCACACCAATCGTATCAGCACCTTCAAAGACATAACGATAGCCAATCACCAGAAAAATAATACCGCCAAAAATCTGGAAGGACTCAAACCGTACATGCAAGACTTCATTAAAGAAGGCTTCACCGGTTTTTGCAAAAATGATGAACACAATAAAGCTGATCAGACTGCCCTGAATCAATGCCATGTTGAATACTTTTGCGTCGGAATTACGGATAATTCCGAGCATATAAATACTCATCAGAAAAGGGTTGAGCAGGGAGAAAAACAGGGCAAATGCATTCAAACTTTCTGACATCATTCAGTCCTTCCGTAGTTGAGATATCCTAGATTTCACGGTCCGGGAACAGCGGACGTTTACCTGGGCTGATCCGGTTAATATGCAGATACATCATATGGCGTTCATATTTATCCAGGATGTCATTGATCACCTGTTCCTTACTATAACCGACCAGATCGTTGCCCTGAGAGCCTTCAAACAGATAACTTTCCAGACGATAGTAATAACGTTTGGTTCGTTTACCACGTGAACTGAAATTTGGCGTGTCATAGCGTACCGGCCATATTTCATAGACAAAGTTTTCTTCTTCATCGAGCTGAATGGTCAGATCCAGGTGATACAGTTCAGGTTCTTCCTCAAGCGATTTTTCCTGAATATTTACTTGAATGCCTTTGTCAATTAACTCGGTTGCAACGGCCTCAATGGCTGGTTTGCAAACATTATCCAGCATGGTCCGGGTCTGGGACAGGCTTGGATGCAGCATGACCCGGCTCAGACGCTTCTTCCAGTTCAGGATATCCACATTACCGACCACAGGCGCAGCATTCAGACTGGTACTGGCCTGCCGAAAATCCTCCAGACGCAAGGACTTATACAGTCCGGCCATCACAAAGAAAATCACGAAACTAAAAGGCAGGCCCATAATAATCGTGGTGTTCTGTAATGCTGTTACGCCATTCGCCATGAGCATTGCCAAAGTCAGCAAACCGATGGCAATGGCCCAGAACACACTCAGCCAGCGCGGTGAATCATGTTCAATATTAGTGAATTTGGTCGTGAAATTTCCCAATACCAATGCCCCCGAGTCCGCTGAGGTCACATAGAACAGTAAGCCGGTAATGGTGGCGACACCTGCAGTAAACATAAAGCCTGGATACTGCGCCAGCAGATCATAAAAACCATGTGCCGGATTTTCTAAAACTGTCGTAGCAAGTTGAGTATTACCATCAAAAATCACGCTGTATAAAGCACTGTTACCGAAAATAGACAACCAGGTCAGGGTAAATAACAGAGGAATAACCAAAGTCCCGGTGACAAATTCGCGAATGGTACGACCACGGGAAATACGGGCCAGGAACAGACCAACAAAAGGTGACCAGGCGATCCACCATGCCCAGAAGAACAGGGTCCAGCTATTCATCCACTCTTTCGGTTGTTCAAAAGGAAAACTGGTTAAAGAAAGTTTCGGGAACTGGCTGATATAGTCACCAAAATTTTGAATCAAGGCGGCTAATAAAAACTCGGTATTTCCTACAAACAGAATGAATAGCAGCAGCCCAATTGACACATAGATATTAATCTCAGACAGGATCCGGATGCCTTTATTGACACCGGCAGTGACTGAAATAATAGTAATAATCACAGCAACGGCGATGAGTGCGGTTTGAATCCAGATATTTTCCGGTAAATCAAACAGCACATGCAGGCCATAATTTAATTGCACAACGCCAATCCCGCATGTCGTGGCAATCCCGAAAATTGTGCCGAGTACTGCAGCCGTATCCACAGTATGGCCAATTGGACCATTAATTCTTTTTCCAAAAATAGGATAGAGTGCTGATCGAATGGTGAGCGGTAAATTGTAGCGATAGCTGAAATAACCTAGCGCGACCCCAATCAGCGCATACATACTCCAGCCAGTTAAACCGTAGTGAAACAGGGTCCACACCATGGACTGGCGCGCAGCTTCAAAAGTTTCACCTTCGCCCACAGGTGGATTCATATAGTGGGAAAGCGGTTCCGCCACCGAGAAAAACATCAGGTCAATCCCGATCCCGGCAGAAAATAGCATCGCCGACCAACTCAGCAGGCTAAATTCTGGTTTGGAATGTTTAGGGCCGAGTTTAATCTCGCCATAACGGGAACAGGCGATAAAGACGATAAAAACCAGATACAGCGTTGCCGCCAGCAGATAATACCAGCTAAAGGTACGACTGACCCAGTTTAAGATATTGATAATGACTTGATTGGCTTGTTCATTAAATAAAATGGTAATGATAGAAAACAGCAGAATAAGCGTCGCCGAAAAATAAAAAACCACTTTATTCAGACTATCTTGCTTCTCTTCATTTTTCTTTTGCATAAATCTCTAACCATCGTTTTGTTGCCGGATGATCTACAGTGCAGTGTGATTTAAAAGCAAAAGCCTGCGGTAAAGCTTCCTTGTTTTCGTGAATTACAAACTTTTGCAAATCCAAAACAAACTGCGCTGTACATCAAGGGTGAGCTGGCACTATAATTTTTATTAATTGAACGTTCAATTAAAAAAGCGTTTATGAATTGTTACATCATTCAGCTATTTGCTTTAGCAGAGTGATTTTTTATTGTTACATCCGTTATTCAGGTTAGTCCTATGCCCAAAGTTGGTATGCAACCGATCCGTCGTCAGCAACTGATCGATGCCACCTTAGCTGCAGTGAATGAGCTAGGTTTTGCAGAAGCTTCAATTAGTCAGATTGCTCAGAGGGCAGGTGTCTCAACCGGCATCATAAGTCATTATTTTCAAGGTAAAAATGGCTTGATTGAAGCCACAATGCGTTACTTATTGCAGCAATTGGGTAAATCTGTTGCACAGATAAAGATACAGGTTGATGACTTACCGGAGCAGCGCTTGTTAGCGATCGTACGTGGTAATTTTGCTGCTCCACAAACGGATAAGGCGGCCATGAAAGTCTGGTTGGCGTTCTGGGCTAGCAGTTTGCACCAACCTGAATTACACCGTTTACAGCAGATCAATCATTACCGTTTACATTCCAATCTTAAATACGAATTCATGAAAAAGTTAAATAAAGACCAGGCAGAGAAAGCCGCTCAAGGTCTGGCAGCATTGATTGACGGATTCTGGTTAAGAGGTGCTTTGGTAAATGGCGAAATTGACCCAGAACTGCCGATTGAACTGTGTAGTGAATATATCCGGCAACAACTCAAATAACCCACCTGCGAGGAAATTCCATTGACAACATTCAAACTGCAACGTCCTTATATTCATGGACAATATGTCGATGCAACGTCCAATAGCACGTTTCAAACGATTAATCCTGCAACAGGCGAAATTCTGGCAGACGTGCAGGTATGTACGCGAAAAGATATCGATCGCGCTGTTGAATCGGCACAACAAGGACAAAAAGTCTGGGCAGAAATGACGGCGATTCAACGTTCCCGTATTTTGAACAAGGCTGTTGCCATCCTCCGTGAACGTAATGACGAGCTGGCGCGTTTAGAAAGTCTCGACAGTGGTAAAGCTTTCAGTGAAACATCCACCGTCGATATTGCGACAGGTGCAGATGTACTCGAATACTATGCAGGTATTTTGCCAGCATTAGAAGGCCAGCAAATCCCGCTCAGAAGCAGTTCGTTTGTTTATACTCGCCGTGAACCTTTGGGTGTGGTTGCCGGGATTGGTGCATGGAATTATCCGGTTCAAATTGCCTTATGGAAATCTGCACCTGCACTGGCAGCAGGCAATGCCATGATCTTTAAAGCCAGTGAAGTGACGCCTTTAACTGCATTAAAACTGGCAGAAATTTATACTGAAGCAGGTGTGCCGCATGGTGTCTTTAATGTGGTTACCGGCAGTGGTGAAATTGGTGGTTATCTGACTTCGCATCCTGATATTGCCAAAGTTTCATTTACCGGTGGTGTCGCAACCGGCAAAAAAGTCATGGCCCAAGCTGCGAATTCCAGCCTGAAAGAAGTGACTATGGAGCTGGGCGGAAAATCCCCGCTGATTATCTGTGAAGATGCCGATCTGGATCTGGCGGCAGATATTGCCATGATGGCCAACTTCTACAGTTCCGGTCAGGTCTGTACCAATGGTACACGGGTATTTGTACCTTTAGCCTTGAAAGCAGAATTCGAAGAAAAGATTCTGCAGCGTATTCCTTATATTCGTATGGGGGATCCACTAAATCCTGAGACCAATTTTGGTCCAGTGTCCAGCTTCACTCATATGGAAAAAGTGCTGGGCTATATTGAAAAGGGCAAGATAGAAGGTGCACGCTTATTGTGTGGTGGCGGCCGTGCTGAAGATGAGCAGTTTGCTCAAGGCGCTTATGTGCTACCAACGGTATTCACCGATTGCCGTGACGACATGACGATTGTCCGTGACGAAATCTTTGGTCCGGTCATGAGTATTCTGAGTTATGACTCAGAAGAAGAGGCGATTCGTCGTGCCAATGACACCGATTATGGTTTGGCAGCTGGTGTCGTAACACCAAATCTGACACGTGCGCACCGTATTATTCATCAAATTGAAGCGGGCATTTGCTGGATTAATACCTGGGGCGAATCGCCGGCAGAAATGCCAGTTGGTGGCTATAAACATTCGGGTGTTGGTCGCGAAAACGGTATTGTCACGCTACAGCAATATACCCAGACCAAGTCAGTGCAAGTTGAACTTAGTCCTTTCCAGTCTGTATTTAGCGCATAAGGGAGGATTGGATGAATTACGATTATATTATTATCGGTGCAGGTTCGGCAGGAAATGTGCTAGCAGCGCGTTTAACTGAAGATCCGGATGTGAAAGTCCTGCTGCTGGAAGCGGGTGGGCCGGATTACCGTCTAGATTTCAGAACACAAATGCCGGCTGCATTGGCTTATCCATTACAGGGACGACGCTATAATTGGGCCTATCTGACCGACCCCGAACCTCATATGAATAATCGTCGTATGGAGTGCGGGCGCGGAAAAGGTCTGGGCGGTTCTTCGTTAATTAACGGCATGTGTTACATTCGCGGTAATGCTATGGATCTGGAACAGTGGGCCAGCCTGAAGGGGCTAGAACACTGGAGCTATGCTGAATGTCTGCCGTATTATAAAAAAGCTGAAACGCGCGATATTGGCGGCAATGATTATCATGGTGATTCTGGACCGGTTTCGGTGGCAACACCTAAAAATGGCAATAATGAACTGTTCCATGCCATGGTCGAGGCAGGTGTACAGGCCGGTTATCCACGTACTGATGACCTGAATGGCTATCAGCAGGAAGGTTTTGGGCCGATGGACCGTACTGTAACGCCGCAAGGCCGTCGTTCCAGTACAGCACGTGGTTATCTCGATATAGCCAAAGGCCGGGATAATCTCACGATTATTACCCACGCCATGACCAACCGTATTCTGTTTAATCGTAATCAGGCGATTGGTGTGGAATATTTTGAAGGACAAAATACCTTACAGCCGATTCAGGTCTTTGCAGACCGTGAAGTATTGCTATGTGCAGGTGCAATTGCCTCGCCGCAAATCCTGCAACGCTCCGGTGTGGGTCCAGCTGAACTGTTAAAAAGTCTGGATATTCCTGTGGTTCAGGATTTGCCAGGCGTGGGTGAAAACCTGCAGGATCATCTGGAAATGTACCTGCAATATAAGTGCAAGAAACCAGTTAGTTTGTATCCAGCACTCAAATGGTATAACCAGCCGATGATTGGCGCAGAATGGTTATTTTTAGGAAAAGGTATTGGGGCCAGTAACCAGTTTGAAGCCGGTGGTTTTATCCGTTCTTCAGACGAATTTGACTGGCCTAATATCCAGTATCATTTCCTGCCTGTGGCGATTAATTATAATGGCACCAATGCCATTCATGAACATGGTTTTCAGGCTCATGTGGGCTCTATGCGTTCGCCGTCACGTGGCCGTGTTCGTCTGAAATCCAAAGACCCGTTTGAGCATCCAAGTATTCTGTTCAACTATATGAGTACCGAGCAGGACTGGCGTGAATTCCGCGATGCCATCCGCATTACCCGGGAAATCATGCATCAGCCGGCATTAGATCCCTATCGTAGTGAAGAAATCAGTCCGGGAAAACATCTACAAACAGATGCTGAAATTGATGAATTTGTTCGTAATCATGCAGAAACCGCGTATCATCCATCGTGTAGCTGTAAAATGGGTGAGGATGACATGGCGGTTGTCGATGGTTATGGACGCGTACATGAAATGCAGGGTCTGCGTGTGATTGACGCCTCGATTATGCCTTTGATCATTACCGGTAACCTCAATGCAACTACGATTATGATCGCTGAAAAACTGGCAGACCATATTCGTGGCAAGCCTGCTCTTGCGCCTTCATCTGCACCTTTTTACAAGGCGCCTCGCGCTTAAATCATGGTTTTATTTCTGTTGTCTAGCAAAGCAGGAGTAAAGCGAATTTCAATTTTGTCCCAAAGCGGAGATAAAACCTCGACTGCTTTCGGTTTTATCTCCGCTTTGCTTAATACATTTTATATTTTCATAAAATATTCAATCAAACAGTGCTGTTTGGCTGTGCTGCTGTTTCAAGTTTTTACTGTTATGCTGATGATGCGGAAGTAAAACAAATAAAAGCAAGCGGAAACTTGAGTGTGGTCTCCAAATACGTCTCCCGCGGTTTGACCAATGCACCTGAAAATGACGACGTTGCTGTACAGGCTGCATTGAATCTGGCTTATGGTAATTTTTATGTCGGATATTGGGGATCTACGCTTGGATACTCTTATGCCGAAGTACAGGGGCGTCCGGGACATCGTTCAGACAAATTCGAGCATGACTTTCTGCTGGGTTATACCCATAGCAGCGAAAATTATGATTGGGATCTATGGAATGCGACCTATTATTATCCGGGCGGTGAGAACACCACTGGAAATGAGTTGGGCTTAAATGTAAGTCGTGCGTTGAATGATCAAACCAGTATCGGCGCCAGCGTATCGACCTATCTGTATGATGTGGCTTATGCCAATCAGGGCGATACTTTTTATACGCTTAACCTGAACCATCAGTTGAATGATCGTCTCAATGCCAGCATTACAGCAGCAGGAAGCTATTTTAACGATGAAGGCAAATATGAGGGCGGTGAACTGGGCGATACCGAAAAGCAGTTTGCCTTTCGTTATGCTTCTGCCGGACTTAGTTATGCGCTCTTACCTCAGGTAAGTTTGTCGGGTGAATATATCTTTGGCGGTTATGACCGTTATGATGAAAAGCAGCGTAATCTTGCAGTAGTTGCATTGAGTTATGATTTCTAAAGTTATCTCGGACTAGGCAGGTGAAAATCTGCCTTATCCGCAAGCTTGATTGATCATATAATTCATGACTTGAAGTTGATTCATGCTCCGGCAGCTCAGGAAAGACTGAGGATCTGGTTTAATCTGCCAGAATTTCAGACAAATATTATCAATTTCATAAAATAATTCTATAATAGCACCCATTCTCGGCAGCGTTATCCAGACACTTCGTCAAATGGTATAACCTGACCATTTTCTATTTTTCATTCAAGTTCTCCTCCGTGAACCGGCTTGTATATTCAGATTCAGCATCTTATCTGTCCGTGACGGCACATAAGAATATTTAGGTATCCACATGGAAATTAAGGTCAATTATCTCGATAATCTTCGTCAGGAAGCCAAGTTCGATGACTTCACGGTAATCGCCGATCAGCCGATCCGCTATAAAGGCGATGGTTCGGCACCCGGCCCATTCGATTATTTTCTGGCATCTTCAGCTTTATGTGCGGCTTATTTTGTCAAAGTCTATTGCGCGGCACGTGATATTCCGACCGACAATATCCGCCTATCTCAAAACAATATCGTTGATCCTGAAAACCGATATAAACAGATTTTTAAAATTCAGGTGGAACTACCGGCTGATATTTCTGAAAAAGACCGCCAGGGAATTTTACGTTCGATCGACCGTTGTACCGTCAAAAAAGTAATTCAAACCGGTCCTGAATTTGTCATTGAAGAAGTAGAAAGTATCGATGCAGATGCTCAAGCCTTGTTAATGCCAAGTCTGGCTTCTGAAAACAGTACATTTATTCCAGGTAAAGACCTTCCGCTGGAAGAAACCATTGCCAATATGTCTGCAATTCTGGCAGGCCTTGGCATGAAGATTGAAATTGCGTCTTGGCGTAATATCGTGCCGAATGTCTGGTCGCTACATATCCGTGATGCGCAGTCGCCAATGTGTTTTACCAATGGTAAGGGCTCAACCAAAGAAAGTGCGCTGGCATCTGCTTTGGGTGAATTTATTGAGCGTCTGAACTGTAACTTCTTCTATAATGACCAGTTCTGGGGTGAAGATATTGCCAATGCAGAATTTGTGCATTATCCGGATGAAAAATGGTTCCAGCCAGGTCCAAATGGCGAGTTGCCAGCAGAAGTTTTAGATGAACATACCCGTGAAATTTATGATCCAGAAGATGAGTTATTGGGTACCCATCTTTATGATACTAATTCGGGGAACAAGGCTCGCGGTATCTGTTCATTGCCATTTGTACGTCAGTCTGATGGTGAAACCGTTTATTTCCCGTCGAATCTGATCGAAAACCTTTACTTAAGTAACGGGATGAGTGCTGGTAATACACTGGCTGAAGCACAAGTACAGTGTTTGTCTGAAATTTTTGAGCGTGCTGTTAAACGTGAAATTCTGGAAGGTGAGCTCGCACTTCCGGATGTGCCTGAACAGGTTCTGGCAAAATATCCAAAAATTGTTGAAGGCATTAAGGGTCTGGAAGAACAGGGCTTCCCGGTTCTGGTCAAAGATGCTTCACTAGGCGGTCAGTTCCCGGTCATGTGCGTTACCTTGATGAACCCGCGTACGGGCGGTGTATTTGCCTCATTCGGTGCCCATCCTAACTTTGAAGTAGCATTAGAACGCAGTCTGACTGAACTTTTACAAGGCCGTAGTTTTGAAGGTCTGAATGATCTGCCAAAACCAACTTTTAGCAGCAATGCAGTAACTGAACCGAATAACTTCGTCGAACATTTTATTGACTCAAGCGGTGTGGTGTCTTGGCGTTTCTTTAGTGCCAAAGCAGATCATGAATTTGTTGAGTGGGATTTTACCAATAACGGTCAAAACTCGAATGCCGATGAAGCTCAGGAATTATTCACGATTCTGGAAGACATGGGCCATGAAGTTTATATGGCGGTGTATCAGCATCTAGGTGCAACAGCTTGCCGTATTCTGGTACCGGGCTATTCGGAAATTTATCTGGTAGAAGACCTGGTTTGGGACAATACCAACAAGGCTTTGTTATACCGTGAAGATATCCTGAATTTGCACCGTCTGGATGATGAACAACTGGAAGCACTGGTTGAGCGTCTGGAAGAAGCAGATGAGGATGACTATACCGAGATCAAAACCTTAATCGGTATTGAGTTCGATGAAAATACCGAATGGGGTCAACTGACGATTCTCGAACTGAAACTTCTAATTTATGTGGCTTTGCAGCAATTTGAAGAAGCCAAAGATCTGGTTGAGCAGTTCCTGCAGTTCAATACTAATACCGTTGAACGTGGCTTGTTCTACCAGTGCATGAATGTCGTTCTGGAAGTCATTCTGGATGATGAAATGGAACTGGAAGATTATGAACACAACTTCCGTCGTATGTTTGGTGGTGCCCGTATGGATGCCGTTCTAGGTTCAATCGAAGGCACAGTTCGTTTCTATGGTTTGACCGAAACCAACATGCAGCTTAAAGGGCTGGATCGTCATCTACGTTTAATTGACAGCTATAAGAAATTGCATGCAGCGCGTGCCAAGTTTGTGGCTCAGCAATAATCCATAGATGAATGACTAAAATTTTTCGTCATTTGTTTTAAATCTTAAAGATGGCTTACTCGGTTTCGAGTAGGCCCTTTTTATCTCTGACCTTATATGCGATCTTTTCTATTTTTCTATTTTTCTATTTTTCTATTTTTCTATTTTTCTATTTTTCTATTTTTCTATTTGAAAATTTATTAATCCCAGCTCCCGAGGGAACTGGAATTACCTAAAAAATTAAAGTGAAGTGTTAATACTAACTGCTTCAAGATTGGGTATGTGAATGTGAGAAATGAATGTATTTTTCTCATTCACAAGAATTACCTTACATATTCGGGTAATTCGGACCACCACCACCTTCCGGTGTTACCCATGTGATGTTCTGGGACGGATCCTTGATATCACAGGTCTTGCAGTGCACACAGTTGGCTGCATTGATCTGGAAGCGTTTTGAACCATCATTATTCTCCATGAGCTCATAAACACCCGCCGGGCAGTAACGCTGTGCAGGCTCATCCCATTTCGGCAGATTTACTTCCACCGGAATGGACGGATCAGTCAGTTTCAAATGTGCTGGCTGGTTCTCTTCATGCACGGTATTCGATACAAACACCGAAGACAGACGGTCAAAGGTCAGCTTACCATCCGGTTTTGGATAGTTCGGCTTGAAATTTTCAGCGGCCTGGGTTTTCAACGCAGTATGATCCTGAACCAGATCGTGCAGGGTGAACGGAACTTTAAACACGTTCTGGTCGATAAAGTTAAAGGCACCACCGATCCATTGACCGAATTTGTGCATTGCCGGGCCAAAGTTACGCGAGTTGTATAACTCTTCTTTTAACCAGCTGTTGTTGAACTTGTCGGTATATGCGGTGAGTTCTTTCACAAAGAAATCTTCGCCCTCTATAACACGCGCCACCGCCAGATCACCGCCTTTTTCTACACCAGCAGCAATCGCTTCAAACACCGCTTCACCGCAGAGCATGCCGGATTTCATCGCCGTATGAGAACCCTTGATCTTGGCAAAGTTCAGGAAGCCGGCATCATCCCCAATTAACGAGCCACCCGGGAAAGTGAATTTTGGTAATGAGTTAAAGCCACCTTTGGTCACAGCACGCGCACCATAAGAAATACGCTTACCACCTTCCAGATATTGCTTAATTAATGGATGGGTTTTCCAGCGCTGCATTTCCATAAATGGATACATATGCGGGTTGGTATAAGACAGATCCACGATCATGCCCAGGGTCACCTGGTTGTTCTCGGCATGGTACAGCCACCAGCCGCCTGAAGAACCGGTTTCAGAAAGCGGCCAGCCGGCACCGTGCATCACCAGACCGGGTTTGTGCTTGGCAGGATCGATTTCCCAGAGTTCCTTAATGCCGATACCATAATGTTGTGGATCCGCATCCTTGTCCAGGTTAAATTTCTGGATTAAACGCTTACCGAGATGACCACGGCAGCCTTCAGCAAAAATCGTGTATTTGGCATGCAGTTCATAACCCGGGGTAAAGTTATGCGTTGGTTCGCCATCTTTACCAATGCCCATGTCACCGGTTTGGATGCCTTTGACTGTGCCATCGGCATGATACAGAATTTCCGAGGCTGCAAAGCCTGGGAAGATCGATACTTCCAGTTCTTCGGCTTTCTGGCCTAACCAGCGCACCACGTTGCCAAGCGAGATGACATAGTTGCCATCATTATGCATGGTTTTAGGCACCATCCAGTGCGGTGCTTCCTGTGATTTTTCATCTGACAGCAGGAAGAAGGTTTTATCTTCGGTCACCGGGACATTCAGCGGGGCGCCCTGTTCTTTCCAGTCGGGGAACAGCTCGTTCATGGCACGTGGTTCAAGCACAGCACCAGACAGAATATGTGCACCGACTTCGGAGCCTTTTTCTACGACACAAACGGACAAATCGTTTAAGTTGTTTTCAATTGCAAGTTGACGGATTTTGATCGCAGCAGAAAGACCCGCAGGGCCTGCGCCTACGATGACGACGTCAAACTCCATCGATTCTCTTGTTATATCTTCCATAATATAAAATCCAATTTCGCTATACGATATTTATAGCATTATCTAAATCGGTTATGAAGCTTATTTTTGATCTTTTTATTTGAAATAGGACTTTATCTTTTTTAAATCTTATCTATTTCGCAGCATTAAAAAGGTTTGCTGAGAATTCTGGATAAAGGAAGAAGATGTGTAGATTGGGTATTCAATAAAAAGAGCGACTTAATGTCGCTCTGATAATTAATTTTTTTTATATGTTATTGAGATTCATTGCAATATTATTCACCATGTGAATCAGACGCGGTCCAATTTCATTTTCCAGTTTTTCCTGATTTAACAGGTAACTTGGGGCACCACAGTTAAACGTTAATATCCCATGTTTGGGGTGAACCAACGGAACTGCCACGGAATTCACATCTTTTGCCCAGTCACCTAAAGACAGACAATAGCCATAATCCTGATAATCACGGATTGCACGTTCCAGATTACGCTTGATGGTTGGCCATTGATCTTCGTTTCTTTTCTTGATCGCGTCAAATAAATATTCGCGTTCCTTTACATCCATCGCTGCCAGACAGGCACGTCCCATGGCACTGCTATGAATCGGTAAAGTCGAACCGACAGGGCGGCGCATGGTTAGCGTCGATTCTGTATGTACCACTTCCAGATAAATCATGCTCAAACGGTCACGGGTAGCCATTGCCACAGGGGCTTGGGAATAACGGGACATTTCTTCCATAAACGGATAAGCCTGAGTCCGCGCAGAAATATTACTCAAAGCTGCATAACCCAAAGCCAATACGCCAACATCCAACAGATATTTCGTGGTATTCGGTAGTTGTTTTAAATAACCTAAAGAAACCAGGGTGCTGGTAATACGGGCCACAGTTGGCTTGGGTAAGTTGGTTAATTGTGCAATTTCCTGATTGCCAAGCAATTGATTGGTCGCTGAAAAGCAACGTAAGATTTCCAATCCACGCGCAATAGACGCAATAAATTGAGGATTATTTTCTCTATGAATATGTGAAATCGGATCTAAACGGATTTCATCAAAGTTGGGAATTTCACCAGTTTTATTTTTTGTCATGGTCAGGGCAATTAAAGTTAAATTAATGAATATGATAGCAACATAATTTCACGATACAAAATAAAACACTTCTACAAAAGATAAAATATAAGAAAAAGTGCCGAAATTATTTGTGGTCGAAAAGAATCCTGTTACCCAACTTTGAAGACAATATAAAATCATCTAGTTTTTTAGGTTTAACACGTAGCCAATATATTTAAAAAGTTTCGATTTCTCCGAAAGAGTCAGTGATCGATAAATATTACAGCAAGAAAAAAGGTTTAATTATCTATTCAAAAAAACTGATAAATAGAATAATCACTCATCAAAATATTTCGTATCGTGAAATTAAATATTAAACACAAATCAACTGGAATACCAGAAAAATTTCATTTTTTAGTTAAAATATAAAATTTTTAATAATTTCACTTGCTCAAAATGATTTTATATGATTATTTATTTCGTAATACGAAACAAAAATAAGGGTAAAGGAATTTACCTAAATTATATCCATGGAGATTCATATGATTCGTGATCCGGAAATGCTAGACCAACTTCTGTCAACGATTCGCGATTTTGTAAAAAATGAACTGGTGCCTCTTGAGCATGAAGTAGAAGAGAACAACGCCATTCCTGAACATATTGTGGAACAGATGAAAGAGCTGGGCTTGTTTGGCCTGACGATTCCAGAAGAATATGGTGGTTTAGGCATTACCATGGAAGAAGAAATTCTGGTCGCGATGGAGTTAGGTCATACATCAGCTGCATTCCGCTCTTTAATTGGTACTAACAACGGCATTGGCTCAAGTGGCATCATTATCGACGGTACAGAAGAACAAAAACAGAAATATTTACCGCGTTATGCAACGGGCGAAATTATTGGTTCATTCTGTTTGACCGAACCGGATTCCGGCTCAGACGCTGCTGCTTTAAAAACCAGTGCAGTCAAAGACGGCGATTATTATATTTTAAACGGAACTAAACGCTTTATCACCAATGCACCACGTGCCACGACATTTACCGTGATGGCACGTACCAATCAAGAGATTAAAGGTGCGAGCGGTATTTCAGCATTTCTAGTCGAAGCAGGCACACTTGGTTTAAGCCTAGGTAAAATTGACAAGAAAATGGGCCAACATGGTTCCTATACCTGTGATGTAATTTTTGATAACTGTAAAGTGCATAAAGATCAGCTGATTGGCGGTGTAGAAGGGATTGGCTTCAAAACAGCAATGCGCGTTCTAGATAAGGGCCGTCTGCACATTGCCGGTTATAGCGTCGGCATGGCAGAGCGTATGCTGGAAGATGCACTTAACTATGCAGTGGAACGCAAACAGTTTGGCCAGCCCATTGCGAATTTCCAGCTAATCCAAGGTATGTTGGCAGACTCCAAAGCCGAGATTTATGCAGCCAAATGTATGGTGCTGGATGCTGCGCGTCTACGTGATGCTGGCCAAAATGTTACGACTGAAGCCTCTTGTGCCAAAATGTTTGCAACTGAAATGTGTGGTCGAGTTGCTGATCGCTGTTTGCAGATTCATGGTGGAGCGGGTTATATCAGTGAATATTCAATTGAACGTTTCTACCGTGATGTGCGTCTGTTCCGTTTATATGAAGGAACCACACAAATCCAGCAAATTATTATTGCGCGTGAAATGATTAAACAAGCAACCGCCTAATCTCATAATTTTAAAATAAGGAAATATTAAAATGACGACAAAAATTAGATTTGATTGGCAAGACCCGTTTTTAATAGAACAGCAACTGACATCAGAAGAGCGCATGATTCGCGATGCAGCGGCAGCGTACTGTCAAGACAAACTGATGCCGCGTGTACTGGAACAGTTCCGTCATGAAAAAACCGATCCGGCTATTTTCCGTGAAATGGGAGAACTGGGTTTACTCGGTCCAACCATTCCGGAACAGTACGGCGGTGCAGGTTTAAATTATGTCAGTTATGGTCTGATTGCTCGTGAAGTTGAACGTGTCGATTCAGGTTACCGTTCAATGGCCAGCGTACAAAGCTCTCTGGTGATGGTACCCATTAATGAATTTGGTTCTGAAGAGCAAAAGCAGAAGTATTTACCAAAATTAGCAACCGGTGAATATATTGGTTGCTTCGGCTTGACCGAGCCGGATCATGGTTCGGATCCGGGCAGCATGATTAGCCGTGCTAAAAAAGTCGAGGGTGGTTACCGTTTAACTGGCGCAAAAATGTGGATTACCAATAGTCCGATTGCCGATGTATTTGTAGTTTGGGCCAAAGAAGTTTCTGCCGAAGGTAATATCGGTGACATTCGTGGCTTTATTTTAGAAAAAGGCTGGGAAGGGCTTTCTGCTCCAACGATTCACGGCAAGGTGGGTCTACGTGCCTCAATCACCGGTGAAATTGTAATGGATAACGTCTTTGTTCCAGAAGAAAATGCATTTCCGGAAGTTCGCGGTTTAAAAGGGCCTTTTACCTGCTTGAATAGTGCACGTTACGGGATTGCCTGGGGTGCCATGGGAGCTGCAGAGTTCTGCTGGCATACCGCACATCAATACACCATGGACCGTAAACAGTTTGGTCGACCACTCGCTGCGAATCAGCTGATCCAGAAGAAACTGGCAGATATGCAAACTGAAATTGCACTCGGTTTGCAGGTGGCTTTACGTTTTGGCCGCATGAAGGATGAAGGCATTGCTTCAGTTGAAGGTACATCACTGATCAAGCGCAACAACTGCGGCAAGGCACTGGATATTGCCCGTTTGGCCCGTGACATGATGGGTGGAAATGGCATTAGCGATGAATTCGGTGTAGCCCGTCATCTGGTTAATCTGGAAGTGGTAAATACCTATGAAGGTACCCATGATGTACATGCCCTGATTTTAGGTCGTGCACAAACCGGAATTGCAGCCTTTTGCAACTAAACCTGACATCAACTTCTAGCCAGCATTGCTGGCTAGATTGTTTTACGGGTTTAAGAATTGTGCTTAATCACATCATTCAATGTATTGCTACGTGATTTCTGCAGAGAAAATTTATCAAGAACTTTGAAAATCATTTTATACCACCTTGCTAAAGCGTGGTAATGATCAGCGAATATTCTATATTTCACCTAAATAATTAAGTGAAATATGCGTTTTAAAAAGGCACAGGAGTGCCGAAAAGTAGAAAGAGCATTATGGATACGATCAGTTCACAACAACACCCAGTGGAAGGTGGAAACGAACCCAAGCAAAGAGTCTGGATTCTGGCCTTTATCTTCTCATTTTTAGCATTATTGGTT
Organism: Acinetobacter lwoffii; assembly: GCF_002321025.1. Lineage (GTDB taxonomy): Bacteria > Pseudomonadota > Gammaproteobacteria > Pseudomonadales > Moraxellaceae > Acinetobacter > Acinetobacter lwoffii_Y. Next base: position 24,662 of record NZ_DCLL01000014.1, read on the forward strand.
GATGGTGCTGATATTGCGTTATTAGCCTACAGTCTGACCAGTCTGAAACAAGAGTTTTCATTAAGTAATATGCAGGCCGGTGCCTTAGGGAGCTGGACGCTTGCAGGCATGGCTATCGGCGGTTTTTTTGGTGGCTGGGCATGTGACCGTTTTGGCCGGGTTCGTGTGATCGTCATTGCCATTGCATTATTTTCTTCATTAACTTTCTGGTTGGGATTCGTGGAAAGTTATGATCAGTTCAAATGGCTGCGCTTTACGTCTGCGATTGGACTAGGTGCTCTATATATTGCCTGTAATACACTCATGGCAGAGTATGTACCCACCAAATATCGCTCTACAGTATTGGCAACGCTCATGACTGGCTGGACTTTAGGCTCGGTGGTCGCAACTGTTCTGGCTGGATGGCTGTTGCCTGAATTTGGCTGGCGATACCTCTATTATATTGCCATTATTCCAATTGTACTGGCCTTCGCGATGTACTTCTTGGTGCCTGAACCGAAAGCCTGGTTAGATGCGCGTCAAGCACGCCTGGATGCAAAAGCCAGTGGCATTGTGCAGGAAAAGCCCAAGAACACTTTCAAAATGATTTTTGAAGATGCACTCAGCCGTCGCATGTTTATCCTCTGGTCCTTCAGTACCGCATTTTTACAGTTTGGCTATTATGGAGTCAGCAACTGGCTACCGGCCTATTTAGAGACTGATCTGGGAATCAAGTTTAAAGAAATGACCATGTATATGATCGGAACTTTTCTGATCATGATGTGTACCAAAGTCATTGCCGGTTTTATCGCTGACCGGATTGGCCGCCGTGCGGTATTTGCTTTCGGTACCATGGGTACTGCGATTTTTATCCCTGTGATTGTCTTTGGTAATACGCCAGATAACATTCTCTGGCTGATGTTATTTTTCGGCTTTCTCTATGGTATTCCATACGGTATTAATGCGACTTACATGACAGAAAGCTTCTCCACCAAAGTACGTGGAACAGCAGTAGGTGGGGCATATAACGTGGGCCGACTGGGTGCGGTGTTTGCACCTCTTACCATTGGCTATTTTGCTCAAGGAGGCTCAATTGGTACCGGCTTACTGATTATGGGCATTGCCTATTTTCTTTGCGGCCTGATACCCGCTTTCTTTATTAAAGACCGCTTATTTGATCCACAAAAGGCAGATTAATCTGCACTCGTAATATAGATAGAACATGCTAGGAAGCAATATGATGAATAAAATCACGCAGGATATCGAGACGGTACTTAAGCAAATTCCTGATGGTGCACACATTATGACCAGTGGTTTTGGCCTGGCAGGTCAGCCGGTAGAATTAATCGAAGCATTAATTGACTTTGGTCCTAGAGACTTAACCATTATTAACAACAATGCAGCTTCTGGAGATCGTGGTCTAACCAATCTGCTGTTGTCTGGACTGGTTAAAAAAATGATCTGTTCATTTCCACGGGCCAATAACTCAACCGTCTTTGAAGATCTGTATAAAGCCGGAAAAGTTGAACTGGAACTGGTACCGCAAGGTAATCTGGCCTGCCGTATTCAGGCAGCGGGTGCAGGCTTAGGAGCTGTTTTTACTCCAACCGGTTTTGGTACCAAAATTGCTGAAGGTAAAGAAACCCGAAATATCAATGGAAAAGATTATGTGCTCGAATATCCGATTCACGCTGATTATGCCTTTGTGTATGCCAATCAGGCAGATCAGTGGGGCAACTTAACCTACCGTAAGGCAGCACGGAATTTTGGTCCGATCATGGCCAAAGCAGCAAAAACCACCATTGCTCAAGTTCATCAGATTGTGGAATTGGGAGAGCTTGATCCAGAGATCATCGTAACACCAGGAATTTTTGTACAGCATGTGGTCAAGGTTGGAGATATTAAATGATGAATATTCAAAAACGTAGCCGTGAACAGATTGTGGCTAAAGTTGCACAAGACATTCCAGCTGGCTCTTTTGTGAATTTGGGTATTGGTTTACCGACACGCGTGGCTGGTTATTTAAAATCTGAACAAGGAGTAATCTTACACTCGGAAAATGGCGTTTTAGGTTTTGCTGCATTGAATGATCCTGACCAGGCGGATGATGACCTGATTAACGCCGGCAAAGAGCTCGTAAGTATGTTGCAAGGTGGCAGTTTTATGAATTCTGCCGACTCTTTCGATATTATGCGTGGCGGGCATCTGGATATCTGTATCATGGGGGCTTTTCAGGTCGCTATTAATGGTGATCTGGCGAACTGGCATACCGGTAATGCTGATGCTGTACCTGCTGTAGGCGGTGCGATGGATCTGGCAGTGGGTGCTCGCTGTGTCTATGTTTGCATGGAACATGTGACCAAAAACGGTGAGGCAAAAATTGTTGAAGAACTGACTTATCCTCTAACAGGTAAACATTGTGTCAACCGTATTTATACTGATTTGTGTGTGATTGAATTAAAAGACCGACAAGCTCAGGTTATTGAAATAGTGGATGGCTTAAGCTTTGAAGAATTACAACAGCAGACAGGCTGTAAATTAGTGGACAGTCGTCAACAAGCAGCCTAAAAATAAGTCCGCAATATTCTGATTAAGTAAAAGTATAGTTTTAGATCACAGCTTCGGCTGTGATTTTTAAATTTTAGAATTATTATCAAATACACGTAATATTGACCGTATTTCCGTATTTCCGTATTTCCGTATTTCCGTATTTCCGTATTTCCGTATTTCCGTATTTCCGTATTTCCGTATTTCCGTATTTTAAAGATATAAATACAAACTTTTGCTAATGATTATTTTAATAATAAGTCTAAAATGTTAACAAGCTAAGGAAGGTGATAGTCTGAATGAATAATAATTGTGATGATCAAGAAATTTTTCATATTTTTAATCTGATTGGTCGCCATACTGAACTTAAGCCTATCCTCGATGTCATTAGCCAGTGGCTTGAATCGCGCATTCCAGATGCGCTTGTCACCATTATGCTCTATCAGGATGACACCCAAACTTTAAATGTTATAAGTGGCAAACAGCACTTTTCAAAAGAGTACTGTAATGCTATTCAAGATTTGAAAATTGGGCCAAATCAAGGATCGTGTGGCGTAGCTGCTTTCTTACGTCAGTTGGTCATTAGTCCGAATTTAATGAAAGACCCAAACTGGCAGTCTTACCGTGCTTTGGTAAATGCAGAAAAATTGTCTAGCTGCTGGTCTATGCCGATTATTAATGCTTCAGATATTCTATACGGAACGTTTGCCACCTATTATCGAACACCCAAAATACCGACTGAACCTCATATTCAGCTTTTACAGCAAGCGGCAAAATTAGTTGCCCTCGCAATCGAGCTTGATCAGGAACGTCAAAAAAGACATGAGCTTAATGAAAAATACAGCTCATTTTATACCTATCATCCAGATATTATTTTTGAACTTGACCTGCAGGGACATGTGCTTAATACCAATATTGCTTGCGAAGAAATTACAGGTTTTTCTAAAGCGCAAATTCATGGTCAGCACTATTGTGCCTTCATACCGCCCGAATTCCATGAACTTGCGAATGTTTCATTTTCAGAAGCAGCGCAAGGTAAATCTCAACATTATGAACTTCCAATTTATAATGTTGCAGGCGATATCTTATGGCTGGATCTGACCAATTTACCGATTATTCAAAATCAGAAAGTCACCGGTATTATTGGCATTGCCCGAGATATTACTGTATCGCGTGAAAACAAGGAGTCTCTACGATTATTAAAACGGGGGGTAGAGGCCAGTCCGAATAGTCTTTTTATTACCGATGTCTCTGAAGAAAGGCTAATGGTGTATGTAAATCCGGCTTTTCTAAAGCTCACCGGTTATACAGCAGCAGAAGTATTAGGACAAAGCTGTTTTTTCTTACAGGGTCCAGATACTGATCCGGATCAGATTGCATTACTCAAGCAAGCGGTCAAAGAACAAAAAGAAATTCAGGTGACTATAAAAAGTTACTGTAAAGATGGTAGCTGGTTCTGGAATCGTTTAACTATAGGTCCTATTTTTGACCAGACAGGAACCTGCACCCATTTTTTGGGGATTCAGGAAGATATTACCCAGCAACGTATTCACGAAGAATATATTCAGCATCAGCATACCCATGACCATTTAACCGGTTTACCGAACCAGTATGCATTCAAACAGATTCTGGAAAATATTTTTGAAGCACAGCACGAGAGCTCACAACCTTTAGTCTTGCTGTATATAGATCTGGATGATTTTAAAAATATCAATGACAGCTTAGGTCATCTGGTGGGTGACCAGATTCTCAAAAGTGTGGGCGAGCGGCTACAAAAATTTGTTCAAGGCAATAATGTGCTATGCCGCTTCGCTGAAGATGAATTCATTTTGCTGCTCTCTGGGACAGATGAGCACACTGAAGTCGAGGCGATCGCCGGAGAAATTCTTGATCTTCTTTCCATGCTGTTTATTGTCGATCAGTACAAAATACATTTAAGTGCCAGTATTGGTATCGTGGCAGATGACAGTTCAATTCATCATTCTTCTGAATTGATTTATCAGTCTGTTTTGGCGATGCAGGAAGCCAAAAGACAAGGTCGTAATATGTGGCAGTGGTATGAAAAAACCAGAATGCAGCCTGTCGCAGAAATAGACTATACCAATCTGCGTCTGGAACTCATGGAAGCGATCAATCAGGAAAATTTTGACCTGTTCTATCAGCCGTTGATTCATCCTGAAACTGGACTGGTAACAGGTGTAGAAGCTTTAATCCGTTGGTGCCATCCACAGCAGGGTTATATTTCCCCAGCGATTTTTATTCCACTTGCAGAAAGAACCGGGCAAATTATTAGCGTAGGTCAATGGGTATTGGAAAAGGCCTGTCTAGATATTGCGGATTGGAACAAGACGCACAATAGCCAGATCACAGTATCGGTGAATATTTCTCCTTTGCAATTCCGTAGAGCAGGCTTTTTGCAGGTGCTTGAACATGCGCTTGAACTCAGTCAATTACCGCCGGAATTACTTAAAATTGAAATTACGGAAGGCGTCATCATTAATGGTGCAGATCGAACCATAGAAATTTTGAAAGCGGTGCGTGCTTTAGGTGTACAGGTTGCCATTGATGACTTTGGCACAGGTTATTCGAGTCTCAGTTATTTACGTCGCTTGCCGATCAATCAAATCAAGTTAGATCGTAGTTTTATTGAAGAGCTGACCCTCGATGGTCAGGATGCTGCAATTGTGCAATCGATTATTCACTTGGCACATCAACTGGATTTGGAAGTTGTCGCAGAAGGTGTCGAAACCTTAAGTCAGGCCAGTTTGCTCTATCAACAGGGCTGTGATCTGCTACAAGGCTTCTTCTATGCAAAACCTGCGCCTTTAACTGAATTGAAGCCTGTTTATCTCGCGATGGAAAATAGTAAAATGAATTAACTCTAGAAAGTTAAGGTATCTCAATATTTTTAACGGCTCTTCAGATAGAAAGGCAATGGCAAACAGACCTCAAAAATTTTCCTATTTTATCAGCGTATCATCTTTAGAATTTGCACTTGGTACAGAAAGCGGGATAAAAAATAAGCTTTTTAACCCCAAAGGTTTTTAACAGTATCTAAGGCTCAGGCTGAATATTGGCTAAATTTCTTTCTTGGTTTAAATCATAATAGTTAATCACAAAGATCAACACGGCAAAAATAAAACCTAAAATGACACAGGCAGACCAGCCATAGCTTTTCCATAAATGCAGCGATAAAAATGCCCCCAGACCGGCTCCCGAAAAATAACAGGTCATATAGATGGCATTAATCCGTGAGCGAGCCTGCATTGAAATTCGATAGACCAGATTCTGGTTCAGGACATGCAAGCAGGAAATTCCGAAATAAGCCAGAATCAAGCCCAGGATATAAATCCATAAATAATTCTGGGCAAAGAATAAGGGAATCCAGGCCAGAATCAGTCCGCATGTGGCCAGATGCGCAATCCATTTTTCCCGATGCCTGCCAATCATTTTACCGGTCCATTGAGAGGACCAGATGCCGACCACCCCCACAATACCCATGAGACCAATCTGGAAATCATTAAAATGATACGGTGCTTCAGCCAGAATAAAAGTCATGGTAGTAAAGATAATACTCAGCATGCCAAAACCCAAACCTCCGATCATACTACGCCGGATCAGCATGGGTTCTGTTCGGGCAAAGGTAAATAGTGAGCGATAAATTTGCAATATATTCATCTGCAACTGGCTCTTGGCACTCGGCAACTGGAACCACATGGCCAGACTCAGCAGAAGAATTGCACAACCACTAAATAGGTATACCGCATGCCAGGACCATAAAGTAGAAATCAGTCCGGCCACGGTACGGGCAAACAGAATACCAACCAGAACACCACTCATGAGCAGGCCAACAACTTCGGCACTTTTATCTCGTTGCGACAGGCTGGCGGCAAAAGGAATCAGAATCTGGGTGGTAATCGAACAGAAGGAAGCAAGGAGGGTAAAGCCGTATAACATATGCAGATTAGTACTGGCTGAAAGCCCAATAAGCGCCAGTCCGGTACAGAACATCAAACTGCAAATGTACAGCCGTTTTTCAAACAAATCCCCCAAGGGGACAAATAAAAATAACCCGGTGGCATAGCCAATTTGGGTCAATACTACAGTCCAGCCAGACTGAGCTACACTGATCTGCAGATCCTCTGCAATAGAATAAATCAAGGGCTGGTTAAAATAGTTACAACCTGCGCAGAGTGCGCAGGTCATTGCCATCATGAACATGAAACGGCGTGAAATTTGCCCTTGGGCTGACATCCTTGTCTCCTGAGGCTTTAAAAACTATAGTTGGCAGAGAGGTTGATACGCGAAATATCTGCTTCCTTATTGTCAAAGGTTTCACGCTTGCCATGATGATATTCTGCACCCAAATTAATCTTTGGAACAGGAGAATAGATCACGTTAGCCACATAGTCGGTTAAGCGCTTATTGGTTTCCGGATTGGCTTTGGCATAATCGCTAGAATCATCAAAATCAACAACGCTGGCATTAATACTACTACGTAGTTTCGGCGTAAATTTATGCGTGAAGCCAATATTTATACTATTGAACTCATTGAGCAAAAGTTCATTATTGATTGGATCGACTGAATAATCGCCACCCCAGGCAGCACCATCGGTTGTTGAACCTTGAGTCAAGAAAGCGGCAATACGCTGATCACCGACCATATGGAAATAGTTACCTTGAATCGAGTTTTGATCATCTAAACGGTAACGTCCACCAACGCCCACACCCCAGCCAACTTTCTCGATATCACCTGTCGCAATCTGCGCCTGCTTTTGATTGACAAAGCCTTGAGCTAATAAATGAAGAGGGCCTGATTGATGAACATATTTAGTGGTTAAAGCAGGCAAAGCAGAAGAACGATCGCCACCGGCCATATATTCCAGACCGACATTCCAGGTATTTTCCGGATCAAGTTTGAAAGCATAGCTCACCTGAGGTGTACGTAAGACTGATCCTCCCAGGAACAAGCTGTAGTCGACAGCTTCAGTGCTAATTTCTGGTGTAGACATCAATGACCAGGCCTGACCAAATGTCCAGTTATAGTATTTTAAATGTGCATGACGGATACGTAATCCACCATCGCCTTTACCATTGTTGGTCCAGAAGTCGGCTTCTAAACGAGCAGAAACATTCGGATTGCCTCCTAGATCTTTGGCCAGGAAACCAATTCGGCTGGCAGCCGCAGTAAAATCGGAACGTACAGAATCCGGTTCAGTAAAAGGTACTTTATTAATCTGGTTAATGGTACGGCCACGGGCTTCAGTAGTACTTTTGAAATCGACTGCACCATCAAAGCGGATCAAACCATAAACATCGACATTATCTACCATTGAACTCAGCGTTTTAGAGTCTTGCGCTTTGGCTTGTTCCTGCTGGTTTTTTAATGCAAGTTGCGCGGCTTTTTGTTGTTCTAGTTCTGCCTGGATTTGCTTTAACTGTGACTCAAGAAATTGCATACGGTCTTCAGAGGCTTCTGCTGAAAATGCCTGTGCTGAAGCAATACCACATAATGTCGCTAAAACTAATTTTTTCATTTCTTAATCCCTAAAGAAATTTTTAATCCTGAATGAAAGGAGACCTTTCTATACGTATGGTCAATATTTGGAGAAAGAGGAAGGCAGCGATTTGACCTGCCTTCCGAAGTGGGGTTTATTCTGCTTTTTGCGGATCGTATAAACGGTCTTTAATAAACAGGGCAGGAATCAAACCGCATAGGAAGTATGCTGCACCCATTACCAACAGACCTGTACCAATCGAACCATGCATCGCAAGATAACCAATCGTAATTGGAGCGAAGATTGCACCGATACGACCAATATTGAATGCACCACCCACCGCTGTACCACGAACACCAGTCGGGAAACTTTCGGTTAGATAGGTTGCATTGATGGCATATGGAATACCGTACAGGAAGCCGAAGATTAGCATCAGTACGCCAATGTTATCGGCATTATGCATATACACCACGACAGGGATAAATAGCGCTGTTCCCATGGTGCCGAAAGCAAACACAATGCGGCGACCAATTTTATCAGCAACATAACCTGCAATGATTTTGGCAAAAATCATGGTGATGAATGTACCCACCATATACAGTGCCATTTCTTTAAACTTAATGCCTAATTCAGCTTCAAGATAACTTGGCAACCAGTTACTTACACCGAAGTAACCAAATAGCAAGAAACCGGAGCTGAAAGACCACAAGATGAACATCTTGCCATGGGTTTTATCTTTAAGAATGGTGATGTATGGATTACCTTTTTTGGTATCGTTATCCACAATCTGACCAGTTCTTTTCATTTCACGTACACGCTTCCATGATTCCGGCTCTGGCACCATAAAATGCATCAGAATACCCAAGGCTAATGGCGCAATCGTGATCCAGTACAGCATACGCCAGCCGAATTCAGGAATGATCCAGCCTGAAAGCATAGTGATGACCAAAGAACCCAAGGTAAAACCGGTCATTAATGTTGCCAATACCGTAGTACGATATTTGGTCGGTACGTATTCCGACATGAGGGTATTACAGGCAATATATAAACAGCCTAAACCCAAGCAGGACAGGGTACGTAAAATTGCGAACTCAGTATAAGACTGGGCAAAGCCTGAATAGGCAGACAAGATCGAGAAGGCAATGGTTGCTAATACGATGACTCGCACGCGACCAAACTTGTCACAGGCCCATCCACCGACAAAGCCACCAATTCCCATACCTAGAAGGGAATAACTTCCTAAAGCACCGGCCTGTACAGAAGTCAGTCCCCATTCAGCTTTCAGACTGGTCAGACTGAAAGCCAAAATGCCAATATCTGCACCGTCACAGAGTAAAATTAGAAAAGCAAAGACAAAGGCTGTCATCCACAGGCGTTTTGGTGCCTGTTTAATGGTGTCCTCGGAGGAGACAGGTGTTTTATTGTCTCCAGTTACGATGGTATCGCTTGTCATTCTTATATCCTCTATAAATTAAAAGTAGCATTTCCTCTGCTACCGCTAAATCCATTTTCCTTCCTCTCGGAAAAGTGTTTTTCCTGATTAAAGTGTCTGCTCCTGTTTTGGTTTAGCCACGTCAACAATCAGGTTAAATCTGATTTTTCAGCCCTATACTGGGTTAAAAATCACTGAACGACGAAGTATCTTTATTACGTAAATTAATTTTTAGTTTCGTTATAAGGCTAATAATTACTTAAATGAATAGCCAAAATTTACTTTAAATAATTAATTCCGTATTGCGAAATCAATTAATCATAAAATAACCAACTGAACAAGAGTTTTTACTCTATTTTTAGTAAAAAATAACTTTTTTGAATTTTTGAGTTAAAAATTCTTGATTTATAGACTTAGAAACCGTAGTTTTATATAAAATAAAATTTCGCTATACAAAATAAATGGAGATTTTAATGGAACAGGTGGTTCAAGTAGAGCAAATCTCAGCACATGTGGCGATGGTCAAGATCCATCGACCAGAAGCAAAAAATGCTTTGAATACAGAAGTGCGCCAGAAACTGGCTGCAGCTTTTCTACAACTCAATGATGACGAAAATATTCGGGCCATTATTCTTACGGGCGGTGAAACAGATTTTGCAGCAGGGGCCGATCTAAAGGAATTAGCTACCGCTGAAACCATCCAGATGATGCAACGTCGTACTGAACGTTACTGGCAAGCGATTGCGCAGTGTTCAAAACCGGTGATTGCAGCTGTAAATGGATATGCACTGGGGGGTGGATGTGAACTGGCGATGCATGCAGACATTATCATTGCTGGAAAAAGTGCCCAGTTCGGTCAACCTGAAGTGAAAGTTGGCGTGATGCCGGGTGCAGGTGGGACTCAACGTTTATTCCGTGCAGTAGGCAAATTCCATGCCATGCGTATCATCATGACCGGTTGTCTGGTACCTGCACCGGAAGCTTATCAAATTGGTCTGGTGTCCCAGGTGACTGAAGACAGTGAAACCCTTGCTACAGCAATCAAGATGGCAGAAGGGTTGGCAAAAATGCCGCCAATTGCCTTGGAGCAAATAAAGGAAGTGGCTTTATTGGCCGAAGATGTGCCGCTCAATGCCGGACTTACTCTGGAACGTAAGTCTTTCCAGATGCTGTTTTCTTCAGAAGATCAAAAAGAAGGTATGCAGGCCTTTATCGAAAAACGTAAACCGAATTATCAGGGACGATAGGCATGAGCATTCAAATTCAGAAAATCGGAATTATTGGCGTAGGCACGATGGGTGCAGGTATTGCCCAGATTGCGATTCAGTCTGGTCATGACGTGATACTGTTTGATGCCAAAGAAGGGGCAGCTGAAGAGGCACAGGACAAACTGGCCAAAACATTAAATACCTTGGCAGATAAAGGTAAATTCAGCCACGAAAAAGCAGCTGAAGATATTGCCCATTTATCAATCGCACAGCAATTAGAAGATTTGAAAGATTGTGATCTGATTGTTGAGGCGATTATTGAGAATCTGGAAATCAAACAAAAGCTGATGCAGCAACTAGAAGACATTGTTAAACCGGAAGCCATTTTGGCATCGAATACCTCTTCATTATCGATCAGTGCCATTGCTGCCAATTGTAGTCAGCCGGAACGTGTGGCCGGCTATCATTTCTTTAATCCGGTACCACTGATGAAAGTGGTCGAAGTAATTGAAGGCTTTAATACCCGCGCTGATATTGTGCAAGCCTTGACTCAATTATCTACCAAGATGGGTCATCGCCCGGTCAAAGCCAAAGATACCCCAGGATTTATTATTAACCATGCCGGCCGTGCCTTTGGTAGCGAAGCCTATGCCATTCTGAATGAAAATGTCACGCCATTTTATGAGATTGACCGGATTTACCGCGATGGGATCGGTTTTAAAATGGGACCTTTTGAGCTAGGTGATCTGACCGGTATGGATGTATCGCATCCGGTGAGTGAATCGATTTATCACCAGTATTATGAAGAAGCACGTTACCGTCCAAGTGTGATTACCCGTCAGCGCTTTATTGCCAAACAGCTCGGTCGTAAAACCGGTAAAGGCTTCTATGATTACACTTCAGGTAGCAAAGTAGGGGATGTGGCTCCAACACTGGTTGAAAAACTCGATCAATATCCATCAGTCTGGCTAGGCACAGAATATAACGAAGACCGTCAGGCACTTGAGCAATATCTGCAACAGTTCAACATTCAGATTGAGCAAACTGAGACACCTTCAGCAGAGGCTTTAATCCTGATTGCCACTTATGGTGAAGATGCAACATCGGCTGCTGTCCGTTATCAGCTGGCACCTCAGCAAGTGGTGTGTATCGACCTACTGTATGGGCTGAATAAACACCGCACCTTAATGCCAACTTTTGTGACCAAGCCTGAACTGACCCAAGCGGCTCAATCGATTTTCAATCTGGATGGTGTGACTGCGAGTGTAATTCAGGAAAGCGTTGGCTTTGTGGCTCAACGTGCTTTGGCAATGATTGTGAATCTCGGCTGTGATATTGCCCAGCAAGGCGTCGCGACAGTTGAAGACATCAATGTTGCGGTAAAACTAGGCCTCGGTTATCCGCATGGCCCAATTGAATGGGGCGATGTGCTGGGTGCTGAAAAAATTCTGAAAATTCTGGATCGCATGACTGCGATTACCCGTGACCAGCGTTATCGTCCAAGTCCTTGGTTGCGTCGCCGCGTTCAGCTTGGTCTACCTCTTGTTCATACAACACATTAATTAGAAAGTTAAAGGAATAACACTCATGTTAAATGCCTATATTTATGATGGTTTACGTTCACCAATCGGTCGCCATGCAGGAAGTCTGGCAAGCGTACGTCCAGATGATCTGGCAGCTACAGTCATTAAAAACCTACTGGAAAAAACCGGTATCCCGGCAGAAGATGTAGAAGATGTAATCTTTGGTAGCACCAACCAGGCCGGTGAAGATAGCCGTAATGTGGCACGTTTTGCAGCATTGTTAGCGGGTATGCCGGTAACGGTTCCGGGCCAGACGGTAAACCGCTTATGTGCATCAGGTCTCGGTGCTGTGATTGATTCTGCACGTGCCATTACTGTAGGTGAAGGCGAGTTGTACATTGCCGGTGGCGTAGAAAGCATGACCCGCGCGCCTTTTGTGATGGGCAAAGCAGAGAGTGCTTATTCACGTGATGCCAAAATTTATGACACCACAATTGGTACCCGTTTCCCCAACCGTAAATTTACGGATCAGTTTGGCGCGCACAGTATGCCTGAAACAGGTGATAACGTGGCTGAAGAATTCGGTATTAGCCGTGAACAGGCTGATACCTTTGCTGCTGCATCACAGGCAAAATATCAGGCAGCGAAAGAAGCAGGTTTCTTTGAAGGTGAAATTACCCCGATTGAAGTTTCTCAAGGACGCAAATTGCCGCCTAAACAAATTACTGAGGATGAGCATCCACGTGCTTCTTCAACATTTGAAGCATTATCCAAGCTAAAACCGCTTTTCGAAGGTGGTGTAGTAACAGCGGGTAATGCATCAGGAATCAATGACGGCGCTGCAGCACTGATTATCGGCAGTGAAAAAGTTCAGGAACAGTATGGCTTAAAACCTTTAGCTCGTATTCTGTCTTCTGCAGCCGCTGGCATTGAGCCACGCATCATGGGAGCAGGCCCAATTGAAGCGATTAAAAAGGCAGTACAGCGTGCGGGTTTGACGCTAGACGATATGGACGTAATCGAGATTAATGAAGCCTTTGCCAGTCAGGTATTATCTTGCCTGAAAGGTCTGGATGTCGCTTTGGATGATCCACGTGTCAATCCAAATGGTGGTGCGATTGCCATTGGTCATCCACTGGGCTGTTCGGGTGCGCGTTTGGCTTTAACCGTTGCACGTCAGTTACAGCGTACCGGTAAAAAATATGCCGTGATCAGTCTGTGTATCGGTCTGGGGCAAGGGCTGGCGATGGTGATTGAAAATCCTGAAGCTGCATAACAGCTTTAGTCATAGCCTTAATGCCACGTATCTATGATATGCATGGCATTTTTTTATTGGGATTTTTATATTTAAATAAAAACTACAGCAAAGATTTTGTGAATATTAGAGCTCTTTTTTAAATCAAACTCAAATTCTCTACGCTACTTTTGTTTCGGCAAAATGAGAAGCGAAGTTTCGCAAGAAAACCATGTTGCGGAGCAATGCTCCAAACTGCAAAACTCGCCCACAACCATAAATAATCAGATATATCGCAGAATCTATTATTTTACAAAGTAGTCTTGCCTCAGACAGTTGCGGATGAAGTTCTCGCGTATCAAACAACCTCATAAGTTTAAAAAAGGAAATGTCAGCCAACTTATTAATTGACTGACATTGGTACAGGTTTCAAGGATCTTTATTATTGATGGTCAAGTTCTGTTGGTAACCAATAAAGTCGCTGACCCAAAGGCATAAACTTTACCTTCTTTATCGATAATTCTGCCTTCTGAGGTCAGTACATTGCGTCCAATCCGGATAACTTCACCAATAGCGGTATAGGTTTCGCCGCTTTTCATCGCTTTCAGCATTTTTACATTCAGGTCGATGGTCGAAAAACTGACACCTGTATCTACTGTCGTATGCACGGCAGCGCCAGTGGCACTATCTAGAACCGTTGCACAAAAGCCGCCATGAATACCACCCTGTAAATTGTAATGGCGCTGATCAGGACGCACCTCATATTCCACATAGTTTTCGCGCACCAAGGTCAGACGCATGGGAATAATTTCACTCATGGCTGAGCTGGGGATTTCCCCATTTTTAATTGCGGTAAGATATTCAAGTCCGTTTAATTGTGATGTGGGCATATCCACTCCTTGTAACGATTTATTTCGCTTTATGAAATAATATTCTGTTTTCCTGAAATTATGATATAACAGATAATGATCGAAATGCTATATTTTTCCAGGATGGAACGATGACAATAAAAAATCTCGTCACAGATGCTGAATGGCAGGCACGTTGTGAACTCGCAGCGCTTTATCGCATTATCGCGCATTACCGGATGACGGACCTGATCGATACTCACATCAGTTTAAGAGTTCCCGATCAACCTGACTGTTTTCTGATTAATCAGTATGGTGTCGCTTTTGAAAAAATGTGTGCTTCAACGCTGGTGAAGATTAATCATGAAGGGCAGGTTGTAGAAAGCTATGAACAGGACAAGCCGGTGAATATGGCGGGCTTCGTCATCCACTCTGCAATTCATGAAGCACATGCTCATCTGAACTGTGTCATTCATACGCATACCGCAGATGGCATAGCAGTTTCTGCACAGAAACACGGACTTCTTCCCATTTCCCAGCATGCGTTGAAATTTTATCAGCAGGTGGCCTATCACGAATATGAGGGCGTTGCATTGTCAACAGATGAACAGGAACGCCTGATTCAGGACCTGGGCAGCCATCGCGCCATGATTTTGCGCAATCACGGACTTTTAACGGCTGGCGAAACGATTGCACGGGCCTTTCATGAAATCTATTTTCTGGAGCGTGCCTGTCAGGCACAGGTGAAGGCCTTAAGCGGTGGTGCTGAATTGCATTATCCAGCAGAAGAAGTCCGAATTAAAACTGCCAAGCAGTTCGCCAGTCCTTTAGTTGGACCGATTTTACAGCGTGCCTGGCAGGCTGCATTATCCCTGATTGAGCATCAATATACGGAGTATGCATCATGATTGTGATTTCCAGTACTGTGCCGAATATTGAGGCGATTCTGGTCAAGTCTTTTCAGAAATATGCGCCTGCTGGCAGTTTCTGTACAGTGGACAGCCCGGAAGCTGAACAGGCGACCACAGCAGCTTCGTGGTTTCCAGATCTGGAAAAACTTCGGCAACTTCCAGAACTTGGTCTAATTCATTCGATTGCTGCAGGGGTCGAACATTTAAATTTAAACGAGATTAGAGCTGACCAGTCAGTCTGCCGGGTACTGGATCCACATCATCAAAAAGGCATGCTTGATTACCTGCTCTGGGGCGTGCTGTATTTCCAGCGTTATTTTGACTGCATGATCCAGCAGCAAAAGCAGCAGCTATGGAAACAGTATCGTCAAAGTTATAGCCATCATATCCAGATCGGAATTATGGGACTGGGGCATATGGGTGGATACGTAGCAGAACGTTTCGCAGACATGGGCTATCAAGTCTCTGGTTGGTCGAATTCCCCAAAAGACATTAATCAAGTTAAAAGCTATGTAGGCCAAGAACAGCTTTCCGAATTCCTGGCTCAAAGTCAGATTCTGATTAACCTGCTGCCACTCACTAAAGAAAATACCGGCATTCTTTCTGCTGAATTATTTCAGCGGTTGCCTGAGCAGGCGGCATTAATTCATGTCGGGAGGGGTCAGCATTTAATTGAGCAAGATTTATTAAATGCATTAGATTCCAGCCAGTTACGTGGTGCAATTGTCGATGTATTTGAACAGGAGCCATTAGCTGCTGAACATCCATTCTGGCAGCATGAAAAGATCGTTGTTACACCACATGTTGCCTCACATGCACCCATGTCTGTGGTGGTGGAACAGATTCTAGAAAATGACCGACGTTTAAATCTCGGGCTGGATTTATGCCATCAGGTAGATGTTAATAAAGGCTATTAATTGTAGGGATACCGGAAAAATAAGGAAATTGATGATGTGGAAAACGATTCAAACTCAGGTTCAGCAAGGCGTCGCAACCTTAAGCTTTAACCGCGCGGATTCACTCAACAGTTTTAACCAGCAAATGCATGAGGAAGTGCAACAGGTGCTGAAAAACTGGAATACAGATCCGAATATTCGGGTAATTGTGATTCGCGGTAATGGCCGGGCATTTTCAGCGGGACAGGATTTAAAAGAACGTGCTGGACAGCTTGGCAATGTGCCTTTGCCACCGCAAGGCTCGCTGGCCAAATACTATAATCCTTTGATTAACCTGATCCGCCAGAGTCCCAAACCCGTGATCGCAGCAGTGAATGGTGTGGCTGCCGGTGCAGGTGCCAATATCGCGCTGGCCTGTGATCTGGTCATTGCCAAGGAAAGTGCCCGATTTATTCAGGCCTTTTCTAAAATTGGCTTGATTCCTGATGCCGGTGGCACCTGGATGTTGCCACGTTTAATCGGTTATGCACGTGCCATGGCACTTACTTTTCTGGGGGAACCGGTGCATGCCAAAGAGGCCGCTGAAATGGGCATGATCTGGAAAATGCTTCCAGATACAGAATTTGATGCTTATATCGACGACATTGCACACCGATTATCTCAACAGCCGACTTATGCGCTGGCTTTAACCAAACAGGCCTTGCAACGCAGTGCTGAAAATAACATAGACCAGCAACTGGAGCTGGAACAAAACCTGCAATATCTGGCGCTGAGCAGTCAGGACTATAAAGAAGGTGTCCAGGCTTTTGTCGAAAAACGCCCTGCACAATTTACCGGATGCTAAGGAGAGCATTTATGAAAATTCAGACCCGTATTACCGAGCTTTTAGGCATTCGCTATCCAATTATTCAGGGCGGCATGATGTGGGTCGGTACCGCAGAAATGGCCAGTGCCGTATCTAATGCAGGTGGCTTGGGAACATTAACGGCATTGACTCAACCGACGCCTGAAGCCTTGGTCAAGGAAATTGCACGCTGCCGAGAAATGACCGATCAGCCTTTTGCGGTCAATCTGACTTTATTGCCCGCTGTGAATCCGCCGCCATATGCAGAATACCGACAGGCGATCATTGAAAGCGGTATCAAAATCGTAGAAACAGCAGGCAACAAGCCACATGAACATATTGAGGCGTTTAAGCAACACGGCATTATTGTCATTCATAAATGTACTTCCGTCCGTCATGCGCTTTCAGCACAAAGAATCGGTGCGGATATCATTTCGATTGATGGTTTTGAATGTGCGGGCCATCCGGGTGAAGACGATATTCCTGGCCTGATTTTAATTCCTGCCGCTGCGGATCAGCTTACTGTGCCGATTGTGGCCAGTGGCGGTTTTGCTGATGGCCGTGGTCTGGTCGCAGCTTTGGCTTTGGGTGCCGAAGGCATCAATATGGGTACACGCTTTTGTGCCACTCAGGAAGCCCCGATCCATCCAAACATCAAACAGTTCTATGTCGATAATGATGAAAGGGCGACACATCTTTTGTATCGACAGTTCCGAAATACCGCCCGTGTTGCCAAAAATGCAGTATCTGATTTAGTGGTAAAAATGAGTGAAGATCCAGATCTGCAATTTGAACAGATTCGTCCCTATGTCAGCGGTTTAAAAGGCAAGCTCGCTTTAGAAAATGGCGATGTGGATGCGGGAGTTCTGACTGCAGGTCAAGTGATGGGATTGATTCATGACATTCCGACTTGTCAGGCGCTGATCGAAAATATCATGCAAGATGCAGAGCAAATTATTCATCAACGTCTGACTCATTTCTTGGCTCGTTGAACCATTTCATTGACGATCAAACAAAAAAGCCATTCCGTCATGAATGGCTTTTTTTCATCCTGAAGATTTTTTATTTTTAAATGGGAAATTTCATCGAATGACTAGATTTTATTCTTTAAATTATATTATAGTGGATTTAAAACATAATTTCGTATTATGAAATTAATTGTCATAAATATACAAATTAGAACTCATACAAGGGAATTACGATGAGAAATTATATTGCGCCATTAAAAGACATGAAGTTTGTCCTGAAAGACCTGTTAAACGTTGAACAGAAATATCAGGGCTATGCAAAATTCGCAGACAAGGTTTCTATGGATATTATGGAGCAATATCTGGAAGTCGCTGCGGACTTTTGCCAAAACGAACTTCTACCGATTAATGCGACAGGCGACCAGCAGGGTTGCCGTTTGCAGGATGGCATCGTAACTACTCCAGATGGGTTTAAAGCAGCTTATGACAAATATGTAGAACTCGGCTTTACCTCTTTAACCGGTGATGAACAATATGGCGGTCAGGGCTTCCCGACCTTATACCGTATTGCCATTTCTGAAATTATTACTGCAACCAACTGGTCTTGGGGCATGTACCCAGGCCTGTCCCATGGTGCCATGCGTACTTTAGAGCACCACGGTAGCGATGAACAGAAACAGAAATTCCTGGTACCTTTAATTGCAGGTCGCTGGACGGGAACCATGTGCTTGACTGAATCTCATGCCGGTTCTGACCTAGGTTTAATCCGTACCAAAGCAGTGCCAAATGAAGACGGCAGTTACAGCATCAGTGGTGAGAAAATCTTTATCTCAGCCGGTGAACATGACCTGGCTGAAAATATTGTGCATATTGTATTGGCGCGTTTACCGGATGCGCCTGCCGGCACCAAAGGTATTTCACTGTTTATCGTGCCTAAATACAATCTGGATGAAGCTGGTAATGTGGCTTCCCGTAATGGCGTGGTATGTAGCGCTCTTGAACACAAGATGGGCATTCACGGTAACGCGACCTGTGTGCTGAATTTTGATAATGCCAAAGGTTTCCTGATTGGGCCTGAAAATCGCGGCCTAAACTGCATGTTTACCTTTATGAACTCGGCACGTATCGGTACAGCCATTCAAGGCTTGGCAGCAGCAGAATCTTCTTATCAGGGTGCATTGGCTTATGCCAAAGACCGTCTGGCGATGCGTTCACTTGAAGGTGCGAAAGCGCCAGGCCAGCCTGCAGATCCAATTATCGTGCATCCGGCAGTACGTAACATGCTGCTGACTCAAAAGGTGTTTGCAGAAGGTTCACGTGCACTTGCATATTATCTGGCGACCTATGCCGATATCGCTGAAGCTACTGACAGTCCGGAAGAAAAGAAAGCAGCTGAAGACCGTCTGGCATTATTAACCCCAATTGCCAAAGCGTTAATGACCGAAACCGGCATAGAAGCGGCTAAACATGGTATGCAGGTTTTCGGTGGTCACGGTTATATTGCTGAGCATGGCATGGAACAGATTGCCCGTGATGCACGTATTGCCAGCCTCTATGAAGGAACCACTGAAATTCAGTCCATTGACTTGCTGGCGCGTAAAGTGCTGGGTTCAAAACTGGGTCTGCTGACCGCATTAACCGATGAAATCCAAGCTTATGTGAAAGAGCACCAGCAACATGCCCAGTTTAGCCAGCAAGTTGCACAAGTCAGCCAGTTGACTGAACAATGGCTGGAATTAACCAAAACCATTCAGGAACAGGCTCAACAGTCTGCCAATCAAATTGGGGCAGCATCAGTTGACTACCTATATTTCTCTGGTTATGTCGTGTCCGCTTATTTGTGGCTGAAAATGGCAATTACTGCGCAGCAGAAAATTGAAGAAGGCAATACTGATCCGTTCTATGCAGCCAAGATCAAAACGGCACAATTCTTCTTCGCACGTATTTTGCCAAGAACTTCAACCCACTTTGCCAATATTCAGGCAGGTGGTGAAAGCCTGTTTTTACTTGAACCTGAAGAGTTCAAATTCGATTAAACCTTTTGACCCACGATACTCGTGTCGTGGGTCTTTTTTTAATAATTTTTGCATCCTAACCTCATTCAAATATTGAGAGTTATTCTTCGGTATTGAATAAACCATAAAATAACAAGATCAGGAGTCTATATGGATTTAGACATGATTACTCAACAGTGTCCTTATGCTGATCTGCAGCTTACTTTTCATGAAGTCGGACAGCGTTCTGCATTTCCCACCATTATTCTGATTCATGGCACCGGTGGAAATACCGACAAGCATTTCAGCTATATTTTTCCGATGCTGGGTATTCATCAACGGGTTTTATCCATTGATTTACATACCCCCGATAAAGCTGATCTAAAGGTGACTGATTTTAGCCAGCAGGTTGAAGCGCTGATTCAACATGCAGTTGCAGAAGATGAAACCATTACAGTGGTAGGCTATTCACTCGGTGCCGTGATTGCTGCACAAGTAGCAGCCAGTTTAAAACAGCGCATAGCGCGTTTGATCCTGTTAGCCGGTTGGGCCAAGACCAGCTCGGTGCAACAACTGCGTACTGTCATTTGGCAGCAATTATTTACTGAACAATCTGCGGCCTTGCCTCATTTTGTCAATTATTGCCTGTATAGCGATGATTATCTGTCTGCACGAAGCGAACAGCAGGTGTTGGATTTGGCACGTTTTGTTAAACCCTCCCAAGATGCAGCCAAACAGCGGGAACTGAATTATCGCATTGATATTACATCAGCTTTATCTGACATCTGTGCAGAGACTCTAGTCGTTGCCTGCCGTGAAGACCGCATGGTGCCTGTAGCCCAAGCAAAATTGCTGTTTGCTTCAATTTCGAACAGTCGCTATATCGAAATTTCTTCAGGACATGCGCTCTATATCGAAGCGCCAGCCGAAGTGGTGCAACTAGTCAACCAGTTTAGCCAGCATCCAGAACAATATCCGGTGAATCAAAAAATCCAGCCTTATATGCCTTAAAGGAGATAAATAATGCAAGCTCAAGGACAGCGCAGCAAGATTTTAATTGTAGGCAGTGGTTTTGGTGGTTTGGGAATGGCAATCCGCCTTAAACAGCAGGGCATCCACGATTTTAAAATCATTGAACGTGCAGCAGAAGTGGGCGGCACCTGGCGTGACAATACCTATCCAGGGGTCGCCTGTGATGTACCTTCCCACTTATATTCTTTCTCTTTTATTCAAAATCCGGACTGGTCACGTGTGTTTCCGCAAGGGGCAGAAATTCAGCGATATTTAATCCAATGCTGTGATCAGGAAAATATCCGGCCACATATCGATTTTCAGATTCAACTGGAAAAAGCCCGCTGGGATGCTAAAGAGCGCATTTGGGAAGTACAAACCTCTAAAGGTGTTTATCAGGCAGAATTTTTAATTACCGCAACCGGGCATCTGGCAGATGAACATCTGCCACAAATTTCGGGACTAGAAGAATTTCAAGGTCAGATCATGCATTCTGCACGTTGGAATCACGAAGTGAATCTGGAAAATCAGCATGTCGTTGTGGTGGGTTCTGGTGCTTCTGCCATCCAGCTTGTACCGGAAATTGCAAAAATGGCCAAAAGCCTGACTGTCTTGCAACGTAGTGCGCCCTATATTTTGCCCCGACCAGACCGACCTTATTCTGAATCAGAAAAACAGCTTTTCCGCAAAGATCCGGACAGTATGTCAACCCTCAGACATTCCTTGTTCTGGGGCAATGAATACAATTTTGCCCAGCGCCGTAATCTGAAAAGCCAGATTGAGCGGGTCAAGAAAAACTGCCTGCAATTCTTAAAACATCAGATTTCAGATCCTGAATTACAGCGCAAACTTATGCCGAATTATGAACCTGGTTGTAAGCGCTTATTGCTTTCTAATGATTATTATCCGACTTTTCTAAAACCAAATGTCACACTTGAAGACTCAGCATTGGCAGAAGTTACGAAAGACGGTGTAATCAGTAAGTCCGGTAATAAGTTTCCTGCAGATATCGTCGTCTTTGCCACCGGATTTGAAGCGGCACGTCCACCTTATGCCGCAAAGGTGGTGGGTAAACAGGGTTTAAGCCTGGAGCAGCAATGGTCCAGCGGTATGCAGGGTTATCAGTCAACGACCGTACACAACTTTCCAAACCTGTTCATCCTGAATGGGCCAAATACAGGCAGTGGGCATAATTCAGCGCTTTATTTTCTGGAAACCCAGTTTGATCTAGTGCTAGATGCCTTGCAGTTTTTTGAGCAGGAACAGATTCAGGTCTTTGAAGCAGATCAAGAAGCTGAAAATAGCTATATGCAGGAGCTACAGCAACTTTCCCAAGGCAGTGTCTGGTTATCGGAAAGCTGTAAAAGCTGGTATCTGGATCCGGTCAGTCGTAAGCTGACTTTGGTCTGGCCGGATTATGCTCATTCATTTAGGGATAAAAATCAGCATTTTATTCGTAGCGGTTATCACTATCAGTATGTTGAATCGAGACAGCAGAAAGTAGTTTAAAAATATTTAATTAAAATCAAAATCTTATGGTTAAAATAATACAAAATAAATGTAAATCCAGGACAGGAGTATAGTCATGAGCAGTCAGCCATGGATGGAAGAATATAAAAAGTGGAATATCAATCCGGAATTTACCCGGCCAGATCCTGATAAAACCCTGAGCACGACAATTGCTGAGAATTTGGTGAAATTTCAGGATAAAACAGCATTTTTTTATCTGGATCGCAAATTCAGCTATCACGATATCGATGTGTATAGCCAGAAACTGGCAAGCTATTTACAGAGTCTTGGGCTAACTGCTGGCAGCCGTATTGCGGTGATGTTACCCAATATTATTCAGTATCCAATTGCGACCTTTGCCATTATTCGTGCGGGTTATGTGCTGGTCAATGTCAATCCCATGTACACCCAGCGCGAGCTCTATCATCAACTACAGGATTCAGGTGCAGAAGCCTTGATTATCCTGGGACAGACTTTGGAGCAATTAACAGCACTAGATGAATGTCCTCAACTTAAATATGTCATTTCAACGCATCCGCTGGATTTTATTCAAGAGCAACCAAGTGCTATTTATAGTCAGGCAGCACAATATCCGGATAAACAGTTTTCTGACTTTAGACAGACAATAAATCAGGTAGAGATTATTGATTTTGAACCGCCTGTACAGCATCAGGAAGATACGGCCATTCTGCAATACACGGGAGGAACCACAGGTGTTTCTAAAGGCGCGGAACTGAGCCATCGCAATATTTTGTTTAATATCGCCCAAAACAGTACCGTATTTATCAGCCATTTTGGTGACCGCTATGCCACTGAAAATGAATATGTATTCTGTGCCTTGCCGCTGTATCACATTTATGGATTTACTATCTGCCTGTTCAGTTATGGTCTGAGCCGAGGTTTCGCTAATGTGCTTATTCCCAATCCGAGAGATCTGGATGCTTTGGTAGATCAATACCAGAAACATCCACCGACCGTTTTTCCGGGTGTGAATACCATGTTTAATGCCTTGGCGCATCATTCACGTTTCCGTGAGCTGGATCATTCAAGCCTGAAAACCACAACCGGTGGAGGAGCATCTATTCTGAAAAATACGGCAGAGTTATGGCATGAGGTTACAGGCTGCCAGATTTATGAAGGCTACGGACTTTCTGAAACCTCACCAACTGCAACTTTTAACCCTCCTTTAAGCCGGCGATTTAGTGGCACGATTGGCTTTCCATTGGCAGGGACTGAAATTCTGATTCTGAATGATGAAGGAAAACCTGTAGAACTTAATCAGGCTGGAGAAATCGCCATACGTGGTCCACAGGTGATGAAAGGATACTGGCAGCAACCGGAAGCAACAGCACAGGTATTTACCAAAGATGGATTCTTCCTGACAGGTGATATCGGTTGTATGGACGAACAGGGCTATATCACCATTCTGGACCGCAAAAAAGACATGATTCTGGTCTCCGGATTTAATGTTTATCCCAATGAGCTGGAAGGCGTGCTGTCCAAACATCCTAAAATACTGGAATGTGCAGTGATTGGTATTGATGATGAAAAGTCTGGACAGGTACCCAAGGCATTTATTGTGAAACAGGATGAAACTCTGACCCAAGATGAAGTCATGACTTATCTGAAGCAGCAACTGACCAGTTATAAATTGCCCAAATACATTGAGTTTGTGGCTGGATTACCAAAGTCTGCAGTAGGAAAAATTCTGCGTCGCGAGCTGCCTCGTACTGTTCAGCCGAGCGCCAAAGCCTGTTAAGGAATGATCTAGTCCATTAGATTTAAAATAAAAAAGGAATCGAAAGATTCCTTTTTTATTGCTTGCAGGCTTATCGCTGCTGGATGACTTTTTTGCTTTTCAGTTCTTCTATTTCAGCAGAACTTAAATATTGACTCAAAATGGCATCGGTATCTTCACCCAGACAAGGGGGTGCCTTTTTATATTGTACCGGTGTCTTGGAGAGTTTGATCGGTGAACCGATTGAGGTGTAATCTTCACGTAAAGTATGCGGCATCTGAATCACCATATCGCGTGCCAATACCTGTTCTTCTTGCAAAGTCTGTTTCAGGTCATTGATCATTCCTACCGGCACTTTAACCGCATGGATTAAATCCACCCAGGTTTTTGCCGGTCTAGTATAGAAATGAGCCTGTAGAACTGTGGTCAATTCTTCACGATGTGTAACACGTCCAGAATTTTTTAAGAAGCGAGGATCTTCTGCCACCTTAGCCAGACCAACGGCCTGACACAAAGCTTGAAATTGCAGATCATTACCACAGGCAATAATAAATTCACCTTCCTGGGCTTTGAACACCTGATAGGGCACAATATTGGCATGTGCATTTCCGAAGCGACCGGGGACTTTGCCTGAGGTGAGATAATTCATGGCCAGAACAGAGAGGGAAGCAACCTGGGTATCTAACAGCGCCATATCAATATACTGACCTTCACCGGTTTTCTCACGGGACAACAAAGCCGCCTGAATGGCAATTGCGGCATATAAGCCGGTGGTCAAATCGGCAAAGGCCAGACCTGCTTTTTGCGGGCCACCACCGGGCAGATCGTCACGTTCGCCAGTGACACTCATCATGCCGCCCATTCCCTGAACGATAAAATCATAGCCCGGCTCTTGCGCACGCGGACCGTTCTGGCCAAAACCGGTAATAGAACAATATACCAGTCGCGGATTTAGCTGACTCAGACTTTCATAATCCAGCCCATATCGTTTCAACGAACCGGCTTTATAGTTTTCAATGACTACATCGCTTTGTTCAGCAAGTTTTTTGATAATACTTTGACCTTCAGGTGTAGATAAATCGATTGCAACCGAATGCTTGCCACGGTTGGCTGACAGGTAATAAGCCGATTCATGGGTATCTTGCTGCTGATTGTTTTTAAGCCAAGGTGGTCCCCAGATACGGGTATCATCCCCATGATCCGGTTTTTCAATCTTGATCACTTCTGCACCCAGATCAGCCAGAATCTGGCTACACCAGGGCCCAGCCAAAATCCGGCTTAAATCCAGTACACGAAATCCTGTTAAGGCACCCATTATTACGCTCCCTGTTCGATCATATTCAAATGACATATCGTTCTTATCCCTCTTTTTAAAGCTATATGAAAATGAAAGAACAATCAACTTTATGATAATAAATTTCGTATAACAAAATAAAACATCTAAAATGATGAATATTCATCTTATTTTCTTTAGCCTGATGCAAATATAAGCATGAATGAGGAACAAGAGGTAACTGATAAAAAGGAAAAAGCGATCTCCCAGACAGGATTAAAAAGGAGTCAATCAAGTGAATTAAAAACGGATTAGCTTTAAAGCATATTCATTAGTGGAATAGCTTTAAATATAAAAAGATCATGAAAACCTAAGGATAGGAAAACAGAGATTTTAATATGACGGATTTAGCGAGAGAATTAGAAAAGATTAAACCTACGACCAAACGAACCCAGCAAATTGCTTTTATTTTCGCCTTTCTGGCTTTACTGGTAGATGGCGCGGACATGTTGCTGCTGTCTTTCAGTTTAAATAGTCTGAAAGCAGAGTTTGGTCTCAGTAATCTGCAGGCCGGTACACTAGGCAGTTTTACCTTAGCAGGTATGGCGATTGGTGGCTTTATAGGTGGCTGGGCCTGTGACCGTCTAGGTCGTGTACGTACCGTGGTCATTTCGATTCTGGTATTTTCTATATTGACCGCAGCCTTAGGCTTTGCACAAAACTTTGAACAGTTCGCTGTTTTACGCTTCCTTTCTGCCTTTGGCATAGGCTCTTTATATATTGCAGCCAATACGCTCATGGCTGAATATGTTCCAACTGAATATCGCACCACGGTTTTAGGTACCTTACAGGCAGGATGGACCGTCGGTTATATTGTGGCCACTGTACTGGCAGGCTGGATCATTCCAGAATATGGCTGGCGAACCCTGTTTTTTATTGCCATTATTCCCTCGGTTATGGCGATTTTTATCCAGAAACTGGTTCCTGAGCCAGAATCCTGGCAGCGTGCACGTTTGCAGCGTCTATATGCCCCAGCTGAAATCACAGCACAGCAACCCGCCAAAAAAAGCACAGTCAAAGAGATTTTCGCGGATCCTGCGAATCGCAGAATGTTCATCTTGTGGATATTTACGGCCGGTTTTCTGCAATTTGGCTACT
This sequence comes from Acinetobacter lwoffii, assembly GCF_002321025.1. Lineage (GTDB taxonomy): Bacteria > Pseudomonadota > Gammaproteobacteria > Pseudomonadales > Moraxellaceae > Acinetobacter > Acinetobacter lwoffii_Y. Next base: position 51,233 of record NZ_DCLL01000014.1, read on the forward strand.
ATGGCGTAAATAACTGGATGCCGGCATATCTGGAATCTGAATTGCACATGAATTTTAAATCTATGGCCGGCTATATGATTGGTACTTATGTGGCGATGATTTTCGGGAAAATTCTAGCGGGCTTTGCCGCAGACCGTCTGGGTAGACGCGCTGTCTTTTCTTTTGGAGCAATTGGAACGGCGATTTTCCTGCCCGTGATTGTGCTATTCAATACGCCAGAGAATATTGCCTATCTGCTGATTTTCTTTGGATTCCTGTATGGTATTCCATATGCGATTAATGCCACTTATATGACAGAAAGCTTCGCCACCTCGATTCGTGGTACTGCGGTAGGCGGTGCTTATAATGCAGGCCGTATTGGCGCCATGTTTGCCCCTGCAATTATTGGTGCAGCAGCCAGCGGTGGTTCAATTGGCCTAGGCTTCCTGATTATGGGCGGTGCCTATTTCTTGTGTGGTGCAGTGTCAGGGATATTCATCAAAGACCGTCAATACGATCCACAAAAGGCATAATTTCAACTTATAAAAAAAGAGCCTGAATACAGGCTCTTTTTTTATATTCATCAATTAAAGCTGTATTTCTATTTGTTTATTCCTGATCTGTTTCTTTATGCAGATGAATACTTTTTAAACCATCATTTACTTTATTGAGCAGATGAATCAGGGTAATCACATCATCAAAAGCCAGCTTATTTAAGGCCTGACCATAAAAATCAAAGAAATCAGCTTGCAAGTTATCCCGTGTTTCCAAGCTGGGATGTAGCCAAAGCCGTAGATCTGATTCATCAGCATCAGGTGAATTTCACCATGGCCTCGACCCCATTCCTGAATGACCTGTCCAATACCGTGGCGGAACAGCATGACAAGGTTGATTCACTGAAAATCTTCCTTTGCGCTGGTGCACCCATTCCGGGGCCATTGGTACAAAAAGCCCGGGAAATTCTGGGCGTTAAAGTCATATCCGCTTGGGGTATGACCGAATGTGGTGCAGTGACGCTGACCCGACCTGAAGATGAGGATGAACACTCTTTCAATACGGATGGCATCGCTTTACCTGGTGTTGAAATCAAGATCGTGAATAAAAAAGGTCAGACCAAAGCCGTGAATGAATCCGGGCGTTTGATGATCCGCACCTGTTCAAATTTTGGCGGTTATTTAAAACGTCCACATTTGAATGATACGGATGCCGAAGGCTGGTTTGATACTGGCGATATTGCCTATCAGGACGAGCATGGCTATATTCGGATTTGCGGACGTAAGAAGGATGTGATTATTCGTGGTGGAGAAAATATTCCGGTCGCGGAAATTGAATCACTACTTTATAAGCATCCGAATATCGCCACAGTAGCTTTAGTGGCTTATGCAGATGAGCGAATGGGCGAGCGTTCCTGTGCAATCATCAAGCTGAAAGATCAGACAAAGCCGTTAAGTTTTAATGAGCTGGTAGATTTCCTGAAAACTCATAATCTGGCTATGCAGTATCTTCCGGAACGCCTGGAAATCTGGGAGGATATTCCGATGACGCCATCGGGAAAAATCCAGAAATTTAAACTCAGAGAATTACTGGCTCAGCATATTGCCTCAACGGCAGTTGAAGCGAACTAAATCTGGGAATATACAGAAATTAAACCCTGAATAATCTTGCATCATTCAGGGTTTTTCTTGTTCAAAGAAAATGATCTAAAGGTTTAATGCAAACTTTAGAATCACGTCTATTTTAATAATTTTAGTAAAGCTTCAGCAGTCGCTGCAGAAGAGGCTGGATTCTGCCCGGTAATCAGTAAACCATCTTGCTGTACATGAACCTGCCAATCCTCAGCTTTGGAATATTTCCCACCTTTTTCTTTTAGCATGTCTTCAACTAAAAATGGAACGATGTCTGTCAAACCCACGCCGTCTTCTTCGGTATTAGTAAAACCAGTGACTGTCTTACCTTCTACAATAGAACGCCCTTCGGCATCTTTCACATCACGCAGGACACCTGGTGCATGACAGACCAGCGCAACAGGTTTATCTGCCTGCAAGGTTTGCTCAATTAAAGAAATGGAATTCTGGTCTTTGGCCAGATCCCATAATGGTCCGTGACCGCCCGGATAGAACACGGCATCAAAATCCTGATTTAAGACTTCACCCAACTTGTGTGTATTGGCAAGAGCCTGCATGGCCGATGCATCTGCTTCAAAGCGTTTGGTGGTTTCGGTTTGCGCATCCGGCTCATTACTTTTTGGATCTAGCGGTGGCTGACCACCTGCAGGAGAAGCCAAAACTACCTCTGCGCCTGCATCGACAAAGGTGTAATAAGGCGCAGCCAACTCTTCCAGCCAGAAGCCGGTTTTTTTGCCGGTATCGCCAAGCTGGTCATGTGAAGTCAGCACCATCAAGATTTTCATATTATTTTCCTGTATCTCGTTAAACATCGTGAATAATCGACTGTTAATTTAACAAGTCACAGAGGTCAGGAGTGTTGTGATACGTTCATTTGCTGTATCGATACGTTGTTGTTTCAGTTGATTTAACTAAACTATGTAGCCTTGCAAAGTGAACAGTGTGTTCAATACTCATCTGCCCATTAACAGGTCTTGCTGAAGATCGGCCTGTTTACGCAGGAAATCCCAGACCAGTTTTATTTTTGGTTCATGTTGCAGATCGACCAGCGTCAGCATCCAGAAAGTGTGGGTAAAACTGAGCTGCTGACCCAGCACCTCTTTCAGTTCACTTTTATCATTGACCAGAAATTTCGGCAAAATGGCCAGTCCAGCACCTGCACGCACGGCAATTTCCTGCGCCAGAATGCTGTTACTGCGAAAACAGGCACTGACCTGCAAGGGAAGACGCTCTAGCGAATATAGTGCAGTGCTATAGACCAGATCATCAATATAATCGACAAAACGGTGCTGCTGGAGGTCTTCCAGTTTTTTAATTTCCGGATTTTGCTGTAAATAATGCTGGCTGCCATATAGCTTTAAACAGTAATTAGACAAACGAGTAATGATATACGGACCAGATTTGGGCCGGTCAATCGCGATCACAATATCGGCTTCTCGATGTGAAAGTTTGATCGCTTTCGGTACCGGAATCAGGTCAATGGTCAGCAAAGGATAATGCTGGGAAAATTCTGCCAAAAGACGAGCTAAAAATGCCGTGCCAAAACCTTCTGGCGCACCAATCCGGACCCGACCTTGCAAGGGATCATGGCGCTTGTCAATCTGGATAAAGGACTGTTCCATCTGTTCCACACGCGGCACCAGTGCCAGACCTTCCGAGGTTAGTTCATAACCGGTGGCTTCGCGCTTAAACAGTTGCGTACCTAAAGTACTTTCCAGGGCCTGAATCCGCCGCGCTACGGTGCTATGTTCAACCCCAATCAAGCGTGCTGCGTTGGTGAGTGTTTTAGCACGCGCCAAAACTAAAAAAAAGCGTAAATGATCCCAATCTACTTTCATTTTTTATTTAACATCCTGTTAAATTCCTGTGCATATTTGCACAACCATCGTGCACCAATTTCTATTGGTGGTCAAAGTGTTCTTTGTTAGTCTGCTGAAACAGCGTAAAAATTATAACGTTAAATAAAAGCCAGTAAAGGCAGATACAACGACAATAACAAACCAGCACGGAGCGACCATGAACGCCATTTCTCATCCACAGCAAAGTACCGGATTCACCACCGCAAAACTCCTCATTAATGGTGAATTTGTCGAATCAAAAACCAGCCATTGGCAAGATATTATCAGTCCTGCCACTCAGGAAGTCTTGGGTCAGGTGCCTTTTGCCACTGCTGAAGAAGTCAATGCTGCGATTGCGGCTGCGCAAAATGCCTTTGCCAGCTGGCGCCAGACTCCAATTCAGGCCCGTATGCGAATCATGCTGAAACTGCAGGATCTGATTCGTACCAATTTAAAAAGTATTGCCCAAGTCTTAACGGCAGAACAAGGCAAAACCCTGGCTGATGCCGAAGGTGATATCCAGCGTGGTCTGGAAGTGGTGGAACATGCCTGTTCGATCGGTTCCCTACAAATGGGCGAGTATATTGAAGGGGTGGCACGTGGTGTCGATACCTATACCTTGCAGCAACCACTAGGTGTCTGTGCAGGAATTACACCGTTTAACTTCCCGGCGATGATTCCACTGTGGATGTTCCCGATGGCGATTGTCTGCGGCAATACCTTTGTCTTAAAGCCTTCTGAACAGGATCCACTATCGACCATGATGCTGGTTGAGTTAGCGATTCAGGCAGGTGTGCCGGCAGGCGTACTGAATGTGGTACATGGCGGCAAAGAAGTGGTCGATCTACTGTGTACCCATCGCGATATCAAGGCGATTTCTTTTGTCGGTTCGACTGCAGTCGGCACGCATGTCTATAACCTTGCAGGCCAACACGGCAAGCGTGTGCAGTCGATGATGGGCGCCAAAAACCATGTGGTGGTGATGCCAGATGCGAATAAAGAACAGACCTTAAATGCCTTGGTCGGTGCAGCTTTTGGCGCAGCAGGTCAACGTTGTATGGCACTTTCCGTGGCGGTAATGGTCGGTGAGACCAAGCACTGGGTCGATGAACTGGTCAATAAAACCAAAACCTTAAAGGTGAATGCCGGACATGAACCGAATACCGATGTGGGACCGGTGATTTCAACCCGTGCCAAAGCTCGTGTAATCGATTTGATTAACAGTGGTGTTGAACAGGGCGCAGAACTGTTGCTAGATGGCCGTAATGTACAGGTTCCGGGTTATGAGCAGGGTAATTTTGTCGGTCCAACGATTTTTAACCAGGTCACGACCGAGATGCGCATTTACAAGGAAGAAGTGTTTGGCCCGGTACTGGCGATCATGCATGTCGATACTTTAGAGCAAGCCATTGAGCTGATTAATGCCAATCCATTTGGCAATGGTGTGGGACTGTTTACCCAGAATGGCAATACGGCACGTACCTTCCAGAACCAAATTGATATTGGTCAGGTCGGCATTAACATTCCAATTCCTGTACCTGTGCCTTTCTTTAGTTTTACCGGTTCACGCGGTTCAAAACTGGGTGATCTAGGTCCTTATGGCAAACAGGCGGTGCAGTTCTATACCCAGACCAAAACCATTACCAGCCGCTGGTTTGAAGATGACCAGGAAACCACCGGTGTCAATACCACGATCAGTCTGCGTTAAGGAGCATCAGCATGAAGATTGCATTTATTGGTTTAGGCAACATGGGCGGCTCCATGGCGCAAAACTTACTCAAGTCCGGTCATCAGGTTTTTGGTTATGACTTAAGCGCAGTGGCTTTACAGCATTTTGCAGAAGCGGGCGGTATCGTCTGCGACAGTCCACAAGCTGCCGCGAAGCAGGCGGAGATCGTGGTCAGCATGTTGCCCGCAGCCAAGCATGTGCGTGAAGTCTATTTAGGTGAACACGGTATTCTGAAGGTACTTCAATCGGGCAGCTTATGTATCGACAGCAGCACCATTGATCCGCAAACCATTCAGGAGGTTGCTGCAGCAGCTCAGGCCAAGCAGATTCGCGTCTGTGATGCACCGGTATCCGGCGGTACTTTAGGTGCCAAAGATGGCACTTTAACCTTTATGGTCGGCGCAGATGATGCCACCTTTGAGGCCGTTAAACCGGTTCTCGGCTGTATGGGTAAAAATCTGGTGCATTGTGGTGCGGTGGGAACAGGACAGGTGGCAAAAATCTGTAATAACCTGATTCTGGGCATTTCCATGACTGCCGTTGCAGAAGGAATGGCACTCGGAGCTAAACTGGGAATTGATCCGCAGGCGCTGGCTGGGGTAATCAACAGCTCCACTGGACGTTGCTGGAGTTCTGAAATTTATAATCCATGGCCCGATATTTGTGCCAATGCGCCGTCATCGCGGGGTTATACCGACGGTTTTGCCGCACAATTGATGCTCAAAGATTTAGGTTTGGCGGTCGATGCAGCGCAACAGGTGGATCAGCCGGTGGTACTCGGCAGCATGGTACAGAAACTCTATCAACAACTGTGTCAGGAAGGTGATGCCCATCTGGACTTCTCCAGCATCATGCATCAATACACCACGCCACCTGCTTAAAACTTAAAAGATTAGATGGAGCAAGGATTCGCTTCAATAATTACACCCTGTCAGTAATAACGATAAATTCAGGCTGAGGTTTAACATGTTAGATTATCAAACAACGGTTCAAGACTTTGATTTAAACACGGTTGCAAGCCAGTATCTCTCCGGTTCCATGCAGGCAGTAAATGCCTGTTATGAATGCTGTGACCGTCATGCCGATTCCGATGCCATTGCCTTATACTGGCATGGTAAAGATGGCAGAAAAGAACAATATAGTTTTGCCGAACTCAAAAAATATTCCAGCCAGTTTGCCAACTTTTTAAAGTCTCAAGGCATTGGTAAAGGTGACCGTGTTTCTGGATTGTTGCCGCGTACCCCAGAGCTGATTATTACCATTTTAGCAACCTGGCGGATTGGTGCAGTCTATCAACCGTTATTTACTGCCTTTGGTCCCAAAGCCATCGAGCATCGCATTCAGCTGGCGCAAAGCAAGCTGGTGGTGACTGATCTGGCGAATCGGGAGAAATTATCCGAGATCAGCAACTGTCCACCGATTGTGACGGTACATGCCGAAATTGAGGCAGAGCGCTATCCGCACGACCTCAGCTTCTGGACGGTATTAAACCGTCAGGCTGAAGCTTGTGAGCTGGAAATCCTGAGTGTTAATGATCCTTTTTTATTGATGTTTACCTCCGGTACTACTGGACCAGCGAAACCTCTTAAAGTCCCTTTAAAAGCACTGATTGCTTTTGCAAGCTATATGCAAAATGCCATTGGTCTAACTCCTGAAGATGCATTCTGGAATATTGCCGATCCCGGCTGGGCCTACGGATTGTATTACGCGATTATTGGTCCCTTAATGCTTGGACACTCGACCTTGTTTTATGAAGGTGGGTTTAATGCGGAAAGTGTCTGCGAAATTGTTAAGGAATATGGCATTACCAATCTGGCCGGTGCACCGACTGCTTACCGCATGATGATGGCAGCCGATCCTGCTCAAATGGCAAAACTGCGCGGCAAGTTACGTGTCGTCAGCAGTGCGGGAGAACCGTTAAATCCGGAAGTGATCCGCTGGTTTAAAGAGGTGCTAGATGTGCCGATTTATGACCATTATGGCCAGACCGAAGTCGGGATGGTGGTGTGTAATCATCATGCTTTGGAACATCCGGTCCGTTCAGGTTCGGCAGGCTTTGCCAGCCCGGGTTACCGAATTGCCGTTGTCGATGAACAGGGGCATGAATTAGCAGCTGACATCCCGGGCATCCTGGCAGTGGATATCAGCCAATCGCCGATGATGTGGTTCTCTGGCTATGAAGAAAGCCGTAAATCTCCCTTTGTCGGCCACTACTATTTAACCGGTGATACCGCAGAAATCCATGCTGATGGCAGTATGAGCTTTGTCGGGCGTAGTGATGATGTCATTACAACGTCAGGCTATCGGGTCGGCCCATTTGATGTGGAAAGTGCCTTGCTGGAACATGATGCCGTGATTGAAGCTGCGGTGATTGGTGTACCTGACCCCGAGCGTACCGAAGTGATTAAAGCCTTTGTGATTCTGGCGAATAATTTTGCAGCTTCGACCCATCTGGAAGAAGAGCTGGGTCAATTTGTGAAAAAGCGTTTATCTGCACATGCCTATCCGCGCCTGATTGAATTCGTGACCGAATTGCCGAAAACCCCAAGCGGTAAAATTCAACGCTTTTTACTGCGCAATCAGGAAATCAACAAGCAGCAAGCCAAGACCGCATAATAGCTAAAGCCAACAAATTGAATAAGAAGATTAAATAAAGAGATTAAAGGAAGCATCGATGCAATTAACGGAAGAGCAAAAACTAATTCAGGATATGGCCAAAAGCTTTGCCCAGGAACAGATTAAACCCTTTGCCGGCGAGTGGGATCAAAAAGGCATTTTTCCTAAGCAGGCCTTGGCCCAAATGGGAGAGCTGGGTTTTTTAGGCATGCTGATTCCGGAAGAATGGGGCGGTTCGGGCACAGGTACGCTGGCTTATGTTCTAGCCCTAGAAGAAGTCGCTGCGGCCGATGGTGCAACATCCGCGATTATGAGCGTACATAACTCGGTGGGTTGTGTGCCGATTTTCAAGTTCGGCACGGAACAGCAAAAGCAGCAATTTTTAAAGCCTTTGGCTCAAGGTGAAATGATTGGTGCCTTTGCCTTAACCGAACCGCATACCGGATCGGATGCTGCCGCGATTAAAACCCGGGCGATCAAGGACGGCGATCACTACATTCTGAATGGTGCCAAACAGTTCATTACCTCAGGCCACAATGCCGGGATGATTATTGTCTTTGCCGTGACCGACCCATCTGCGGGCAAAAAAGGCATGAGTGCATTTTTAGTGCCGCGCGACACACCTGGCTATGAAGTGATTCGGGTGGAAGAAAAACTCGGCCTGCATGCTTCGGATACCTGTCAGATTGCCCTAACTGATGTCCGCATTCATGAAAGTTTAAGACTCGGCGCCGAAGGCGAAGGTCTGAAAATTGCCCTAGCAAATCTGGAAGGCGGGCGAATCGGTATTGCCGCACAGGCGGTTGGTTTGGCGCGTGCCGCTTTAGAAGAAGCAACGGCCTATGCGCATGATCGGGTCGCCTTTGGCAAACCGATTTTTGAACAGCAGGCGATTTCTTTCAGGCTGGCCAGTATGGCGACTGAAATTGAAGCGGCACGGCAACTGGTCCATTTTGCAGCACGCAAGAAAGAAGCCGGTGAAGCCTGTTTAACCGAAGCCTCCATGGCCAAGCTATTTGCTTCAGAAATGGCAGAACGTGTCTGTTCCAAAGCGCTGCAGATTTTTGGTGGCTACGGTTATCTCAAAGATTTTCCAATTGAACGGATTTACCGCGATGCGCGGATTTGTCAGATTTATGAAGGCACCAGCGATATTCAGCGGCTGGTGATTGCGCGCAGCCTCTAATTTTAAAAGGATTTATCTCATGCAATGGCAAACAATTTTATTAGAACAACGTAATGGTGTCGGGCTGATTACTTTAAATCGTCCGCAAGCTTTAAATGCACTAAATAACCAGCTGATTGTTGAAGTCAATCAGGCACTGGATCAGCTGGAAAAAGATCCGGCAATTGGCTGTATTGTGATTGCCGGTTCGGAAAAAGCCTTTGCCGCCGGTGCCGATATTAAAGAAATGGCAGATCTGAATTTTCCGCAAATTTATCTAGATGATTTTTTCAGTCTGGCCGACCGGATTGCCCAGCGCCGCAAACCTTTAATCGCCGCAGTGAGTGGCTATGCCTTGGGTGGTGGTTGCGAGCTGGCATTGATGTGCGACTTTATTTACTGCGCTGAGAATGCAAAATTTGGTCTGCCCGAAGTTACTTTAGGCGTGTTGCCAGGCATTGGCGGTACCCAGCGTTTAACCTTGGCGATTGGTAAGGCCAAAGCCATGGAAATGTGCCTGACTGCACGGCAGATGGGGGCGCAAGAAGCGGAACAAAGTGGTCTGGTAGCTCGGGTATTTGCTAAGGAAGAATTACTGGAGCAAACCCTGCAAGCTGCCGAAAAAATTGCTGAAAAGTCACTTACTGCCGTGATGATGATTAAAGAATCAATTAATCGGGCCTTTGAAGTGAGCCTGGCAGAAGGCCTGCGCTTTGAACGTCGAGTGTTCCATTCCATTTTTGCCGGTGCTGATCAAAAGGAAGGCATGCAGGCCTTTGTGGAAAAACGCCCCGCTAAATTTACCCATCCATAAAACAAGAATAGGAAAATAAAATGAGTGATGAAAATAATTTAGCGATTTGGGTAGAAGGAGGTCTGGGCATCATCAGCCTGGACCGCACCAGCCATTTAAATGCCTTAACCCTGCCGATGATTCAAGGCATTCAGGCACAACTCGATCAGTGGTGCCATGAACCACAGGTACAAGCCATCCTGATCAATTCCAACAGTCCCAAGGCGTTCTGTGCTGGAGGAGACATCCGTTATCTGTATGACAGCTATCAGGCCGGCAATACCCAATATCAGGATTTTTTTGCCACTGAATATAAGATGCTGAGCACCTTGCGTAATTTTCCAAAGGCCGTGATCGTGATGATGGATGGCTATGTACTAGGTGGAGGCTTTGGCCTTGTTCAAGCCTGTCATATCAAAGTTACGAGTGAAAAATCACGTTTTGCCATGCCCGAAACTGCGATTGGATTTTTCCCGGATGTTGGAGCGACCCATTTTTTGTCCCGACTGGATGAAGTTGGTGTCTATATGGCTTTGACCGGGGAGCAGATCAGTAGCAGTGATGCACTGTATCTGGATCTGGTGGATTATCATGTGCCGAGTGAGCGTTTTGCTGAACTGGAAGCGGCATTGATTGCAGCGCCGGTATTAAACCCGATTGAGATTCAAAAGATCATTAGTTCCTATATTACGCATCCGGTAGAAAGTGAGCTACAAAAACGTATAGAGCATATTAATCAGCATTTTGGCTATCAACACCTGGAGGAGATTGAACAGAGTCTTGCTCATACAAGTAATTCAACCGATCAGGAATGGGCTAGTAAAATGCTGGCAATTTTGCAGCAGCGTCCCGTCATGGCCAAGCAGACCAGCCTGAAGTTACAGCAAGCCGGACAGAATTTGTCGCTGGAAAAATGCATGCAGCTAGAACGGGACTTGCAGGATGTCTGGTTAGAGCAGGGCGACTTTATAGAAGGCGTTCGTGCGCTGATTATTGATAAGGACAAAAATCCGCAGTGGCGAACCGAGAATGCAAAATTTGAAAAGACCTTGCAAAAGCTCTGGCCGGTCTGGACTCAGCAGCGTATCGAAAACATTACTTAAACCTGATGCTAAAAGACCCTCTATAATTAAATTATAGAGGGTCTTTGTATCTGTCCCATACTTTCATCGACATGAATTCTATTTAGTGGGACGTTTTCTTTTTCTTGCCACCGCCGTCTTGTTTATTGACCGTCGACCAGGCAATACGTTCGGCTTCTTCTTCAGAATGTCCACGCTCTTTTTCGCTTTCTTCAATATGTTCGGCCTGCCGTTTCTGCTTATCGGTATAGGCTGATTTGTCACCTCTAGGCATCTTAATATCCTCATCAGGTTGGGCTGAAATTACTATAACAAGGGCTTATTTTTACGAAGGTAAGTATTTGTTTGACTTATTTTATAAAAGAAAAATAGGATCTAGAAAATATTTTATATACTGATTTTTTAAAAAGATTTCGTAAGAATAGATGGGCTTGAAAAAAAACGAGATGAAGATAACGGTCAGCTAGAACCGCTATCTTCTCTGCCAGATTAGCCGTTAATAATACTGCCGCCATTCACATGAATCACCTGACCTGAAATATAACTGGCTTCTTCACTGGCCAGGAATAAATACGCCGGTGCTACTTCACTCGGTTGGCCCATACGACCCATTGGGGTGCTTTTACCAAAATCTTTGAGCTGTTCTTCATCAAAACTGCTCGGAATGAGTGGGGTCCAGATGGGACCCGGAGCGACCCCATTGACACGAATGCCGGTTTTATTTTTCAATAAATTAGTGGAAAGGCTTCGGATAAATGTGGTGATGGCACCTTTAGTACTGGCATAGTCAATCAGCTGGTCATGACCATGATAACTGGTAATACTGGTGGTATTGATAATGCTGTCACCTTCTTGCATATGCGGAATCACCGCCTGAGTCAGGTGGAACATCGACAGAATATTCACATTAAATGTTTTAAGTAATTGCTCGGGCGAGATATCGGTAATACTTTCTTGCGGGTATTGAACCCCGGCATTATTGACCAGAATATTAATCGTTTTAAATTCCTGAAGGGTCTGTTCCACCATTTTCTTGATTTCATCTTGATCTTGTAAATCACATTGAATCAGCAGACAACGGCGGCCTTCATCTTCCACCATTTTTTTGGTGTCCCGTGCATCCTGATCTTCATCCAGATAGCAAATGGCGATATCTGCACCTTCGCGAGCAAATAAGACCGATACAGAACGGCCAATTCCGCTATCACCACCAGTAATCAAGGCAACTTTGCCTTTTAATTTTTCACTGCCTTTATAATGCGGTTTAATAATTTCCGGTGCAGGGTCCATTTTGGTTTGCACACCCGGTTGATGGTCTTGTGTTTCAGTTGAAGCTGGGGTTTCAGGATAATGATTCATATCTTTTCCAATTCCAATGATTGTGGCCATATAAGAAAAAATATATTAGAAGCTTTTAGGCAAAATGAGGCTGGACTCAACATTTCATAACAGAATGTATTCGAGATTTATCAATTATTCGTTGAAACGGATCAGGTTGAGCAACCAGAACAGAAAAAGCTGATGAAACAGCTTCTGGCTACACTTTGATAGCTGAGGTGGTCTTGAAAGGTGAAATTTGATTAGGAAAGGTGAGGTATCAACGGAGATTTAAAATCTGGACATACATACGCCTCTTTTGCCGAACTCCTATATAAAATAAATGGAGAGTTTGTTAACTCTCCATTTATTCATTCTGATGTATTTAAAAAATTTCTATAGAAATAAATTAAAGATTATCACTTAAATTAATTCTGGCCTGTGCTGCCTTTTCCTTTTTGGCTGAGGTTTTACCCCAGTTAAACTTTTGTGCACAGATGCCTAAGCCCACAATAAATAATGCAAGCACACTGGTATAAACCACTTCTTTAAAATAGGTTCCTTCAATAATCATGGTAATTAAAGCGCCGACAATAAAGATAATGACCAGATAAGTGAGCCATGGGAATAACCACATCTTGAATGGAATATTTTGTCCTTCAGCTTCCAGTTTTTTACGTAACTTAAGCTGAGAAATGGCAATAGCAAGATAGACATATAAAGATACGGTACCAGTCGCTAACATCAAGACATCATAAATATTCATACTTTCGGTGGCAGTCAGATAAATCGCCACGAAAGAAAACAGGCTTGAAAAGATGACACCTACCCATGGGCTGTTATTGCGGTTGGTTAAACCGAAACTCTTTGGTGCATCTCCACGTTTCGAGAGGGAATAGACCATGCGTGAACAGGTATAAAGTGCGGAGTTAAAGCAGCTACATACCGAGGTGAGCACGACAAAATTAACAATATGGCGTGCTTCTGGAATACCGAGTGCAGTAAGCGCTACGCTATACGTACCCCAGGTCGGATCTTTCAATAAAGGATTATTGTGTGGAATCAGGCAAACGGTAATCAACATTGAACCGACATAGAATAAAATGATACGCCATACAATTGAATTAGCGGCCTTACGAATTTCCTTGGCTGGATCTTTGGTTTCAGCTGCTGCTACGGTGACAATCTCTGCTCCCATATAAGCAAACATTACACCCAATAAGGCCGTGATCACCGATGAAAACCCATTAGGCATAAAGCCTTGAGCGGTTAGATGAGTTGTACCACCGAGCATAGAGGCATCGCCCCAAGGCCAAAGGTGCATCACGGCCAAACTACCAAACACCAGAAACAGTACAATGGCAATGACTTTAATCAGGGCAAACCAGAACTCGAATTCACCAAAGTTTTTTACGTCACGGAGGTTAATCCAGACCAGCGCTACAGTGACCAGAAGCATATAGCCCCAGATCGGGATAAATGGAAACCAGCTATTTAAGATTTTCCCGGCGACAAAGGCTTCCCAGCCCATGAGCAAGGTCCAGAAAGACCAGTATAACCAGCCGATGGAAAATCCGGCCCAGCGCCCGATTCCTCGGTCCGCATAGGTTGAAAATGAGCCGCTGTCGGGATTCAGTACCGCCATTTCTCCCAGCATACGCATAATGAGTAAAACTAATATTCCACCTAGAGTATAGGCAATGAGTGCAGCAGGTCCTGCAGAATAGATGACATTACCGGAGCCGACAAAGAGTGCTCCACCAATGACGCCGGCAATTGAAATCATGGTGAGATGGCGTGATTTAAGTCCGTTTTTTAAGCCGTTTGATGATTCGGAATTGGAGAAATGTTGATGTTCTGCCATATAATTTCCCTTAATATCAATAGCGTAGCGGCAATAAAATTCCTTATTTGGCTTACGCTATCTTATCCTTTGAAACTGTAACCGAATTCATCAGTGCTTGACCAATATTAAGTTAATCTTAATAAAATGAATCCTTGTAGCCCTATAGACAGGATCACACTTTGATTAAAGTACGGTTACATGCTGTTCATGTATGCGGTTAATTTCTCTTTTTTGTTGTAAAGTGACGAGAGCCATTTTTGAGCAATTCAAAGGAGCCAATTGGCTTAAGAGATAAAAAATATAAGCAGGCCATATTTACAGAAAAATAAAGCCTACCTAAAATATCAGGCTAAAAGCAGGTTTACGTTCCCTTTTAAAAATAAATGAAAGCTTTTTGATTTTAAAAATATAATTGTATTGATCCTTAAGTTTTTACTAAGTTAAAGTGCGGATCCCATGCTCACGCAAGCACTTTAACAATATCCCGAAAGCCACCAGAATTTCCTGTTCACTCACACAGGCAAAGCCTAGTAATAATCCTTTCTGCCGAGTCGAATAATGTTTGGTATAGTATTGCGATAAGGCTCTGACCTTGATTCCCAGTTCAAGCGCTTTGGATGCAATCAAGACATCATCACTGCTGCTCGGCAATTTTAAAATCAGATGCAAACCGGCGGCGGTATTGTATTCATGCAGAAAATCTTCACCTAAATGTCGGCGAATCAGGTCAATTAAAAAAGCGTGGCGTTTACCGTACAATAAACGCATCCGTCGGATATGCGCCTCATAATGTCCTTCACGGATAAATTCAGCGAGTGTTTGCTGATCGATTAAGTGACCACCACGATAAAGTTCCGAAGCTACAATTCGCAATGAAGAAAAGAGCTGTTTTGGTACCACTAAATAGCCAATACGCAGGGCCGGATAAATCGTCTTACTGAACGTCCCCATATAAATCACCGGAGAATCCGGCTCTAAACCTTGTAAAGAAGGATAGGGCTGGCCCGAGAACCTGAACTCGCTGTCATAATCATCTTCAACAATCCAGCTATTGTGCTGGCGTGCCAGTGCAATTAACTGTTTGCGCCGTTCTAAACTTAAATGTGAGCCCAAAGGATACTGATGCGACGGCGTCACAAAAATCAGTTTAGGTGGTTTCTTGGGATGCAGATCGGGAATAATCCCTTCCTGATCCACCGGTAAGGAACGTAGATTGACGCCATTAATTCGTAAAATATTACGCGCGCCCCAATAGGCTGGATCTTCGATCCAGACCTCATCGCCTATGTCGCTTAAAGTACGCGAGACCAAATCAATCGCCTGATGGGTGCCTTCGGTAATAATGATCTGATCAGCATCGCACTGCACTGAACGGGCAATTTTCAGATATTCTGCCAGCTCCTGACGCAGTTCTAGGGAGCCACCGGCATTGCTGTAAATCAGGTTGTTAACTTGAGGTTCACGGCTCAAACGCGTTTGGATTTTGCTGAAAATATGATGCGGAAATTCGGTTACATCGGGTGCGCCCGGTACAAAGGCTCCCCATTGATAAGGTGAAGCCGCGGAATAGCCGAGCAAGTAAGAACCGCGTTGCGACAGATTATAATTTTGCTGTGCTTTTTTTTCTGCAACGGCAGGAGAATTCTGTTCTGCCTTCACCAAAAAGGATTCGGGTAATTTCTCTACTACCCAGGTACCTTGACCGGTACGGGCATCAACATAACCCTGTGCCTGTAATTGTTCATAGGCATTTAACACCGTATTACGCGATACCTGAATCTCTTTAGCCAGATCACGTGATGCAGGCAAGCGGGTTTTGGGAGCCAATACGCTATCAATAATCGCGTTACGCAAGCAGCGGAACAGGCGCATCTGTAATGTTCCTGTGACATCTTGCTGCAATCGCTGCAGTAAATAATCTCCAAGCAAGCTACGCAATTGGCTCTCTCCTACAAATTTGAAATGGCTCTCGTGAGAGCGGTATTGCTAGGTGCAAAATAGTCTGATCAGGCAGTCATTGTAAAGTGTCTTGTATGCGTTTTGATCATGTACCTGCGGCTTGAATGCGAGCATACAGGCGGGCAGGCAATATACACAGATACCGATTAAAACTAAAGCGGAAAATCTAGACACTGATTTTGTTTGGAGCTCGCTGAACTAAGACCTGAATCAAGCAATGATTGCCATAACAGCCGAATAGAGATGTGTTGCAGCCGCCAGGACATACGACTGCATATAACAAAAGGATCATAGAATGAACATGATGATGAAAGGATTGACCTATACCGAGCAAGGTACAACGGCCTGGAACAATTATCTTAAGCAACTGGATAAAGTAGCGCCTTATCTGGGTGAGCTGAGTGAACGACTGGACATGCTGCGACGCCCAAAGCGCAGTTTGATTGTCGATGTCCCGGTCATTATGGATGATGGTACGGTTCAGCATTTTGAAGGCTATCGTGTTCAGCACAATTTAACCCGCGGTCCGGGCAAAGGCGGTGTGCGTTTTCATCCAGATGTCAATTTGGATGAGGTGATGGCTCTGTCAGCCTGGATGACAATCAAATGTGCTGCTCTAAATTTACCTTTTGGTGGAGCCAAAGGCGGTGTGCGAGTCGATCCGAGCCAGCTTTCCAAACGCGAACTGGAACGCTTGACCCGACGTTATACGGCAGAAATCAATTTAATTATTGGACCGCAAAAAGATATTCCGGCACCGGATGTAGGAACCAATCCGCAAATCATGGCCTGGATGATGGACACCTTTTCCATGAATGCAGGTTCTACGATTACTGGTGTAGTGACCGGAAAGCCGGTGCATTTAGGGGGTTCTTTAGGCCGTAGTAAAGCCACAGGCCGTGGTGTGTTTATTAGCGGCCGTGAAGTTGCCCAGCAAATCGGTCTGGATTTAAAAAATGCTCGGGTCTGTGTACAGGGTTTCGGTAATGTCGGGAGTGAAGCTGCGCTGCTTTTCCAGGAAAATGGCAGCAAAGTGATCTGTGTTCAGGACCATTCCGCCACCCTGTATCAAGAAGAGGGGATTGATATTAAAAAGCTGCTTGAATACTCCAATGCCCACCATAAAATTCAGGGATTTTCTGCCAGTGATGAAATTTCTGCATCAGCTTTTTGGAGCATTCCTGCCGAAGTTTTTATTCCGGCAGCACTGGAAGGTGTGATTAATACTCAGGTCGCGCAAAATATTCAGGCCAAAATGATTCTGGAAGGTGCCAATGGTCCCACTTTGACTGAAGCGGATGAAATTCTGAGTGAGCGTCATATTACGGTGGTGCCAGACGTGATCTGCAATGCGGGTGGCGTGACGGTCAGCTATTTTGAATGGGTTCAGGATTTGGCCAGCTATTTCTGGACTGAGGAAGAGATTAACCAGCGTATGGATGCCAGTATGAAAAATGCGGTACAGGATGTATGGCAAAAAGCAGTTCAGGCCGGATGTTCTTTGCGTACAGCCGCTTATATTCTGGCTTGTGAACGTATTTTAATGGCACGCCAGGAACGCGGCATCTATCCGGGTTAAGCGAAGTTTTTTGCAAGATGAATTAATCCATAAAAACGACTAGATTTAATCCATGATGACCCATCGTAAATTTTTGCAATGGGTTTTTAAATTGGCTTCTTTATTTAAAAAGGAGCCAATTTTCATTATAAATATAAATAATTGTTTATAAATAAAATAATTTTATATTTTGACTCTTTTACTCATTTCAACTAGGCCAATTGGCTCCTTCCATCTGCTGCAAAGTGGCTCTCGTCTCATACATATAAAAGCGCAAAATGAACCATATCAGCCAGTCTTTGGCAAATTTCTATCCCAAGATCCGGATAGCAAAATTTACAACGTATGAATCAAGAATGAGGATACAAAATGGACAGTAAACACTCAGCACTGAATGCACGTAAACAGCAGGCAACACCACGTGGTGTTGGGGTCATGTGTCAATGGTACGCAGAGAAAGCAGAAAACTCGACCATCTGGGATGCAGAAGGCAATCAATATATCGACTTTGCGGGCGGGATCGCCGTACTGAATACCGGCCATCGTCACCCTAAAATTATTGCTGCGGTCACTGAACAATTAACCAAATTTACCCATACGGCTTATCAGGTTGTACCATACGAGAGTTACGTTGCTCTGGCAGAACGTATCAATGCACGCGCTCCAATTCAAGGTGCTGCAAAAACCTCATTCTTTTCGACTGGTGCTGAAGCTGTCGAAAATGCAGTTAAAATTGCCCGTGCCCATACTGGCCGTCATGGCATCGTGACTTTTGGCAATGGTTTTCATGGCCGCTCATTTATGACGATGGCCATGACCGGTAAAACTGCACCTTATAAACGCGACTTTGGGGTGATGCCTGGTGGTGTTTTCCATGCCCGTTATCCGGTGGAATCCAAAGGCATTAGTGTTGATGATGCAATTCAAAGCATTGAAGACATTTTCGCAGAAGATATTGCTGCGCATGACGTAGCAGCAATTGTGCTTGAACCTGTACAAGGCGAAGGCGGTTTTAATGTGGTGCCAGCAGAGTTCCTGAAACGCTTGCGTGTGCTATGTGATCAAAACGGCATTTTACTGATTGCTGATGAAGTACAGTCTGGTTTTGCGCGTACAGGTAAACTGTTTGCGATGGATTATTATGAGACCAAGCCAGACCTGATTACGATGGCCAAGAGTCTGGGCGGCGGTTTCCCGATCTCAGGCGTTGTAGGTCGTGCTGAAGTCATGGATGCACCAAATCCAGGTGGATTGGGCGGTACTTATGCAGGTAACCCGGTTGCTGTTGCAGCTGCACATGCAGTACTGGATATTATTGAAGAAGAAGGTCTTTGTGAGAGAGCGAATGATCTAGGCGCAGAACTGGTTGATGTTTTACATGAACTGAAAATGTCTTCTAGCATGGTCAAGGATATTCGTGCACTCGGATCAATGGTGGCGGTTGAGCTTGAAACTGCGGAACAGGCAAAAGCTGTACAAAACCATGCCATGCAAAATGGTCTGTTAATCCTGACCTGCGGTCGTTATGGTAATGTAATCCGTTTCCTATACCCGCTCACGATTCCGGCAGAACAGTTCCGTGCGGGATTGGCTATCTTGAAACAAGGGTTTGCACTGTCTGTCGCAGCCTAATGAAAGAGTAATGATCATGCTTCAAGCGCAATATAGAGATTTATTACAGCATCCTGATATCAGCTTCGATCAGCCTGCCACGGATGAATATATTGAAGTCAAAGATGCAGCAACCCAAGCCACTTTGGCATGGGTAAAATCCCATGACCGGGCATCTGTAGAACAGCTGATTGCTCGTTCTCAGCAAGCACAGAAAGTCTGGAAAGCCAAGACAGCCCTCGAACGTGCGGATGTGCTTTGGGCCTGGTTCAATCTGATGCAGGAAAATAAAGAGTCCTTGGCTCAGATTCTGACTGCTGAACAGGGCAAGCCACTGGCTGAGGCTCGCGGTGAAATCGGTTATGC
This sequence comes from Acinetobacter lwoffii, assembly GCF_002321025.1. Taxonomy (GTDB): domain Bacteria; phylum Pseudomonadota; class Gammaproteobacteria; order Pseudomonadales; family Moraxellaceae; genus Acinetobacter; species Acinetobacter lwoffii_Y. The sequence goes on from NZ_DCLL01000014.1 coordinate 70,717, forward strand.
CGCTTCCTTTATCCGCTGGTTTGCCGAGCAGGCGCGCCGTATTGATGGTGACGTGTTGACTCCCACGCTTGCCCATCAACGTTTATTAGTCATTAAGCAGGCGATTGGAGTAACAGCTGCAATCACACCGTGGAATTTCCCGGCAGCGATGATTACCCGTAAAGCCGCGCCAGCTCTGGCTGCTGGCTGTTCCATGCTGGTTAAACCGGCCGAACAAACTCCTTTAACCGCCTATGCACTTGAAGTTTTGGCCTTGCGCGCAGGTTTACCACAAGATGTATTACTACATGTCAGTGGTGATGCAGTTGAAGTGGGGCAGGTCTTATGTGAAAGCGAAACTGTGAAAAAGTTAAGCTTTACCGGTTCAACTCAAGTCGGTCGTATCCTGATGCAACAATGTGCGCCGACCATCAAAAAACTGTCTTTAGAACTTGGTGGCAATGCACCGGTTCTGGTTTTTGATGACGCCAATCTTGAACAGGCGGTACAGGGCATCATGGCCAGTAAATTCCGGAACAGTGGGCAGACCTGTGTTTGTGCGAACCGGATTTATGTACAAGATGGCATTTATGATGCACTGGTAGAAAAACTGGTGGCTGCCGTTGCCAAGCTGAAAGTCGGGGATGGCCGGGATGAAGCTTCTACCCAAGGTCCATTAATTGATGAGGCAGCGATCGAAAAAGTGCAGTCACATATTGCCGATGCAGTGAGCAAAGGTGCACAGGTGAAAACCGGTGGACAGCGCTCAAATCTGGGCGGTACATTCTTCGAACCAACGCTTCTGACTGAAGTTACCCAGCAGATGCGTGTAGCAAAAGAAGAAACTTTTGGACCGTTGGCGCCGTTATTCCGCTTCAAGACTGAAGAAGAAGCGATTCAGATGGCGAATGATACAGAATTCGGTCTGGCCACCTATGTATTTACCCAAAGTACAGCACGTCAGTGGCGTGTAGGTGAAGCCTTAGAATACGGTATGGTGGGAATTAATACCGGAGCTATTTCTAATGAGGTTGCGCCATTTGGTGGAGTCAAGCAATCAGGATTAGGCCGTGAAGGGTCTAAATTCGGTATGGATGAATATCTTGAAATGAAATATTTATGTGTTGATATTTCTTCATAATGACGTTTAGAGATTAAACGTATTCATTAAAAACTGATGAGACAATGTCAGCCTCCAGTGAATCCCGTGTTTAATTTAAACCGGGATTCCTGTAATGAAGCAAGGATTTAACAGACAGATTGGAGCAGGGCATATTTTCAGTTGTTAAACCATTCTTCTTCTCTATAATTTCCCTTAATATCAATTAAAGCATTAGATTCTCATCAGGATTTAACCCTGATTTCTAATTTTAAACCAAAAGCATCCAATAATTTCTGCATAGACTTGAGTGTTGGATTGCCTTCAGGTTGTTCCATTTTCTGTAGAGTCTGGGGAGCAATCTTGGTTATTTTAGCCATGTCGTTGAGTGTAAGGTGCAACTCGGTACGAATGAAGCGAGCAACCTGATGAAAAGGCCAGTCAGGATTGTTACTGACGGTTTCAAGTACAGACAATCTCTTTTGCATCTGTTGAATCGGGGTCAGGGGCTTGAAGCGTTTATCCATGATTTAGCTCCTCCAATTGTTGGCAAATATTATCAATTCGATACTGACTATTTTCCAGAATTTCAGGTGCCAATTGCAGATGCTGCATGTGTTTTAGTAATCCCTGATAAAGTGGTAATTGCTCGATTAACACCGCTTTGATTTCTTTTGGATCAATCATCGTGCTTTCTGCGATCTGTTCAATCACTGAATGCCAAATTGGCATACCGCCATGATCATCTCGCTCCCAACGCGTAGTTCGGGCAATACCATCTGGATGTAGCCACATCGGCGCAAAATCAAATAATGGGGTTAGTTGAATGATTCCATTATTGAAACGTTGAAGCGCTGTATTACGGGTATGATTGTCCTTATTACCTAAAGCGATATTGGCAAGATCACGCTTCAAATATTCAAAAATTTCTTGTTTTGGTTCAGTACAGCATTGCATCAGCAGGCTACAGATCTGGTTATGGGTCATTCTTACCCCAAAACCGGCTTTCCCCCCCACAGAAGCAATACTTTCCTGAGCAATTCTTTCGACCTTCCCATCGATGACCTTACGGTCGAATCGGGGAATGAATAAAGTCTTGCCATGCAGCTCCAGTTCCTGATGAACACGAAGTCCCAGATACTGGGGCAATTTTCATATATAAGGCTTCGTGCATCAAAATTTTATCTAAATTCTGATCGCTGCCACGGCTGAATTTCACTAGCCAATGCTGTTTGACCTGATGATCTGTAAGCGTGTGATCCAGATAGAACAGGTCATCGTGACCTTGAGTTAACAGTAATTTTGGCCACTCGCCCTGAATACCAGAAGAACCGGCAATAAAAAGTCCATAAGAGGCTAAGGATTCAATAAATTTTTCTTGACGTTCTACGACTTGGTCTAGGCTAAAGCCATGATTCTGCTGAACAGGGAACTGCCCCTGTAGCCATTCATAAGCCTCTTTAATCCGTAAGTTACCTATCGGATTGCCTGCACCCGCTTTTAAAAGCGCCCAGTCTGCTTGTTCCTGGGTATTTTCAGAAAAATTAAGCTGACGGAGTAATTCTTTACGGCCATAACCTTGAGGTAACAAATCCATCAGGAAAGCTGGCCAGGTAGATTGCAATGTATTTTGTACATTCACCGGTAAATGATAGGCAAGTGCATGCCCATCGCTTAGGTCCATATAAGAAATAGCATATTCAAACAAATATGAGGTTCGCGTGGCGGCTTGCCATCCAGTCTGTTGTTGACCGACAATCTCAACAATAGCGCAATCAAGCCATTCATCATCCTGATAAATCTGCAGTGTGCAATATTGATCCATAATTTTATTAAAATAGTAAAATATAGTGATTTTACTTATTATATACCTATTTTAATAAAAAACTAATTTTATCTTCTTAAAGTTCTTTATCGTTCTAAAAGGCCTTATCTTCACCAGAATACAAGGCTTATGAGGCTATATAACAAGATGTATCCTCATAGAAATCACGATATAACCTAATTATTCATTCAAAAAATGAGTTTGGCTAAAACATATATCGACTTATAGCTTATATATTTAATAATCCTATAATTTTTAAATATCAGAGGAGCTCTAACCCTTACTATCTATAATTGCTTTTTCACTTGAATGAACTTTTAAGCAGCAAATAAAGGACTAAATCCCCGTTTACGTAATAATTTCCGATACATGCTTGAGCTTCGATCTGCCGGAAAATTCGCTTCTAAAGATAAGTCCAGAGGTAAATATTCAGGTTTCTGATTTTCTACAATCACACGATCTTCTTCAAAGATTTTCATATTGAATGCATAGGCATCTTCAATCGGCAAATCTTTATCATAATTGCGGCAAATAGGCGCAAAAAGTCGTGTTGAGCGCGCAGTCATCGGTGAAGCCGCATTCATGATGACCTGCTTCGCATTATTTGGAAAATGAATTGTAAGTGTGGCGGTAAAGGGTAGGCTGACTTCGAAATGACGTAACCACTTAAAATCTTCCTGACCACGTTGATCTAGTCCGATCGGATAACGTCCCACGCTACTGATATAATCTGCATTAAAACCGACCTCCGTTTCTGTCGTACTGTAATCAGGAACTTCTACATCCTCTGGATCTCCAAAAGTATCTGGATGCACCCAGGCAAAATGGGCCACATCGATAAAACCTTCGAGCTGTCTTCCTGCAAAACATTGAATGTCTATCTGAGGACAGACCAGTTGTTGATATTCAGCATCATCCCAAAAAGGCATGTTAGGAATATAAGGTTCTGCATCCTTTGCAGCGCTTAACGAACACCAGATCAAACCATACCTTTCTACCGCAGCATAAGTTTTCAGATGGAAACGCTCCGATATTTTATGCTGAGGATGTGCAGGAATACGGTTGCATTTACCTTCACTGCCAAAACGTAAACCGTGATAACGACACACCACGCCTTGGCCGTCATTTTTCCCCAAGCTTAAAGGTACACCACGATGCGGACATGCATCTTTCGCCACCACCAGTTCATCGTTCATTTTATAAATCACCAGTGGCATATCAAGCAGCATGCTACTCGTGGGCTGATCTGTAATGTCACGCGCAAGTGCAATCGGATACCAGTACTGAGCCAAGAGGTGCCAGTCATGTTCCTCGAATGTCATATGGACTGGTAAGTCGGGACTAAAAGCGGCGATATTTGTATTCATAATGGGTTCTGTGTCATGACCTTTAGCTGGACTATAAAACAGCAATGTGTTCTATGAAATTTCAATTAACAGGACATAGGATTGCGTAAATCAGAACACTGACCGGCGATTAAAAACAAAATAAGCATCTTTCCAGGTTTTTTATGTTTCCCCACGCAAATATTGAGATGGGATATTTCTAAGCTTAAATCTCGCTGAAAATATTTTTTTAAAAAGCGTGCTCTCACTTTCAATGCTCTACTTTGGCGCATAAATTGCTTATCACGCATATAGACCATTGATCATTTACTCAGAATCCACAAGGAATTGATGTGACGACTAGCTACTTACGCGGACAAGAACTTATCGACAGCATTCGCAGTGCACCTTATTCGCGTGACCTGATTGGCTATCATGATGAACCACTGAAAGTGGAGTGGCCAAACGACGCGCGTGTCGCGGTACAGTTTGTGCTGAATTATGAAGAAGGTGGGGAAAACCACATTGAACATGGTGATGCGGGTTCAGAACAGTTTTTATCAGAAATCATTGGTGCTGTCAGCTTTCCAGACCAACATATGTCGATGGATTCGATGTACGAATATGGTTCACGTGCAGGCTTCTGGCGCATTCATCAGGAGTTTCAGAAACGTGGTTTGCCGATGACCATCTTTGGAGTCGGCATGGCCTTAATACGTAATCCTTATGTGGTCGAGGCGATTAAATCAGCTCATTATGATGTCGTTTCACATGGTCAGCGCTGGCTACATTATCAGGACATGCCGCTTGAACTGGAACGCCAATATATGGATCAGGCGATCAGCGTTTTGGAAAGCCTGTTTGGTGAAGCACCGATCGGCTGGTATACCGGTCGGGACAGTCCGAATACCCGTCAACTTCTGGCTGAATTTCCTCAAATCAAATATGACGCTGATTACTATGGAGATGATTTGCCATTTTGGAGCACCTTGACCAATCAGGCAGGGGAAACACGTCCGCATTTGATTATTCCTTATAGCCTGGATAGCAATGACATGAAATTCAGTTCGCCTGGCGGTTTTAATAGCGGGGAGCAGTTTTATCAATATCTCAAAGATGCTTTTGATGTGCTCTATGCCGAAGGAGAAACTGCGCCAAAAATGCTGTCGATTGGCATGCACTGCCGTATTTTAGGACGGCCGGGACGTTTTAAAGCACTACAAAAGTTCCTGGACTACATTCAAAATCATGACAAGGTCTGGATTTGCCGCCGTGGGGATATTGCCGAGCACTGGTATAACCATCATGCGCCATAATCATAAAATGTATTTGAAAAGATCAGTTTAAATGCTCTTTTTTGAGTCATGCACTTTATAAAAATAACAAACACATCAGCTTTGGCACTGTTATTGCAAAACCAGTTTTAAATAACCAAGCAATATAATCAGGCGATTGAAGAGTGCAACTTGTTGAATTTAATCAAGCATCAGCAGAAGATGCGAAGACCTTTTTAAAGCACTGTGTGCAAATACCCAGTTGGTCGACCGAGCTTGCCGCAAAGCGTCCTTATACCTCGGTTGAGGATGTTTTGAATGCAGCGAAACAACAATCAGCAACTTGGAACTGGGATGAGATTAAAGCTGCGTTGGATAATCATCCCCGTATAGGTGAAAAACAGGCACAGGCTGAATTGAGTGAAATCGAAAAAGACTTTTCCCATCGTGAACAGTCCGGCATTGCCGCAGATGACGATACCCAGATCGCACTGCTTAAAGGCAATCTTGCTTATGAAAAAAAATATGGGTTTATCTTTCTGATCAAAGCCGCTGGATTGAGCAGTGAAGACGTCCTTCAAGCCCTGAACTATCGTTTGCTAAATGATCCAGAGATTGAGAAACGTATTGTCCATCATCAACTGGCAGAAATTGCCTTGTCACGACTGGCTCAGGAGCTTCATGCATGATTAGCACGCATATTTTAGATACACATCTGGGAAAACCTGCGACAGAAGTGGTGGTTCGACTTTTTGCTGAAGACGGTCGCCTGATTAGGGAAGCAAAAACTAATGCAGACGGCCGCGTTAGTGATTTCGGCATGACCGAGTTTAAAGCGGGTGCCTATAGTCTTGAGTTCTTTACATCTGCCTATTTTGAAAATTTGGGTTTAGAAACTTTTTTTCCTAAAGCAGTCATTCACTTCTATATAAAAGATGCATCACAGCATTTTCATATTCCTTTACTGATCAGCCCATTCGCGTACTCCACATATCGCGGAAGCTGATTTTATATTTAAACTTTGAGGGTGAAAAAAATGACAGAACAAAGTAAAACAATATCACCTGAACATGAATATTTAGGTGCGGGAAAAAGTGCAGCTTATGGTTTACAACACGTACTGACCATGTATGGCGGAATTATCGCACCGCCTTTAATCGTGGGAACGGCAGCCGGCCTAGAAGCTTATCAAATTGGATTATTGATTGCGGCGGCGCTATTTGTCGGTGGTTTAGCCACAATTTTGCAAACGGTTGGAGTGAAATATATCGGTGCGAAATTACCTTTGGTACAAGGAGTTTCTTTTGCCGGGGTTGCGACGATGGTGGCAATTGTGACTACAGGCGGTGGTTTGCAAGCAGTCTACGGTGCAGTCATTGTCGCATCATTGATCGGTTTTTTCCTTGCACCTTATTTTTCCAAAATTATCCGTTTCTTTCCACCTGTGGTGACCGGTTGCGTCATTACTATCATTGGTTTGTCTTTATTACCGGTGGCAGTCCGCTGGATGATGGGCGGCAATCCCAAGGCACCAGAATGGGGAAGTGTCGAGAATATTGGTCTGGCACTCATGACTTTAGCTTTAGTAATTTGTCTGAATTTAAGCCGACACGCTGCTATTCGTCGCTTGTCTATTTTACTGGCAATTGTTTTAGGTTCAGTACTGGCTTATTTATTCGGTTTTGGTGATTTTTCTAAAGTTGCGACTGGTAACTGGATCCAGGTACCCAGCTTCTTCGCCTTTGGATTACCGACTTTTGAGTTAACCGCCATCATTTCCATGCTCATCGTTACGCTAGTCATTATGACTGAAACCACAGCAGATATTATTGCAGTGGGTGAGATTATAGGTACCCAAGTGGATGCGGATCGTATCTCGAATGGCTTGCGTGCCGATATGTTATCGAGTGCGATGGCACCTGTTTTTGGTTCATTCATGCAAAGTGCTTTTGCACAAAATGTCGGCTTGGTGGCGATTACCGGAATTAAAAGCCGATTTGTGGTCGCAGCTGGGGGCATGATTTTAGTCGTGTTGGGTTTACTGCCAATTATGGGACGTTTGATTGCTGCCATTCCTGTACCTGTACTGGGTGGTGCAGGCTTGGTGCTTTTTGGAACCGTCGCTGCGAGCGGGATTCGTACCTTGGCTAAAATTGATTATAACGAGCAAAAAAATCTCATCATTGTTGCGACGGCTATTTCAGCCGGCATGATTCCAATTATTGATCATTCCTTTTATGCCAATTTTCCAAAATGGGTGCAAACCTTATTTCATTCGGGGATCAGTTCAACCTGTTTAATGGCCATTTTACTCAACCTGTTGTTCAATCATCTGAACTTATTTAAAAATAAAAGTACAGCAACTACAGAAATTGTGGCAAAGCTTCCACATTAGAAAATTTAAACCAGAATGAAAACAGTCCATAAAAATGGACTGTTTTTTTATCAAAAATTAAAAATGTTGGCTTTGTTTTTGCTTAATTCAGAATGTGATTTTTTCATTCCACTGGGGACCCTTATTTATGAAATTCACTCAACTTACTGCTGCAACATTACTTGTATTGGGTGCGGCATCCACACAGGCAAAACCGATCTGGCAAGACTTTAGTGTCACTGGACTTTATGGGGAAAACTATGAGGTGGTCGATGAAAAACAGGCGACTGCCACCTTTGAATATACGGCAAAAATAAAATATGCAGATGTCTTCTTCTTCATTGACCGTATGCGCGGCGCAGATGATTATAAATCAAGTTATTTTGAATTTTCACCACGTTTAAGCTTAGGTGAAGTGTCGGGTCAGAAGCTTGCCTTTGGTCCGGTTAAAGATGTACTGGTTTCAACGACCTGGGAAGGCGGAGAAGGTTTTGATAACTTCCTCTACGGCGTAGGTTTTGATCTGGATATTCCATATTTCCGTTATGCCAGCATTAATCTTTATCGCGTGAATAATGAAAATATTGATGATGATTACCAGTTGACACTGACCTACGGTGTGCCAATTAAACTGGGAACTGAAGAATTCCTGGTGGATGGCTTCCTGGATTGGTCTACAGAAGAAGATACTCATGACAGTGAGATGAACTGGACCACCCAATGGAAATGGAATGTCGGTAAACACATTTCTCCAGACACCAATTTATATCTGGGAATTGAACATTCTATCTGGAACAACAAATTCGGTATCCCAAATGCCGATGAAAATAATGTCAGTGCTTTAGTGAAATATCACTTCTAGACAAAGTGATGAAGAAATAAGTAAAAGCCCTGATAAAAAGGGCTTTTTTTAATACGCTTAAAATACGATCTGGATGTTTTCAGGAAAAGTATAAACATCACAGTTTGACCCATTGCCTATACGATCCACTACGACAAATTCACTGGGTGCTTCAAGGGTCAATAATGGATGATGCCAGGTTCCGGCACGATAATTCACGCCTTGCGAACCATCACTGATAAATGCCTGAATCTGACTGAGATTAGGTTGCTCATGATCAAGTGCAGGGGCAACGATAATTAAAAATTGCTGGCCTTGCATCGGAATAAAAGCCTGTGAACCCAGAGGATGTCTTTCCAGCATCGAGATATGAAAGGGAATTGCCGTAGCTTGCATATTTCTAAAAATACTCAGTCCAACCTTGGCATCACTTTCCACTTCAGCCAGGGCATGATAACGCTCGGTCTGCTGCCCATTGATATGAAAAAAATGATTTCCCTGACAGGCAATGACTTCTCCAAAAGGCAGAAAATTTTCCGTGCTTAAAGGCTGTATTTTTATACTTTGTATAGACATATCATTGATCACTCAAGCCACTTTTCCCCAGAGCCGAATCCGGCTAATACCGCCATCGGGAATCATGTTGACACGAATATGGGAAATTTTTTCGTGTTGTAAAATTTCATTGATGTAATGATGAATATGATCCATTTGCATGGGCTGGGCTTCTAACAAAAAAGGCCAGAACATACTTTGTGGAATGAGTTGCTCATCGGTTGCATCCTCAACATAGATGGCTTGAATCGAAACTTCGGCAGGGAAGTTACCTTTAAAATGGGCGGTATCAATTTCAATTTTCTCGATTCGGGCACTCGATCCTAGAGCCAAAATGCACCAGTCAAATCCTGGAGCACGGCGACGTTTGGTTTCCCAGCCATCGCCCATGTTAATTCCACGTCCCGGATTAATTAGATTGCGTGGATGTCCAAAATGCGCATCACTATAGGCAACGACACGGCCACCATGTTCGAGTGCCAAGACATCTAGCACTTGATCACGATCTTGCAGATCGATTTTTACCTGGCCATAGACCTTAAAACGTGCAATTCCACCGTCAGGATAAATATTCAAACGGACATGGGTAAATATCTGCTTTGCTGAAATCTGAAAAATATGATGTTGGCTGGGTCCCAAGACATTATTTTCCAGAATGCTGATCCATTCTGCCTGATCAAGATTTCCATCTGGCGCATAACATGCTTGTACAGCAGCAGAGGCCGGATAATTACCACTAAAAAAAGTCGTATCAATATCCAGTGCCTGGATTTGACCCGAAACAGCAAGTTTAATGATGGCCCAATCATAGCCCGCGTGGCGCTTGCGACGAGTTTCCCAGCCATCCATCCATTTGCCATGCTCATCAAACTTGTCTTCGATAAAGACCGGTGTCTCAAACTGCAACATGCGTTTCGCTTCAGCAAAAAACTCATCTGAACATTCAAGAATTTCTGCGCCAATTCGCGCATCTGCAAGGTTAGTTAACTGCTGTACTGGAGCAGGCAGATCAAAAATTGGAGCTAATAAGGTCGCCATCTTAAATTTCCATCATCATTGTTATACGTCACATGAATATGCACTTTTATAAACCCAGATTTGATTCTGTATTTATAAAACAGGACATTGAAGGAATTTAAAAGCACAGCGTATGCCAACTTTCGCAATTTTTTTAGTGCATCTTTTTTCAAGGATGGCACGTTTTTAGCATTTTAGCTGGCAATGAAGATGAAATAGCCAGGAGAAATAGATGGAAATTGCAATTATTGGGGCAGGTATGGGCGGATTAACCACAGGAATTGCACTAAAAAAGTTCGGACATCGGGTCACCATTTATGAGCAGGCAGAACAGATTTTACCTGTCGGTGCTGCAATTTCCTTGTGGTCAAACGGGGTGAAGTGTTTGAACTATCTGGGCTTAACTGAGCAGGTTGCAAAGTTGGGTGGCCAAATGAATGACTTAGCCTATATCGATGGTTTGAATGGTGAGGTCATGACGCAGTTTAGTCTGGCGCCGTTAATTGAAGAAGTCGGTCAACGTCCATATCCGGTATCGCGTGCTGAATTACAAAATATGTTAATGGACGAGTTTGGCCGGCAGGATATTCAGCTCGGTAAAAAAATGGTGTCTATTGAGGATAAGGGGCAGCACGTCGAAATCGGTTTTCAGGATGGCAGCACTGCTTCTGCAGAACTCTTAATTGGCGCAGATGGTACCCATTCCATGACGCGTCAGTATGTATTGGGCAAACAGGTTGAACGCCGTTATGCCGGCTATGTGAACTGGAACGGACTGATTGAGATCTCTGAAGATTTAGCGCCCGCACAGCAGTGGACCACTTTTGTCGGTGAAGGCAAACGTGCTTCACTGATGCCTGTGGCAGAGCATCGCTTTTATTTCTTCTTTGATGTGCCATTGCCCGTAGGTCTGGAAAATCAGCGTTCGGAATATAAGACCCTATTAAAACAGTATTTTTCTGGCTGGTGCCCACAGGTTCAGCGCTTAATTGACAGTATTGATGAGCAGAAAACCAATCGTGTCGAAATCCATGATATTGAGCCTTTTACCCAGTTCTATAAGGGCCGTGTGGTAATTTTAGGAGATGCAGCACATAGCACCACACCGGATATCGGGCAGGGAGGTTGCCAGGCAATGGAGGATGCGGTTTATCTGGCACGTGCCTTACAAATTAATACGCTAGGTCTGGAAGATGCCCTGAAACGTTATCAGAATAAACGCAATGAACGCGCCAATGAATTGCTGCTACGTGCACGTAAGCGTTGTGATGTCACGCATATGAAAGATGAGCAAATTACCAAAGACTGGTATACAGATCTGCGTAAAGAGCAAGGCCCACATATTATGAAAGGCATTATTAGCAATATTGTGGGTAATCCATTGGATTAAAAACAGCTAATTTCATCATTAATATTAAATAAAAACCGCGATTTTAGCCATCGCGGTTTTTGTTATTTAGGTATGAAAATACTACAGTTGCTGCACCTTGCTTTTTAAGGCTTCCATTTGTTCAATAATATGTTTGATCATCAACTGGGAAACGCGTGAAATCTGGCGTTTAGGCGCCACACAGAGGGCAATGGTCAGCGGATGTAGCCCTTTTTCTGAGACAGGTTTAAAGATCAATTCATCTCGCTCGACATAGGGTAAAACATCGAGATAACTAAAAACTCCAATCCCGGAATTCGCCTTAATAAGAGTATTCATCAGGCGGATATCATTCGATTCCGTTTTACGTGCGGGTATAAATTGATGATGTTTATACAATGCTTGTACATAATCATGAATAATCAGGGGTTCGGCCGGAATAAAATGGTTGTCATTCAAGGTATCTGAAAAATAAATCTTTTCTGCTTGAGCAAGAGGATGTGATTTACCCATCACAAAACCTAAAGGCAGCTCCAGAAAATGGAGGACTTCAATATGTTGATGGGATTTTGGATTCAGGATCAGGCCAAAATCCAGATCTGCCTCAATCACTTTTTTGGCTAAAATTTCACTGTCTGCGACCCGGATATTAAAATTAATCCAAGGATAGTGTTCATACATATATTGCACGGACTGCATGACAAAACCATCATTTAAGGCAGAAATTAAACCAAATTCGATGGTCCCACGCGTAAGTCCCTGAATTTCATCAAAGCGAATCCGGGTTTGCTGGAATTCTTTTTGCCATTTCACAACATCGGCATAGAGTAATTCACCCGCCAGTGTCAGTTTTAAACCATTGGGCAAGCGCTCAAATAATACAATTCCCAGTTCTTCTTCAGCCAGAGCAATTTGCCGATGTACTGCAGACACGGAAATGAATAATTGATCTGCGGCCTTGCGTAAACTTCCCGTTTTCGCCACCGCGATAAAATATTCTGAAAATCGGGAAAAAGGCGTATTCATTAATTTAGTCAAGCGAAGAACCACCATTTATTTATATCAATATTTGAGATAACCGTGCTTATGCGAGTTTTATGCCAAAGAAGGCAACTTTAATCGGCAAGTACATTTGTACATGGTTGATGTGTTCTAATTTTAAGAATGAATAGTACGAATCATTCTAATAGACAGAATGACAATAAATTAAGTAATTTCAATCATAAGTAAAGCCAAAATTGCACAGTTCTGCAATGTTCAAGGCCTTTAAAAAGAGACTACCCACGGTAAGAATATAGGTTTGATATGAACGCCATTCCAGTCATTAATTTATTCAACAAACCCTGCTATAGCCAGTTTGATGATCAGGACTGGGATATTCTGGCTCGTCACTGGTATCCGGTTGTACGGATTCAGGACGTGTCTACCCAACCGCAACAAGTAACCTTGCTTGATGTCAAACTGGCATTGTACAAAACAGAAAGTGGCGATATTCATCTGGTCCGTGATATTTGTCCACATCGGGGTGTACCCTTAACCAAAGGCTGGGTTTCGGGTGAAAATCTGGTCTGTCCTTATCACGGTCTACACTACAATGGCCAGGGAAAATGTATCAAAATTCCTGCACAACCCGAGCTGACCAGTATTTCTGAGCGTTTTTCTCTGACTAAATTTCCAGTAGTTCAAAAATATGGCTTGATCTGGACCAGTATTTTTGGCCGTGACGAAGCAAAAGCCAATTTCCCTGTTTTAGAGACTTGGGAGATGCCAGATCACCAGGCAATTTTACCGCCGTTTGTGGATATTGCCGGTTCAAGTGGCCGTCAACTGGAAGGCTTTATTGATGTTGCACATTTTGCCTGGGTTCATCAGGGTTCTTTCGCAGATCCTGAAAATCAGGTTGTACCCAAATACACGACAGAACGAACAGATTACGGCCTGCATACTGAATATGTCAGCAGTGTCAGCAACTATCCACATGGTTTGCAAGATTTGGCACCGGAAGGTTTTTTGTGGAAACGTGTATTTGATGTCTATCCACCGTTTTCTGCAGTACTTACCGTACATTTCCCAGAACAAGGACAATTAAAAATTCTCAATGCCTGTTGTCCGGTCTCACACAATAAAACCCGTTTATTTGTGCCACTGACACGCAACTTCGATACCACAGGAGATTTACAGGCGGTATATGATTTCAATGCACAAATTTTTGCCGAAGATCAGGACATGGTAGAAAGCCAGAAACCTGAAGAATTACCGCTCGATATTTCCATGGAAGCGCATTTTGAAGCAGATCGTTCTTCAACGATCTACCGTCGAATTTTAGCCGAGTGGGGATTAAGTAAACGTTATGTTGTCTAATATATTTTAAAATTTAAAAGTATGGATTAAACTTCAAATATAAACCCTATGTTTTAATATAGTGGTTTTTATTTATATTTCTTAAATGATTAAAATATTATTTATATATTCTTATTCTTTAATTAAAATTAATTAATATTGTCAAAATTTGGAAATTAAAATAAATATAGGCAAGCTTCGATTAACTAGTTCCAACCTCCTTCAATAAGGAGAGAAAAGAAAAATATCTGTAGAACATCACCCTTTCGGCGCATTACAAGCTAAATCCAACTATCAAAAAAACTATTAATCTATTTAAATATTAATAATTTATATCAAAAATCCCATTATCTCAATTAATTTCAATACATGATTCTATCATCTACATTTATCTTTGCTCATGAAAAATATGAAGTTTGGATTAAAAAAGGAATGCGCAAATTTAAGGCATTTTATTTTATCGCACCACTAATAAGCAAAAATAAAAAATAAATTCATTTTATAAATTAAATTCCCTATCAATCACAAAATAAGCTTTTATAAATTTAATATCATCACGCTTTAATTAAATTATAAAAACAAAAATATCTTATTTTAAAACCCTATTTTTATTATTTTTGATAAAAACTGGAATGCTTATTGCTAATTATATATTGGACAGACTGAGCATATTTGCGTGAAGTCATTTTAAAGCATGTGTTGCATGACACAGAACAACCAAGAGCAGAATAGAATGAAAGAAAAAAATAGCTTGAAAACCGGATTGAAAAAATTGGTAGGGGTATTAATGGCAAGTGGTGTAATGGGCATGGCCGCTGTCGCCAATGTTCAGGCCCAAGATAAAGCCGCATTTGTTTATATTGGCCCAACCAGCGACCATGGCTGGACTTATTCTCATGACCAGGGTCGCATCAAGGCTGAAAAAACCCTCGCTGGTAAATATAAGACTTCTTATATCGAAAATGTCCCTGAAACAGCAGATGCCGAACGTGTGATCCGCAACCTGGCACAACAAGGCAATAAAGTCATTTTTGCGACTTCATTTGGTTATATGAATGCAATGGAGAAAGTATCCAAGCAATTTCCAAATACAGTATTTATGCATGCAACCGGTTATAAGCAGGGCAAAAATTTAGGGGTCTACGATGTCCGTACCTATGAAGGCGCTTATATGCTGGGTGTGGTCGCAGGGCAAAAAACCAAAAATAATGTTTTGGGTGTAGTTGCGTCTTTTCCGATTCCTGAAGTTATCCGTAATATCAATGCCTATACACTCGGCGCACAAAGTGTAAATCCCCAAATTAAAACCAAAGTCATTTGGGTGAATTCATGGTTTAATCCGGGCAAAGAACGTGATGCAGCCTTGGCATTGATTGCTCAAGGCGCGGATGTACTCATGCAAAATACCGATTCTCCGGCAGTGGTACAGGCAGCTGAACAAAAAGGTGTCTTTGCTTTTGGCTGGGATTCTGACATGAGCAAATTTGGCCCTAAAGCGCATCTTGCTGCTTCGGTTTTACATTGGGAAAAAATCTACACCCCGGTAATGACGCAAGTCAGCAATAAAACCTGGAAACCCAGTGCAATGTGGTATGGCGTAAAACAAAAAGCCGTCGATATTGAAAGCTTTGGTCCTTCCGTGTCTGCAGCCTCTAAAGCAAAAGCACTCAGCGTACGTGACGGCATTTTAAAAGGCACACTGCATCCATTTACCGGCCCGCTTCATAAACAGGATGGCACATTGGTCTTGGCAAAAGGCAAGCGCCTAGATGATACGGCATTAAGCAAAATGAATTACTACGTGAAGGGCGTAGAAGGTTCATTACCGAAATAAAGCATTTCAATTTCGCCATTAAAAATCTAGATGTACTTTTCCGCATCCATCTGAATGCCTGCACGCTTCAGATGGATGCCGCACTGTCACAGCATTGAATAGGGCCCTGATGATGACCTCTCAACACGATAGATCTGCTCATGCGCAAGAGTTGAACGCACGTTCTTCTTCAGGTGTACCGCGTTTACAGCTCATCAATATCTGTAAAAGTTACAATTCATTGAAAGCGAATGACCAGATACATTTAATCGTTCAACCTGGGCAGATTCATGCCATTTTGGGTGAAAATGGTGCTGGCAAAAGTACCCTGATGAAAATCATTTATGGGGCAACCAAGGCAAATCAGGGACAAATCCTCTGGAACGGTAAAGAAGTTCATATTGATAACCCGTCGATGGCAAGAAAGCTCGGGATTGGCATGGTCTATCAGCATTTCTCTTTGTTTGAAACCTTGACCGTAGTAGAAAATATTTTGCTGGGACTGGATGAAAAAATTAACTTAAAAATACTGAGCCAAAAAATCATTGAAGTTTCAGAACAATACGGTTTACCCATTGATCCACGCCGCGAAGTACATTCTTTATCGGTAGGTGAGCGGCAACGTGTCGAAATTATTCGCTGCCTTTTGCAAAACCCGGCTTTAATTATTCTAGATGAGCCGACTTCGGTACTGACGCCACAAGCAGTAAGGCAACTGTTTAAAACCTTACGTTTATTGGCCTCCCAAGGCGTTTCAATTTTATATATCAGTCATAAATTACATGAGATCAAAGAACTATGTGATGAAGCAACCATCTTGCGCAATGGCCGTGTGACCGGAAATGTCGATCCTAAAAAAAACAGCACCAGTGATTTAGCACGTTTAATGATTGGCCGTGATTTACCGACCTATCTACGCCCTGAATATACAGGTGAAAAACAGGTGCTATTCCAAGTCGAGAATCTGGCTTACCAGTCTGATGACCCATTTGGCGTGTCGCTGAAAAATATCAATTTAAATATTTGTGCCGGTGAAATTGTCGGTATTGCCGGGATTTCTGGCAATGGGCAAGCAGAATTACTGTCTTTATTGTCGGGTGAAAACAGCCTGAAACATGGCCGGATGGTTCTGGATCAAATCGATATTTCCCGATTCAGTCCTGGACAACGGCGTGACTTGGGCCTGGGCTTTGTCCCTGAAGAACGTTTGGGCCGAGGAGCAGTTCCGAACATGACACTGTCCCAGAATGCCTTACTGACTGCATTTCGGCAGAACCTGACGCAATGGGGATTAATCAAGTTTTTGCAATGTAAGCTTTTTGCCGAGCACTGTATTGAAAAATTCGGGGTGAAAGCCAGTGGTGCAGAGGCTGAAGCACGTTCCTTGTCGGGTGGAAATTTACAAAAATTTATTGTAGGCCGGGAAATTTTGCAAAATCCGAAATTCCTGATTGTGGCTCAACCGACCTGGGGTGTTGATGTCGGCGCGTCCATGTTTATCCGGCAAACCCTGATTGATCTCTCTCGACAAGGCGTCGCTATTTTGGTGATTTCAGAAGAATTAGAAGAGCTGTTTGAAATCAGTGATCGTCTCTGTGTATTGGCCAATGGTGAACTATCTCCAGCGATGCCTACCCATGAAACCAATACTGAAAATGTTGGGGTCTTGATGTCAGGTATTTCAAGTCATGACACTGCGATCATCGTAGAGGAGCAGCAAGCTCATGCTTAATATAGCCAAAAAACAAATATACAGGTTGAGAGGAGAGCGACATGCATTTACTGGAACCGCGTGAACATCCATCTCACATCATGAAGTGGCTTTCACCGCTCATTGCGCTGCTGGCCATGCTGATTGTCGGTAGCATTTTATTTTTAATGTTGGGGATTAATCCCGCGCAAGCCATGTACATCTTCTTTATTGAACCGCTGACTTCCTCTTATGGTTGGAGTGAACTGGCAGTGAAAGCCGGGCCTCTGATTCTGATTGCCTTGGGGCTGGCGGTTGGATTTCGAGCCAAATTATTCAATATTGGTGCTGAAGGTCAGCTTACCATCGGGGCAATTTTTGGCGGTGGTATTGCGATTTTATTTCATGATCAAATCGGTTGGTGGGTTCTCCCGTTAATGATCGTCATGGGCGCACTTGGTGGGGCACTCTGGGGCGCAATTCCTGCCTTACTGAAAACCCATTTTAATGCCGAAGAAACCCTGACCACCCTGATGATGAATTATGTTGCAGTATGTGTGTTGCTATATCTGGTCAATGGTCCCTGGCGTGATCCTGAAGGGATGAACTTCCCACAATCGGTGGTTTTTAGTGAGAGTGCAACGCTGCCCTTCATTGTAGAAGGCACACGCATTAATGCCTCTATCTTTATCACTTTTTTTGCAGTCCTCCTGTTCTGGGTTTTTATGCGTAAAAGTCTAACGGCCTATAAACTGGAAGTCAGCGGTCAGGCACCGTTAGCTGCCAAATACGCAGGTTTTTCTTCCTCCAAAGCGATCTGGATGAGTCTGGTGATTTCCGGAATGATGGCAGGTATTGCCGGAATCTGTGAAGTGGCTGGACCTATTGGTCAGCTGAATCCGAACCTGTCCCCAGGTTATGGCTATGCAGCGATTATCGTGGCCTATCTCGGGCGTTTAAACCCCATCGGTATTGTGCTGTCAGGCTGTTTTATGGCGCTGATTTATCTGGGCGGTGAAATGGCACAAATGCAGCTCCAGCTTCCGGTCGCGATTACCGGTATCTTCCAGGGCCTGCTGTTATTTTTCCTGTTGGCTTCCGATGCCTTAATTGAAAACCGTTACCGGTTTAGCAAAAAAATGGCGTCACCGGTCCCTCAGCCTACAGCAACCACCCTTTAACCCAATGTTGTCTACAGCAAAAGGAAGCATGATATGGCTTTAGAATTAACCGCAATTCTTGCAGGTACTGTTGCGGCAGCAACACCACTGATTTTCGCAGGTCTGGGGGAATTGGTCACACAGCGGACTGGTGTGATTAATCTTGGAGTAGAAGGGATGATGCTGGTCGGTGCAATTGCAGGTTTTGCTTTTACTGCGCAATACGATGCCAGTGTATTAAGTGCCTTATTGATGGGTGGTCTGGCAGGCATGCTGATGGCCCTGATTTTTGCCTTTTTTACCTTGTCTTTAAGTACCAATCAATCCGCGTGTGGTTTGGCTTTAACCATTTTTGGACTCGGTATCTCTGCATTTTTGGGTCAGAACTACGTCAGTATGGCTTTACCGGGTCTGGCTAATTTTAATATTCCACTATTAGCGGATATTCCAGTATTGGGTCCGATTTTGTTCCAGCAAAACTATGTGGTGTATTTGTCGATCTTGAGCTTTTTTCTGGTGTGGTTTGTCTTGGCGAAAACCCGTTTGGGCTTATTGCTTAAAGCAGTTGGAGAATCACCGGAAAGTGCGCATGCCATGGGTTACCACGTGTTGGCGATTCGTTATGGCGCAGTACTATTTGGCGGTTTGATGGCAGGGGTTGGCGGAGCATTTTTATCAACCGTATATACCCCGATGTGGATTGAAAATATGGTGGCAGGCCGCGGCTGGATCGCCATTGCACTGGTAGTATTTGCGGTGTGGAAACCCACACGTTTAATGCTCGGCGCTTACCTGTTTGGGGGCGTCACCATTTTACAATTTCACGCCCAGGCGCTTGGAATCAAGGTTCCGAACGAGCTGCTTGCCGCATTGCCCTATATAGCCACCATTGTGGTACTGGTCATGATTTCGCGGAATAAAAAAGTACTCAAAATGAATTTGCCATCTTCTTTAGGTAAAACCTTCGTGCCATAACCGTAGCCATTCATCATAAATAGAATAGATTTGAGTATAAATCATGAAAATTTTAACAGCTTCCTATGTCCTCACCATGAACACGCAGAATGAATGTATTAAAAATGGCGCGATACTGATTGATGGCGACAAAATAAAAGCAGTGGGTACATTGGCACAGTTAACTCAATGCTATCCAGAGGTGCTCATTGAGGATTACCCACAAACGATCCTGATGCCGGGCTTGATCAATACCCATTGTCATTCCGGTTTATTGCGTGGCACGGCAGAAGGATTACCGGTTTGGGATTGGTTACAGCAGTATATTGACCCGATGCACCGAGTATTGACACCAGAGGATGCGAAGATTGCTTCTTATTTGTGTTATGCCGAGGCACTTTTGTCGGGAACCACCACCATTGTCGATATGTGGCGCTATATGGACGGAAGTGCTGAAGCTGCGCAAGCGTTGGGAATTCGTGCTGTTCTTGTACCTTATGTCGCAGAGCATCCGGATCACAATTATTTTGAAACCTTAAAAAGTAACGAAGCTTTAATCAACCGTTGGCATCAGCAGGCGAATGGACGTATTCAGGTTTGGGTAGGTTTAGAGCACCTGTTTTATGCTGAAGCTTCAGCATTAAGCCGTATTGAGAAACTTTGTCGGGATTATAAAACCGGTTTTCATACCCACAGCAATGAAAGCCAATTTGATGTACAGGAAAACCTGCACCGTTCAGGTATTCGCCCGATTGAGAGTCTGCAAAAACTGGGTTTGCTGGATCTGCCTAAAACCTTGTTGGCACATTGCGTGTGGGCAGATACAAATGAAATTCAGATTTTAAGGCGACATGCAGTCGGTGTAGCCCATAACCCGATTTCCAATATGAAATTGGCCTCCGGTGCAGCACCTGTGGTTGAAATGCTACGTCAAGGTGTTGCGGTAGGTTTGGGTACGGACGGCGAAAAAGAAAACAATAATCTGGATCTATTTGAAGAAATGAAAACAGCATCATTATTGGCAAAGTTTTCGAATTTAGATGCGGCTGCTCTGGATGCTTGGTCAGTCTGTCAAATGGCTACGATTACAGGAGCTAAAGCCTTAGGTATGCAAGATGAAATTGGTTCATTGGAAGTCGGGAAACAGGCAGACCTGATTGCAGTCAAACTGGATACACCACGGATGACGCCGTTGATCGATCATGGAAAATTATTTAATCTGCATACCAATTTAGTCCATGCAGTTCAAGGCCAAGATGTGGTCATGACGATGGTGGCGGGACAGACTGTGGTTAAAAATGGCCGTTTGATCAATGCCGATTTACAGGCTTTGATCGATCAGGTCAATCAAGCGGCACCACGTTTATTTGAACGTCGTGATCAGTGGTTTGCAAAGCAGGAGCAAACGGTGAATGAATTACAGCGGGAAGAATTTTGAGGTCTCAGCGATGGTTGAGGTTATCTATTGATGATAGAACGACCTCAGATACCAAATTCTCATCTGCACTCATCAAGAGTTTAGACTTAGAGTGAATCAATATTAAGTGCATATCTGGGTGATTACTCTTGGGTGCTGAGAGATAGGCTGGAATTTGCATAATATGAGAGCTTGTTTCTGCTGAATTGAATCGGCTTTTTTCAAGTCACATTTTCTAACGAATGATTTAAATGAAATTAAACAGAGTGAATGGACTGATATTTTCTAAACTTTAGATGAGTTTCATTCATTCACTCCTAAAATGTATCTAATCCACTATAAACCATTCTTCGAATTTATCACTCATTTTCATCCACTTAATATTCGATAGAATTTATTTTAAGTTATTAATAATCATTATTTTAACATCTATTAAACACTATAATTACATAGAGGAAATCTTTCATATTTTTCTTCAATAAGTGATCTTGATATCTTAAGAACAACCAATCATGAGTAATATTCACTTTTCATTGAGTTTAAATCATTTTTATTCATCTTAACGTTCAAGTATAACTAGGCTCATTCAGAAATTTGGTTATTAGAACTTAGGGCAGTGGATCACAATGAGTAAAAAGTTTGCATGTTCAATTAAGCGCATTCGTTTTGACGAAAACTATCAACCTACAGATAGCACACGTCTGACGACGAACTTTGCCAATTTGGCGCGTGGCGAAAGTCGCGAACAGAATTTGCGTAACACTCTACGAATGATCAATAACCGTTTTAATGCATTGGCACATTGGGATAACCCAAAAGCAGACCGTTATTCAGTTGAAATCGACATCATTTCAGTCGACTTGGATGTTGAAGGAAATGGCAAAAAGTTCCCTGCAATTGAAACTTTAAAAATCACGATTATTGATCATCAAACCAATCAGCGTATTGATGGCATGATTGGCAACAGTTTCTCGTCTTATGTCCGCGATTATGATTTTAGCGTGGTACTTCCTGAACATATCAAGAAAAATCCAGCCTCGACCAAGCCAGAAAATTTTGGTGATTTACACGGCAAGCTTTATCAATATCTCGTCAATTCTGAAGTATTTAAAGCAGAATTTAAAAAACAGCCGGTGATTTGTTTGAGCGTTTCAACCTCGAAAACCTATTACCGTACATCGAATGTGCATCCTGTATTGGGTGTGGAATATAAAAATGATGAGCATTCACGTACCGATGAATACTTCGCCAAAATGGGCTTAACCGTTCGTTATTTTAAACCTGAAAATGCTGCTGCACCTTTAGCATTTTATTTCGCAGGTGACTTATTACGTGATTATAACGATCTGGAGTTGATCAGTGCGATCAGCACCATGGAAAGCTTTCAAAAAATTTACCGTCCTGAAATTTATAATGCGAATTCTACTGCGGGTCAGGTGTATCAACCCAGCCTTGAGTACCCAGATTATTCATTGACTCAAATTGTGTATGACCGTGTTGAGCGTGGTCAGTTAGCCGTGAAACAAGGGAAGTGGA
The DNA here is from genome assembly GCF_002321025.1 of Acinetobacter lwoffii. Lineage (GTDB taxonomy): Bacteria > Pseudomonadota > Gammaproteobacteria > Pseudomonadales > Moraxellaceae > Acinetobacter > Acinetobacter lwoffii_Y. The sequence continues at coordinate 93,285 of NZ_DCLL01000014.1, forward strand.
CGGAAGAACACTTTATCAAACCTTATAAAGACATTCTGGAGCAATGGGCTGCCGAGTTCACGATCACAAATATTGCCGACCAAGAACGCGCTGCTTAATACACAACATTATTTTACGAATATAGAGATAGAAGATTAGACATGGCACTTTTACAACCTAAAAAGCTACTCCCAACATCAACTGCTGGCAGCTTACCGAAACCGTCTTGGTTGGCAGAACCTGAAAAACTTTGGTCACCCTGGAAATTGGAAGGTCACGAATTACTCGATGCAAAACAAGATGCACTGCGTTTGTCATTGCATGAGCAACAGCAGGCAGGTATTGATATTGTCAGCGATGGTGAACAAACCCGTCAGCATTTTGTGACGACATTTATTGAGCACCTTGAAGGCGTTGATTTTAATCAGCGTGAAACGGTCAAAATCCGTGATCGTTATGAAGCGAGCGTTCCATCTGTAGTTGGTGAAGTTTCTCGCCAGAAACCTGTCTTTGTTGAAGAGGCAAAGTTCTTACGTTCACTCACAGATCAGCCGATTAAATGGGCACTTCCTGGCCCAATGACCATGATTGATACCTTATATGATGATCACTACAAAAGCCGCGAAAAACTCGCTTGGGAATTTGCCAAGATCCTGAATCAGGAAGCTCGTGAACTTGAAGCCGCTGGCGTGGATATTATCCAGTTTGATGAGCCTGCATTTAACGTGTTCTTCGATGAAGTGAATGACTGGGGTGTGGCGACTCTAGAGCGTGCACTTGAAGGCTTGAAGTGTGAAACTGCGGTACACATTTGCTATGGTTATGGTATTAAAGCCAATACCGACTGGAAAAAGACCTTAGGCTCAGAATAGCGCCAATACGAAGAAGCATTTCCGAAACTGCAAAAATCAAAAATTGATATTGTGTCGCTTGAATGTCATAACTCACGTGTCCCGATGGATCTGATCGAATTGATTCGTGGTAAAAAAGTCATGGTCGGTGCTATTGATGTCGCAAGTAATCAAATTGAAACAGCTGAAGAAGTGGCAAACACGTTGCGTAAAGCACTTCAGTTTGTGGATGCAGACAAACTCTATCCATCAACCAACTGTGGCATGGCACCACTTGGTCGCCAAGTCGCACGTGGCAAACTCAATGCACTCAGTGCAGGTGCTGAGATTATTCGTCAGGAGTTATCTCGCTAATTAAAGTGAATACATGATGCTTTTAAAAGATTGAAAGCATCATTTGAGTGATATAACGCTCTTTATAAAAAGTTGAATGTTGGAATACGGTGATGGTTGAAGCGACAGACTTTAGAAACGCAATGTCTTTATTAACAAGTGCAGTAAATGTAGTGACCACGATGGGCGATTCAGGTCGTCATGGCTTTACTGCATCTGCCGTGTGTAGCGTGACCGATACACCACCGACCTTATTGGTTTGTATGAATAGATCATCGCGTTCTTATATCAACTTTGTTGAAAATAAAGTGCTGTGCGTAAATGTACTGAGTACAGATCAGGCGAATCTTTCAAATGCTTTTGCATCTTCAAAATGCAGTTCTGAACAACGATTTGAACAGGGTAAATGGTCGGCTTTAGAAACAGGATCTCCTGTACTTCAAGATGCACTGGTGAGCTTTGATTGTGAAATTGGGCAAATCCAGGAAGTCGGTACACATACGATTTTGATTTGTCCGATTATTGCCATTCAACAGAATCAGGAAGATCAAGCCCTGGTTTATTTTAACCGTGCTTATCATCAGGTCGGGGAAACAGAGTCTGTCTAATCCTGGAGCTGATGTAGGATTAAAATATTTTAGATTTAAAAGCTTATTAACTTTTGTAATTTTGATTAAACTGGTCTACTAAGAATAGGAAATTATGATGTAGGTCATGAACAAGGATGAATTGCAGGCTCATCCAATAATTTACAGCTATCTATAGCCCAACATTTAAAGATACAGCGGTTAAATTGCTGGGCTGCTTTAAAAAACTGTTTATATCCTAAAAATATGCACTGTCACTGGATGACACAAGGTGAATGCTCTTGAATATGCTTTTGCAAAGTTTATCTTTTCAGGAATTACTGACCATCATGCTGTCGGCATTAGGCTGTGGACTTTTAATTGGGCTTGAGCGTGAACGTCATAAAAACAATAACAATGAGCAGAGTTTTGCAGGATTAAGATCATTTACGATTACAGCCTTATTGGGGGCTTCATGTTTCCTTTTGCATCTCTATATTGGAGTAATAGGAGCCGTCGCGGTCAGCCTGTTCTGTGTGTATAGCCTGTTTCAACAAAAACAAGATATCGGCTCTACCACTGAACTGGCTTTTTTGATGACTTATATCATTGGTGCTATTTGTGTATGGAATATTCCACTCGCTGCAGGGATGGCGGTTCTACTCACGATCATCCTGATGGGCAAACAGACACTACATCAATTTGCCGGAAAAACGATCCAAAGCTATGAGTTAAGAGATGGACTACTTTTATTGGCTTTGATATTGATTGCGTTGCCGGTCATGCCCAATAAGTCCTTGTGGGGCGCCGTACTGAATCCATATATCATCCTAAAATTACTCATTTTAATCTTGATTGTGCAGTCCATGGCACATGTAGCAAAACGAATTTTGTCCAATGATAAGGCTCTCATTTTATCTGCTTTAGCCTCGGGATTTGTCTCCAGTACGGCCACAATTGCCAGTTTGGGCATGCAAGTCCGATCCGGACAGGCCAGTGCAAAATTAAATGCAGGTGCTGGATTGATCTCCTGTATTGCCACCTTATTACAGCTCTTGCTGATTGTTCTGGGAGTGAGCGTAGAATGGTTCAAGTTCTTGCTGATTCCGAGTTTGGTAGGGATCGGAATTTTATGTATTGCTGCCGGATTCTTGATTTATCGAACTCCCCCAGCGGATAACAGTACGAGCATCAATGAAATACAAGAAATTGATAGCCGGATGTTCAGTATAAAAGAAGCAGTAATTATTGCGGTAAGTTTGACCTTAATCCAGGCTGGGATTTACGGCGCGAATCTTTTACTGGGGGATAGCGGCTTAATTTTAGGCACTTTTTTAGCCTCTTTATTTGAAGTGCATGCTGCTGTAGCAGGTGTAGTGATACAGGGAAATCCTCATAACCTGACTTTAATTTATGCTGTCATGATTGGACTTGCGGCACATGCAGTGTCTAAAAGTATCAATTCTTTTGTGACCGGGGGATGGAAGTTTTTTCTATATTTTGCGCCTAGCCAGATTCTACATATGTTAGGACTTATCTTTATTCTTCTGAGTTTGAAATAAAGAAGGGCTGGTTTGCATATATTATGAAATGATCCAATTATTTTAAGCCATTTTTAAGTTTCAAATTCTAGGCTAAAGCATCTTAAAGTCTTTGAGCCACGGATCATGCTGAAGCTGTTTTCCCATTCGTCTTTTTTTAGTCAGCGACCTAAAAAGTCGATTAGTCTTTCAGGCTTCAACATGTTACTGGCTATTTGGCTGGGATTGATCCTAAACTTTGCTTTCTATCAGAAAATTCAAGAATTTACGCCTTATACCAATCTGAAAGCAGGCCTGTTACTGGTCGCCACGGCACTGATCATTATTGCGTTTTACAATCTGGTATTACAGTGGTTGAACTGGAAATGGAATGCCAAAATACTGGCCAGTGTCCTGATCATTCTCGGTGGTTTTAGTGCTTATTTTGTTAATAGTCTGGGGGTCGTTATTACGCCAGACCAGATCCAGAATATGCTGCAAACCGATGCCCGTGAAGTTCGAGATCTCTGGTCAATGCGACTGTTCATCTGGACACTGGTGTTTGTGATTTTTCCTCTCTGCGTCATCTGGATGCTTAAAATTCAGCCTGCATCGCTAGGGCGTCAAATCTTACAAAAAGGCTTGAGCAGTGTAGTCTCACTCGGACTGATTCTAGGTTTATTGTTCTGTTTCTATGTCGATTATGCAGCCATCTTCCGCGAGCACCGCGACCTGAAGGGTATGCTTTCTCCACAAAACAGCATCGCGTCTACTTTGTCTTATTATAAAAAGAAAGCACCTAAGGCGAATTTACCTTTAATTACTTATGGCGAAGATGCTCATCTGCTACAGCAGGCCCAAATGCAGGAACATCCCAAATTGATGGTGCTGGTTGTGGGAGAAACTGCACGTGCCGAGAGTTTCGCTTTAAATGGCTATGCGCGCAATACCAATCCTGAACTGAGCAAGTTAGCGGTGATTAATTTCAATCAGGTCAGCTCCTGTGGAACTGCAACAGCCGTTTCAGTCCCTTGTATGTTTTCGGGCATGTCACGTGAAACCTATGATGAACAGCTCGCCAGCCACCGCGAAGGTTTGCTGGATATTGCTCAGCGGGCCGGTTATCAGGTGACCTGGATTGATAATAACTCAGGCTGTAAAGGTGCCTGTGACCGGGTACAAAAGTACCAGATTCCGGCACAATTGAAACAGAAGTGGTGTGATGCTGGTGGTGAATGTTTTGATGAAATCCTGGTGGATAGCCTGAAAGATTATCTGGCGCATCTGGATAAAAACAATCCGAAACCGCAGTTAATTGTACTGCATCAGATGGGTAGTCATGGCCCCGCATATTTCAAGCGTTCCAAAGCGCCATATCAGCCATTTCAACCGACCTGTAATAGCAATGCCATTCAGGGCTGCAGTACAGAAGAATTAAAGAAGAGCTATGATAATTCGATTGTATATACAGACCATGTTCTGGCTCAAATCATTGAAACTTTAAAGCAGCAGAAACAGTATCAGACCGGTTTCTGGTACCTGTCTGATCATGGGGAATCTACCGGAGAGCATGGTTTATACCTGCATGGTGCACCTTATAGTATGGCGCCGACCCAGCAAACCCATGTCCCGATGCTGATGTGGTTCTCCGATGCCTGGAAGCAGCAGAATACTCATCAGGTCAGCTGTCTCAAAGGACAGACCGAACAGGCACGCAGTCACGACCATCTTTTCCCCAGCTTATTAAGTTTACTGGATATAAAAACGCAAGTGACTGAAGCTAAAAATGATATGCTTGCACAATGCTCACCATCATTAAAAAACAGAGCTTGAAATGCATAAAATACTGATTATTGAAGACGACTTTATGATTGCCGAGTCGACTGAAACATTGCTTAAACTGCATCAGTTTGAGGTGTACTGGGTCAATAATGGGATTGAGGGTTTAAAACAGTTACAGCAGCAGGTCTACGATATTGTCCTGCTCGATTTAGGCTTGCCGATGATGGATGGCATGCTGGTGCTAAAGAATATCCGGCAGAAGTTTCCAAATTTACCGGTACTGATTATCTCTGCCCGGGATCAATTACAAAACCGGGTAGATGGGCTGAATCAGGGAGCAGATGACTATTTAATCAAGCCTTATGAGTTTGATGAACTGCTGGCCCGTATTCATGCCTTAATACGCCGTAGTGGTTTAAAAAATACAGGAGTAGATACGAATAAGAAGTTAGCACACAGCGGTTTGGAACTAGATCTGGAGCAGCATATCGCTCTGTTTAATGGACAGGATATAGAATTATCCAACCGGGAATGGTCCATCTTAATGGCCATGTTAAATCATCCAAATAAAATTTTTTCCAAGAATGATCTGGAAGACAAGCTTTATGATTTTGATAGTGATGTCAGCAGTAATACGGTAGAAGTTTATATCCATCATCTGCGGGCAAAACTAGGAAAAGACTTCATCCGTACCATACGTGGGCTGGGATATCGCCTAGGATGAGCGCCATGCAAAAACGTTATTCCTTGCAAAAACGTCTGGTTATTTATATTTCATTATTTAGCCTGGTATTAGGTTGTGTGCTGATCTTTGCAGCATACCGGATTGCACTCGAAGAAATTAATGAAGTACTGGATAAACAGATGCAAAGTCTGGCAGAGCGCATTGCAGAAAATCATCCGCAGCCCTTACAAAGCCAAATCGATCTAGCCAAACAATACAGTGAAGAAGATTTATTTGTAGATATCTGGTCCTATACAGATACAGCCACTTCCTTGCATCCACAGGATGTTCTGGTGGCACCAGTCAAGAAAGCAGGTTTCTACAAACATCAAACGCCGTATGGAACCTGGTTAACTTACATTATTCCTGCTAAGCAACTACAGATTCAGGTGAGCCAGCAGCAAAATGTCCGGCAGGAACTGGCTCTGGAGCTGGCAGCCAATATGTTTCTTCCTTATGTACTTTTTTTACCTTTTGCATTATTCGGTTTAGGCTGGATGATCCGGAAAAATTTTCAGCCCCTTAATGATTTTAAAACTGAATTGGCCAGCCGCAAGGCACAAGACTTAAAGCCAATTGCAATGAAAGATTATCCCTTAGAGCTGGAACCGACCATTCAGGAAATGAATTATCTGTTTGGCCGAATTTCTCTGGCCCAACAGGAACAACGTCAATTTGTAGCAGATTCTGCCCATGAATTACGCACGCCACTGACGGCTTTGAATTTACAGGTACAAATTTTGCTACAGCAGTTTCCGCAGAGCGAGTCTATCCATAATTTGAGCCAAGGCATTTTGCGTATGCAGCATCTGGTCAACCAGTTATTAAGTCTGGCCAAACAGGATGTGACCGAAGGTTTAAGAGAACCTGTTCAATTGCTATCACTGAATCAAATGACAGTCACCTGTATCGAAGAACTAATTCAATTGGCGCTACAGAAAGACATTGATTTGGGCGTAGAACAGCAACAGGAACTGCAGATTCAGGGCCAGGCTTCAGCTTTGCACTCGATTATTTATAATTTAATTGATAATGCAATTAAATACAGTCCGAAGGATGGCGTGATTAATGTATCTATTTTCCAGCAAGGTCGGCAGGCGGTTTTACAAATTGAAGACAGTGGGGCAGGGATAGATCCTGCTCAATTCAATCAGATCCGGCAACGCTTCTACCGGATACATAACCATGCAGAAATTGGCAGCGGTTTGGGTTTATCCATTGTAGATAAAGCCACCGAGCGCTTGGGTGGAACACTAGAATTTTCGCGAAGTACCAATCTGAGTGGCCTTTGTGTACAGGTCAAGCTTCCTTTAATCGAAGCCTAAGCGAATAAGCTTCTGGTTTTTTTGGAGTTAAGGTTGCCTGATACTAGAGAGTATAGGAGTGGTCTTTTCTATGGGTAGTTTATGGCTAAACAGCGTATAGCCAATGACATTCATGCACCAGATAATCCAGCCAGTCCATAAATTATGACTCAGGAAATGTGCTCCGCGCATCATTTGTGCCCAGCCCATGGTCAACCCTAAAATTACTGCAGCGATCAGAAGAAAATAAGCACGCTTGCGGTTAGAAATGCGATAAACAAAATAGCCGGCCATTAACGCAAAACCACTAGATGCATGCCCGCCAGGAAAACAGTGGCCTGCAGTGGCACTAAAATCCCACAAAATTCCGTTATGGGTAGGTATGGTCATATCCCAGGGACAGGCATGGACTGACTGGGATTTTAAAATTCCGATCGAGGCTGTGGTCAGTACTACCATGCTAAAAAAATAGCCAAACTCCCAGCGCCGTATATGCCAGTTTTGCCATTTCAGTGATGCCAGCCAGCCAACTAGTAAGGCAATATACACCAGAATCAGTATGTCTTTCACATAGCGATGATTGAGTTCTGCCAGTGCCCATTGTTGTCGAAGGGGAAATTGACCCTGATTATCGATAAAGGGATAGATGAGCTGTAAGTCCAGCACTCCTCCAATATCAAAGAAGTTGAGAAGAATCAAAAAACTGAAGATCAAAAGTAAGGTTTGGGTCAGTAAAAACCGGGAACGGTCAGTGATCATTTTTAAGTTGTCCATTTCAGGCAGTAGCAAGAGCAGAGGTCAAATCAAATGACCAGCCAAAATGATGCCCCAGGTCATGGCAATTAAACTGAGTGCTACAAACTGAGCCGCACTGCCCATGTCCTTGGCATTTTTAGACAGTTCATGCCGTTCCATGGAAATACGGTCTACCACTGCTTCTATGGCTGAGTTAATCAGTTCAATGATCAACGCCAATAGGCACACGGCGACCATCAGTGCTTGCTCAACCCGGCTAACCGGCATCCAAAAGCTTAGAGGAATCAAAATAAGGTTGATCAGCAGAATTTGCCGGAAGGCAGCCTCATTTTGAAAGGCGGTTTTAAAACCAGCCAGGGAATAACGGGTCGCATTAAAAATACGCTGCGTTCCTGAGGTGCCTTTATAAGGTGAGCGGTAGGAAGACATAGAACAGTTTCAGTTAACAAGAGATAGGATTAACTTAAATTTTCAATCTTAAAATGCTCTTAAAAAAACCGGCCGTTCTCTGGATTTTTTATACACACAGCTTTTACATTCTTTTGCACAAAATTAAGATTTTTTTAAGTTTGGGCTTCTATCTTGAGTAGCAAGTTAATTTCGTGGTGTGAGCCAAATGATCAAGTTCAGTTTTGATCCTTATTTATCTAGTCAGATTCACTCTCTAAATACATATTTCAAGCAGCCTGAATATAAAAAACAAACCCATCACAATAAATTTTTAGTACAAGTACCTCCGGCGTATCCGGTAATTTCAGCACAGGATCAATCGCTACATTTGACGGTCAAAACTGTAGAACAAAGCGAGACACCTGAACGCCGTAGCCTGGAAAATTTTATTCAGGAAAAATATCAGCAAGTCCATCAGGCCACTGTATCGAGCTTCTCTTCGACCCTGTTTGCCGGTTATCACGGAGCCGAGATGCAGGTGGTGATTGGTATGCAGCATTTAAATCAATTTAATGCCTTTCTGGAACAGTATCTCGATGAACCCGTTGAAAACATATTAAGCAAACTGAGCCAGACCAGGGTCAGCCGAGACAAAGTAGTAGAAATTGGCAATCTGGCAGCACTAGATATGGACAAAGCCAAACTGATGGTGGCCTTTCTGGTTTTTCATCTCTCGCAGCAACACATCGAATGGGCAGTATGTACCGGGACAGCCGCTGTGCGTTATGTGCTGCAACAAATGGGATTACATTTTCATGTGCTTGAAAAGGCTGACCCGCAAGTCCTTGGAGAGGCACAGCACCTGTGGGGCAGCTATTACCAGCAGAAACCTTATGTCCTGGCGATTGATGTGGCAGAAGCCCTACAAGTCGCTCGTCAACTTTATCAATTTAGTCATTAAAGCATTTTGCTTGTTTACCGAGGCACAGAATTTAAATGATGACTGCTTTATTTGAACGTATCAGCCTACAAGCACACCAGTATCCGCAGCGAGAAGCTGTGGTTACCGCACAGGCAACACTGAGCTATGCGGAACTACAACGGCGGATAGAATTATTGAGTGCCAGTTTCATGCAGCTTAATCTGCGACGTCTGACCTTATGGGGCGTGAACAGCATCGACTGGATTGTGGTCGATCTTGCCGCACAAAAAGCCGGCATGACTGTAATACCTGTTCCTCTATTTTTTACTGTAGCCCAAGTACGGCATCTGCTTTCCGACAGCCAAACAGAGCTGCTCTGTATTCTGGATGAATCTTTCTGTGCACCAGAATGGCTGTTAAATCTGGCTCAAGACATGAGTAGAGATGAGATTTTTATTGCTGGCCAGCTACATGCGCGCTTTTTTCAGCTAGAGCAGGCAGTACAGCATTCACCTCCTTTACAAACCCAGCAGCCGGCAAAAATCACTTATACCTCAGGCAGTACCGGAACACCGAAAGGCGTGTGTCTAGCAGAAGATACTATAGAATCAATTACGCATTCACTCAGTCAGGCACTGGCCAGCAGTCAGCTTGGACGGCATTTGTGCCTGATTCCATTTGCCACCTTGCTGGAAAATATTGCCGGCATTTATGTCGCACTGAGCATGGGACGCGCCGTAATTGTTGGCGAGGTGAGCCAGTTCGGTCTGGTATCTAACCATACTTTTGATACACAGCGGTTTGTAAATGCAGTGCAGAGCTATCAAATCGAAAGTGTGATTTTATTACCGCAGATGCTGAAAGCGATTGTGGAATATAGCGCTGAACACGGTGCTGCAGGGTTCAAGACGCTGAAATTTATTGCGGTCGGTGGAGGGAAAGTCTCTGCTGATTTACTCAAACAGTGTCAGCAACTTAACCTTCCGGTTTATGAGGGGTATGGCCTGTCCGAGTGTACCTCGGTAGTCAGCCTGAATCTGCCGGATGCACGCCGCATTGGCAGTGTGGGCCGGATTTTATCGCATGTCGAAGTTGAGATTGCAGCCAACAGCGAAGTAGTAGTGAAGGGTAATGCCATGCTGGGTTATGTCAATGACATGACTGCGACACCGTATATTCATACGGGTGATGCCGGATATTTTGATGAGGATGGCTATTTGTACATTACCGGACGCATCAAGCAGATGATTATCAGCAGTTTTGGACGCAATATTTCTCCGGAATGGGTCGAATCCAACAGTCTGGCCGAGCCGGAAATCCAGCAGATTGCCATTTTTGGCGAAGCCCAGCCACATCTGTCGGCCGTGATTTATGCCCCGGATGATACGCCAGACCAGCAACTGGCAGTAGCGCTTCAGCGGGCCAACAGCCGGATGCCGGACTATGCTCAGATCAAACACTGGTGCCGTGCTTCCGAGGCATTTTCTTTAGACAACCAGATGTTGACCGACAACGGCAAACTACGCAGACAGCAGATTCAGCAAAAGTTTCAGGCTGAACTGATGCCGGACGAGTCCCAACTTATTTTTGCATAATTCGCAGACCCATAGATCTGTCGAATGAGGGAGAACACATGAATATTGCACAGCAAGCTTTGCACACCACCCCTAAACAGATTAAAACGCAATTGGTAGAGCAGGGCTGGATCTTGTTAAGACGTGAACACTATGACGTGACCTCGTTTAGTGAACTCATGAATAGGCTATGCCAGCGGCTGACTTATGATCCTGCACGCGAAAACATCACTCGCCAGTCCCAGAAAGTTGATGCAGGTAGCCAGGCCATGGGACTGCATATTGAAAATGGCACGACACCTTTACCGCCCGATATCATCGCCTTTTTCAGTGAGAAAAGTGCTTCTCGCGGTTCGCAGACTACCTTATGTGATGGACATGCAGTCTGGAAAAATATGTCAGATGCTCTCAAGCAGAAATTTGTCGAACCGATGACCATTAGCCGTTATTTACCCAAACCGATCTGGCAGAGGTATGTGGCCACTGCCTTGAATATTGAAAATGCAGAGCAGGTTGGACAACAGGAGCTACAGCGGTTTATCCAGATGATACCCTGCCAGCGGATCAGTCCCGCACATGATGGGGGAGTGCACTACCATTTAAATATGCCGATGGTCCGCCATGACAATCTCAAGGGTGTTCCAGCCTTTGCCAATACCTTACTCGGGCCTTCTTACAATTATGAAAAACCCCGTTTTCATTTTGCTGATGGTTCAGAGATCAGTTCAGACTTACTCGCAGAACTGGCAGAGCGTTGTGAAGCCCGGACCTCAGAAATTGACTGGCAGGATGGTGATCTGGTGATTATCGACAACAAACGCTTTATGCATGGCCGACGTGAAATCTTGGTGCCACTTGAACAGCGTAAACTGTACATCTGTATGGGACTGGGCCTGAATCCTGACGTTTAAGCAAAGCAGAAAAAGACATCTAAAAAATTCAACGATAAGAGAAGTGATCTATGTCCAATTTAACAGCAGTTCTTCTAGGTGCGACCGGTGGCATTGGTCAGGCCATTGCCGATATTCTCGGGAAAAATGGCCTGAATCTGGTTCTGGTCGGACGTAATGAACAGACTCTGCGAAAATTAGGTGAAAAACTGGCACAGCGTTATCCGGATATACAACTGCAAGGGATCTGCTGTGAACTGGCCGAGCAGCACAGCCGTAACGAATTACTGGCTGCACTGGCCGAACTGAATATCCCCATTCACTATTACATCAATAATGCCGGTATCAATGATTTCAGTCTGTTCTCACAGCAGGCACAGGAAATGATGGAACAGATGATGCTGATTAATGTGGTCTATCCCTTGCAACTGGTGCAAGGCATGATTCCATTGATGTCTAAAACTCAGCCGAGCCAGATCATTCATATTGGCTCTACCTTTGGCAGCATTGGCTATCCGGGTTATGTCAGTTATTGTGCCAGTAAATTCGCCTTGCGCGGTGCTACCGAAGCCTTGGCACGTGAGTATGCTAAGACTTCAATTCAATTTCGTTATTTTTCACCAAGAGCAACGATCACGGAGATGAATGATGCAAATATCACAGAAATGAATCAGGCACTGGGAACTAAAATGGATGATCCTGATTTCGTCGCACAAGAGTTTTATCATTTTTTACAAAAAGGCTGTCAGTCGTATCAGGTCGGTTATCCTGAAAAGATCTTCGTTAAGGTGAATCAGGTTTTACCCAATATCGTTTCTGGTTCGATTGAAAAAGATCTGGATACTATTTATAGATATGCTGATCGAAGATAGCTTCGGTTTTGGTAATCTGCCATCATCCCACAATAAACTATCAGCCCAGTTTTATGGGACTGGACTGATTAATTCAATCAAGCTAATAATCAAGTTTTATTTTTAGCTCTAATTTCCGCTGTAAATTTCAAAATTAACTTTTATGGACAATAACTTTGTAAGAGTGCTGTCGTAGATATTTTATTTAACATAATATACATTATACGAAATCAATCTGTTAGAACCCATTTAAAGTGTCTATATTCTCACCAATAAAAATGTCTAGTTTATGATGGTTTAAACATCATGGACTGGATATGAAATATAGATGCTGATCACTA
>NZ_DCLL01000014.1:106127-106497 GCF_002321025.1 Acinetobacter lwoffii
AATTACCCGGTTATTGCAGAAGCTCAATCAAGATGGTGTCTCAGGTATGGCACATGCCAGTCGTGGTCAACCGGGTCATCGTCGCCATGATGACTTGTTAAAATCAAAGTGCCTTTCCATTATTTCTGAACATTTACTTGGCTTTGGTCCTACATTGGCTCATGAGAAGCTCAGCAGCATGTTTGGCCTGCATATCCCGGTAGAAACGGTTCGTCGCTGGATGACTGCAAATGACCTCTGGATTCCTCGATCCAAGCGCCTGAAACGTCCATATCAGCCTCGATACAACCGTGATTGCTTCGGTGAGCTGATCCAGATCGATGGCTCATATCATGACTGGTTTGAAGGTCGAGCTTCCAAATGCTGCTTG
>NZ_DCLL01000045.1:0-1269 GCF_002321025.1 Acinetobacter lwoffii
TAAAAATGTCCGCTTTTAGAATATGCACTTTTGCAATTTCCTTAGCGGACGGTTTGATATGTTGGTGTCTATGTCGGATAAAGAACTTAAACGATTGTCGGTCTTGCAGGAAATCTGTGATCAACGCATAACCCAGTCCCAAGCTGCTCAGTTACTTCATATTTCAGAGCGTCAGATCAGACGCTTACTGCAGAAATACAAAGCTCAAGGCCCAGTTGCATTAGCCCATGCCGGTCGTGGTCAAATCAGCAACTCCAGGCTTCCTGAAGAACTCAGACTCAAGTGCCTCAATATTGTTTCGGATCAACTGCATGGTTTCGGACCCACTTTAGCGCATGAAAAGCTCACTACCATTCATGGATTCGACATTTCGGTGGAAACACTACGTTCTTGGATGATTGCAGCCGATTTATGGATTCCTCGATCCAAGCATCTGAAACGCCCGTATCAGCCTCGTTATAACCGGGACTGTTATGGTGAACTGATTCAAATTGATGGCTCACACCATGACTGGTTTGAAGGTCGAGCCCCTAAATGCTGTCTGCTGGTGTTTATCGATGATGCCACAGGAAAATTGCAGCATTTACGCTTCTGTGAATCAGAATCAGCCTTTGACTATATGATTTCAACACGTTTGTATATTGAGCAGCATGGTAAGCCGTTGGCATTTTACAGCGATAAACATTCAGTCTTCAGGGTGAATCAAAGCAGTAAGAAAGACACCAAGATTACCCAGTTTGGGCGCGTACTCAGCACCCTGAATATCGAGATTATCTTCGCTAATTCACCACAGGCCAAAGGCCGTGTAGAACGGGCCAATAGAACGCTTCAGGACCGTCTGATCAAAGAAATGCGCCTGGAAGGCATCTGTTCGATTGAGCAAGCGAATGCCTGGCTACCCTGCTTCATTGAGCAGTTCAATCAGAAGTTCGCCAAGATGGCTTTTAATCCCAAGGGTTTACACCGGACTGTTACTGAAACTGCTGAGGAGTTAGATGATGTTTTTACTTGGCGTGAACCCCGCAGAGTCACGAATAGCCTGACGATTACTTATGATAAATGCGTATATCGGCACTGTTGCAAATAGGCTGACATGATAAGCTAAATATCTTATTTATTTCGAGATACAGCAGATGAATCCCTTCCACGGTCGGCACTTTGAAGGTGAAATCATTCTTTGGGCTGTTCGTTGGTATTGTAAATATGGCATCAGCTATCGTGAACTTCAAGAAATGCTCGCTGAACGAAGCATAAATGTGGATCACAGTA
>NZ_DCLL01000045.1:1557-3174 GCF_002321025.1 Acinetobacter lwoffii
TCACTATTTGCAACAGTGCCATCTGGATCAACATTTCACAAAATAAGCATACAAAAAAAATAGCAGTATTAAACTGCTATTTTTGATTTTTATTTAAATCGCTTTTAAAAAACAAACTCGATACCTGCACCATACAACCATCCTTTTTCTGAATTGGACGCTTGTTGTAGAGAAGTTAGCTTTTGTCCCTTTTCATATTGATAAGCTACATCAACAAAAGGTTTAATCCGTTTAGTAATCTCATAACGAGTTTTCAGCCCAGTCTTCAATTCGGATAATCCGTTTTTTGAAGCATAGTTAGAATCATCGCTAAATATTACATCTGCTTCGATATAAGGTTGAGTAATAAGTTTCTGAGTTAAAAGCAAATCACGTTCTAATTCAAAACTTGCTCCCCAAAAATTATTCTCACCGCCATAAAGATATGCTTGTGTTTCAAAGAAATAAGGAGCTAGACCTAATATACCAATAACACCATCCACTCGATCGCTGCTGCTGTTATTTTTATCTTCACTATATCTTACCCCAGCTTGTACATCCCAAAATGGGGCTACATTACGACTATAGAGTGCAGATATATCATAATTAATATCACTGCTTTCTGACTTTTCCGAATTGGCTTCAATAAATAGACGATTTTCATCTGTCCCAATTAAAGTATCAAACTTTGTTCCTAGGTTGCCCTTACCGTCTTCATCAACTATCCATGCATTTTCAAGTCTTGTTACTTGATAAATTTGTCCGCCATGTTCTTTAAGATGATCATCATTAGATGGGGCTGATCTCTTTCTTGCGGTCAGAATAATATTATCTCCCCCATTTGCATTTTCCATTGAATAATATTCTGGATACAATTCTTGGGGGCTATATCTTAAGCCACCAGACTCCTGTAATAAGACTCTCATACCATTTGTAATATTACTTTCTTGTTGCGAAGTGCTGCTATTAGCAAAAGTTAAGTTTGATATACTTACTAATGCAATTGATAAGACTGTTTTTGAGAAGAAATTCTTAGTGATTTGCATGTGGATTTACTCCCTTCTCATTTACTTGGGACTGAGGAACAGTCTTTGTAGAATTACCATCTTCCACTTGAGCTACAATGAGTTTATTCATCATTCCTGCACTCATATGGTAAAGCAGGTGACAATGAATAGCCCACTCACCTAACTCATCAGCTGTGAGTAGAGTGGTTATCGTTTTCCCAGGTGGAACAATTACCGTATGTTTGTTTGGCATATTGCTTGGATCCTGACCATTCTCAAGCTGCATAAACATGCCATGTAAGTGCATTGGGTGAGCCATCATACTGTCATTGACAAATTTTAAGCGAATACGTTCACCATACTTCACCACTAGTGGGTCGGCTTCATTAAATTTTTTACCATTTATTGTCCAAATATAACGCTCCATGTTTCCACCAAGACGGATCTCTATTTCACGTTCAGCTGCACGAGTGTCTTTTTGAGGATCTAACGATTGCAAATCACTATATTGCAATGCTTTATTACCTTCAGGTGTTGAAGCATTTGCCCATCCAAATACGGTATTATCATTCTTGTCTGAAGCCGCCTTAACAGTAGCGCTATTCATCGGCATATCATGATCCATACCTTT
>NZ_DCLL01000045.1:3301-10562 GCF_002321025.1 Acinetobacter lwoffii
GAAGACATATCGTGATTCATACCATGCATCGAATGGTCTTCAGATGTCTTATTTGGCATTGAAGACATATCATGGTTCATACCAGATGAAGAGCCATGATCCATCCCCATATCCTCCATAGTCAATAAAGAACGAGGACGAGGCTTAGGCATCTCAATTTGTTTGACTGCTGGTCTGCTTTCTTCATGTAAGGTTCCAACCGAAAATCCAGTACGATCAATAGATTCAGCTTCGATTTGATAATGGGCTTGTTTCGGTTCAACAATGACATCATAAGTTTCAGCAGTACCAATACGGAACTCATCTACAGGAACGGGCTTTACAGGTTGACCATCAGCACTGACTACAGTCATTTTTAGGTTTGGAATGCGTACATCAAAGAATGACATAGCGGAAGCATTAATAAAACGAAGGCGAACTTTTTCACCAGCTTTGAAGTTGCCCGTCCAATTTTGCTGAGGTGTCTTGCCATTCATTAAAAATGTATAACCTGTGACATCGGACATATCTGTTTTCAGCATTCGCATCTGATTCCACATAGAACGGTCTTGCCAAGTCGCTTTTAGCCCATCACGTTTAACTTGTTTTAATACATCGAATACTGTTTCGCGGCGGTTCTGATAGTAGTCTGCTTCTTTTTTAATATTTTTCATAATTTGATCACTTGTTGAATTATGAAAATCAGAAAGCAAAACAACGTAATCTTTATCGGTTTTTTCAGCAGCTGTTAGTGGAGTTTTATCTTTAGGATAAATAACAAAAGCACCATATAAACCGTCTTGTTCTTGTCCTTTACTATGTGAATGATACCAATAAGTACCATTTTGGCGGACTTTAAACTTATATTCATAAGTTGTATTAGGGGCAATGCCATGAAATTTGTTAAATCCAGGTACACCATCCATAATTCCAGGTAATAATAAGCCATGCCAATGGATTGAAGAGTCCTGATTTTTTAACTTATTGTGAACACGGATAACGGCCTCATCACCTTCTTCAAATTCAAGAAGTGGTGCAACGAATTTACCATTTACAGTAATTCTCTCAACTGGTTTTCCTGTGATATTTACAGTTTGTTCAGCGATTGTTAAATCATATTCTTTAACTGCCGCCATTACCCAAGTTGATGAAAATAAACCAACTCCAATTAAGAGTATATGACTTAACTTTTTTGACATTCTATCTCACCTTTAGAAAGGTCAAGATTGAAGTAATAAAGCAAATATTTAGTATAAACTTTAATACTTCTTTCTCGCTATTTATAAAATTATTTATTGCTACCAGGCATATTCATCTTTGAATGATCCATTTTAGAATGGTCCATATTCATCATGGAATGATCCATTTTTGACATGTCAGATGAGTTAGGAGACTGATGTTGACTATGATCTTGCTGAGTCTTATCATCTTTTTCCATTTTACAAGGTTTTGTACAAGGTTTCTGTGCTTTTACCGTTTTAGTGGCACTTGAGGTTGATACATCTTTTGCCCAAGATTGAGTACCAGCAATTAAAGTTCCAGCACACATTAAAATTGTTAGACTACGACGCACTACAGTTTTCATAAGTTTCTCTAAAAGTTAATTTCTTGCTACTACACTAAAGTGAAGCACTGAACATCTAAGTGACTTGAAAATGACATTTTTGTAATCTATCTCGATCAGATGTTTTATAACGTTATTATAGTTTTAATGAATAACTTAGGATTCTGAGATGAGAATACTATTAGTTGAAGATGAACAAAAAACTGGTGATTATCTCAAGCAAGGTTTATCCGAAGCTGGCTATATTACGGACTGGGTTACAGATGGGTTAACGGGTAAACATCAAGCTCTTTCTGAAGAGTATGACTTAATTATTTTAGACGTGATGTTACCTGGACTAAATGGTTGGAATATTATCAATGATATTCGTAGCAGCGGTAAAACAATGCCCATTCTTTTTCTTACCGCCCGAGATCAAATCGAAGATCGAGTAAAAGGATTAGAGCTAGGCGCTGATGATTATTTAGTTAAGCCTTTTGCTTTTGCAGAGCTTCTAGCTCGAATAAAAACGCTCCTTAGACGAGGGCAACAAAGAGAAGATAATAATATTATTAAGATTGCTGATTTAGAACTTGATTTGAGAAAACGTCGGGTAACACGAGCAGGTCAACGCATTGATCTGACGGCTAAAGAATTTGCGCTTATGGAGCTTTTTATGCGTAGAAGAGGTGAAATTCTACCAAGAGCACTTATTGCATCTCAAATTTGGGATATGAACTTTGATAGTGATACAAATGTAGTTGAAGTCGCTATTAAACGATTAAGAAATAAAGTAGATAGTAATTTTACCCCTAAGTTAATTCAGAATATTCGAGGAATGGGGTATGTATTAGAGGTAGAAGATGAATAATAAATTATTCAAATCTATCAGTTTTCGTATTGGTATTATTTTCTCATTATCGACTATATGCATTCTCATTATGATGGGGTTTTTCATCCATAAATTAGTGATGCATCATTTTGAAACGCAAGATCTTACCCAATTAGAAGGTAAAATCCAGCTTATTCAGAATCTTCTCCAACAGCATCCTAAAAATTCTCCAGAACTTGATCTATATTTGAAAGATGCTTTAGTTGGACACCATGATCTTATGGTCCAAATAGAACGACCGGCAGGTCAGATTTTATTTAGTTCAGCATCTTCAATCATTAATACTCAACAGTTAATCAAGTCAGCAAATAACCCTTGGATTAAATGGAAAATTAAGAATAAGACCTATCGTGGCATGATCTACAACACGGATATAAACAAAAATACTGAAATACAATCTGTACGCATTATTGTGGGGATCGATACATCTGAACATCTACATTTTTTAAATGATTTTAAGCGTCAACTTTTTTACATTGGTTTAGCCGGTACGATTTGTTTAATGTTTTTAGGCTGGTTTGCAACCTGGAGAGGTTTAAGACCCGTGCAAAAAATGGCTAAGGTCGCAGAAGGCATTTCTGCCCAACATCTTTCAGAACGTTTAGAAGTTGAGCACACACCAACAGAACTAAAATCATTAGCAATTGCCTTCAATGATATGCTCGACAGACTAGAATCAGCTTTAGAAAGGCTTTCCGATTTTTCATCTGATTTAGCACATGAAATTAGAACACCGATTAATAATTTAATGACCCAAACTCAAGTATGTCTCGCCCGTAACCGAGATATTGGTACTTATCAAGAAATACTATTTTCTAATTTAGAAGAATTTGAACGTTTGGCTCGAATGGTGTCCGATATGCTTTTCTTGGCAAAAGCAGAACATGACTTAAATTTACAGAACTTACAGAATATTGACCTGGTTAAAGAAGTTACAGCCTTATTTGATTTCTATGATGCGCTAGCTGCCGAAAAAAATATGACGCTTCAACAAACAGGATCTGGAAATGTCAAAGGTGATCCTGCTATGTTACGTCGCGCACTCAGCAATCTATTATCTAATGCAGTTAAATATGGAAATAAGAATTCTACAATACGCATAAAACTTCAACAGAATTTAGATAACACAATATTTTCAATTGAAAATGAAGGCCCTGAAATCTCTTCTGAACAACTATCCAGGTTATTTGATCGATTTTATCGAACAGATGCATCTAGACAAAGAACAGAAGAAGGAACCGGCTTAGGGCTCGCGATAACAAAATCTATTCTTGATATGCTTGGGGCGACCATCCAGGCTGAATCCCTCAATGGTCGAATCATTTTTACCATTGTTTTTCAAAGTGAATCCATGCAAGGGGAATCATTTTAACTCATTTTTTGAACATCTTCCATTTACCCGAGTTGACCTTACATAAAGCTCAAACTGAGAGCCAGAGCTACGCCAGCACCTATCATGGCAATTGTGTAGCCAAATATGATAGCTCGGCCAAACTGTGCCCCCCCTGTCATCCATGCAATTGTCGCTTTGCTTAACATGTTGCTCAGTGTGGCCAGCCCTAGCGCGACAGCAGCCACATTTGTTGTTAAGCCTTCAGTACTATGCAGGCGGGCAAGTGAGACTAAAATAGCATCTACGTCTGCTAGCCCAGAAATAGTCGATAATACGAAGATGCCGCTGGTGCCCAACCATTGTTTTGCTGCCGGGACCAAGACTGCCATGACAGCCAGGAAAGCAGCGAAGCTGAATGCTGTCCCAAGATCAAAAGGAGCCATTGCTTCTATTGTTCGATCGTTGTTTTCAGCGCTGGTAATTTGGCGTTGTCTCCACAATGCCATACCCAGCAGAAGGATTCCCGCAATCATCATTGCACCACCAAAAGTGCTTAGCAATGCTGGCTCAATGACGCCTATCAGCACAACCATACGAAAAAACATGATGCCACAGGCAGCCAATGTTCCAGAAATAGCAGCACTGACCATGACGGGGTGCTGGCGTGTATAGCGTGCCAGTGCGACAGTTGCAGCTGTAGAAGATGCCAAACCACCCAATAGACCTGTCCAGAATATGCCTCTTTCTGAACCGGTAAGCCGCATGGCAAAATGACCTGCCAGAGAGAGTCCGGCAATCAGGATCACTGCCCACCATAACTGGTAAGGATTTAATGCAGCAAAAGGTCCCAGACCCGTATTGGGTAAGTAGGGTAATATAACGACAGAAAGTACCAGCAACTGCAGGGATGCGGTTAATTCACGATGCTCTATCAAGCGTAGCCAACCGTGTAAGGTTGGCTTGAGATCCAAAAATACAGCGACGATTACAGCCGCGGTTAATGCTAAAGTAACATTACCATGGGATGCATATGCACCTAAAACTAATGTCAACAGCATCGCGATCGTCGTGGTAGCGCTTAGATTACCGGAAAGTTTTGCGGTACGCGCGTAGGACACTGTTAATAATAAGGAAAGCCCTAATACGGCCGCGACCAGCGGCCAAGGCCCGAAGTTTGGTTGTAAATGACCGAGCACTCCTCCGAGCAATCCTGTCAATGTGAAGGTACGTAGGCCTGCTACTCGGCTGCCCTCGGGCAATTCACGATCGTGCCATCCTCGTTCTAAACCAATGAGCAGGCCGATGGCAAGTGCTGCAATCAGGCCTGATACATCTGGTGGAAGAAAAGAACTCTCTATCATAACTTTTTATTTCGCAGGCGAAGGGCATTCGTGATGACTGAAGCTGAACTCAAACTCATAGCCAAGGCGGCAATCATCGGTGACAACAACCAACCGGTAAATGGATATAGTACGCCAGCCGCGATAGGGACACCCAAAGCATTGTAAAGGAAAGCAAACATGAGGTTCTGTTTCATGTTGCCGACAGTAGCTTCCGAAAGTGAACGGGCAACAGCAATCCCTCGTAAATCTCCCTTGACCAGCGTAACTTGGGCACTATTCATTGCGACATCAGTTCCGGTCCCCATAGCGATACCGACATCAGCCTTGGCTAGTGCTGGTGCATCATTGATGCCATCACCAGCCATAGCCACGATGCGACCTTCCTTCTGCAATTTGCTGACCAGTTCTAGTTTATCTGCGGGTTTGACTTCGCCATGTACCTCATCAATGCCTAGACGTGCTGCGACTGAACGGGCAGTGGTGAGACCATCTCCTGTTGCCATCACGATACGTAGACCCGCTTCCTTCAGGGTGGCAAGTGCTTCAGGGGTACTTTTTTTGATGGGATCGGATACTGCAAGCAGACCGGCCAATTCACCATTGATGGCTAGATGCATCACACTTGCACCTTCCGAACGCAGCTCTTCGGCTTGCGGAATCAGAGATTGTACCGAGATACCTAATTGCTCCATCAGTGCTGTGTTGCCCAAAGCTAACTGACGATCGCCCACTTGACCTCGAACACCAATCCCTGAGCCTGATTCAAAATTATCTGGTGTTTCAAGAGGCAGGCCACGTTCGTGTGCTGCGTTTACAATCGCTTCGGCTAGCGGGTGTTCACTGCCTTGATCAAGACTGGCGGCTAAACGTAATACTTCAGATTCGTCAAAACCTGATGCGGCAACTACACGATCGAATACAGGGCGTCCTTCAGTTAACGTACCTGTTTTATCGATGATTAGTGTGTCAATCTTGCGTAGATTCTCAATGGCTGCTGCATCACGGAACAGCACACCATGAGTAGCACCTTTACCCGTCGCAACCATGATAGACATTGGAGTTGCCAAGCCTAGTGCACAAGGACAGGCAATAATGAGTACTGCCACAGCATTGATTAATGCATAAACCCAGCTTGATTCTTCTGGGCCGAATAGTCCCCATACAAAGAAGGTAAGCAAGGCAATGATCACTACAGCCATGACGAACCAACCTGCTACCTGATCAGCCATACGTTGCATTGGTGCTCTCGATCGTTGAGCTTGCGCCACCATCTGTACGATCTGGGATAACATGGTACTTGAACCAATTTTCTCTGAACGCATGATCAATGAACCATTGGTATTCAGGGTAGCTCCAATGACTTTATCGCCGATACGTTTAGTGATAGGTAAAGGTTCACCTGTCAGCATCGATTCATCCACTGAACTACTTCCTTCAGTGATTACACCATCCACAGGCACTTTTTCACCTGGGCGAATTCTGAGTAAATCTCCTACATGGACATGCGTTAGAGGAACATCTTCTTCAGTTCCATCAGGCAGGATTCGGCGAGCTGTTTTAGGAGCGAGCCCAAGGAGTGACTTAATTGCAGCAGAAGTTTGCGAACGTGCTTTTAACTCCAATATTTGTCCCAGTAGGGTCAATGAAATGATGACCGCTGAAGCTTCAAAGTAAACAGCGACACGACCCATGGAAATAAATGAGTCTGGGAAGATTTGCGGTGCAATGGTTGCGACCACACTATAAATAAATGCAGCTCCAGTGCCCAAACCAATCAGCGTCCACATGTTCGGGCTGCGATTCACAACCGATTGCCAACCCCGGGAAAAAAATGGCCAACCTGCCCAAAGTACAATTGGGAGTGACAACACCAGTTCAATCCAGCTCTGAACAGCCATATTGAACAGGTTCATTTGATGACCAAACATCGCCAAAAAAGTCACGATGATGGTCAATGGCAGTGTCCACCAGAAGCGTCGGCGGAAATCACGTAACTCCGGATTCTCATCTTCCTCTAATTCAGGAATGAGTGGCTCCAGTGTCATTCCGCATTTAGGACAGTTTCCAGGATGATCTTGCCTGATTTCTGGATGCATTGGGCATGTATAGATGGTCGTACCTGTTGTGCTTGCCGCATTAACGTGTTGAACAGTCTGATGATGCTGTGTATG
>NZ_DCLL01000046.1 GCF_002321025.1 Acinetobacter lwoffii
CTTCATGCCTGTAGAGTCTACGAGTAGATGCAGCCCATCGCTACTTTTTTGGTAGCTGATTGCAATATCAATATGCTTTTGTCTTCTACAAAGCGTACTGTAATCTGGTGCGGTCCAATTTAATCCGCAAAGTTTAATCAGACTTTGCACAAAGCCAGTGACCATACGTAAAGATAGACGGAATAAGGATTTAATCATTAAGCAGCATTGGATAGCTGCGTCGGAGTAGGTTTGATTTCGCCCTTGTTTGCCTTTTGATGGAGCATACCATTGCGTAGCAGGATCAAACCAAATGGCAATATTTCCGCGACTCATGAGTGCTCGGTTATATGCGGGCCAATTGGTTGTGCGGTAGATTTTGTGTGTAGGCTTCTTCATTTGAAAATTATATCGCTGAAAAAGCCTTTACAGATAGGTTTGTGCAACAAAGCCGAATAAAAATAAAAGACCAAACTATATTGGTCTTTTATTTACGCTTTTAACCCGCTTTACCTGCAACAAAAGGATTATGCTGCTTTTCAAAACCAATGGTGCTAATCGGACCATGTCCTGAAATGAATTGGGTTTCATCTGGCAGGCTGAAACATTCTCGCTGAATTGAATCTAAGAGCTGTTGATGGTTGCCACGCGGGAAATCAGTCCGGCCAATCGAGCCTTTAAACAATACATCCCCTGTCCATAACAAGTCATAATTTTTGTTATAGAACATCACATGACCCGGCGTATGGCCTGGAGCAAAACGTACTTCAAATTCTTCATTGCCAAGTGTGAGCACTTCACCGCCTTCCAGCCACTGGGTCACTTCGACTTTTTCCGGGATCGGAAAGCCATAACGTGCAGAAACTTCCTGAATCATGTCGAGCCAGAATGCATCTTCCTTATGTGGTCCGATTACTGGGACATTCCAAGCCTTTTTTAATGCACCCACCGCACCCGCATGATCCAGATGACCATGAGTGAGCCACAAGGCTTTAACCGTTAAACCCAGCGCTTCAACTTCAGCTTTCAGTTTTTCAGGTTCGCCCCCTGCATCAATCAAAATGGCTTCTTTAGTATCCATATCCCAAACGATGGAACAGTTTTGCTGAAATGCAGTAACTGGAACAATTTTGACTTGTAACATGGATTGAAAAACCTCGGGCAAGTTAATGGGCAAGTGTCTGTGTCAATGCATCCAGATTAGCCTGAAGCAGACTATTGAGCAATCGCAAATGATCTTCACGGCTATTTAAAGCAGGAATATAGCGATAGCTTTCACCGCCGAGTGCTTTAAATGTCTCGGCATTTTCGATTGCCAGCTCTTCAAGCGTTTCCAGACAGTCCGCGGAAAATGCCGGACTCATCACCTGAATTGATTTCACCCCTTGCTTGGCCCAATCTTCGAGCAAAACATCGGTATAGGGCTTGATCCACTCCTGTTTGCCAAACCGCGACTGAAAGCTGATCGCATATTGATCTTCATTTAAACCTAGTGCTTCCGCCACCAATTTACCCGTGATGCGGCAACGGTCGGCATAAGGATCGCCTTTATCAGCATAGGGCTGTGGAATACCGTGGAAAGACATTAACAATTTCTCTGGTTGACCATGAATTGCCTGATAGTCACGTACACTTTGAGCCAGCGACTGGATAAATAAAGGATGTTGATAATAATCCCGGATCACTGTCAAACCGGGTAAATTGCGCTGTTTCACCACCCACTTCGCCACTGCATCGTATAGAGGTGCGGTCGACGTGGCAGAATATTGTGGAAACAAAGGAAATAGAATCACGTGTTCCTGTGGCTGCGCGGAGACCTGTGCCAAGACATCCTGAATATTCGGATTGCCATAGGTCATGGCAGGTACCACATTCAGCTCAAACTGCGGATAAAGCTGGGTTAAATGGGTCTTAACTGCTGCGACCTGCTCAAACAGAATTTCACGCATCGGCGAATCCTGCCCCCATACTTGCGCATAGGCCTGTGATACTCGCTTTGGACGGAAGGGCAAAATGAATAAGCGCAGAATGATTTGCCAGATCGGTTTGGGAATTTCAATCACACGCTGATCAGATAAAAACTGCTTGAGGAAACGGCGTACCGCTGGAATCGTAGGCTCATCTGGTGTGCCCAAGTTTGCCAATATAATCGTCACTTTCGCTTTAGCAGGAGAATACATTCAGTTCGTCCGTCAGGATATCAACCCCTGTACTTTAACAGCTTTTTATTTATTCTCTCTATGGATTAATACGCTGACTTATATTGAAAAGTGCGATCTAAATCCAGCAAGCTACTGTCCAGCAACTTTTGCGCTTTTGGCGTGATCTGCCACAGCATGCGCTGTCGGTCATCACGACCGGATGGCACAATCCAGTCATTCTGGCGCATTTGAATTTTTAAACTATGCAAGGCACGGATATTCATCTGGGCACGCGCCACTGCATGCGCTCGCGGCATCTGCACCCGCGCATCCTGCAGACCGGTTTCATTCAGATATTCATTCATGCGCTTCGAGAAAAACTCTTCTGGAGTCGGATTGACAAAGGTTGAACCCAGCAACGCCAACAATTGTGCCCAAGTCAGTTTTTTCTGAACTTTGATTTCCTTGAAGTTACCATCCTGATAAGCATGCATCCGGTATTCAAAAGAAAAAACTTCATGCATCGCCACTTTGGGTAAACTCAGGAATGGATCGACTTCCGCAGTTCCGCCATCACGTTCCAGTTGAGCCACTTTGGCTTTCAGCTGGTCAATCTCGTCATGCAGCGCCTGGGTATTTTGCGGACGCACCCAGCCGGTCACCGGATAGCGCTCCAGCATTTGTGGCATGTTAAAACGCACTGCCATTTCCAGATCGCGCAGGCTACGGTAAGTAAAAACCTGATCCACTTCCTGCTGTAACAGTTGACGGAATTCCTTGAATTTTGCCTGTAATTCCGGTTTGGCATCATGCAATGCACTTTCACGTGATGCCGGATCATCATGCATAAACACAATAATCGGTTTTTGCTTGGTCACTGCATAAATATATTCGAGATGCATATAGCCGACACCCGATACCGACTGCTCCCCATACTGGCTGCCCAGCAGAATCACGACATAATCACAGTCATCAATCTGGCGGCGTGCAAATGCAGTATTCAGCGGTGTACGCTGTTCCAGTCCCCACGAGAAAAACCCCATTCCTACCAGTGTTTGAGACAG
This sequence comes from Acinetobacter lwoffii, assembly GCF_002321025.1. Classification (GTDB taxonomy): domain Bacteria; phylum Pseudomonadota; class Gammaproteobacteria; order Pseudomonadales; family Moraxellaceae; genus Acinetobacter; species Acinetobacter lwoffii_Y. The sequence goes on from NZ_DCLL01000046.1 coordinate 3,185, forward strand.
AATGATACGCTCTGGTTGCATTTCTGCCCCAGAGGTTGAGATGAACACTTGGTACCGTTTATCCAGCATGGGCTATCCTCTTCTCCTGTACATTTGGGTAAAAAATGCATCATCACATGCTTCTTTACCCAATATGGCCACCCCAAAATCAAAATATCTTTCTTCTTAAATTATAAAAATGAGTTTTAGACTGCACTCATATTACTGACCTGCCATTTTAAATCGGCCGGAATCAGGTGCTGCAAAATCGGTCGGAGCTGTTCAGCATTCTGCCCACTCACCACCAATTCAATTTTCACGCTTTCTTTAGACTCTTGCTCAAATAATAACCCATTTTTAATTAAAATTCGGGCCGTTTGTCTTGCAACCGCGAATCCTGAGTCAATTAATGTCAGCTTTTGACCAAAAATATACTGAATTGACGATTTTAGGAAGGGGTAATGTGTACATCCAAGCACTAAATAATCAGCACCCTGATCTACAACTGGTTGTAAAATCTCTTTTAATGTCTGCAAACAGGCTGCACTCATCTGCTCGCCAGCCTCAACAAAAGGCACCAGATCCAGACTGGTCACAGGCAGGACTTTGACTTGAGCCGGTTCGGCAAAACGGGAAATCACATCTTTAATCAGCTGGCCGCGGAAGGTCGCGGGCGTGGCCAATACCGCCACAGTTTTCGACTGGGTATTCAGGACTGCCGGTTTAAGTGCAGGTACTAAACCGATAATCGGGAAGTTTTCACCATAATAGTCACGCAAATAATCCAGACTAAAAGCGGAAGCGGTATTACACGCCACCACCGCAACTTTACAACCTTGACGATAAAGCCATTCAATCGCCTGAGCCGTCAGGGCACGAATTTCCTGATCATCTCTCGGGCCATAAGGCACATGCGCAGTATCCGCATAATAGACAAAGCGCTCATTAGGCAAATGGCGGGCAATTTCCAGGGCGACTGACAAGCCGCCTACGCCTGAGTCAAAAATGCCAATAGGCGCATCTGCCGTGGCATTGGGCATCGGGTCTAATAACTGGGAAATTGGTTGAATAGCGCTCATAACGTTGCAGGTAGCTTGTTTGAAATTTCTAGCGATCAAGCTTAAACCTCAGGTGCTCAAATGCAAGTCTAAATCACCACTTTTCAAACTTAAAACGGTTTCGCCTGCCGGATTTTCATCAAGCTCTCCCATCTCGACCAGATGTAAAAATGCCGCACGCTGAATCAGGGCATTAATCCCAAAACGCACATGCACATAAGGCCGCAACTCACCTTTGTATTCACGCATAAAGATTGGATGTTCAGCATCAACAACAATCAGGTCTTGCGTGGTCGTGCCCAGTTGCAGATAAATCCTTCCATTAATTTCAACCTGATCGACCTGATTGACAAATAAAGGTTCATCTTCAACTTCAATTTCAATCATTTCTACCGGTGTTTTTAGATAGAATTTATCGTTTTCTTTCCAGAGTACCGTTGCAAACAGGTCAATCATAGGCTGACGCTTGATCAATTGACCTTCGTGCCACCATTCGCCGTTGGCTAAAACCTTCAGATCCATGACGCCACAATGCTTTGGCTGCCATTGCTCCAAAGGGAGAATTGACCTTTTGTGACTGCCCTGTGCATCTTTTAAGTATTGTGCGATATCCATTAAATTTTTATCATCGGGATAAGTTACTTTTTTCGTCGGATTTGTGCTGGGTACTGGCTTATCCATAAAAGAAGACCTTAATGACGGAAAAATAATATGTTTCAGCCAATTGGCTAAAACCGGCTTTAAAACTATACTAGCCCAGATTATCAAAGACACCAGCATTTTTGTGTCTAGGAACCAAGAACACTTATGGCAGCACCCAACCATCCGGTTATGGTTGCCACCGAATAGTAATATGAGGAGTCCTACATGGAACACATCGAACGTGAATCGATGGAGTTTGACGTCGTCATCGTAGGCGCAGGCCCTGCGGGTCTTTCTGCTGCGATCAAAATCCGTCAACTTGCAATTGAAAACAACTTAAACGATTTGTCCGTTTGTGTCGTAGAAAAAGGCTCCGAAGTCGGTGCACATATTCTGTCTGGTGCGGTACTTGAACCGCGTGCCATGAACGAGCTGTTCCCGGACTGGAAAGAACAGGGTGCCCCGCTGAATGTCCCGGTGACTGAAGATAAAACCTTCTTCCTGCTGTCAGATGAAAAATCACAGGAAGCACCGCACTGGATGGTACCTAAAACCATGCACAATGATGGCAACTATGTCATTTCACTGGGCAACGTGGTGCGCTGGTTAGGCCAGAAAGCCGAAGAACTGGAAGTGTCGATCTTCCCGGGCTTCGCAGCCTCTGAGATTCTTTACCATGAAGATGGTAGCGTAAAAGGCATCCAAACCGGTGATATGGGTATTGGTAAAGATGGTGAACCGACACATAACTTTACCCCGGGCTATGAATTACATGCCAAATACACGTTATTTGCTGAAGGTTGCCGCGGTCACTTAGGTAAGCGTTTAATCCAGAAGTTCAACCTGGACAAGGACGCTGATCCGCAACACTACGGTATCGGCATTAAAGAGTTGTGGGAAATCGATCCTGCCAAGCACAAACCGGGTCTGGTGATGCATGGTGCCGGTTGGCCACTTTCTGAAACCGGTTCTTCAGGTGGCTGGTGGTTGTACCATGCCGATAACAACCAGGTGACCTTGGGCATGATCGTGGATCTGTCTTACACCAACCCGCATATGTATCCCTTCATGGAAATGCAGCGCTGGAAAACCCATCCATTGATCAAGCAGTATCTGGAAGGTGGTAAGCGTATTTCTTATGGTGCGCGTGCTGTGACCAAAGGTGGTTTTAACTCACTACCAAAATTCACCTTCCCGGGTGGCTCTTTAATTGGTGATGATGCAGGCTTCCTGAACTTTGCCAAGATCAAAGGCTCACATACGGCGATGAAATCCGGCATGCTCTGCGGTGAAGCGGTGTTTGAAGCGATTGCTGCCGGTGTAGAAAAAGGCGGTGATCTGGCGGTGGCACGTGTTGTAGAGGGTGAAGATTTCTTTGTCAAAGAACTGACTGCGTATACCGACAAGTTTAACAACAGCTGGCTAAAAGAAGAACTCTATAACTCGCGTAACTTTGGTCCGGCAATGCACAAGTTCGGTCAATGGATCGGGGGTGCCTTTAACTTTATCGACCAGAACGTGTTTAAAGTGCCGTTCACCCTGCACGATCTGGTTCAAGATCATGCTGCGTTAAAAACCCAGGCAGCTGAAAGTTTCAAGCCGACCTATCCAAAACCGGATGGCAAGCTGACTTTTGACCGTTTGTCTTCGGTGTTTGTATCGAACACGGTCCATGAAGAAAACCAGCCAGCACATTTGAAACTGACCGATGCTTCAATTCCGGTGGAAGTAAATCTACCGAAATGGGATGAGCCTGCACAGCGTTACTGCCCGGCGGGTGTCTATGAAATCATGGAAAATAATGACGGTTCAAAACGCTTCCAGATCAATGCAGCCAACTGTGTGCACTGCAAGACCTGTGACATCAAGGATCCGTCCCAGAACATCACATGGGTAACACCGGAAGGTGGTGGTGGTCCAAATTACCCGAATATGTAAGGTAATCATCAGATAAAAAATAAACCCGCTTTTAAGTGGGTTTATTTATGGATAAATATTAATAATTTCAGTTCCTGTCCATTCATCTATTTAATTAAGCAGATTTTTGAAATTTTATTTTCTAAATAAGACAAATGTTTGAGCTCATCAGCCCTTGGTATTTTTAGCCACCTTTCTTCACTAAATAATGAAATTCTTTATTGCCATTTTCATCCAGACGTTCTTCCTGCAAGAGCAACTCATGCCCCAAATGCATACAGAATTTTGGAATATCCCACGACGTTGAATTATCCGTGGCAAACACCTCAACTACATCACCTGCCTTTGATTTACGGATCGCCTGATGCAACATCATCACTGGCTCAGGACAACGCAAACCTCGGGTATTCAATTGCAGACTTGGAATAATTTCAGTTGGGGACATCGATAGACTCAGGATGGAAAGACCGTCATATTTTAGCATAAAGCTGCGATTACATTGCTGCTTTGCATACGTGGCCAGTTTTAAAATCAGCGCTGACTCACGCGATCAAGACTGTGCATCATATTTACAATAGACAAGCGTATTTTCTGCGGTATGATAAAACCACGTTTTTTTAGATATTAAGAGTCTTCAGGAAAAATCATGCACGAGGAATCAGGCCCGTCGTGGGGTATGCGCGGCTTACGCAAATGGCTGGGAACTGCACCCGAAACTCGCGACGAACTGCTAAAATTAGTACAAGATTCACGTCGATTTTTAGAACCCGATACTGTTGCCATGCTTGAGGGCGTTCTTGACCTCCCGGCAACCAAAATTCGTGAAGTCATGACGCCTCGCACGTCCATGATCAGCTTGCAGGAAGATGACCAGCTGCTGGATATCCTGCATGTACTGGTCGAGTCTGCGCATTCACGTTTTCCGGTATTTTCATCCGATCAGACCGATAATGTAGTCGGTATTCTATTGGCCAAGGATTTATTGCCTTTTCTGACTGAACCGACGGCCAAGGTCGATATTCGCGCGCTCATGCGTCAACCTTTGTTTGTTCCGGAAAGTGCCCGCTCCGATCAGGTGCTGCGCATGTTAAAGAATACCCAGACGCATATTGCGGTGGTGATTGATGAATACGGTACGACTTCGGGTCTGGTGACACTGGAAGATATTTTGGAAGAAATTGTCGGTGAAATTGAAGATGAACATGACAATGCTGACGAAGAAGCATACTACATTGTTCCGGATAACGACCCGACTACCGCCAATACCTGGGTAGTCCAAGCCCTGACTCCGATTGAGTATTTCAATAATATGCTGGATGCGACTTTCCCTGATGATGAAGTGGAAACCATGGGCGGCTTGTTATTACAGGAAATTGGTCTGGTGAGTGACCTTGAAGGTCAAACCATTGAACTGGAAAACTGGCAATTTACCATTCTTGAGGCGGATTCACGCTCTATTCATCTAATTCGAGCCGTGCGCCAATGAGAGCGTATTTCGATAAGCTGTTGAGTTCGTCTCAACAGCAAAAACCTTTGCCGCTAATCTATCCTGTTTTAATTGCCTTATTTGCAGGTGCTATCTTTAGTTTGGCACTAGCCCCTTATCATTACTGGTGGCTGGCGATTCTGTCTCCAGCACTGCTCTATGCTTGCCTGCGCGGACGTAGCGCAAAACAGGCCTTTGGCATTGGCTGGGCTTATGGGATTGGCTTGTGGTTTGTCGGCGCATTCTGGCTGTATACCTCAATTCATGTCTATGGCGATACCAGTGCATTTCTCAGCGTCGTGATGATCCTGATCATGGCACTGGTGATGGGCCTGTTTAGTGCCGTTCAAACGTTTGTCTATCGCTGCTTTTTCCCGGAAACCCCTTTAACCTTTGCCCCGCTCTGGGTGCTGTTTGAATGGTCCAAGACTTGGGTCTTTACCGGTTTCCCGTGGCTATTTGCTGGCTATGCCTTTACCGAACGCTACTTGGATGCTTATGCGCCTTTATTCGGGGTGTTCGGGGTGTCTTTCGTGGTGATCATTCTGGCCTGTGCGCTGGTTGAGATCCTGAATAGACGCCTGTTCTGGGCTATTCCTTCGGCAGTTTTATTACTCGGTGCCTGGGGCGCAGCACAGCTGACGTTTGTTGAGCAAAAAAATCAAAAGCCTTTAACGGTTTCCCTGATTCAGGGCAATATTCCGCAAGACTTGAAATGGCTAACTGAATATCAGGTGAAGACCTTATTGATTTATGCCAATTTGAGTAAAACCGAATGGGGCCGTGATCTGATCGTCTGGCCGGAATCTTCGATTCCCATGTTCCAGACTGATATTGAAGCCTTTCTGGAGGCCATGAAAGTACAAGCTGAAAAATCCGGAACTGCCTGGGTAACCGGCATTCCGTATTGGGATTTAGCAGAATCACAGGCTGCGGGCTATCCAAAATATTACAACAGCATTATGGCCAGCGGCGATGATTCTGATGGGCTATACAAGAAGCAACGACTGGTTCCTTTTGGTGAATATATCCCCTTATCCGGCTGGTTGAGCTGGGTATTGCCAGGTCTGCAAAATGATCCTTCCATGAGTGGTTTTACCCGTGGTGCAGATCATCAACAACCATTGAATGTGAAAAATCATCCATTGGGTTCTGCAATTTGCTATGAAGTGGCCTATCCGAATTTGACCCGCCGTAATGCCAGTCAAAGTGATTTTCTGGTGACCGTTTCTAATGATGCCTGGTTTACTGGCACGGCAGGACCATTACAGCATCTGCAAATGGTGCAAATGCGTGCCAAAGAAAATGGCCGGTGGTTTATTCGGGCGACCAATACCGGTGTGACCGCCTTTATTGACCATAATGGTCATATTGTGAAAAAAGCACCGATGGATCAGGAAGCCGTATTACGTGGCGAACTTCCAGCCATGCAGGGCGAAACGCTGTATATGAAACTCAGCGATTGGCCAGTGATGATCTTCTCAGTTCTGCTTTTGCTTATGGGATGGCGCTTTCGCCCACGTAAAGTGGATGTCAGCTTTAAGTCACGAAGATAATTTCTTCAAGTCCCCCTTTTACAAAGGTGAGCCATATATGGCGCAAGAGGAGGATTCCTGAATATAGCATTTTATCAATCCCTCCTAAGCTTCCTTTATGAAAACGAGGAACACTCAAGGCAATAAAAAACCGAGGTCAATGCCCCGGTTTTTTTTATCTCTTTAAAACTTAAAACTGTATAGCCAGATAACACACCATACTGGCAAGAGACAACATCGGCACATGACGATACAGGTTAACCAATGTCTGCTCAAATGCTGAACCTTGTTCGGCTTGAATGCGGATTACACTTGCATTTAATGCTGACCAGAAACACAGGGCCAATAAACTGCTCATCAAGCTGATAGCAAAAAAAGCCACCATAATCTGGCTGCTGCCTTCGGTGCTCTGCCATAAATGGACAATACCCTGACTGATCGGCAACATGCTTAAAACCAGAAGAACAGATTTCAGCATCGACCAATGAAATTGATTGATTTCATCTCCCAGAATAAATGCTTTCATGTGCTTCTCCGTTGGCGAGTCAAGTGCCATTTAGATCATTATGAGCTTTTTTATATAAATAGAAAGTGTATATTTATTCATATTTTACGAGAATTGTAATAGATAAATATGGGAATAATTCTTATTATAACTCGCATATCGTTTTTATTATTTCATTATTATAAATATCATTAACTTACATTATATTTAATAATTAAGATTTATTATCACTTCACTTCGTATTGAAATAGCTTATTCAGTGAAGTGATATATGCCATCTATCGAGAATTTATAATGATTCTCAATTAAGGCTGGTAATAAATATCAGCATCTGTTCCTTCACCACCCGATTGACCATCTGCACCAAATGAATACAGATCGAAGCTGCGACCATCGGTGCCCGGAATCACATATTGCAGTTCATTATCCCAGCTGTCTTTTGGAAAACCGCCTTTGACATAACCGCCCGGCACCCAGTTTTTTGCAGTCGCTGGCTGATTCACCAGTGCATCCAGACCACCTTCCTGCATACTTGGATACTTGCCATTGTCCAGCTTGTATTGATCCAGTGAACCTGCAATACTTTGTAACTTGATCACGGTGGTATCGACTTTGGCCTTTTCACCGCGTCCCATCACGTTCGGAACGATCAGCGCAGCAAGCACACCAAGAATAACAATCACCACCATGACTTCGATTAAGGTAAAGCCCGTCTGTTTATTTAATTGATTCCTTTTCATTCAATCTCTCTCACTTATTTGCATCATTCAGAATTTCCACTTGAATCTTGATCAAAGCAAAATTCTAACTGGCTTCTGTTTAAATCATATTATTCATATTTACAATTGGCAGCATCACTGCAATCACAATCACTAGAACAATACTGGCCATCAACACCAGCATTAAAGGTTCCAGCAAGGCCAGTAAAGTTGAAATCAGGGTGGTCACTTCGCGATCCTGCATCTGTGAAGCACGTTCCAGCATGCGGTCCAGTTCACCGGAGGCTTCACCACTTTTGATCATTTGTACCATCATCGGCGGGAAATAACCACTGCGTTCCAGTTGGGTTGCCAGGTTGCCACCTTCAGTAACTTTTTCCGCTGCCAAATTGACAGAATCCCGGATCACCCAGTTATTGCTGACCGCAGCACCAATGCGCAGCGCATCGACCAGCGGCACGCCAGACTGGGTCAAAATAGATAAAGTACTGGCAAAACGTGCGGCATTAATCCCGCGTGACAATTTGCCGAATAAAGGTAATTTTAAGGTCAGACGGTCAAAGGCATAATGCCCGGCGGTGGTTCTTAAAAATCGGATTAATAAGAAAATCCCTAAAGCAACACCGATCAATAAAAATGGCCAGGCAATGCGGATAAAATCGCTGGCTTTCATCAAGGCCACGGTAATCCAGGGCAAGGCATCTTTGCTTTGATCAAAAGTCTTGACGATATCCGGCACCACATAGGTCATCAGTCCCATTACGATTGAAAAGGACATCAGCATCAGAATAATCGGATAGACCATTGCACCCTGGATTTTTTTCTGCATGGCAAACCGATTTTCGGTATAGTCTGCCAGTTGGTCCAGAATCAGGTCCAGATGTCCGGAACGTTCACCGGCGGCAATTGTGGCAATATACAGTTCAGGAAAACGTCCGGATTGTTGCAAGCCCTGCGCGAGACTATGCCCTTCCAGCACTTTGGAGCGCACTGACATCAGCAGGTTTTGTACATGGACTTTTTCACTTTGCTTGCCGACGGCGCGAATCGCTTCTTCCAGTGGAATTGCGGCGGCGACCAGCACGGATAATTGACGGGTCATCAGAGCCAGATCATAGGCGGTGATGCTTTTTTCAAACCATTTTCGACGATGCTGTTGGTCTTTTTTTTCAACAGGATCAACAGAGACAGGAATAAGTGCTTTATCCCGTAATTGTTGCCGGATCTGACGTGCAGAATCCCCCTCCAGCACGCCTTTTTGCTGCTTTCCTGAAGCATCAAGCGCAATAAACTGATATGCAGGCATTGTAATGCTCTAATTTTCCAAAATTTTGCTCAACGCTGTTGCGTCAGACCACCGAAATCATTCATATTCTTTGATATAAATTATCTGCTCACTCTAACATAATCGAACTTTAAGCACGACGAAATTTCTTCAGGATCTCCACCCCAAGATATGCAAAATTCTCACACCGATTCCAGTCCACTTCATCGCGTACGTGTTGCTGTACCTGTACATGTATTTGATTGTTTTGATTACACAATGAATGCAGAACAATTTGAACAGGCGCAGATTGGCGCACGTGTACTGGTATCGTTTGGTCGGCAGAATCTGGTCGGGGTGATTATCGAAAAACTGTCCGCAGACACTCCTCTCGACCCGCGCTTTAAACTTAAGGCTGTGACCGACCTGCTCGATGAACGTGCCATTATAGATAGTAATGTTTTAAGTTTGTTGACATGGTCAGCACAGTATTATCAGTTTCCGATCGGTGAAGTCGTCCACAGTGCCCTGCCAACCCTGCTGCGTCAGGGCAAGCCTTATAACCTGCTGGCTCGTACCTGGAAGCTCCTGGACACTAATGCCGAGGCCAAAGTACGCCGTTCAGACAAGCAGCAGGAAGCTTACCGGATTTTAAAACTGCATCCGGTCGGGACCACTGAAACTGTGCTCAACATGGCCGGGATTGAAACCGCGACCTTAAAAGCACTGGAGAAAAAAGAGATATGCGCCTGTGTGCTGGAGCCACAAAATTTCAGTCCGCAGCCGATGCAACTGGCACAGATGCCGCTAACAGCCAATCCTGAACAAAAACATGCAGTCGAACAGGTATTAAAATATCGCAATCAATATCAGGCTTTTTTACTGGATGGTCTGACCGGCAGCGGTAAAACTGAAGTGTATTTACAGATCATGGAGCAGGTACTGAAACAGGGCAAACAGGTGCTGGTGCTGGTGCCGGAAATCGGCCTGACGCCGCAAACCATCAGCCGTTTTCAGTCCCGTTTTCATTGCCATATTGCGTTGCTGCACTCCGGTTTGAATGATTCCAAACGGCTACAGGCCTGGCAGTCGGCAGAAACCGGCAAAGCCTCGATTGTGCTTGGTACACGTTCCGCCATTTATACGCCAATGCCGAATCTGGGCCTGATCATTCTGGATGAAGAACATGACCTGTCCTTTAAACAGCAGGAAGGCTTCCGCTATCATGCCCGAGATGTCGCCCTGTACCGCGGCCATTTACAGCAATGTCCAGTACTGCTGGGATCAGCGACGCCAAGCATTGACAGTTATGCACTGGTTGAACATGGCAAGATGCAGGTGCTGGAGCTGAATCAACGTGCCGGCACGGCCTTGATGCCCAAAATCCATATTCTGGATTTAAAAGTTGCGCAAAAAAAGCATGGGATTAGCCTTCAACTGATTCAGGACATCAAAAAGCGCCTGGAGAAAAAAGAACAGGTGCTGATTTTTTTAAACCGCCGTGGCTATGCTCCCGTCCTGCTGTGTGGCAGCTGTGGTTGGCAGGCGCAATGTCCGCACTGTGATGCCAACTTCACTGTACACCGTCAGCCTTATCAGCATCTGCATTGCCATCACTGCGGCACTATTCACCGCATGCCAGAAAACTGCCCGCAATGTCAGCATCAGGAACTGGTTACGCTGGGCATGGGCACCGGCAAAGTCGAAGAGCATCTGAATGAACTCTTTCCGGATTTTGAGGTGATTCGGGTCGATCGCGATTCCACCAGTCGGGTCGGGAGCTGGCAGAAAATCTATGACAAGATTCAGAAAAGCGAACCGGCGATTCTACTCGGCACCCAGATGCTGGCCAAGGGACACCATTTTCCCTATGTCACGCTGGTGGCGATTCTGGATATTGATTCCGGTCTGCTCAGTGTGGATTTCCGTGCTACTGAACGGACTGCACAGCTGATCGTACAGGTCGCAGGCCGGGCCGGACGCGGGGAACATAAGGGTGATGTCTATCTACAAACGCTCAGGCCTGATCATGCCTTGCTGAATACCTTGGTCAATGAAAATTATCGCGTATTTGCCCAACAGACCTTAAAAGAACGGCAGATGGCCAGAATGCCGCCCTACCGTTATGCCATCCTGATTCGCTGTGAATCCAAGGATCAGTCACAAAATACCGAATTCTTACAGAAACATGCAGCACTCCTCAGGCAATATCCTGATCTGGCGCTGGACATCTGGGGACCAATTCCTGCGCCAATGGAACGCAAGGCCGGACGCTATCAGTCGCATATGGTGCTATTGTCAGCGGATCGTCCACGTTTGCATTACTATGTGCGCAGCTGGTGGCAGAACATGCTGCAGGACAAACCTTCCAGCATGAAGCTCACGCTGGACATCGACCCTCAGGAACTGAGCTAAAAGATATTGCGCCTGAGGATCGGTCTGGAATACAAGACTCCCAGTCTGGATCAAGAATAAATTTAGGGCAGGAAAATGTCGATACTGTTACAAATAACACTGGTTCTGGTCATTGCACTGTTGATGGTGCCACTGAGTAAAAGGCTCAGGTTGCCAAGCGTGCTGGGCTATCTGTTAACAGGGATCATCTTAAGTCCAAGCCTTTTGCATCTGATTCAGGCACCCGAAGTCATGCGTAGTTTCATGCAAGTCAGCCTAATGGCATTGTTGTTCTGGATCGGCTTGCAACTCAGACCGAAACGCATTGTCCAGATTAATCCCTCCCTGTGGATGATGGCTACTTTACAGGTACTAATCAGCGCCCTGATTTTTACGCTCATGGCTTGGGTTTTCCTTCAGCAAAGCCTACTTGCCAGCATTGTAATTGGACTCGCCGGCAGTTTGTCCGCCATGACTTTGGCGATCCAACATCTCAATCATCAGGAACAGTTCGCCACCAGCTATGGTCAGCAAGCTTATTCGATCCTCCTAATTCATGCCCTGTTGGCCATTCTGGTGATTGCAGCCATTCCATTATTTGCCGGGATTCGCTCGACTGAACATGGCGTGGCCTACTTTGCTGCCCTCGTCGCGACGTTAAGCGGTCTGTTTCTGTGTAATCGTTACCTGATGCAACCGCTGTATCGTTGGATTGCTAAAAGTGCCAGTCACGAATTGCACGCGATTGTGGCGATTGCGGTGACCTTGGCATTGCTGGTGCTGATGAATACCCTGGGACTAAATCTATTTCTCGGCGCCTTATTTGCCGGCATTTTACTGGCAGATTCAGATTTTCGGCCTGCAGTAGAAAGTGCTATTCGGCCTTTTCAGGGCCTGTTGATGGGCCTGGCCTTTATCAGCCTGGGCATGTCACTAAAATTGCCTGATCTGCTGGATTTTCCCTGGATGATTCTGGGGGGCACTTTTGCTTTAATCTTGGTCAAGTTTGCAATCAGTCTGGCATTGGCACGTTATCATCAAAATAGCTGGCGCAATAGTACCTTGTTAGCAGCTAGTCTGGCGCAAGGCGGCGAATTTGCCTTACTCGCACTGGTGATTGCGGTATCTGACCAGATTATTGCGGCCAATCTGCTCTCTCCATTGCTGTGGATGGTGAGTTTTTCCTTGCTGCTGACGCCAGGATTTCATTGGTTATTGCACAGCCAGATCTTACCGCGTCTGGATCGTCACAATCATCTGGCAGCGACCTTCGAAACCGGTTCCAATCCTCAAACCAGCACACCGATTCTGCTGATTGGCTTTGGCCGCTTCGGGCAAATCATCGCCCGGATTTTACTGCAACAGCAACATGCCTTTAGTGTCATGGATAGCACTGTGCCAGCCACTGAACTTCTGGCGCAGTACGATATTCCTTTCTACCAGGCAGATGCAACAGAGCCGGAAGCCTTGATACAGGCCGGCATTTTTACAGCACAACAGGTGATTGTAGCGATTGACGATATTGAAGACTCAATGCTGATCGTGCGGCATCTGCGGCTGAATTATCCTGAAACCTGTTTATGGGTCCGCGCCCGTGATCGACATCATGTGCATTTATTGCAGGATTTGGGCGTGAAACATATCTGGCGTGAAACTTATCTTTCCGCCTTGGAACTCAGTCAAGCCTTATTAACCCAGCTCAATCCTGACCCGGAAGAAAGCCTGCAACAGATTCAAAACTTCCGTGAACAGGATGAAAAGTTGCTCAATAGTCAATATCATCTGGATCCGGATGAACATCCAAATTATGAAAATCAGCGCAGCAGTTTGGCTGAACTGGAGCATCTGTTTACCCAGGATCAACGCCATAAAGTGCAAAAACAGGCTACACCGCAGCAACAGGATACAAACGGCGCAGGAATTGATACGTTAAGAGATGAACTGTCCTAACTTGTGTTTTACAATAATGACACCATTAAAGCAGGGTTATGGAGAATTTTATGTCTGATTTACGCCAACGCTTTTTTATTGAAGATAGCCCTGTTCGTGGTGAAGTGGTGCATCTTGAAGAAGCTTTACAAACCATTTTAGCGCAACGTGACTATGCGCCTGCAGTTAAAATCCTGCTAGGTGAAATGCTTAGTGCCACTGCACTGCTGGCCAGCACATTGAAGATTAAAGGGCGTATCAGCCTGCAAATTCAGGCATCGGGCACATTTAAATGGGCTATGGCTGAATGTAACCATTTGGGTGAAGTTCGCGCTCTGGCCGACTATGAAGAAGATCCGCACTTTCTGGTCGGTGAAGACAGTAGTACAGTGTTGAAATCACTCACCTCTCCGGTTCTATTCATCAATATCGAACCAGAATTTGGTGAGCGTTATCAGGGGATTGTACCTCTTGATAAAGAAAATCTCGCGGGCTGTCTGATGCAGTATTATGACCTGTCTGCACAAATTCCAACGCGCATTGTATTGGCGAGCGACCATCAGCGTGCAGGTGGTTTACTGATTCAGTTGTTACCACGTAATAGTGAAGAAGAACAACGCCGGGTAGATGAAGACCTATGGCCACGTCTGACCATGCTGACAGAGACCCTAAAAACTGAAGAGTTAGTCGGTTTGCAAGCCACGGATATTCTGTACCGTTTATATAACGAAGAAGAAGTGCGTCTGCCAGATACGGAAGTGTTGAAGTTTGGTTGTACCTGCTCTAAAGAGCGTTGTGCAGTCGCTTTACAGCAAATCGGCATAGAGTCGATCCGTGAAACGCTGGAATTCCAGAATCCGATCGAGATGGACTGTCAGTTCTGTAACAGCCAATATACCTTTACCGCTGAAGAAGCCTTGGGTCTATTTGGTAAGCACCTGAGCTAAGCAGTTCGAATCCTTAAGCTTAAAAGCATTCTCCGGAATGCTTTTTTTATATTTTAACACCTGGTCGACTGAGCTCAACAAAGCGTATTCCCCTACAGTAGAAAACCTGTCTACTTCCTGAATCAAACTCTCATGTAAATCCAATCCGAGAATCCCTGTTAAATTATAAGATTATTCACATTAATAAAACCTGAATATTTATCATTTTCAAAAAATTATGAGAAAAACTGCACAGTTCATACTCTTGATTTAATTATGCTTTTAAAATAAATTAGAGCAATAATTCTAAAATGAATACATTATCAATTTAACAGGTATGTTATGAGAAAATTATTGAATACTCTAGTAATGGGGATGAGTTTAGCCGCAGTTTCTAGCTTGGCCTTTGCCTATGAAGATCCGTTATTGGGTAAATGGAAAACCATCGATGATCAGTCTGGTTATTCTCGTGCGGATGTGGAAATTCGCAAGAAAGCAGATGGTAGTTATGAAGGGGTGATTGTCGAAACACGCAGCTTGCCTGGCGCAGAAAAAATGGGCATCTGTCATAAATGTCCAGGTCAGCTCAAGAACAAGCCTTTTCTAGGCCTGCCGTTTATTTGGGATTTTAAGGCAGATCCGAAAAAGCCACGTGAATACCATGATGGCAAAGTGCTTGATCCGATCAGTGGCAAAGTTTATAAGGGTAAAGCACGCTTAAGTGCCAATGGCAAACGTCTAACCTTACGTGGCTATGTCGGGGTATCGGTAATTGGTCGCAGTGTTACTTGGGTAAAATATTAATTTCAGAAAGATTTTCAAAGCCCCTATATCAGGGGCTTTTTTCTTTGTCATGATTTGAAACAATAAGGTACAAATAAAAACTGTTTTGGAGCAGGCAAAGTCATAATAATGGATCGAAGACGGTTATTTTTTATCCACTTATGATGATCAATCTTCAGCCTTGTTCAATTCTGTCCTCTGGTCTGCTTTGCAGCCCTGATATGGCGCCCTCTATTCAACATAGGAAAGTGATTGAATACGCTTTGTCGATAACACATAAAATTATAAAAACAACTTCAGCTTTAACCTTCTTTGCCTCGCATGCTGCTGATAAAGATCCGGTCAGACCGACTGATTCATCAACTACCAGTGCATCCCGACTCTTCACTCATGATCATTTGAGTCATCACTCTGAGTCTGCATGTCCAAGGATTGGAAAGCGTTCTATTTTAGTACCTTCCCTTTCTACGGATTTTGCACACTTGGCTGTTTAAGGAGTAGACCCATGACTACGATTCAGTACCAAGAAAGTTTTTCCCACGGTTATACCCCCTCAGAAATTATGGACGATCGTTCATTTGACTTGATCCACTTTGCAGAAGCGTGTGGACAAAGCCCGGAATGGGTCATGCAGTTAATTGAACATGGAATTTTACCCAATCGTTCTACACCCCCGACCAGCACTTTCCTCGGTGAAGATATCTCGCGTGCACAACGCGCCTATCGCCTGCAACGCGATTTTGATGCCTCATTTAGCGCCGTTGCCATGATGCTGGACCTCATTGATGAAGTGCAGGAGTTACGCCGCGAGGTCAAACATTTGCACTTCAAGTAAATCCTTTTCATGTTCTGTCGATCTGCATTTTCCAGTGCAGATCAGAACATATTTATATTTAATTTTATGATTAGAGTATAAGAATCCCTATGAAAACCAAAGATTGCAATAAGAAACTCAAATACATGTTTCCCGAATACCGCGACTTGATTGTGCAACTTCGCGAGGAAAATCCCTATTTTGCCAGGTTATTCGAGGAACATAATGAGCTGGACAAAGAAATCAGCCAGCTTGAACTTGATCCAGTCAATCATATCAACAATGATATTGAGGCGATCAAGCGTAAAAAACTGAAATTAAAAGATGAAATCTATAAAATACTGACTCGAACAGCTCAAGTTGAGTGATCAGCAGAACAGAGTGTTGATTTCTACAGAGCTAATCTAAAATTGAAGTCCACTGATCTACGTGTGCTTGAAAAATAGGACAACTTTTATAAATATCGATTGATAAAGGTAGCTCTATTTTAATTTGGTCAGCTTTTCAACTTCTTTCATGGTCTCTTTCACTGATTGCTTAATCGGCTCATAGTCAAGGAACCAGAACAGATTCACGTGTTGATTCTTATGCTGTTGTGCCAGTAGATCAATCACACTGCGCTCCCCTCGACCGACCAGATGTCTGCGATAGAAATAATACACCAGCAATACCGTGCTAATGAACATGATCATCAACATACTCCAGAACCCGACAGGAGATTTCGCCCCCGGAATAAATTCAAAGTTCATCCCGTAAATCCCGGTCAATAAGGTCAGCGGTGCAAAAATAGCGGTAATTATCGCCAAGATGCGCATATTTTCATTGGTCTGATTGGCAATGGCTGAAAAATGCAGGTCGATCGCCGCCTGAATCGAGGCACGCAAACGAACAGTGTGTTTTTGGATGCGCTCTACATGGCTGACCAGGTCATTCATTCGGACCAGCATAATATCCTGTCGTTCCGACTTCTTCTTGCCTTTCAAGTGCGGATAATTATCGATAATTTCATCTCGCAGTTCTTGCAAGGTATCAATTTGCTCTTCACAGAGATTTTCCACTTGTTGAAAAGACATGCTTTCTTGCAATAACTGGTTCCATTTGGTAAAGCGGCGATGCCCCTGTAATAACTCCTGTTGCCAGAATTCAACCCGTCGGGTTAAAGGCACACGTAAATCCAAATAACCATCCACCATGCTATTCAGTAAACGTAACGATAAATCCAG
Source organism: Acinetobacter lwoffii (assembly GCF_002321025.1). Taxonomy (GTDB): domain Bacteria; phylum Pseudomonadota; class Gammaproteobacteria; order Pseudomonadales; family Moraxellaceae; genus Acinetobacter; species Acinetobacter lwoffii_Y. The sequence goes on from NZ_DCLL01000046.1 coordinate 20,359, forward strand.
CGGGGTCATCGGGAGTTTTCGTGACTTATTTTGTTCCTGAGTGGAACGGATCACATGGGTTTCAATACGGGAAATATAATTTTTTATTGCTTTATTGCCTTGCTCACGTACTGTAATCAGCACTTGAGGAGTCATGATAAAACTAATCGGAGTAGTCGCCAGACCAAACACTTTTTCATGCTGTTCCAGCGCCTGCTCACCGCTCTCGATGTCATCATCCGGGGTAATCAGCTTGCGAAAAATAAGCAGCTCATAGTCATCCATGCTATCAAATACACAAGGATGTTCTAAATTAAGAATATCGTTTACATGCAATTCGTTTAGGTATAAATGGGTCTGCTGTTCTATTTCTTTTTGCCAAGTCTCAGCCCGATTAACCACATCTGCCCGGGTATAGTCGATCCAGATAAATTCAGGTTCGGCTTGAGCAATAGGCTCTTTTTGTACAAAAATATGATGTTCGGTCGGATGTTGGTAAAAATAATAAACCTGCATTAAGACAATTCTCTATTCACAATTCTGCTTTTTGTTGTTGCAGGATAGAGCTAGTAGGCCTTCCCCATCTATCCGTCTTAAAATTATGAGCCGAGCCGCAGACTTAAGCAATCCAATCAGTCTTTATTTGCGTAGCAGAATCTTATTGAAGGCATAAAAAAGCCCTGAGCCAGCCAAAGTAAACATTTTGACCAAGCTCAGGGCTTTTTTATTGTTATTCACATGAGTTTTCCCATGTGAATATTTTAACGATTAAACTTGTTCGATGTCTTTCATCGTTAATTTGATACGGCCACGGTTATCAACATCCGCAACCTGTACTTTCACTTCTTGACCTTCTTTCAATACATCTGCCACGTTCGCAATGCGTTCGTTTGAGATTTGAGAGATGTGAAGCAAGCCATCAGTACCTGGCAGGATATTCACGAACGCACCGAATTCAACGATACGGATCACTTTACCTACGTAGATTGTACCTGGCTCGATTTCAGCAGTAAGTGCCTGGATCTTGGCCACTGCAGCTTGCGCTGCCGCTTTAGTTTCACCAAATACGCGAACTGTACCGTTATCTTCGATATCGATCGCCGCTTTAGTTTCTTCAGTAATCGCACGAATGGTCGCGCCACCTTTACCGATCACATCACGGATTTTATCCGGGTTGATATTGATCACCTGGAATGTTGGTGCGTGCATCGAAATTTCAGGACGCGCACGTGAAATCACCTGGTTCATCTCATTCAAGATGTGCATACGACCCGCATAAGCCTGGTTCAATGCAGATTCCATGATCTCTTCAGTGATACCTTCGATCTTGATGTCCATTTGTAGCGCAGTAATACCGTTTGCAGAACCAGCTACTTTAAAGTCCATGTCGCCCAAGTGATCTTCATCACCCAAGATGTCAGAAAGAACTGCGAAACGCTCGCCTTCTTTCACTAGACCCATCGCAATACCTGCAACTGGTGCTTTAAGTGGAACACCAGCATCCATAAGAGAAAGTGATGCACCACATACAGACGCCATTGAAGACGAACCGTTAGATTCAGTGATGTCAGATACGATACGGATCACGTACGGGAAGCGATCAGCAGCAGGAAGTACAGCTTGAACACCACGACGTGCCAGACGACCGTGACCAATCTCACGACGCTTAGGACCAGATTCACGGCCAGTTTCACCTACAGAATATGCAGGGAAGTTGTAGTGCAACATGAAGTTGTCAGTTTTTGTACCTGCAAGAGTATCAACCATCAACGCATCACGAGTATTACCCAAAGTCGTTGTGACCAAGGCTTGAGTTTCACCACGTGTGAACAATGCAGAACCGTGAGCACGATCCAATACGCCTACTTGTACGTCGATTGCACGAACAGTTTTGGTATCACGACCATCGATACGTGGCTTACCAGACAGGATGTTGTCACGTACAGTACGATATTTAAGGTCTTCGAACAGCTCATTTACTTCTTCTGCAATGCCAGTTTCGTCATTTTCAGGAACGAACTGTGCAACTGCTTCTGCATAAAGCGCGTCAAGTGCCGCATAACGGTCTTGCTTAACTGCAATCGTGTAAGCTTCAGAAATTTTCGCTTCGAATGCTTCTTTCAATTTACCAAGAAGTTCTTCGTTTTTAACTGGAGCAACCCAAGTTGATTCAACCGCGCCTGCAGCTGCAGCAAATTCTTTGATCGCTTGGATCGCAATTTGCATTTCGTCATGACCGAACAATACAGCGCCCAGCATTTGATCTTCTGAAAGCTCTTTCGCTTCAGATTCAACCATCAATACTGCAGTTTCCGTACCCGCAACAACAAGATCAAGATCAGACTCTTTAAGTTGTTCAAGGTTCGGGTTCAGGATGTATTCACCGTTGATTAAACCAACGCGCGCACCACCGATTGGACCACGGAAAGGAGTACCAGCGATAGACAATGCAGCAGATGTACCTAACATTGCAGCAATGTCAGCATCCATTGTTTTATCAGAAGAAATAACTGTGGCTGTTACTTGAATTTCGTTGAAGTAACCTTCCGGGAACAACGGACGAATTGGACGGTCAATCAGACGTGAAATCAAAGTTTCAGCTTCAGACTGACGGCCTTCACGCTTGCCATAACCACCCGGGATACGACCAGCAGCATATTGCTTTTCTTGGTAGTTAACAGTTAATGGGAAGAAATCTTGACCTGCTTTTGCTTTAGGCTGTGCCACAACAGCGACAAGTACTTGTACGCCGCCCATGGTGATCACAACAGTGTTTGCCTGACGGGCAACACGACCTGTTTCCAAGATAACGTTGTGCTGACCGAATTGGAATTCTTTACGAATAATATTAAACATTGACATGTTTTATTTTTTCCTAGTTCTTGTGAACAATTATTCTAGTGGAGACCCCTAAGGTTTGGCATTCATGACCATATGGACGAGTAAATGACAAAGCTTAGAAGCCGACCTCACCAGATTAAATACTATTTTTAAACACAAAGAAGGAGCGAAACATTCGCCCCTTCCACTGGCTTAGCGCAAAGCTAAGCCGACTTTAGTTTTCAGTAATACAGCACAAAGCATGCAATACACCCGAAAATAAAGTTTAAATCGAATTAACGACGTAAACCTAAAGCACCGATCAATGCTACATAACGACCGTGGTCTTTACCGTTAAGGTAGTCAAGTAGTTTACGACGTTGGTTAACCATACGGATAAGACCGCGACGGCTATGATGGTCGTGTTTGTGCTCTTTGAAGTGACCTTGTAAATCATTGATTTGAGCAGTTAAAAGAGCTACTTGAACTTCTGGTGAACCAGTGTCGTTTTCAGCGCGAGCGAATTTAGCCATGATCTCTACGCGATCTGCGTTAGTTAAAGCCATTCGATTTCTCCGAGATGCTTATATATTTTGATAAAAATCAAAGTGATGAGAATTCAAAACCTTGACTGCCGTGCATCACTACAGCAAGTTGCATATTTTAAGGGAAAACGCATCAAATTGCAAAAATAGATCCAAATTTTTGCATGGTTTTGGTCGCTCATTGATGCAGTTCAGATTCGATGACTCTTGTCCCTCAAAGATTCAGGTTTTGCATTATTTTCATGAAATAAATCCAGGATGAATTAAATATAGAAATTCATTTGAAAAGCCAACAAACCCTTTAGCTCGCTTGAATCTTCCGCTGCTCTCCATAAAAAATGGATAAAAAAAAGCCCGAGTAAACTCGGGCTTTTTGGCGCTGTAGTTCTTTCTCTTATCATTATTATTTATTGTATTATTATGGCGTTTTACGCTTATTATTATTTTCAAACATCCTGTTGAAAAATCATCTTCCTTGTGTGGTAGATTTTGCCATATTCCCACCAGACAACTAGAGGTATTTGCCTCATTTTGCTGTAAGCCATTTCGTACATCACAGAGTAAAAATTTGCATAATGTTACACAGCTCTCGTTTTATTTAACGCTATTTACTTAAGTTTACTGGCTAGCGCTGAAAATTTTTGCTAAGAAATTAGGATAACCTGAGTTCGATGAAATA
>NZ_DCLL01000002.1:0-62721 GCF_002321025.1 Acinetobacter lwoffii
AAATGTCAACAGACCCTAATAAAAACTTAAAAAATTCGTTATGGAATACAATTAGCGAATGTATTTTTAATAAATATTCTCGCCCTTATCGTGCTCGAGCTAATCTTATTTCTGGCAGTAATCTAGAGTCATTTTTCAAATTACTATTTCATAGCCACTTCAAAAAAAGAATTGATCAAATCCCATATTCAATAGAATCTACTATTACTGAAATTGACACTTTATTTTTTGAAACATACAAATGGTATGAAATTTACGACTTTATTAAAGCATTTTTGGATTATTTTCCTTTCGATCTCGATGAGAAAGAAATTTTTACTACTTTAATAAATTCTTGTTTAGAAATTGAAAATTCTGTGTATAGAATAATTAATTATAGAGTTACAGAAATAACATCTTAACAAGAAATCTAATCCATAGAAAATGCTTTAGAACAAGCCAATTCTTATTTAGGTGTGCAACAACATCTTAATCAAGCCTTAAAACTGATGTCTGATCGTCAAAATCCTGATTATCGAAATTCAATTAAAGAATCTGTTTCGGCATTAGAAGGTATGTGTCAAAAAATATTAAAGAAAGACAAAGTAACTTTAGGTGATGCAATTGGTCAAATTGAAAAACAATATCCAATACATCCTGCATTAAAAGCTAGTATTAAATCTTTATATGAGTATACATCAGATGCAGATGGTATTCGCCATGCAATGTTAGACGAATCAAATCTTTCTTATATCGATGCCAAATTTATGCTTGTTGCCTGCACAAATTTTATTAACTATCTCATAGACAAAACCAAAGATTATCAAAATTAGATCACATGACTAGCGACACGGATGTCGCTCGTTCGACTGTGCTAAAGGGACTTAGCATCAGTCGAACAAATGCATTTTGCTACTTTTGTGCAGTTCAAAAGTAGAGAAAACAGTCTTTTGAACTAAACCTCTGCCACCGCATTACGTCCTTTGGCCTTTGCTGCAAACAAAGCATCATCTGCATTTGACAATAAAGCCATCCAGGACACGGCACCAATGGCAACCCCAATACTGACCGAAATCTGAATCTCGTCTCCTGCTGCAGTCACAATATGACGCTCAGCCACTTCAGCCCGAATGTTATCGGCCACAATCAATGCCTGCTGCATCTGGATATTTTCAATCAGCACCAGAAATTCATCGCCCCCATAACGTACCAGCAAATCTGTAGCACGGACATTGGCCTTTAAACGCTCGGCCACCAGCTGAATCACCTGATCGCCAATAATATGCCCATATTGATCATTCACCTGTTTAAAATGATCAATATCAATAATCATCAAACAGGTTTGGCTCAATTGACCCGGCTGATTTTCCATAAAACGAATATATTCTTCTAGCGCGAAACGGTTGGATAATCCGGTCAAAGAATCGGAATGGGCAATATTCTTTAAACGGAACTCTAGCGCATCACGTTCTTGCAACATCTGTTGCAATTTCTGAATGGCAGCGAATAAAGAATCAGAATGATTCACTTCACGCAGCCGCATATCAATTTTCTGACGACCCGAGTTTTTAGACAAACTCAACAACATGCGGCGTGCCTGAATTAGCGGCAGAAAAACCTGCTTACGTGCAAAAATCATGGTTGAAATCGCGGTCAGCAATGAAATCAGCGATACCAACACGCTCCAGATCAAACGCTGCATATTGCTGTTCATCTCTTGAATAGCGGCATCTCTGCTATATTGCAGCAGGTAAGTTTGCAGGTCTACCACAGTCGCAAATTTATCTACGATCGCTTCAGTCAGCTCTGTTCCGCTCAAACGGTAGTCACGTTGTTCCAGACTGTCACTGATCAGCTCACTCACAATCGGTAAGCCCTGCTGAATAAACTCGGTTTCTACCCGTCGATGTAAACGGATGAATTCCTCTGTTTTATCTTGAGCAGGTTGAATGGTATCAATCAAGGCCCACAAATAACGCACCTGATGTTGGGTCTGTAAAGAGCGGGTAATATTTTCAGTGGGAAGCGGCGCTTCAAAAGCCACATGCGCCATGATAGATGAGGCCACCCGCCCCGCCTGGTCACGTAAATCAGATAAAAATAAAATCTGGCTAATATAGTTATTCAGAGGGGTCGATGAGCTATCTGAAGCCACTGCCACGTCACGCAAAAGTTCACGGCAACTTTCCCAGGCAGCAAACATGGCCAGAATCGCCTGATCAAGTTCTTGTGCACTACGTTGCTGACGTGGCATCCGGGTATAAGCATCAACCTGTGCACGTCCTTTTTTCAGGCTGATTTCAAGCTGTGAAAGTTGCTGATTCAGGTTGTTAAAACCGACCTCCGTCAAGACATCAACCGTCTGGGAGAGCTGCCGATCAACCTGCTGTCGATAGCTGATTAACTCTTGCTGATGCTGGGAAAATTCCTGCACCGAACTGGACATGGCTTTATTGGCAGGCGCACGCTCACGCGAAATTTTATTCGCCAGATCAGCGACCTGCTGTAAAGCATTCAATTGTTGATAGGTTTGTCTGGATTTTAAATAACTTTGACTGCTACTCACAATTAAGGGAATACAGATGCAAAGTAAACATAAAATAATAATCGACATCGACCAGTACAAACGTTTACTGATCCACTCAGAGCGTAAGGTATTCATGCTGTTGTATTACGCCCCAATATGACAAGCAAAGCTAAATAGATTGATTATTATACAAATAAAACAGGATGGTCTTAAAGCCTTTAGTCTTACTTCACTTATGTTTTTAATGAATTTTTATCATCTATTATTTTTCAGATACTTAAGTTAATCCATTTGAAACTTTAATGCAGGGATGCGTGACCACAATTCCCTATAAAGTCTTACAGAAATAAGGGAATTTAAGCAGCTAAAAAATATAAAAACTTGCTTTCCACACTATTTACACATGCAACAAATAAGTGCATAATGCACCGCATTAGGGCGAGTTAAATTATTCCTCAGCAGATATTTTAGTTTACCCGCAAATTTTGGCGAAAAAACCCCGATTTTTTATGAAAATTGGGGTTTTTTTTAGCTATTGAATTTTAGACCTACATTTTTACTTTTTAATATGCACTATTTTGGTGCTTAAAATTATTATAATATTTCTTCTTATCATCTTTTTTAATTAAAGGTTTTTCAGAAACGGAATGATCCGAAATAAAAAATGCTGGACAAAAAAAAGCCCAACCTTGGGGAAAGCTGGGCGATAAAACAAAAAATTGTGGAGAATCAGGCTAAATCACTATAAAAGTGTGAACTCTAACTTGATTTTCATATTATGTAAAATTCCCCTCAAAATGTAAAGCCGATTGCTCCAGTCAAGATTATAAAACATGCCCATTTAGCTCAAAAAACAGACACCTATTCTAAGATCCAAGCTGATGATGCTCTACAATCAAGCAATCCAGTGGAGGACACGATGCGACAAGCTTCTTACACTTCTTGACATATTTATGAATTAGCTCACCTATTATTAATTGTTTTAATAGATAAATATATTATAATTGATCGTATTAAGTGATTTAAATAGCAACATAATTTCTCCTTAATCTTTAGTCAAAAATCTATATTTAAAGTCTAGCTTTTTGTTATACAAGAGTTTTTATTTAAAATGCCTTCCGAGCCTAATATGTGAATTTTACACAAAATTAATACAATGATTTAGCTTAAAAAAATAGCGATTTCGAATTGGATTGACTTAATAAATTGTTACAATACAATGTGTTCCAAAGTTGTACACATCTTGTAACAAAACGGTAAATATCATGAAAAAACTCGGTTTAGCCACTGCTTTATTATTAGCCATGACCGGTGCTCAAGCATATCAATTTGAAGTTCAAGGTCAATCAGAGTTCATCGACAACACTGCAAATGAACAAGACTTCACTGGTGCAGTTCAAGGTACTTACTACTTCAACAATGTTGATGCTTCTAAAGGTCCTTTAGCTGAAGCTGCTTTTTTAAACCAAGCATCTAATGTTTCTGCTGCTTATACATACGGCGAAGACGGACAAGAATTTGGTGATCGCACTGTGCACCATACTTTCGGTGTAAAAGGTGAAGCGTATATCCCGACTAACGTTGTTCCTGCTTATGCAAGCGCTTCTTATAGCCATACCATCGCGGATAACAAAGCGGGCGACGTAGACGGCAATGGTGACCGTTATGCATTAGAACTAGGTGCATTACTAATCCCTAACTTCTTGGTTGCTGTGGGTTATACCAGCGTTGCTGACCAAACTTCTTATGATGCTTTCAACATGTTTAACAACGGTGTTGCTAAAGCTGCTCTTGAATCTGGCACAATCAATGAAGACCAAGACGCAATCACTGCCCGCACTAAATACGTTGGTGCAATCGACGGTACTAATATGTCAATTGGTTTTGAAAGTGGCCTGGTTTATGGTGAAGATACTGCCTACAACTTAGGTACAACTCTTTTCCTTAACCCACAGTTAAGCGTTGGCGCATCTTATATTGAATCTAGCTTTGCTGGTTCTCCAGACAAAGCTTGGGGCGCGAACGTAAACTACTTCATCACTCCTGCTGTTGCAGTTGGCGCATCTTATGTAAATGCAAATGCTGAAGGCCAAGCACTGGATACACAAACGATTGGTGTAAATGCCAAATTCCGTTTCTAATTTCTGATTAGATTCTGAATCAAAAAAGGACGCATATTGCGTCCTTTTTTATTGTTTTATGACTTCGTTTACTCAGGTGTACGTACCAGACTTAAGAAGTGCAAATGACGTTCATATTGGTCAATGATGTCCTGCAATAGATCTTCTTGCGTCCACTCCATCACATCATAACCCTGCCCACCTTCTCTTAAAAAGACTTCTGCCTGATAGGAATCTACGCTCGCATTCTCCAGTTCAGACATAAAGCTTGGACTTAAAGTCTGGGTGGCATTGACCTGATAGATAAAATTAATTTCATCCTGATGATCAACACGGAGCTGTATACCGTCTTCTAGCGGGCTAATCACCACGTGTAATCGGCGCCGTTTCAATTCACTTTGAAAGCTGAGAAATGCCTTATTCACTGTATTGTGAATATACTGCTGCACCTCTTCCTGAGTGTGCGGATAATGCATAATCAGGCCTAATCGCTGTTGCCAGCTGCGCGGATTCTGGATCGCACGCGGGGTAATCCGTGCGGCTTGCAGCGCATGCATTTTGGTAACATCCAGATGTAAGGCTTTGATTAATCCCCAGCACATCAGCAGCATAATGAAGGTAAATGGCAAGGCGCTCATGATCGTGGCCGATTGCAAGGCTTCTAAGCCACCCGCCAGCAAGAGGATGATGGCTAACAAAGCCATGAGCACGGTCCAGAATAGACGCTGCCAGGTCGGTGAATTTTCACTTTTTGCTGTCAGATAATCAGTCACCAATGCCCCTGAATCGGCAGAAGTCACAAAGAACAGCATCACTAGTAAAGTCGCAATGATACTGGTTACTGAGCTAAAAGGCAGATTAGCTAAAAATTCGAATAGAGCCACAGATGAATCACGCTGAACTGCTTCTAGCAAGCTGGTATTGGCTTCATGCATAATGCTATACAGCGCGGCATTGCCCATAAAACCCATCCAGATCAGGGTAAATCCGGTCGGAATCAGCAATACACCCACGATAAATTCACGAATACTGCGCCCTTCCGAGACCCGGGCAATGAACATCCCGACAAATGGCGACCAAGAAATCCACCAGGCCCAGTACATGATGGTCCAGCCGCCAATCCAGCCACTTGGCTGATAGGCATACAGATTAAAGGTCATGCTAAACAGATTAGAGACATACTGGCCGGCATTCTGAATAGTCGTCTGTAACAGATAAATACTCGGACCTGCCACAAAGACAAAAATCAGCAACAGCAGTGCAAGTACCAAATTTAGTTCAGATAAACGTTTAATTCCTTTGTCTAATCCAAAAAATACGGAAGTCGCCGCCATGGCACTGACCACAATAATCAAAATGACCTGAGTACTGGGTGCCTGTTCAATGCCAAACAAATAGTTCAAACCTGAATTGATTTGGGTCACCCCGAAACCAAGCGTAGTAGCGACACCAAATACCGTACCAATGGTGGCAAAGGTATCGACGCCATCTCCAATCGGTCCATAGATCTTTTGACCAATCAGCGGATACAAGGCCGAACGGATTTTTAAAGGCAATTGATGCCGATAAGCAAAATAAGCTAACGATAGGCCAACAAGCGTATAAATGGCCCAGGCATGTAAGCCCCAGTGGAAAAAGGTGACCCGCATAGATTGTTGTGCAGCCAGTACGGTTTCAGGTTCACCGGCAGGTGGCGTGACATAATGCATCACCGGTTCGGCCACACCAAAGAACATCAGTCCAATCCCCATCCCTGCGGTGAATAACATCGCAAACCAGGAAGCACTGCTATATTTTGGTTGACTATGGTCGGGCCCCAGTTTGATTTTGCCCATATCCGACAAAGCAATATAAACCAGAAGGATGAGAAATATCGCCACCGACAATACATAGAACCAGCTAAAGGACGTGGTAATCCACTGGTTCAGTTGCTGGGTGAACACTGAAAAAGCATCGGGTGCAAATACGACCAACGCTAAAAATATCGCAATAATAGCGACAGTACTGATAAAAACATTTGGATTGATATTGGCAAACCAGGATGGTTTCGTGGAAGGCATACATCCTCCATTTTTTAAAAATTGGATCGACAAACAGCGTCAAATAATTATTGGTAAGGTCAAAATGATCAGACAGATTCAGTCTATGGGAGCTAGATCTCCTGCTATTTTAGGATGTGACACAAAATAAAGCCGTTAAGTTACTGTAACAAATACAATAAAAGGATGAGCTTCATTGCTCAGGCGGGTTTTTTCTATTTTTCACGTTCTTTTTATGCGGTAGACGTGCGATATATTGCAAGGCAATTAAGCGGGATACAATCAGTGCCAGATACATCACCCCGACAAACATCTGGATAATGGCCAGCATCCGTGCGACCGGACTGACCGGCATGATATCGGACAGTCCTGTTGCAGACTGTACACTGAAACTGAGAAAAATCAGATCCAGCCAGGGTTGATAGGCTTGCAGATCTGGGTCTGAAAAGCTGTGCGGCACCAGCAGCTGACAGATACTGTAGAGAAAGGCAAAGCCCCAGGCCAGCAAGGTAAAGACCGCCCCAGCGGCAAAGAGTTCATCCTTGGTCAGATAACGGTCATGGAACATATAACGCAGCAGGCCATAGGCTGCACTGAAATAAGCACCAGCTTCAAACAGGTTGGCGGTGACATGGATCCAGGTATAACGCAGTCCCAGCACAATCAGAGAGGAAAAGAAAATTGCGCCGGCGACAAAGCTGAGTCCTAAAATAGTAAACATCGGAGTCTGGCGAATGACTCTGGCAATCACCAGTAAAACCAGAACACCCAGTACCCAGGTTCCCGCCCGATAAGACACGCTTCCATAACTCAATACCGACAAGATCAAGATCAGCAATTGCAGGCACAACAGCCATGCCGAAGGCAGATGAGTAAAGCTGTTCCAGAACTGCTGCAGAGATTGCTTCATAATGCCCTTCTTGTTGCTCTTCTTGTTACTATCGTCATGTAGGGAACACATTGTTATTGTTAGCAGCTTTTAACATAGCATGCTTAAATCCGCTTGCAGATATGCGATTTGTATGAAAATTACTGAAATAACGCTGCACAAATCCAGCCATCTCAATTCAATACGGCGCTTATGCTAAAGAGAAAACTTGATGATATCTCCATAAAAAAAAAGCCCCTGATGGGGCTTTTTTTAGCGTAGAGCAGATCTTAGTGATCCGATGCACCTGAGATACCAATACCAGTTTGTGAGCGTACAAACTGCGCATCAAAGGCTTTGCGTTCTGCCTGAGCCTGTGCCGAATTATCCGTCACAGAGAACAACCAGCAGCACAAGAATGACAATGGCATCGCGAAGATTGCAGGACCATTGAACGGGTTCACTGGCGTATCAGAAATACCCAAAGTATCGACCCATACTGCTTTAGACAGCACAATCAAGGTTACTGCGGTTACCAGACCGGCAACACCACCAATAACTGCACCACGTGTCGTCAAACCTTTCCAGAACATAGACAATACTAGTACCGGGAAGTTGGCACATGCCGCAACCGAGAATGCCAGACCGACCATGAAGGCTACGTTTTGTTTCTCGAACAGAATCCCGAGAATCATCGCGAAGATCGCAAGACCTAAAGTCGCAATTTTAGACATACGTAGTTCAGATTCAGGCGTGGTTTGGCCTTTCTTCAACACGTTGGCATACAAGTCATGCGAAATTGCTGAAGCACCTGATAGGGTCAAACCAGCAACGACCGCAAGAATCGTGGCAAATGCGACTGCAGAAATGAAGCCCATGAACAGGTCGCCGCCCACTGCATCAGACAGGTGCACCGCCGCCATGTTATTACCACCCACCAGCTCCAGCTTGCCAGTCACTGCCATTTTCGCAACATCAAGGAATTGCGGGTTGTTCGATACATAGAGAATCGCACCGAAACCAATAATGAAGGTGAGCAGGTAGAAATAACCAATAAAACCTGTAGCAACCACGACTGATTTACGCGCTTCTTTGGCATCTTTTACCGTGAAGAAACGCATCAGGATATGTGGAAGACCTGCCGTACCAAACATCAATGCCAGACCTAAAGAGATCGCATCAATCGGATTAGACGCCAGACTACCCGGACCCATGATCTTGGTAGCATCTGTCAGGCTCAAGTCATGCACTTTTGAATAAACACCAATCGCCTGTTCAAACATGTTGGTAAAGCTGAAGCCTACACCTTTCATGACCATGAATGCCATAAAGGTCGCACCAGACAGCAACATCACCGCCTTGATGATCTGTACCCAAGTGGTTGCCAACATACCGCCGAACATCACGTAAGCCATCATCAACAAGCCAACGATCACGACTGCAATATTATAGTTCAGACCGAATAGAAGTTTAATCAGCTGACCTGCACCCACCATCTGTGCAATCAGGTAGAACGCAACCACAACCAGCGAGCTTAAAGCAGCCAAGGTACGTACCGGTTTTTCCTGTAGACGGAAAGACACTACGTCTGACAAGTTGTATTTACCCAAGTTACGAAGACGTTCTGCCACCAGGAACAATACGATCGGCCAGCCCACCATGAAACCCAGCGAATAAAGCAAGCCATCAAAACCGGACAGGAACACCATCGCGGAAATACCCAGGAACGATGCAGCTGACATATAGTCACCGGCAATGGCCAGGCCATTCTGGAAACCGGAAATACCGCCACCGGCCGTATAGAAGTCTTTGGTATTGGTGGTTTGTTTTGCTGCCCATTTGGTAATAAACAGCGTAGCACCTACGAAAATCACAAACATGATAATCGCGTGCCAGTTGGTCGCCTGCTGTTCTGCTGCACCCAGATCGGGACCAGCGAATGCAACGCCTGAAGCCACTATCGTGGTCGCCAGGGCAATAAGAGAATTCCATTTCATCTTAGTGGTGTCCTTTTTCATGCGCAATCGCTTCGACTTCACGGATTGCTTCTTCAGTCAATTGATCAAGTTTGTTATTGGCAATGTAGGAATACACACCACACAAGATAAACGACAGGACAATGATACCCAGACCAAGTGGAATACCCCACGTGGTCACACCACCTGAAATTGAAGACAATAGAAATTCTTTGTTGTAACCAACCAGCAACATGAATCCCACATAGACAAATAGCATAATGCCGGTCAACGTCCAGCTGAGCATACTTTTCTTGCGGACCATTTCCTTGAATTTTGGATTTTGTAGAATACGATCTACTTGTACCTCATCCATAATTACTACTCCTGTAGCCCAACCTTGGGCTGCCTATTTTTTAATTCGAATTATCACTGTTGCAAGTTAACAATAATCGTAGGTGCTTGTAATTTAGACTTTGGTCGTTAAAAAATGATCAATTTAAACTGTAGCGTTCACGATGCGTTATCATAGCGGCATGCTCAGTACACATCAGGCTATATGAACAGTTGGCTCATCATAGGGGTACTCGCCCTCTATATCGCATTACTCTTTATCTGCGCTTTCTACGGGGAAAAACATGCCAGCCGGCTGAGTACCCGTGGGCGCATGCTATTGTTTAGTTTAACTTTAGGAGTGTACTGCTCCTCCTGGACCTTTTATGGCGCCACGGGTGCTGCGGTACGTGAAGGCATTATTTTCCTGCCGATCTATCTGGGTCCGCTGCTCTTTGTTGCTGTCGGCTATGACATCTGGCGCCGTCTGGGACGGGTGAGACAGCATCATGCCATTTCTTCGATCGCTGACTTTGTCGCAGCACGCTATGGTAAAAGTGGTCCCCTCGCCTCGCTGGTGACCATTCTGGCGGTGGTGGCGATTGTGCCTTATCTGGCCTTACAGTTACGTGCGATTGCCCTGAGTGCCGCCGTCATTCTGGAGCCTTCCGCAGGTGTAACCGGCACGACCAATGGCGTACTGTTTTTGACCGGGGTTCTGGCAATACTGGCGATGATGTTTGGTACCCGGCAGATTGCCAATACTGAACAGCATGGCGGGCTGATGCTGGCCGTAGCATTTGAGTCTTTTGTTAAACTCTTCGCCCTGTTGGCAGTCGCCTGTTTCTTTATGTTTGAAGCACCAGAAAATCTGGCACAGATCAGTAGCGATATCAGTACCACTTTTCATGATGTGCAACTGTTTGGCGTACCACAAAGTTTCTGGATTCAGACCCTACTGGCGGCACTGGCGATTATCTGCCTGCCGCGCCAGTTCCATGTGGCGGTGGTTGAGCTACGTGATGAAAAACATATTCGTGGTGCGCGGCGTTGGTTTGCAGTTTATTTGATTCTGACTACCTTGGCGATTATTCCCATTGCCAGCTGGGCGCTACATGCTGCACCGCAATATCTGGCCATTCCGGATGTGGCGGTCCTGTCCTTACCACTTAGCTATAATCAGGACTGGTTGACCTTATTGGCATTTCTGGGTGGTTTCTCTGCCTCTACCGGGATGCTGCTGGTGTCTTCCGTGGCACTGTCAATCATGCTCAGCAATGACCTGATCATGCCGGCGTTGTGGCGTTTAAAGCTGATTTCCCGGCATGACAAACGCTTGCCGCTGGTGCTGAAATTTACCCGCCGGGTCTGTATTCTGGGCGTGATGTTGATGGGCTTCCTGTTCTTCAATTTCTTTAATGATATTGACCAGTTGTCGGTTTTTGGTCTGTTGGCATTTAGTGCGGTGGCACAATTCGCCCCTGCCCTGATCGGTGGCCTGTACTGGCGTGGCGGCAGTAAACAGGGTGTATATGCCGGATTGTTGACCGGTTTTGCCTTGTGGGCTTATACCCTGCTGTTTCCGACCATTTTGCGCAGCCTGCCCGAAGCCTATAGCAGCTTTAGTCAAAGCCTGCTGAATCAAGGTCCTTTTGGCTGGAACTGGTTAAGACCGGAAGCCCTGATCGGTTTTGAGTCTTTTGATCCACTGACGCATGGCGTAGTTTGGGCACTGGGCTTAAATACCCTGCTGTATATCTGGATTTCCCGTATTTTCCGTCCGAGTATTGCCGAACAGATTCAAGCCGAAAGTTTCTTCTATTATGAAACCAAGCCACTACCCTCGCAGAGTCCTTCTAACGAGGTCAGCTATTCGCATCAGGATGTCGCCCGTTTAAAAGTCGGTGATCTGATTACCCTGGCTAAACGCATTACCGGCGAAGGCCCAACCACACGCGCTTTCCAGCAGTTCTGCACCCAAAACAGTGTTGAGCTGAATGAAAACAGCAGTGCCAATGGCATGTGGTGGCGTTTCACCGAACAGTATCTGGCGGGGACTATCGGGGCAGCCTCGGCACGTACCCTGTTGACCACAGCTATGGTTAATAATGGTTTGGCATTGGGTCAGGTCGCCAATATTCTCGATCAGGCCTCGCAATGGCAACGCTTTAATCAGAACCTGATCATGACCATGATTGATCACATGACCCAAGGGGTCAGCGTAGTCGATGAAAACATGTGTCTGGTCGCATGGAACAATCAGTATCTGAAACTGTTCGATTATCCGACCGATATTGTCTATGTCGGTTGTCCGATCGCCGACCTGATCCGTTATAATGCTGAACGTGGTGAATGTGGCCCAGGCTCGGTTGAAGAACATGTACGGAAACGGATTCACTGGATGCAGGTCGGCAGTGCCCATGAATTTGAACGGATTCGTAAAGATGGCAGGGTGATTCAGATGCGCGGTAATCCGATCGAAGGCGGCGGGTTCGTTACCACTTTCGCCGATATTACTGCCTTCCGTGAAAATGAAGCCGTGCTTGAAGCCCGCGTTCAGGACCGTACCCAGCAGCTGGCCGATGCATTGTCCGAGCAGCAACTGGCGCGTGAACAGGCCGATAAGGCCAATATGTCAAAAAGCCGCTTCATTGCAGCCGCCAGTCATGACCTGTTGCAGCCAATGCATGCCGCGCGCCTGTTCAGTACCGCACTCGAACAAAGCGTGCAGAATGATGAAGACCGCAAGACCTTACAACAACTGGATCGTGCTTTGCATGGTGCAGAAAGCATGTTGTCTGCCCTGCTGGATATTGCCCGACTGGAAGGCGGCACCATTCAGCCGAAACGTCAGGCTTATCCGCTGCATGACCTGCTCAGCGATCTGGAACTCCAGTTCAAATCCATCGCTGCACAGCGTGGTATCAAGTTCAGTGTGCATGATGCACAGTTCTGGATTGATACCGATCCACAATGGATTCGCCGCATTATCCAGAACTTTGTCAGCAATGCGTTGCGTTATACTGCCAGAGGTAAAGTGGTGGTCGGTGTATTACGTTCGAGCAGCAGACCGAATCATATCCGTATTGGCGTCTGGGATACTGGCCCGGGCATTGCCGAAGAACAGCGCATCAAACTGTTTCAGGAATTTGAACGTTGCGGCCACACCTCGCCTTGGGGTGAACAGGGTCTGGGCCTAGGTTTGGCGATCGTACAACGCATGACCAGCATGCTGGACTATCCGGTACATGTGTCTTCTGCGCTGGGTAAAGGTTCCTGCTTTATGATTGAAGTGCCTGTGATCGAAGCACCAAAAGTTGTCGCAGCACCGGTTCAGGCCGTACCTTTAAAGAGCAAGGCCTTTAAGATTCTGTGTCTGGATAATGATGAAACCATTCTGGAAGGCATGTCGACCTTATTGACCAAATGGGGCTATCAGGTATTTAAAGCCACCGAACCTGAGCAAGCAGCCATGCTGATTCAGCAGGAAAATATTCAGGTCTGGCTGGTGGATCAACATCTGAATCAGGACAAGATCGGTCTGGATTTCATTCTGGAACATCGTTCGAAGGATATTCCGGTCGCGTTGATTACCGCCGATTCCGATCCGGAATTGCCGCAACGTCTAAAAGAGCTAAACATTGTTCTGCTGAAAAAACCGCTGAAACCGGCCTCATTACGTTCATGGTTATCTGGACTGAAAATTTCCGACTCCTAAGTAGATAACGATCTGATTAATACCCATTTCAAACCTTGAAATGGGCATTTTTTATACTCAACTGCCACATAAACTTACCTAGGTTGCATAAAATTTATTCGAATGTGCTAAAAGCAGCAAATATGCCGAAAATACAGCTGAATAAATTGACCAAAATGCTCATTTTTTAATTCACTATGGCAAAAACTGACGAATGTATTAATGTACATGTGTACACTTAGTTACAATTAATTATCTTATTGTTTTTAATAAAAATTAAAGAGTAATTTTCCACTACTATAACTTTAGTCGTATTTTTATCCCTTGTACTTGGCTCTAAAAATAGAGGAATAAGAAACGATCAGTTTCCATCTCATGTAGCCTTAATTTTTTTGGTCGCTGATCTATTTCTGCATATCGGAGTTCTTCACATGAACATAGATCAAAACCAGGGCCTGAATCAGACCCAGCAGTTTCACCGTCAATATGGCGCCAACGCCTTATTGCCAAGCATTGACTGGGCACAGATCTTTAAATACAGCAAGCTGAATGATGCCCAGTATCAGGCACTGGAAACGCTGTATCAGAGTGCAGTACCCTTGGCACTGCAAGTCTTTGATGAATTACATTTTGATGTCTTTGAACCTTATGCCTACAAGCCGCAAGGTCTGGGACTATTTGAAAAGATTGCTGAACAGGAAGACAAGCTGATTCAGTCTTTAGAAGCTGAAACAGAGGACCTTCCAGCAAAAACCCGTCATCAGATCTGGAGCATGTTGCTGCGTGGTGGCGCGGTACTGGTCTTTAAGGCCTGGCTGGGTAAAGTCAAAAATGAAGAAGATTGTCTGGACACCAGCCAATTTGATGAGCTGTCTGATCTGTTATTTATCAAAACCTGCCCACATGAGCTGGCGCAGCGTTTACATGTCGATCCGAATACGCGCGACGAACATGTCTTCCTGATGTATGACAATGAAGTTTATCTGGATCGTTTCAACAGTCTGGAAACTGCGGCGCTGTTTGTGGATCTCGGTGTTTATGATGCGACTTTCCTGAGCCTGCGTGATGATCGCGTGGCGGAATATCTGAAATCGAAGGGCTATGTCACCGAAGAGCAGATTGATGAATTGCAATGTGCCTTAAATCCTTTGTTTTGTGATGATTTCACCCGCAAACAGGATTATATCGCCTAGCGGATTCAGGCCTTTGCACTCAGTTTTGCAGATTTCGCCTATAAAAAAAGACCTCCTAGGAGGTCTTTTTCAATTCGGATATGCAGAACTTACATTTTCCGCTCTTCAATATTCAGTGCATTAATAGCCAATACCGCTTGTGTGCGGTTTTGTACGCCAAGCTTACGGAAGATTGCCGTCACATGCGCTTTAATCGTCGCTTCTGACACATCCAGTTCATAAGCAATCTGCTTGTTTAATAAACCTTCAGCCACCATCATCAATACCCGGAACTGTTGCGGCGTCAAAGACTGGATCCGTTCTGCCAAAGCCGTTTCATCGGCAGCACGCGGATCAAAATTCATATTGGCTGGCAGATTTGGCGGTAACCAGATTTCACCTTCCAGCACTTCACGAATCGCTTCACCGATATGGCTGGGGTGGGCAGATTTAGGAATATAGCCCATCGCACCATGTGCAATCGCACGCTGGATAATGCTGACTTCTTCATGCGCAGACACGACAATAATCGGTAAAGACGGATATTGTGCGCGGACATGCACCAGGGCAGAAAAGCCGGAAGCGCCCGGCAGGTTTAAATCCAGCAGCACAAGATCAGGCTCAGGGCCATTTTCTAGACGTTCATAAAATTCATTGACTGCCGCAGTTTCATGAATCTGGGCTTGTGGCAGGCTATAACGTACAGCTTGAATCAAGGCATGACGAAATAGTGGATGATCATCAACGATTAAAATATTCATAGGCAACGTGAGAGATCTTGGCACGGTAGCCCCTATTCTAACCATACAACCCGGTTAAGGATATGCAAGACACTACAATTTTTAAAATAATATGCAGTTTTTCTTCAAAATTGCCCATTTTTGCACTATTGCAATAATTGTTTAATTCTCATCACTTTTTTATATATCACTTATTCCTCACTGAAAAAGCTTATCTTTATTCAATATAAATATAAATATCATTCACTTACCCACAAAACCTTCCTTAAAAATCAGGCCTTTGTCGTATATCGCAAAATCAGATAACTTTTCAGCTTTTCGTTATTTTACAGCCCTTCGCTGAATCGGGATTAATAGGGTCATTCCGAGATTAACCCTATTTTCAGGTTCTAAATATGTCTAATTTTAATGCGCAAAAACCCTTAAATATTGTTGCCGTATCTGGCGGTTTAAATCACCCCTCAAAAACCGAAGCCTTGGTTCAGGCCATTCTGGATGAGCTTGGGGAAGCGACACCAATCAATGTGCATTTCATTAAATTTAGTGAAATTGGTTCGCTTTTGGGCGGCGCGATTTATCGCAATCAGTTGCCGCAACGCGTTCAGAATGATCTGGCAGCAGTAGAAGCCGCAGATGCGCTCATTGTTGGCACTCCTGTGTACCGCGCTTCATTTACCGGCCTGTTCAAGCATTTCTTTGACTTTGTTGAGCAAACGGCGCTGGTCGATGTTCCGGTATTACTGGCAGCTTCTGGTGGCAGTGACCGTCATGCGCTGGTGCTTGAACATCAACTGCGTCCTTTATTCAGCTTCTTTCAGGCACAGACTTTACCGATTGGGGTCTATGCCACCGACCGCGATTTCACCCCTGAATATACCATTCACAGTGAATTGCTCCGCGACCGGATTACCCTGGCTGTGGCGCGTGCATTGCCGATTCTTGAATGGGCACCAGCCAAGGGACAACGTGCTGAAGTCGTTAAAGAAAAAACCATTCAAGCGATTCAAAATCTGGGCATTAACAAGCAGATCGAACAGGAAGAAGTGCTGCCTTCAGCAGCCGTGCCGAGCCTGGATGCCGCAGAATCGCGCTTGCACAGCAAGAAAGCACCAAAGACTCAAGTGGCTTGAACACAGCATTGCAGAGGGTGATGAATATGTCGAATGATAAAAATATCGTATTTGCCTATTGGGTGCCGAATGTCAGTGGTGGCCTGGTGGTTAGTAATATCGAGCAGCGCACCGACTGGAGCTATGACTATAACGTGCGTCTGGCACAAACCGCTGAACAGGCAGGCTTTGATTATGCCCTGACCCAGATCCGTTTTACTGCCGGCTATAACGCAGAAAACCAGCATGAATCGGTCAGCTTCAGTCATGGCATTCTGGCCAAAACTGAACGCCTGAAAGTCATTGCCGCGATTCTGCCGGGTCCATGGAAGCCGGCACTGGCTGCAAAACAACTGGCGACGATTGACCATCTGAGCAATGGCCGGATCGCGATCAATGTGGTCAGTGGCTGGTTCCGCGGTGAGTTTGATGCGATTGGGGAAGAGTGGCCGGAGCATGACGAGCGTTATGCCCGTTCGGAAGAATTTATCCGTAGCCTGAAAGGGGTTTGGACCCAGAATAACTTTAATTTTGAAGGTAAATATTATCAATTTAAAGACTATACCTTGAGTCCAAAACCGCTACAAAAACCACATATTGAAATCTTTCAGGGCGGCAGTTCCCGGGCAGCACGTGATATGGCATCCCGTGTATCTGACTGGTACTTCACCAATGGCAATACCGCGGAAGAACTGAAAAAACAGATCGATGATATTCGTGAAAAAGCCAAGGCCAACAATCACTCGGTAAAAATTGGTGTAAATGCCTTTGTGA
This sequence comes from Acinetobacter lwoffii, assembly GCF_002321025.1. Lineage (GTDB taxonomy): Bacteria > Pseudomonadota > Gammaproteobacteria > Pseudomonadales > Moraxellaceae > Acinetobacter > Acinetobacter lwoffii_Y. The sequence goes on from NZ_DCLL01000002.1 coordinate 17,314, forward strand.
TTGCACGGGATAGCGAAGAAGAAGCACAGGCCGTATTGCAGGAAATCATTAGCAAGGCCAATGTGCAGGCGGTGAAATCCTTTGGTGAAGCGACCCGTGAAGCTGGCGCGGCAAGTCAGGAAGGTGAAGGCAACTGGGCCCAATCCACCTTTGAAGATCTGGTGCAATACAATGACGGGTTCCGCACCAATCTGATCGGGACACCGCAGCAGATTGCTGAACGGATTATCGAGCTGAAAAAAGTCGGTGTCGATCTAATTCTGTCAGGCTTTTTGCACTTTATTGAAGAAGTCGAATATTTTGGCCAGAAGGTGCTGCCTTTGGTCCGTGAGCTTGAAGCACAACAGGCAACGCCTGTGCAGCAAGAAGAAGCTGAGCCCGTATAATTATTCAAATAAATCTCAGCAGATTCACTCCCTCCCTCAAGGCTCGGCTTGGGGGATTTTTTTATGTGATAAAATTGTTGTCTGGCTAGGTTTAAGACCATCAATTCCTTAAAATTCTGCACTAACGACTTTCCAAGAATTTTAATAATGCAACTGATCTGGTTTCGTCAAGACCTCCGCATTCATGATCATGCCGCGCTCTGGCATGCCACCCAGCAAGGCAGCTGTATAGCAGTGGTGGTGCTCTCTCCCGAACAATGGAAGCTGCATCAGGATGCCCGGATTAAAATCGATTTTTATCTGCGCCGCCTCGACGTCTTAAAGCAACAGTTAGCGCAGCTGAATATTCCATTAATCATTTTAAATGTTCCCTTATGGCAAGACCTGTCTGCCGAAATCCTAAGTCTGTGCCAAAAACTGCAGATTGATACGCTACATGCCAATATTGAAGTGGGCGTGAATGAACTGCAACGTGATGCTCAGGTACAGCAGATGCTGGAACAGCAGCAGATCCGGGTCGAACTGTATCATGATCGCAGCCTGTTTCCACTGACCAGTATCCGCAATCAGTCCAATCAGCCCTATCAGGTCTATAGCGCATTCAAGAAAAAGTGCTATGAGCGACTGATTCAGGATATACCGGGCTGCTATCCTGCCATTCAGCCTCAAGATCCGCTTGAATTACCAGCTCAACTAACCAGCTTTGATCTGGGAAAATTTGCAGTTGATTATAAGGTCGATCATATTGCCCAGTTCTGGCCTGCGCAGGATCAAGCTGCCTTAGAGCTGCTCGATGATTTTATCGAGGAGAAAATGGCTCACTATAAAACCGAGCGTGATTTACCTGCAGTCGATGGTACCAGCCGCCTGTCACCGTATCTGAATATCGGTATTCTCTCAATCCGCCAATGTATGCAGGTCCTGTTTAAGGACGGATATTTCCAGATTGATGATATCGGTCAGCAGACCTGGCTGGATGAACTGCTCTGGCGTGAATTTTATCTGCATACCCTGTTTGATTTTCCCCGTGTATCCAGGCATCAGCCTTTTAAGGAAAATACCGATAAAATCCAGTGGCGTAATGTGCCTGAAGATCTGGCTGCCTGGCAACAAGGATACACCGGGATTCCGATTATCGATGCCGGTATGCGGCAAATGCGGGCCACTGGCTGGATGCATAACCGGGTGCGCATGATTACTGCGATGTTTCTATGTAAAAACCTGCTGATTGACTGGCGCTTGGGAGAAAGCTGGTTCATGCAACAGCTGATTGATGGGGATCTGGCAGCGAACAATGGCGGTTGGCAATGGTGTGCCTCGACCGGCATGGATGCCGTACCTTATTTCCGGATTTTTAACCCGGTCAGCCAGTCACAGAAGTTTGACCCCAATGGGGATTACATCCGTCAATGGGTGCCAGAACTGACACATCTGAATGCTAAATCTATTCATGAACCCTATGCTAAAAATCCGGATCTTGCACTGGATTATCCAAAACCGATTGTGGATCTAAAAGCCTCTCGTGTAAGAGCGATTGAAGCGTTTAAGTAAATTTAAAACCAAACTTTTTCATCCCGAATAAAACAGCCTCCGATAAAGAGGCTGTTTTATTTTCAGATCAGGAATAAAAACTCGGATCAGGCACTTTTCCAGTCAGCACCCATTCCCCCACTTCCTGATATTTATAATCGATCGGGTCATGCAAGGTCTGGGTGCGGACATTGCGCCAGAAACGGTCCAGATTGAGCTTGGCCGTGGTGGCCCGCGCACCCATCACCTGGAAAATATTCTGGGTAATATAGAGAGAGGTATTGGTTGCGGCAATTTTCGCTGTGGCAATGGCAACTGAGACTTCACCGCGCTGTTCAGCACTTAAATCATTCCCAAGCTCCCAGGCTGCCTGTAAAGCCTGAACCGCTTTATCTGCCAGTAAACGTCCACCTTCTAGTTGTACATAGAACTCGGCAAAATGCTTCTGGGTAAAAGGATCATTGACTGCATCTTCTGCCAGTGATTTGGACCAGGCTTTTTGAGTTTTTACGGTCTGTTTGGCGACGTCAAATGCCCCTTCTGCCACGCCCAAAAACAGATGTACGAAAATCAGTTGGGCAATCAAAGGCCGTAGACTGGAATATGGCGTACTCAGTGGACCGGGATTTAACAGCAATTCATCTTCATGAATGTTGACCTGCTCAAAATGGCTGGTACCACTGTCGGTCTGGCGTTGGCCTATATTATTCCAGTCACCCAGAAAGCTTACCCCCTCTCGCCGGGTCGGAATCACACCTATCAGCAATTTTCCGGCTTCGTTATAGCCTGAACACAGCAACATGTCCGAATCGATCGAACCCGAGCAGAAGCTTTTATCACCATGAAAAATATATTCATTTTCTGAAACTTTTGTGGCTGTGGTGCGACGGTCCAGCGGATTTAGAGTATTACCCCAGAACAGATTATTTTGGGCAGTCTGTTCAAACCACGGGCCATATTGTTCCGCTTGGGAAAATAATTGCACGGTCGCAATCAGCAAATGGTGAAAGCCATAGACATGGGCCAATGAACTGTCGACTTGGGCTACAATTTGAATAGTTTTAAAAATGGTCTGCCAATCTGCTTCCTGACCGCCATACTGCTTCGGAATAGACAGGCCAAGCAAGCCACTCTGGCGAATCAGGTCACGCTCAGCTTTGGGATTCCCCCCCTGTTTATCCCGTTCTGCTGCAGTCTGGGCGAAAGTTTCAGCCAGTTCCCGGGCAATCTCTAAGGGCAACTGATCGAGATATGATTGTCGTATATTCATTGTTTTTGGACCTATATTCAGCATGGCTTGAGCTTAGCAGATTGCAGCCTGTCACTATATCCGAAAGCATGCAGAGCTTATTCCCGATATAAAAATACCGGCGGGATGCCGGTATTGGAAAAGCTTAAATTTAAGCGTTATTACGCTGTACCTCTGCGATCAAATGATCCACCACTTGCGGTTCAGCCAGGGTGGAAGTATCTCCGAGACTATCCAGCTCATCGGCTGCAATTTTTCGCAGGATCCGCCGCATGATTTTGCCGGAGCGGGTTTTTGGCAAGGCCGGTGCCCAGTGCAAGGCGTCTGGTGTAGCCACTGGACCAAGAATCTTGCGTACCCAGCTGACCAGTTCTCCACGTAATTGATCTGAACTGGCAACATCAGCCTGCAAGGTCACAAAGGCACAAATTCCCTGACCTTTAATATCATGCGGCATACCCACTACAGCGGCCTCTGCCACCGATTCATGCGCCACCAGTGCACTTTCAATTTCTGCAGTACCTAAACGGTGTCCGGACACATTCAGGACATCATCGACACGACCGGTAATCCAGTAATAACCATCTTTATCGCGACGCGCCCCATCTCCGGTAAAATAAGTACCGGGATAGGTAGAGAAATAAGCTTCAATAAAACGCTCCGGGTCTCCCCAAATGGTACGCATCTGACCCGGCCAGGAATCCTTAATCACCAGATTTCCCTCAGCTTCACCCTCCAGTTCCTTGCCATCGGCATCGACAATAGCCGGTTGTACCCCGAAGAAAGGCCGTGTCGCAGAACCCGGTTTTAAATCAGTCGCACCCGGCAATGGTGTAATCATGAAACCGCCTGTTTCGGTTTGCCACCAGGTATCGATGACAGGACAGCGGCTTTCACCGACCACGGTGTAGTACCAGTTCCAGGCTTCCGGATTAATTGGCTCACCGACTGAACCTAAAATTCTCAGGCTACTGCGATCACTTTCCCGCACAAAAGCATCGCCCTCACGCATCATGGCGCGGATCGCGGTCGGTGCAGTGTAGAGAATGGTGACGTTATGCTTATCGACAATATGTCCGGTACGCGCCCAGCTTGGATATTGCGGTACACCTTCAAACATCACAGTGGTGGTCCCATTCGAAAGTGGCCCATATAGCACATAGGAATGTCCAGTGATCCAGCCGACATCTGCGGTACACCAGAACACATCATCCTGCTTGATATCAAACGCTTCACGGAAGGTGCAGTTGACATAAGTCAGATAACCGCCAGTGGTATGCATCACGCCCTTGGGCTTGCCGGTGGAACCTGAGGTATACAGGATAAACAGCGGATCTTCGGCATTCATCGGTTCCGGTGGGCAGATGTCATTCACTGACATAATTTCCGTGTGATACCACAGATCACGCCCGTCCTGCATTTCAATCGGGTTACCGGTGCGGTGTACCACCATTACATTTTGAATCGAGTCTGTACCTGCCAGTTTTAGTGCCTCATCGACATTGGCTTTCAGCGGAATGGCCTTACCGCCGCGCATGCCGGAATCGGCTGTAATCACCATTTTCGCCTGACAGTCTTCAATCCGGCTGGCCAAGGAATCTGGCGAGAAACCGCCAAACACCACGCAATGTACCGCCCCGATCCGGGCACAGGCCAACATGGCAATCGCGGCTTCAGAAACCATCGGCATATACAGCATGACCCGGTCGCCTTTCTGGATGCCATTTTTCTTCAGCACATTGGCAAAACGGCAGGTTTCATCATGCAGCTCGGCAAAGGAAATAATCTTGTGCCGCGAAGGATGATCCCCTTCCCAGATGATCGCCGGTTTATAGGGATGTTCTTTCAGGTGCCGATCCAGACAGTTGGCACTGACATTGAGCTGACCATCGGCAAACCATTCGATTTTAAAATCGTCTTTATTAAAACTGGTATTTTTGACTTGGGTAAAGGGCTTGATCCAGTCCAGACGTTGCGCCTGTTCTGCCCAAAATTTATCTGGCTGTTCTATAGAATACTGATAACGTTCGAAGTACTGATCTTCAAGCGTACGTGCTGTTTTTTTAAATTCTTCGGGTACTGGATAGATCTCTTGCATAGGTCACTTCCTTGATTTTGTTCTATCTCATCACGAGAGGTTAATGCTGCGTTGTTGATTGTTTTTTATGCATAATGGCAGTATGGCCTGCTTATTTCAAATCCGGCAATCATGCTTTCGTCGTAGATTATTTATACAAATTCAATCAAAATAAACCACAACTTACAGTACAGAATCTTCTGCGCAACTGTGTATGATCTGTAGCACAGCCCTTAAAAATAAAATTGACCGCTTGTGGTTATTTCATCTGATTTAGCAGGATACGCTTTATGAAATCGCCTGAATCTCCCTACTTTAACCCGCCTGCGCTGCCTGCATCGGATCATCCCTTGTCGATGAAAGGCCGCTTCGGACGCTTGAGCTTTATTGCCTGGTCGGCATTTCTGTATTTCATCTTTTTATTTGGCAGTATCGCACTGGGTCTCAGCATTGATATTGTGAATATTTCTACCCACTCCATGGATCCCAACTGGCTGATTTCACTGCAAGGCTTGGCCAGCATCGGTGTGCTGGTCATGGTTCTGGTGTATGTGTATTTCGCTTTAGTGGTGACTGTTCGCCGTTTGCATGATATGAACCGCAGTGGCTGGTGGGCGCTATTATTTTTAGTGCCGCTAGTAAACATTTTTGTATGGCTTTATATCGTTTTTGGTTCGGGCGATCGAGGCAGTAATCAGTATGGTCCGGCACGGATCACCTTGCTCTGGGAAAAAATTCTGGCCTGGCTGATGATTATCCTGACCCTGCTTAGCCTGTTGGGATCTATCGCTTTATTCAGTTATATGAGCGGTGAAGAACAGTCACCTACCCCCACGGAAATGATGCAAAAAACCACCAAATACTTTTAACAACAGTGCCGTTATTTTTAAAATTATCCACTGGTGACTTCGAGTCCTTATTAATTTTTTGCTGAACATCAGGCAAAATAGGCAAAATTTGAATTGTGGAATTTTTGTGGCAGAGCAAAACAATACCTTAAGCCAGGTAACTGAGGGCACCACGGAGTTGTTACATCAGGCAACTGAAAAAACGACCAAGACCGTGATTGAACATACCGCCAAGTATAATGATGCCTACAGCACCATTGACAAAATCATGGAGGGCTTCTGGGAGCGTGTGCCTTATTTCTGTATCGCACTGATCGTGATTACGATTTTCTGGTTACTCTCCAAAGTCTTCAAGTTTTTCGTACGTAAAACTTTGGAAAACCGTTCTTATACCCGTCAGAATCTGGTGTTGGTACTCAACCGTGTCGGCAGTACCTTTATTATTTTCTTTGGTATTCTGATTGGACTGGTGATTGCTGTTCCTGGCTTTACCCCAGGTCAGCTGATGAGTGCCCTCGGGATTGGTTCGGTCGCGATCGGTTTTGCCTTCAAGGATATTTTCCAGAACCTGCTTTCTGGCGTGTTAATTCTGCTCAGTGAACCGTTCAAGATTGGCGACGATATTATCGTGAATGGCATGGAAGGGACGGTTGAAGATATCCAAATTCGTGCGACCTTTTTACGCTCACCGGATGGCCGTCGTATCGTCATTCCGAATGCAACGGTCTACACCAGTGCGGTCACGGTGAATACTGCCTATACCCGTCGCCGCTGCGAATTCGTGGTTGGTATCGGCTATGAAGATGACATCCAGAAAGCCAAGGACCTAATCACCGCTATTTTAGATAAAGATCCAACCATCCTGAGCCAGCCTGGCTTTAGTGTCAACGTCACGGCGCTGGCTGACTTTTCTATTACCCTAAAAGCCTTCTGGTGGGTCGATACCACTGAAACCGGCACCGGAACTTCAATCAGTGCGGTGCAGGAACGGGTGATTCAGGCTTTTGCCGAGCATAATATTTCGATTCCGTATCCGGTACAGGAAGTCAAAGTCTACCGCGGCGAAGGCAATGATGATGCCTCAGCCCGCGCTAAACAGACGACCTAAAACATAGGGAATCACAGTTTCTGTACGAATAATACGGTTGCCCAGACTCACAGCCTGACAGCCGTTTTTTATGAGTAAATCGACTTCATATGGAATAAATCCGCCTTCCGGACCAATAACAATCGTACAGGGATGCTCAATCGCAAATGGCATCGCCTGCTCTGCATAAGGATGTGCCACATAAGCCGGGCAATCTGTACTAATCAAACCCGGCAAGATATCTTCAACAAAGGGTTTAAAACGTTTATACAGCTCGATTTTTGGAGCAACCGTATCCCCTGCCTGTTCCAGTCCCAACTCGATATAATGATTTAACTGCTGTAAAAATGGAGTTTGCCAATAACTTTTATCGACGCGGTAGCTATGCAGTAAAATGATTTTTTCAACACCCAAGGTGACACTGTCCATGATCAGACGGCGCAGCACTTTCGGACGTGGCAAAGCAACAATTAAAGTCACTGGCAATTTTTCTGGAACAGCTTCTTCTTGTAGTGGTTTTAGCCACACAGCTTTTTCAGAGATTTCAATAATTTCAGTTAGGTAGCGCTGACTTTCTCGAATTCCGACTTTTAAAGTATCTCCCACTTGAATCTGCACATGCTGCTGTAAATGTTCCAGTTGCCGAGTTGAGGTAATGGACCAAAGTTCAGTTTCGGTTTGGCGTGGATCAAGCAGGATGATGTTCATAAAAAAGAAGACCAAAAAAATATGATATATCCCTCTATTGGCTAGAGGGTGGCGACAGGGATGTCGCCAATTTCACTGTGCTGCAGGGATGCAGCATCAGTGAAATAAAGGGCTTTTGTCTTGCAGGGTATGCCCTTCATGGCCCGACAAAAGTAAGGTAATCACTTTGAAAAAGAAATACAAAGAAATACTAAGCCAAATCGAAACTCGGTTATTGTAGGACAAGCCTTAAATAAAGCTCTATAGTGACTTATCATCGTGTAGGCTTCTCCCTACTTTTTACAGCGTAAAAGTAGGCAAAACGCTTTTGTTAGGTTGATGATACTTCCCTGTATCATCAGCCTAACGACGGCATCCCTGCCGTCTTGGTAAATCCAATATCTGTTACTTATCAAGGTAAATTAAAGATACTGATCAATCACCTGAATATGCTTGGCAAGCGATCCTGTATTTAACTGCATAATTTGCTGCGCTGCCGCATTCAAGTTTTCCGCCTTAACCTGATCTTGCAAAAGTTCCAGTAATACTTCTGCAGCCTGCTGGGCATTATGTACTACTGCGACTGCATCCGATTGAACAAACTCATCCACGATGGTCTGAAAGTTAAAATAGTTTTTGCCTAAAACAGTCGGCACATTCAGCGTAATCGGCTCCAGAATATTATGTCCACCACCTGGCTCATTTAAAGAACCACCAACATAACAGGCCTGACTTAAAGCATACCAAAGCCACATTTCCCCCATCGAATCAGCCAAATACACTTGGGTATCTACTTCAATACGTTGCCCTAGACTACGACGCTGGATTTTTAACCCCAAAGACTGTGCGGCCTGAAATACCTCATCAAAACGTTCCGGATGACGTGGCACCACAATACAGACTAAATTTGGATCAGTCTCTAAAGCAGCTTTTAAAGCACTTAGAATTTCTTTTTCTTCAGGAGCATGAGTACTGGCTAATGTGATGACTTTGCGACCCGCTAGCTGCCACTCCTGTTTCAACTGATCTGCCTGATGAATAAAGCGCTCAGGTGCAGTAATATCAAACTTGATATTACCCAAAACCTTTGTTTTTTCGGTTGCGATTCCTAACTGGATATAACGCTGCTGGGTGGCAGTATCCTGTGCCAAAAGACTAGTTAAATTCTTGAGCATGCCACGGGTCAGACCTTTGACCTTGGCATAGCCTTTGGCAGATTTTTCAGACAGACGCGCATTCAACAATACACTTGGTACATTGAACTGAGGTGCCTGATCCAGCAGATTAGGCCAAAGCTCGGTTTCCATCAGCAATAAAAGTTTCGGCTGATATTTTTGATAAAACTCACGAATTAAAGTTTTCTGGTCAGCGGGTAAATAGACAGCTTGAAACAAATCAAGATAAGGCGCTTTTAAAAAAAGTGATTTAGCGCGTGCCTGACCGGTTTTGGTGGTATTGGTGACCAGCACCGGATGGCCAAGTTTTAAATAATGTTCAATTAACGGTTGGGCAGCATTGGTTTCACCCACCGACACCACATGAAACCAGATGGCATGCAGGTTTTTGGGTGGCTGAAACGGGCCGAAACGTTCTGTCAGTTCTTGTTGTAATTGTTCAGGATCGGTCGCACGTTTACGGATACGCGATTGATATAAGGGTTTAACCAGCGCCAAGGCTGCGTTATACCAAAATGGAGTGGCCACATTGCGCCCCTGTCCAAAGATTCAATGGGCAGAATATAGCAGAGCCACATCAACATGTTAATCAATGTGGCTCATTTTTAGATTATTCTACTGTAGTTAAAGCTTCTGCTTCAGCCAATGTCGGATAATCAATATAGCCTTCCGCGACATTGGTTCCGATCATATTTTCCAGCTTCAGTTCATTCAGCGGCGCATCTTCGAGCAGACGTTCGTATAGATCCGGATTGGCAATATACGCCTTACCAAAAGCCACCGCATCAGCCTTGCCTGAAGCCAGTAATTCAATGGCATCTTCACGGCTGAGGCGCATATTGGCAATATAAGGCACTCCATTTGAGCGCTGTTTCATATATTCAGAAATACTGTCTTCTGCCAGATATTCACGGGTAAAGAAGAAGGCAATCTTGCGCTTACCCAGCTGCTCCATGGCATAGCCAAATGTTTCACGTGGATCATTGTCGCCCATGTCATGATCATCACAACGCGGCGCAAAATGCACCCCTACACGATCTGCGCCCCATACTTCAATCAGTGCATCAGTTGCTTCTAGCAGGAAACGTGTACGATTTTCCACTGAACCGCCGTATTCATCTTCACGCTGATTGGTTTTGCTTTGCAAGAACTGGTCAATCAGATAACCATTGGCAGCATGTAATTCAACACCATCAAAACCGGCTTCTTTAGCACGAATCGCGGCTTGCTTATATTGCTCGGTAATGGCATGAATTTCCGAAATTTCCAGCGGACGCGGCAACACATAAGGACGTTTTGGACGTAACAAGCTGACATGACCCGCCTGTTGTACTGCACTTGCAGAGACTGGTGTTTCACCATTTAACAGATCCGGATGCGATACACGACCAACATGCCAAAGCTGGGCAACAATCAGACCGCCCTTCTCATGAACCGCTTGAGTAACCTTTTTCCAGCCTTCGACCTGAGCATCGGTAAACAATCCTGGAGTATTTAAATAGCCATTGGCTTCTTCAGAAATCACTGTGGCTTCAGAAATAATCAGGCCAGCACTTGCACGTTGCGCATAGTACTCAACCATCATTGGGGTTGGAACGCGATCAGCAGTTGCGCGGTTACGGGTCAGCGGCGCCATGATGACACGGTTTTTAAGCTCTAACGCACCGAGCGTTAAAGGAGAATTTAATTCAGCCATCGTTACTCCCACCTGTTAAAGGTGTTGTTGTAGGTGTTCGATAAATTGTTGAATCAAAGTTTCATTGCGGGAGAAATATGACCACTGTCCATGCTTGGTCGCAGTGATCAGGCCAGTCTGCTGTAACACCGACAGGTGATTGGACATGGTGGACTGGGAAACCTGGCCCAAACGTTCAATTTGACCTGCACAGACCCCACGTTGAAAGCCACCACACTCTTCCGCAGAGAGATATTGCTCCGGAGATTTTAACCACTCCAGAATTTGTCGACGGGTCGGATTGGCTAAGGCTTTAAAAATTAGATCAAGGTCCATAGGCACATCACAATCAGTGGCGCAACGAAACTTTATTCAGCATCTGCGACCATTATATCGTATTTTTACGATTTATATATCGAATAATTTAGATATAAGAGTCACAATCTGTACAAGCTTGGTTACGCCAGCTATTTAAACAACTTCTTACAAGCCCTGTTTCAGGCTTGCTTCGATAAATTTGTCCAGATCACCGTCCAGAACTGCGCCAGTATTGGAATTTTCCACACCTGTACGCAAATCCTTAATACGTGAATCATCCAGGACATAAGAACGGATCTGACTACCCCACCCAATGTCAGACTTGGAATCTTCCAGTGCTTGTGCCGCTTCGTTACGTTTGCTCATCTCGAGCTCATAAAGTTTGGCACGTAACTGCTTCCAGGCGTGGTCACGGTTGGCATGTTGTGAACGCTGGTTCTGACAGGCCACCACAATTCCGGTCGGTGCATGGGTTAAACGCACGGCAGAATCTGTTTTGTTAATATGCTGACCACCCGCCCCTGATGCACGGTAAGTATCGGTACGAACATCGGACGGATTGATTTCAATTTCGATATTGTCATCTACTTCAGGTGAGACAAACACGGCAGAAAATGAGGTATGACGACGGTTGCCCGAGTCAAATGGTGATTTACGCACTAAACGGTGTACACCAGATTCGGTACGTAACCAGCCATAGGCGTACTCACCTTCCACACGAATCGTCGCAGATTTAATCCCGGCAACATCGCCATCAGATTCTTCCATCACTTCTGCTTTAAAGCCATGACGTTCAATCCAGCGTAGATACATACGTAGCAACATAGACGCCCAGTCCTGTGCTTCTGTACCGCCTGAACCAGCTTGAATTTCAAGATAGCAAGGGTTTGGATCCATCGGATTATTGAACATACGGCGAAATTCAAGCTTGGCCAGTTCTTCTTCAGCCGTGCTCAGTTCAGCCTGTACGTCTTCTAGCAAGCTTTCATCATCCGCTTCAACCGCCAGATCAAGCAAAGCCTGTGCATCTTCAAGCTGGGTACTTAAGCGATCCAGCACATTTAATACATTTTCAAGCTCGCCTTTTTCTTTGGCCATTGCTTGAGCACGACTCTGATCATTCCAGATCGTTGGATCTTCTAATTCACGCAGGACTTCTTCTAAACGCTCTTTTTTCAGATCGTAGTCAAAGATACCCCCGTAGTGTTTGACCACGTTCGTTTAAGTCTTTTAATTGGTTTAGATACGGATTAATTTCCACGTGAATTACTCTCAATCAAAATTAGGCACAAAATTCTTAGCCCGATATTATAGCACAGTCTATTTCCGCTATTTTAACGATCCATTCAGTCTAAAGCTCGAATATCTTGAGCATTTAGACCTGTATTTCCCTCACCCAATTTTCAACATCTCATAGACTCTTTTGCGTCTTTTTATCGGAAATTTTTATCGGCTTTTTAGCCCCGTTTTATGACCGAAATATAATTTTGTAATTGATTTTATAATTTAGGATTTCTTATTGTTCTGTATAAAAAATCAGCGAATTCAATAGATTCCACAATATCTACACACTTTTAATAAAACACTACATTATAAATTTAATTTTATTATTCAGTCACTTGTTCAGCAAAAATTACACAAGATTACGCTATTCACATTACTGTAACTTTCCTTTGATTGACGATCTTTGGAATTGCTCTAGACTGAAAGTTGTAACAAAAAGTGTAATGTTTTTAACTCACGATTTGAGGGGTAGTAACCATGAAAAAATTAGCGATTGCTTCGGCACTACTTTCAGCAATAGCAATGACTGGTACAGCAGCACATGCTTACCAAGCAGAAATTGGTGCATCAGCAGGAGTGTTTGATCCTGACAACGGTGGAACTAGCGGTTCTTTCGGCGTTGATGGTACATATTACTTCAATCCAGTTCAAACACGTAATGCACCATTAGCAGAAGCAGCATTCCTTGATCGTGCTAGCAACGTGAGTGCGCAATATCAATATAATGAAATTGGTGATTCTGAAGCGCATCGTTATGGCGTAGGTGCAGAGTACTTCGTACCGAATTCTGACTTCTACTTAAGCGGTAACGTCAATGGCCATGATCTGCAAGACAATGATGATGTAGAAAATGATTTAACCACCTATGCAGCTGAAGTCGGTTATCTGCCAGCGCCAGGTCTATTGATTGCGGCGGGTGTAAAAGGTTGGGATAACGACAATGATGATGGCGTAGATCCAACATTGCGTGCTAAATATGTCACTACACTTAGCAACGGTAAAGACATCAACCTGGAAGCAGGTGCAGCGTTTGGTGATTTAGATGAATACAATCTGGCAGCAGATTATTTCATCGACAAAACCTTGAGTGTCGGTGCTGATTATCACAACAATGATATTACCGACAAGAGCGAATTTGGTATCAATGCACGTAAGTTCATTAACCAGCAAGTGAGCTTAGAAGGCCGTGTCGGCTTTGGTGAACAGTTTAACAATGACTACAATACCTTTGGTGTAGCAGCGAAGTACCGCTTCTAATCTAAAACCAAAAATTAGTCATTCATAGAAAACCCATCCTCGGATGGGTTTTTTTATTGCACTCTTAACAAGCATTTAGGTATTTTTGCACATTGACGGGGCGAATATAAACTGTACAATTTGTTACAACTGTTCATCAAACAGTCATATTTTTATAACAAAGAGAGAAATCTAAATGCTTAAGAAACTTGCTCTTGCTACAGCGCTTCTTGCTGGCCTGGGAACTGCACATGCTTACCAAGCTGAACTTAATGTCGGGTATGAAAACACTGACTTTGAAAATAATCTAGGTGGATTTGAACTTGACTCTGATGGGGATTTATTTTTTGTTAACGGTAAATACTACTTAAATACCGTAAATACTAAAAATGCTCCTCTAGCTGAAGCTGCCTTTTTAAATAAAGCTAGTAATATTGGTTTAGGATACGTTAATGCTCAAAATGAATTGAGCGAAGCTGGTATTAATGCAGAAGAAGAGTTTGAGATTATTGGTGTTAATGGTGAATTCTTTATTCCCAACTCTCAATTTTATATTTCTGGTAGTTTAAACCAAGTGGATTATACAGCTAGCGCACGTGCTCCTGGGTTTACTTATGATGAATCTGATGACACTACTGGCTATTCTTTAGAAGCTGGTTACTTACCAGTTAATGGGTTATTGTTGGCTCTAGGAGTTGCTAAAGAAAGTGTAGATCCTATGCTTGCTTCTAAAATTGGATTTGCTAGCACCCTTGGTTACGGTGTAGCTGTAGGTGAAGACACCGCTGTTTCTTTGCGAGCTAAATATGTGACTCAAATTGGTAATCATTTTACTAATTTCGAGGGAGTAACATATTTCGGTGATGAAACTGCTTATCGTTTAGCTGCTGATCTTTATATTGATCCTACACTTAGCGTTGGTGTTTCTTTTGCTGACTCTACTGCTGATGAATCAGATACTATTTTTAGTGTTCGTACTCAAAAATTCTTTACCCCTGCAATTGCAGCTGGCGTTAACTACACAACTACTGACGGTGCTGACTCTTTCGGTATTAACGGTACTTTCCGCTTCTAATCCCTCCGATTAAAAGCAAAAAAACCGCTCACCCGAGCGGTTTTTTTTATGGCCTATTGTTCTAAATGGATAATCCGCATTTGCAAGCTGATATTGCCATTAAATACATTTTTATCCAGCTCATAGACCAATCGTGTATCTTTCATCGGGTCAAAGTCATATTTATCCGCTGCATTGAAAGCGATCGCATCCACGACCTGCCCATTCTCCAACGCCACACGTAACTTAAGATGCACATCTTTAAGCCAGCGATAGTCCATGATTTTGAACACACCATCAAAAATCGGTTGGGGGAATTTTTGCCCCCATGGACTTAAATTCTGTAATAAATCGACTGTTTCAATGTGAAAAGCAGAAGCTGGCAGCTCTCCATCCGTCCATAAAGTCGCAGTGAATAAATCCTCATCCATCGCACCAATCAGTACTTCAAAGACCTGCTTAAACTCGGCGAAATTTTCTTTTTTCAGGGTTAAACCGGCTGCTGCTGCATGGCCACCAAAATGACTGACTAAATGAGGATATTGCTCTGCCACCTGTTCAATCGCATCACGAATATGAATACCTTCAATCGAACGCGCCGAACCTTTGATATGAATCCCATCCTGATCCGCGGCAAAAACAATACTCGGACGATGAAACTGCTCTTTCAAACGCCCTGCCACAATCCCGATGACCCCCTGATGCCAATGCTGTTCAAACATGATCAGTGCAGCAGGCAGTTCAGCTGCATCCCACTGAATTTTATCCAGCTCAAGCAAGGCTTCCTGCTTGATTTTGCCTTCCACCTGACGGCGTTCGACATTGAGCTGATTCAGCTGTTCAGCCAGTGGATAAGCCGTTGTCAGATCAGGAGCCAGCAAACATTCGATCCCGATATCCATGGTTTCCATGCGTCCAGCCGCGTTAATCCGTGGGCCTAAAACAAAGCCCAAATCTTGAGCTTTCAGACCAGCAGGATCACGCTTTGCAATATCAAGTAGCGCACTGATTCCTGCTCGGCATAACCCTTGCTGGATCCGTTTCAACCCTGCATCGACCAGAATCCGGTTGTTATAGTCCAGACTCGCGACATCGGCATAAGTACCGAGTGCCACCAGATCAAGATAATTGGTAATTACCGTAGAGGATTTTCCAAGTTTCTTGCGATGGGTAGACAGATTGGCCAGTATATAAAAAGCCACCCCGACCCCAGCCAGTGCTTTGCTTGGAAAGTCGCAACCGAGCTGATTGGGATTGACCACGGCTTCGGCTTTTGGTGTCGGCTTGGTCGTCAAATGGTGATCAGTAATGATCACCTGCATGCCATGATCCTGCGCCTGTTTTACTCCGTCATGGCTGGAAATGCCATTGTCCACGGTAATCAGTAAATCAGGCGTGAAATTGACAAAGGCCAGATCTGCAATTGCGGGCGTCAATCCATACCCATATTTAAAACGGTCTGGTACCAGATATTCAACATTGGCGCCCATATCACGCAGTGCCAGCACCATGAGTGCAGTACTGGTCGCGCCATCGGCATCATAATCGCCGACAATCACGATTTTCTGGCCATGATCAATCGCCTGATCCATCAATTGAATGGCTTCAGGCAAGCCTTTCATGGTCGGTGCCAGCAAATGCTTCAGCTTGAGCTCAAGTTCCTGCTCGGATTCCACCCCACGACGAGCCAGAATCTCGGCCACAAATGCAGGGACGCCCGGTAAATTTTCAGGGCGTGTCAGCAATGGACGTTGTTTGATTTCCAGTTTTTGCATGGTTATGGCATTAAGCGCTCTAAAGTCCAGCCGGCATCGGTTTTGCGATAACTTAAACGGTCATGCAAACGGTTCGGACGACCCTGCCAGAATTCATAATAATCGGGTTCGAGACGATAACCGCCCCAGAATACCGGCTTGTCCAGCTGTTGCTGATTGGCAACCTGGGTATGCAAATCCCAAAAACGTTGCTGCAATTCCTCACGACTAGCCACGATGCCACTTTGCGGGGTACTGATATGCGCGGCAATCTGGCTTTCGCGTGGACGTTTATGATAATAGTCGGTCGATTCTTCTTCCGATATTTTCTTTACACGACCCGAAATACGAATCTGACGTTCCTGATCCTGCCAGTAGAACAACAGTTCGGCATAAGGATTTTTAGCCAGATCTAAACCTTTTTGACTATCATAGTTGGTATAAAAATCATACCCTGCGTCAGTCGCTCCACGCAGCAATACCGTACGCACATGCGGACGGCCTTGTGCATTGGCTGTTGCCAACGACATGGCATAGGGCTCGTGCAATTTTGCTTCCATTGCATGGTTAAACCATTGCAAGAACTGCATATGCGGATTCGGATTGACTTGCTGTTCCTGTAACTCGCCTTTTTCATAATTCAGGCGTAGTTCACTTAGATCCTTGATCAGATCACTCATTATCTATGTTCCCGTTAAGCTGCATTGGCACGCACAGCATCTGCCAGGCTGTTTGCAAGTGTGGTGACTTCAGCCAGATCATCGCCTTCGACCATCACACGAATGACAGGTTCTGTGCCGGATTTACGAATCAATAAACGGCCACGGCCTTTAAGCTGCTGTTCGGCTTTTTCAAATTCAGCTGCCAGTGCAGGCACTGAATAAGGATCAAACATGGCATTTAAACGTACATTGACCAGGACATTTGGCAACAGTTTAAAGTCAGCCACAAGTTCATGCAGGGCTTTTTTCTGTTCAACCATCACCGTTAATACCTGCAAGGCGGCAATAATCGCATCGCCTGTGGTGCTCTTGTCCAAAGTCAGAATATGACCTGAAGGCTCACCACCAATGGTCCAACCATTTTCTTCCAGGCCCTGCAATACATAACGGTCGCCAACTTTGGCACGTAATAACGGCACTTGTGCTTTTTCCAGCGCCAGTTCCAATGCCATATTGCTCATTAAGGTACCCACAATACCTGAAGGTTTTTTCGAGCTTTGAGTCGCAAGAATATAAAGAATATGGTCGCCATCAATCAGATTACCGGCTTTATCTACGAGAACCACACGGTCGGCATCTCCATCAAAGGCAATACCCAAATCCGCTTGATGTTGAACCACAGCTTGTTGCAAGCTTTCCGGATGGGTTGAACCACAGCCCTCATTAATATTTAAACCGCTCGGCTCATTGTGAATCGCAATCACACGTGCACCCAGTTCACGGAACACTGCAGGCCCCACGTTATAGGCTGCGCCATTGGCACAATCCACCACAATGGTGAGTTCATTCAGATCCAGATGATACGGGAAAGTCGATTTACAGAATTCAATATAGCGACCGTTGGCATCTTTAACCCGAATACTTTTACCCAGATTCGCCGTATCTTCAATCACAAAATCTTTTTCAAGTTCCTGATTAATTTCGTCTTGTAAAGCATCTGGTAGTTTTTTACCTTCCGCAGAGAAGAATTTAATGCCGTTATCAAAATACGGGTTATGCGAAGCGGAAATGACAATACCCAAGCTGGCATGTAAGGCACGGGTCAAGTGAGCAATCGCCGGTGTCGGTAGTGGACCTAAAAGATGAACATAAACGCCAGCGGCATTTAAACCTGCCTGCAAGGCTGCTTCCAAGATATAGCCAGACAAACGGGTATCTTTACCCAGAACCACCAATGGTTTGGATTTTTTACTATGACGTTTTAAAACTTTACCAGCCGCAAATCCTAGTTTCAGGGCAAACTCAGGGGTAATCGGCAATTCGCCAAACTTTCCACGAATACCATCCGTACCAAAATAACTCATCTTTATCTCACTTCTTAGCGGATGATTGATATCACCCATTTTTTTCCTTGAGTCACACTTTACACCAAAATAAAAAAGCCGTCATTTGCATGACGGCTTTTTAAAATTTTAAATCACGAGAGATTAACCCACGCGATAGTTTGGTGCTTCTTTGGTAATGGTCACATCATGTACATGCGACTCAGACATACCGGCAGAAGTGATTTTCACAAACTTGGCATTCTGACGCAGATCTTCAATCGTCGCAGAACCGGTATAACCCATCGAAGAACGTAGGCCGCCCATCATCTGATGTACGATATTACCCATTGGGCCTTTGTACGGTACACGACCTTCAATACCTTCAGGAACCAGCTTCTCGGCACCGGCCTTGGAGTCCTGGAAGTAACGGTCAGCAGAACCTGTCGCACCCGCCATCGCGCCCAATGAACCCATACCGCGATAAGCCTTGTAGTAACGGCCCTGGAAGAATTCAACTTCGCCTGGTGCTTCTTCAGTACCGGCCATCAATGAACCAACCATAATCGTGCTTGCGCCCGCACCAATCGCTTTGGCCATATCGCCAGAGAAACGAATACCGCCATCTGCGATCAAAGGAATCTGATCTTTCAGCGCATTGGCAACAGAATCAATCGCAGAGATCTGTGGCATACCAATACCCGCCACAATACGCGTGGTACAGATTGAACCAGGACCAATACCAACTTTAACGGCATCCGCACCTGCATCAAGTAACGCCAGCGCAGCATCACCTGTCGCGATGTTACCGCCAATCACCTGAACTTGTGGATAGTTGGCTTTCACCCAACGCACGCGTTCGATTACACCCGCAGAATGACCATGTGCAGTATCGACTACAATCACGTCCACACCTGCATCAACCAAGGCTTCTACGCGGCTTGGCGTTTCTGCACCAGTACCGACAGCAGCACCAACACGCAGACGACCCAGGTCATCTTTACAGCTATTTGGATACAATTCAGCTTTACGGAAATCGGTTACCGTGATTAAGCCTTTCAGCTCTTGCTGATCGTTGACCACCAATACTTTTTCAATACGGTGCTGTTGCAATAAAGCTTGGATATTTTCTTTCGATTCGCCTTCGCGAACTGTTACCAGACGATCCTGACCAGTCATGATATTGCTGACTGGCTGCTCAAGATTGGTTTCAAAGCGTGTATCACGACCGGTCACGATACCCACCACTTTGCCATCTTTCACAACGGGTACACCACTGATATTGTTGGCTTGAGTCAGCGCAATCAGTTCACGTACTGTGGTTTCAGGAGTGACTGTAATCGGGTCTTTGACCATACCCGCTTCGAATTTTTTCACACGGCGCACTTCTGCAGCCTGAACAGCGATATCCATGTTCTTGTGCAAAATACCGATACCACCATTTTGCGCCATTGCAATTGCCATACGGGACTCAGTCACCGTATCCATTGCTGCGGATACAAGAGGAATATTCAGGTTAATGCCACGAGTTAAACGTGTCTTTAGGGAGACATCTTTTGGAAGAACAGTAGAATAGGCAGGGAGTAATAGGACATCATCGAAGGTTAACGCGTCTTGAACGATGGTCAACATAACAGTCTCACTGGTAATTTCCGTGCACTATTATAAACAAATATCGGCTTAAATTTCATTGCAATTGCAAAATTATTTTTTTATTCAAGCTTTGTACACGCAGATCTATGTGGGTGCTAAAACAGTATCAATAATACCTCTGATAATGAAGTTCCCTATTTTAAATATACCCCGATCATTTTAAGGGAGTGAAAAGCAGAGCCTAAGCTCTGCTTTGGATGGATTTAGCTGACATATTCAAAACTGTCATCATTGTCAGCTTCATCAGTTTCAATCTGGACAAAGGGCAACATATTGTGTGCAACACGTGCCTTGTTGCATTGATCATCGGCAATCTGCACTTCTTTGCAGGATGAACTGCGCTGCTCATACATGCCGCAGCTGACCTGCTGGCCGATGGTGCCATCAAGTGCGATACAGCGTGGATTTTTTTGATTGGTTCCAGCCATACATGAATAGACTGCTGTCACAGGTTCGGTATAGTGCTCAGGCATATGAATACCTTCAGCCCAATAGAACGAAACCCTGAAATAGGCGCAGCACGCCCCGCAGCTTAAACACGCATCCGGTTTTGGAACTTGAGACAACATTTCTTATAAGTTCTCATTATCAAAAAAAAGTTTTTTGGAGAAGAAATATAAAAAATGTTGTTTTTCCACACAAGAAAAAAATTATTTTTTGTGTGAACTATTCAGGACAAGTAAAAACCGTTTCATCCATCAGGTCAGTTCCGCATTGCAGCGTTTCAATCCAGTCCAGAAACTGATTAATCTGCTCTTTACCGATAAATGGTGTACCATGTTGCGGCACAATCATCTCGATTTCCATGCTGCGTACCATTTTCACCCAAAGACGAATCACCTTGTTATTGCACATATAGCGTTGATGGAAGCTTTTCATTTTTGGGATATGCGCGGCAAAGTTTTCTAGTGGCTTGGCGGCATCTTCAACCATGGACGCACCCATATCACCTGAAAACAGGATTTTGGCAATCGGATCATAAAACTGGAAATTCCCCACCGAATGCAGAAAATGCGCCGGCACCGCCACAATGTGTGATTGACCCAACGGGATGATTTGACCATGATCCGGAAGCTCCACCAATCGATCTAACCAGTTACCTTTCATCCGGTCACTCATAAAGGCCGAGTTTAAGTGCGGCAAGAAGCGCGCCCACAGCTTGGATGCCACCACTTTGGCCTCCGTATAGACCAGCCAGCGCGGCATCGAGGTGATGATATCCGGGTCCTGGTGCGAGGCCATGACATAATCCAGATGGGTCAAACGGGTGTATTTATTCAGTTCCATGGTCAGCGGCACATAGGTTAAATCACCACCCGGATCAAGTACTGCTGCGCGCTCATGATCAATGATCAGAAACTGGTTTGCCTGAACGCCTTCACCTTTGACCAGACTGGTAAAACTGATGCACTTATGTGTCCCGTTATCAAACAGAACCTGCGATGTGGTGCGTTCAAAAGCCATGTAAATTCCCCAATTTATAATAAAAATAACGTTTTTATACCCCTATAAAATATAAGGAATTAATCAAACTTACAATCAATAAAACTAGCCATGTCACACTATTTATCAATATTTTGAGAGAATTTTAACCATAAAAAATCCTGAATTTTTAGCTCAGGATTAATACAATTCTTATTTTATTTTTAAAAGAAATAATGTTGAGCCAGTGTCGCGACACCAATCACCAGGAAAATCGCCGCACCAATTTTATGAATCAGGCTAATCGGGAGTCTGTTCGCCAACTTATCTCCTAAAAATACTGCAGGTGCATTGGCCAGCATCATGCCCAAAGTAGTACCGAGCATCACCCAGAAGACGCTATCGAAACGTGCTGCCAATGCGACCGTAGCAATCTGGGTTTTGTCACCAATTTCTGCCAGAAAGAATAAAATAAAGGTCGCACCAAAGACCCCGAATTTTTGCCATTTATTGATACTGGCATTTTCATCCCCGAGCTCATCCGGAATCAACATCCAGACAGCCATTGCGATAAAGCCAATCGAGACGATCCACAGCAGCACCTCCGACCCGATCACCGTGGTCACCCATTGTCCCAATACTGCAGAAAGGCCGTGGTTAATCAGCGTCGCCAATAAAATAGCAACTAAAATAGGAACAGGTTTACGAAAACGTGCGGCAAGCAGCAAAGCCAGCAGTTGGGTTTTATCACCCATTTCAGCCAGCGCTACGATTGCAGTCGACAGTAGGAATTCATACATGAGGTTTTTCTCTGGCTAGCATCCAATACCAATGACTCACCGCTCCTGCTAGCCAAAATCTGCAGAGTGGTAAATCAAAGGTCTTGCCAACAAAAGAAAGCTTGGAAAAGCTGACTTGGTTCTTTGCTATGATGACCATGCTCTGTTGAGCAAATATGTTGACCATCACCCTTCTGCTTTGCGCAAAAGGCGGCTACTCCCCAATGAAGTGCGCCAAGTATAGAATCAAATCGATTATTTTTCAATGCAGCAGCAAAAAACCCTGCCGAAGCAGGGTTTTTCTCTTTACACCCTCTTTGTATTTCTCCCAGAGGAAAAAAATAGAGGGCATATACATGATTTTTTAGATCAATAAAGTACGGATATCTTTGAGCAACTTGGTCAGCTTGTTAGTGAAACGTGCAGCATCTGCGCCATTGATCACACGATGATCATATGACAATGAAAGCGGCAGCATCAAACGTGGATCAAAGCCTTCACCATTCCAGACCGGCTGCATGGTTGCAGGTGAAATACCCAGAATTGCCACTTGCGGCCAGTTCACCAATGGCGTAAATGCTGTACCACCGATTGAACCCAGGCTAGTGATAGTGAAGTTCGCACCTTGCAGATCTTTCGGCGACAATTTCTTGTCACGCGCTTTTTGACCCAGGGTTCCCAGCTCAGTGGCAATCTGTTTAATGGACTTCTGATCTGGATGACGCAGTACAGGCACGGTCAAACCATCTGGCGTTGCGACCGCGATACCCATATGGATCTCATTACGTAGCAATACTGACTTGCCATCATCGGCCAAGTGACCAGCAAACTCACGCTCTTCTTTTAACAAGTGCGCAACTGCTTTGATGATGAATGCCATAATGGTCAGGCTCAGGCCTTCTTTCTTGAAGTTGCCTTTCAGTTCATTACGCCATGCTTCGAGTTCAGTAATATCTGCTGCATCAAACTGGGTCACTTGGGGAATGAAATTATTCAGCGACAACTGTGGAATAGACACTTGTTGCAAACGCGTTAAGGCTTTCTCTTCCACACCACCAAAAGCGCTAAAATCTGGCAGCTTTGGTAGACCTGCGACTTGAGCAGCAGCGGCTACAGGAGCCGCCTGTGGCGTAGTAAGACGCATTTTGACATACGCTTTCAGGTCTTCTTTCATGACGCGCGCATGTGGGCCAGATGCTTTAACGTCTGCCAACACGACGCCCAGTTCACGTGCCAGTTTGCGCACAGCAGGACCGGCATAGACTTTCGAGTTAGCGACATTCTGCTCTCTGGTCAATTTGTCGGCATTATCCGATGTCGCGACTGTTTGAGTAGAAGATGCAGCAGGTGCTGGTGCTGCTTTTGCAGCAGGCGCTTTCGGTGCTTCTGCTTTGGCTGCAACAGGAGCAGCTTGTGCTTCAGCTTCAATTGTCACCAGTGCAAGACCTTGAGAGACATTTTGACCCAGCTCAACATGAATGGCTTTAATCACGCCAGCTGTAGTGCTTGGCACTTCAACAGTGGCTTTATCTGATTCTACCACGATGATGCTCTGATCTTTTTCAACCGTATCTCCGACCTGAACCAGAATTTCAGCCACAGCCGCCTTGTCTACACCCAAGTCAGGCACAGCAATTTCAACATCACCTGCAGGTGCTGCTGGCGTTTGTGGTGCTTCAACTGCTTTCTCTTGGGTTGCCGCTTGAGCAACTGGTGCTTGAGATGCTTCTGTCTGTGCTGACGCTGCCGAAACAGCCGTTTTCACTTTCAGAATGACCACACCTTCTTTGATCGTGTCGCCTTCTTTAATCTGGATGGATTCCACCGTACCTGAAACCGTACTTGGCACTTCAACAGTTGCCTTATCTGATTCCACCACTACGATACTTTGATCTACCTCGATTTCATCACCGACAGAAACCAGAATTTCACCGACAGTGGCTTTTTCTACACCAATATCAGGGATTTGAACATCAACCACTTGTGAGCTTGCTTGAGCCTCAGGAGCAGCAGAAGCTTTAGGCTGATGTGAAGCGATTTCCTGCATGATTTCCTGATCCGGCAATGAGGTCGGGGTATTTTCTGAAGTTTTTTCAGAGGCATCTGCTCGCTGTGACTCTACTACATCCGTGCTGCCGTCTTCAGCCTGTAGCTCAATCAGTACCGCGCCTTCAGTGACTTCATCACCCTGGCTGACCAGAATGCTTTTTACCACGCCTGCTGAAGTGCTAGGCACTTCAACAGAGGCTTTATCAGATTCAAGTAACACAATGCTGTCATCAATCGCAATCGTATCACCGACTTTGACCAGAATTTCGGCCACTGTTGCCTTATCTACACCAATATCAGGAGTCGTAATTTGCATGCTTAGTTCTCCTCTTTGTAGTCAGCAACAGCATGTACACATGGGGTTTCCTGCGGTGCCCAAGCCACTGGACGATCTGTATCAAGCTCGAAAGTCGAGATCGCATCTTTTACCAGGCGCGCATCAACTTCACCTTCATCTGCCAGTTTTTTCAAAGTTGCCACCACAATATGGGCAGCATCAACACCGAAGTAACTACGCAAGTTGGCACGTGTATCTGAACGGCCATAACCGTCAGTACCCAATGCTACGAATGGACGGCCATCTGGAAGATAAGCACGAATCTGTTCGCTATAAGCACGCATATGATCGGTTGCAGACACGACGATACCTTCAGTACCGCGAAGCTGTTTCGATACCCATGCTTCTTTTACGTCTTCAGCCAGCGGATGCAAGCGGTTGTATTCTTCACATGCCATACCGTCACGTGCCAGTTCATTGAAGCTGGTCACGCTGTAGACATTTGAATGAATTTGATATTCTTCACGCAGAATCTTCGCCGCCTTGATCACTTCACGCAGGATTACACCTGAGCCCAGTAACTGAACAGTGGCTTTTTCATCTTCTTCCAGTAAGTACATACCACGCTTAATGCCTTCTTCAACACCTTTTGGCATTTCCGGATGCTCGTAGTTTTCGTTCATCACGGTCAGGTAATAGAACACACGTTCCTGGTTCACATACATACGCTGTAAACCGTCATGCACGATCACTGCCAATTCATAACCGAAACATGGGTCATAAGAGACACAGTTTGGAATGGTATTGGCCAAGATGTGTGAGTGACCATCCTGATGCTGTAAGCCTTCACCGTTCAGTGTCGTACGACCCGCAGTTGCACCCAGCAAGAAGCCTTGTGCCTGTGCATCGCCGGCTGCCCAGGCAATATCACCAATACGCTGGAAACCAAACATCGAGTAGTACATGTACATCGGAATCATTGGCAGGTTATTGGTTGAATAACTGGTCGCCAACGCTGCCCATGCACTCATCGCACCGGCTTCGTTAATCCCTTCCTGCAACATGTGACCGTCTTTGGCTTCACGGTAATGCATCAGCTGTTCTTGGTCTTCCGGAGTATATTTCTGGCCATGCGCGGCATAAATACCGAGCTGACGGAACATACCTTCCAGACCGAAAGTACGGGCTTCATCTGGAACAATTGGAACAACGCGGTCTTTAATCGCTTTCTCTTTAAGAAGTGCAGAGATTAAACGCACCATCACCATTGTGGTGGATTGTTCTTTACCATTTGAACCGGCCAAGACCGAATCAAATACTGAAAGTCCAGGAATCGCCAGCTGTTCGCTTTCCTTACGACGTGCAGGCAGGTAGCCACCTAGCGCCTCACGACGCGCCTTCATATATTTCAATTCAGGGGAATTTTCGCTTGGACGGTAGAACGGTACTTCTTCAAGCTGTTCATCAGTGAAAGGAAGGTTGAAACGGTCACGCACGTATTTCAAAGAATTGATTTGCATCTTCTTGATTTGGTGAGTTTTGTTGACTGCTTCGATTTCTTCCGACAAACCATAACCTTTCACGGTTTTTGCCAGAATCACGGTCGGCTGACCTTTGGCCGTACATGCTTCGGCATAAGCAGCAAAGACTTTGTACGGGTCGTGACCACCGCGGTTCAGATTATCAATATCTTCGTCGCTTAAGTCTTTAACCAACTCAGCTGCTTCTGGATATTTGCCGAAGAACTTTTCACGCGCGTAAGCACCACCTTTTACCTGGTAACGCTGGAAATCGCCATCAACTGCTTCTTCCATCACTGCTTTCAGTGCACCGGATTTATCTTTATCCAGTAGTGGATCCCAATGACGGCCCCACACAACTTTAATCACACGCCAGCCTGCGCCGCGGAATAATGACTCAAGTTCCTGAATGATCTTGCCATTACCACGTACCGGACCATCCAGACGTTGCAAGTTACAGTTCACTACCCAAATCAGGTTGTCGAGCTTTTCGCGACCTGCCAGAGAAATTGCACCCAAGCTTTCCGGCTCGTCCATCTCACCATCACCCAGATAAGCCCAAACCTTACGATCTTCTTCTTTAATCAGGCCACGGTTCATCAGGTACTTTTGGATATGTGCCTGATAAATCGACATGATTGGACCCAGACCCATCGATACGGTCGGGAACTGCCAGTAGTCCGGCATCAAATAAGGATGCGGATAAGATGGCAGACCTTTACCGCCTACTTCACGACGGAAATTATTCAGATGCTCTTCAGTCAAACGGCCTTCTAAAAATGAACGCGCGTAAATACCCGGTGCACAGTGACCTTGATAATAGATCATGTCGCCGCCAAAGCTATCGCTATTGGCACGGAAGAAGTGGTTAAAGCCCACATCATAAAGGGTTGCGGAAGAAGCAAAACTCGCTAGGTGACCACCGAGATCGTCACCGGTTTTATTCGCGCGTAATACCATTGCCAAGGCATTCCAGCGGATCAGCGCGCGAATACGGCGCTCCATGTCCTGGTCGCCTGGCATTGCAGGCTGTTCTTCAACAGAAATCGTATTTAAGTAGGGAGTATTTAAACGCTGAATAGGAACATGCTTTGCAATTGCGCGTTGATAAAGTTTTTCTAACAAAAATGCTGCACGCTCAGTGCCCATGTGCTGCAAAACAGAGTCAAATGCATCTTGCCATTCTTGGGTTTCTTGCGCGTCTGTATCGCCATAAAACGCCATAATCTACAGTTCCTAAAAGCCTAATCTAATGTCTTATATGTACCATATTTAAGACCTCTGCAGGTATGGCCTTAGCTGAATGCGATTTAGCAGTACTATTTAGGAACTAAATGATGGGTGACGTATAATTACACTACATAACAAAAAATAGTCAATAAAGGCGATTTATTATACAATCATTATAATAGTTGGTGATAATATGAGACTTAAAATTGATAAAACAAAAAGCCCTTCAAGTTGACTTGAAGAGCCTGCAGTTTAAACGCTTTAAAATGCTTATTGGAGGTTTTTATGTATAGAGATGCTTCTTGTTATTCAGGTCTATACTTAAGGTAACATGGCCAAATAAGTAGATGGGTTTTTACGTTGACCGTCTTTTACTACTTCATAATGTAAGTGTGGACCGGTACAGCGACCAGTACAGCCAACGTTGGCAATATGATCACCTGCTTGCACCTGCTCTCCCACACGTGCAATAAGACGTGAAGCATGGGCATAGCGCGTTAAATAGCCATTGCCATGATTGATTTCAACGTATTGACCATAACCTGTGCCCCAACCTGATTTGGTCACAATTCCTGGACCTGTTGCATAGATTGGTGTACCACTTGGCGCTGCAAGATCAAGGCCTGAATGATTTTCAGCACGGCCACTCATGGTACGGCCACCGTAATTTGAACTTACGCGAGAATTAGGTAAAGGATGAGAAATTAGCCAAGAATAAGCACTGTTTGCTGCCGCTTTATTGGATGAAGTATTGGCATACTTCTGAGCAAGCGTTCGATTGTTCAGTTCAACTGGTTTCTCACGAAGTTGAACATTCAATTTAGTCTGTGCTGGAATATCGATATCATCTGGATGAGTATATGCACCCTGTGCCAGAGTACGCGTCAATTGCTCGATACGATCTGTTGAACCATTTTCTTGATTTAGATTGACTAAATCTGCGAACGCAACCGAAGCCGCTGAAACTGATAAAGAAAATGCCAACAAAATACGTCGCATATGCATAAAAAACCTCTCTAAACTGCTTTAATCGAGTTCCTTGAAGATCTCTATCCTTGATATCCACTAAAAGAAGCGCATAAGATTAAGACATAAATATGTAGGAATCATGTATGTCGGAACCTGTCAACGTTTTTCAACAAACAAGAAAACAGATAAAAACAGGAAACTTTTCGTTTCTCTCATCACAAGTCGCTGCCTGGCAGAAACTTACGAAACTCGTACAACCGTTATTGCCCCAACCGGAACGCTGGCAAGTTGTCTGCTATCAAAATGGTGTGTTAACGATTACCGGTGAAAACCAGGCCATGATCAGTCAATTGGCCTATCTTCAAAAGCAATACATTTCACAACTCTCTCAAATAAATGAATTAACAGATCTCACTAAACTTCAAGTTTGCTTGCGGAATCCTTCGCAAACATCACCTGTTTCACCAACACCTGAAAGAGCCTTAAATGCAGAAACACAGGAATTACTTCGTAGTGCTGCTGACTTTATAAGCGACCCTAAGCTTAGCCAAGCTTTACTACGTTTGGCAAGCAATAAAAAGTAACATAGCAATCAAATGTAATAAATTAAAAAGCAAACATTATGTGATGTGTATCACAGTATTAAAGCAATAACAAAAACATAAAGACACAAACACAATGACTTATGTCACATTCACATACATGATTGGACAATTGGCTTCGTCATCAAATGTTACAATTTCATAGCAGCTTGGATCACTTTTCACATTGCGTAAAAGTTGATTATTCAAGGCATGTCCAGATTTGTAACCATCAAATTTGGCAATAATCTGATGTCCGAGCAAGTATAAATCACCCACAGCATCCAGAATTTTATGACGTACAAATTCGTCCGAGAAACGCAAACCTTCTTCATTAACGACCCCAGTTTCATCTACACCAATGGCATTTTCCAGACTGGCACCTAGTGCCAAATTATTGGCTTTGAGATAATCCAGATCTTTCATAAAGCCAAAGGTACGCGCTTCACTGACTTCATAAACGAAGGTTTCAGTAGAAAAATCGATGCTGGCGGACTGATGTTCTTTTTTAAAGGCAGGATGATCAAAATCAATGGTGAAATTCAGCTGAAAGCCCTCATGTGGGCTAAAAATGGCACGCTTGTCATCAATCAGCGCTTCAACCGGTTTAATAATCTTGACGAATTTTTTAGCGGCATCCAGCTCTTGCAAACCGCCCTGCATGAGCAGGTAAATAAACGGACCTGCACTGCCATCCATAATCGGGACTTCAGAAGCCGATACTTCAATAATCAGGTTATCAATGCCCAGACCAGCGATCGCACTCATGACATGTTCAATGGTGCCTACTTTGGCATTTTCCTGAACCAGGTTTGAGCACATAAAGGCTTCCTGAATCAGCATGGCATCAGCAGGAATGTCCACCGGCGGAGTCAGGTCTATACGACGAAACACAATTCCCCCATCGGCATGGTGCGGCACAAAGTTAATCATGACTTTTTGCCCACTGTGAAGACCGATTCCGCTCGCTTTCACGACACGTTTCAGGGTACGTTGTTTCAACATGCTTTTATCATCTGTTCATCTATAAAACCGCTATACGTTAGCATATTTGGCCATTGATAAAAAACAAAAAGGTGGCTTAAAAGCCACCTTTCCTGTCTAATCCATCTAAACACATGATGTTACATGTTATTTACGCTGTTGATTCTTAAGATAATCCTGAATGCTCATTGGCGTTGGGCGCGGGCTAGAAACTGAAGCTGCTGCTGGATTCGCTGCTGCACCTGTTTCATGCTGCTGACGCTGAATTGCCGGTACATCATCATCTTCCACCACAGCCTGTGCAGCTGCTGCTGGACGAGTTGCCTGTACATTGGTACGTTTGGTCGGTTCAACTGAATCCGCTGCATGACGGGTGAGACCCGTTGCAATCACAGTCACGCTGATTTCATCACGCGCATCCGGATCAAAAACGGTACCGTAGAACACCTGACCCTCATCTAAATCGACAATCTGGTTCACAACATCGGTAATTTCTTCAATTTCACCGAAAGTCACATCATCACCACCGGTCACGTTGATCAGAATACCTTTGGCATTCATGATAGTCACGTTGTCGAGTAATGGACTGCGGATCGCCTGCTCAGCAGCCTGACGTGCACGGTTCTCACCACGACCCAGACCCACACCCATCATGGCATAACCACGTGTGCTCATGGCTGTTTTCAAGTCAGCAAAGTCAAGGTTGATATGGCCAGGACGGACGACTAAATCAAAAATACTGCGTACTGCATTCAGTAGAACATCATCCGCTTTTTTATATGCATCTTTCATTGAAATATCACGGAAGACTTTCAATAAACGCTGGTTTGGAATGATGATCAATGAGTCTACATGCTGCTCAAGGGCTTCGATGCCTTTTTCAGCAGACTGTAGACGGCGCTTACCTTCAAAGTTAAATGGCGTGGTCACGACACCAACGGTCAGGATACCCATTTCTTTCGCAATTTCAGCCACGACTGGCGCTGCACCGGTACCGGTACCACCGCCCATACCCGCAGTAACAAAGACCATATCGGTCCCTTCAAGCTGCTGGCGGATCAGTTCACGGCTTTCTTCTGCTGCGGTCTGGCCGACTTGCGGATTTGCACCTGCACCCAGACCACGGGTACTTTGCTCGCCCAGCTGAATTTTAAATTCGGCTTCCATGCGATCCAATGCCTGCTTGTCCGTATTGGCACAAACAAACTTTACGCCCTGGATATCGGACTGCAACATATGTTGTACAGCATTACCACCCGCACCACCTACACCAAACACAGTGAAACGGGCTTGACCATTGCTATCGCTATGATCGTCTTCGAAAAATTCAAATGAGGCCATGACCTATAAAATTCCTAATTCATAATTGGCAGTCACTAAGCCCGTATACTGCCTTAATCTTAATAAAATTGTTTTTAAGAATGCTGCTCATGCGTTCACTTGTCAAGTACAAGCCCGATTAACTACATCTTCCCAACAATATTCACAATAAAAATCGACTTAAAAGATTGATTTCAAGGTGTCATTAAAGCCAAACAAGGCTCTTTTGACCCGCTTGGCCAATGACAACCGTTCTACATCATCCTGTTCCACAATCGTGTCCTGGGTATCACTCTGACTAAACATCAGCAAGCCCGCCACAGTGCTATATTGTGAGCGACGTAAAGCAGCCTGATGTTGTTCATCTGCATACACCTGAGTCGGCGGATTACCTAAATGTGCCGAGACTCCCATGGTACGGCGAACAAAACTCACCATCCCTTCGATATGACTGGCATCACCGGTCAATACCACACCATGATACAAGCCCTGGAGGGCACCATTTTTTACCAGTTCATCACGCACCAGACCCAGAATTTCTTGATAACGCGCCATGATGATTTCGGTCAGCTCGATCCGGCTGATGGTCTGTGGTCCATCAATGCCCTGGAACTGAATCATATGGTCAGGCTTGACCACTTTCAGGTCGACACAGCCATACAATAATTTCAGACGTTCAGCTTCTTCAGTTGTGGTTTGCAATACTGCTGCAATATCACGAGTCACATGTTCACCGCCACGCTGGAAGGTATGGGTTAAGGCTAGACGACCATCCACATACACTGCAACATTGGTCGTGCCGGCACCTATATCTACTAAGCATACGCCATATTCTTTTTCGTCTTTGAGCAGGCTGGCTTCGGCGGTGGCCAAGCTCGACACCACCATTTTTTCCACGCCAATATTGGCACCTTTCAGGGCGCGATCAATATTCTGCATGGTACTAATCGGCAGCATCATCAGATGATAATGCCCAGTCATGCTATGTGCCGACATACGAATCGGGTTTAGCACCCATTCCGGTGAATCATCCAGCTCAAAACCCAGAGGCACAGCACTGACCAGATAATGATCTGAAGTCAAATGACTGGCTTTGGCCAATTCCAGTGCACGCACCACTTCACTGGTGGTAATCGCATGCTCGCTATTGTCGATCGAGGTACGGCCTGAAGCATAAAAGCTTTTTAATTCGGCACTTGGAATAGAGACCCAGGCAGAATGTACACGACATTCCGCCATATCTTCTGCTTCTTGAACGGCATTTTTAATTGCAGTAATAACTTTATCGAGACTGACAATTTTCCCTTTACTCATGCCTCGGTTACGAGCGGTGGCCATACCAATCACTTGGATATTGTCTGGCGCGTGTACCTTGCCAATCAAAACTGAAACTTTGTGTGTCCCAATGTCAATCGCCACAACCGAGGGAACAGCTTCACTCATTATTCACTACTACCATTACGTGTTTGTTAGATTTATGGCTTTAAATGCCTCTATTTTTTAAAGCCGGTCATTATGGCTTTACTGTTACCTTATTCTCAACGCCCGTGTCATCAATGGTTACAATAAAATGTCCATTTACAATTTTAGGCGGAATTGAATTTTTCCACTGTATCGACAATCCATTGCGATAACGCAGGTCGATGGCCGAAATTTTAGACCAGACTGGCTTTAAATCGCTCTGAGACAGATGACTCAGGCGCTGTAATTTGCTCATGGTCTGATCTTTATCCACAATTATTCTTAAACCCGAATCAAACTGCATAAACCAGGTCATTCGCTCGGTGAGATATAATTCTTTTAGACGAATGCCTTGTGGCAAAAATAATTGATTAATTTCATTATAACGACGCATCATGGTTTCTGCATGGCTCGCCGGCCCATGTAGTAACGGTAATGCCTGATAATTCTTGGGTGTGACTTCCGTGAAAATAACACCACTGTCACTTAATAAACGTCCTGTCCCCCAACGCGCAATCGCATGATGCGGCATTACCCGCACCCGAATGCCATTTGGCCAGGCTCGGGACACCACGACCCGATCCACCCAGGACAATTCCAGGGTACGATCACGGATCGCTTCCAGATCCGAAGTAAAATAGTTTTCGGTCACAATCGGTGACACATACTGCATGACCTGACGCTGTTCAGCAGCCGAGCGCGTACCCACGACACCCAGCTCTGCCACGTCACTATTGGTCATGACTTTATATAAGCCCAATATTCCAAAGGCCAGCACCAGTAGCGCAATACACAACAATAACCAGCCACCAAAATTGGTCAGCTTTTCTTTGCGTGTTGGCGGCTTGTCGTGAATTGAAGTAATCGCAGCACGTTTACGGCGCATGGAAACAGGAAGTTGAGCCATATTTAGTGTGCCGAACCAGTCAAGGTCTGTTCCAGAATCGCCACACACAGCT
The DNA here is from genome assembly GCF_002321025.1 of Acinetobacter lwoffii. Lineage (GTDB taxonomy): Bacteria > Pseudomonadota > Gammaproteobacteria > Pseudomonadales > Moraxellaceae > Acinetobacter > Acinetobacter lwoffii_Y. Next base: position 50,862 of record NZ_DCLL01000002.1, read on the forward strand.
CATCAAAACTGTATCCGACTGCAGCTGCCGCTTTTGGCACCAGTGAATGACTGGTCATGCCTGGCACGGTATTCACTTCAAGCAACCAGAAGTTGCCCTGTTCATCCTGCATGGCATCAATCCGGCCCCAACCGCTGGCACCGACTGCCTGGAATGCGCGCAAACTTAAGGCTTTTAACTGCTGCTCTTCAGCTTCAGTTAAACCACATGGAATGCCATATTGCACATCATTACGCTGATATTTCGCTTCATAATCGTAGAAAGCAACATCTTGAGGCGGTTCAAGACGAATCACAGGTAGCGCCTGACCATTTAAAACCACAATGGTGTATTCACGGCCGGTAATCCATTTTTCTGCCATCACCACGGCATCATGTTCAGTTGCCTTGGCAATTGCTTCGGCAAAGTCTTCAATTTTTTCGACCTTGCTCATGCCGATACTGGAACCTTCATGCACTGGTTTAATGATGAAAGGCAAGCCTAAAGCATTAACAATCTCGGTCGCATCAGAGTCTTTGGTGACAATGCGATACGGTGCTGTCGGCAATTCCGAACCCTGCCAGACCTGTTTGGTCTTGACCTTGTCCATGCCAATCGCAGAACCTTGTACGCCGGTACCAGTATACGGCACATTTAACCATTCCAGTGCACCCTGGATCTGGCCGTCTTCCCCGCCACGACCATGCAATACAATGAATGCACGGTCATAATTTACCAGCTCTGTGACACTACGCTCCTGCGGATCAAACGCTTCCGCATTGACTCCTGAACGCACTAATGCCTCAAGTACCGCCGTACCACTGTCTAGAGAAACCTCACGCTCTGCAGATTTACCACCAAGCAACACGGCAACTTTTCCGAATTTTGAAGCATTTGACACGTTTATATCCTTAAACTTTTTTCAATCTGGTCAATTCAATTCAGTCACACAAGATGACTATTTTATATATAAGTGATTTTGTGCAAGTTCGACTGAGATTGCTCCAACATTACCTGCGCCCTGGGTTAATAACAAGTCATTTGCTTGCAATACTTTTCTCATGATCTGATTCAGGTTACCGTCCGCCGCATCGACCAGAATCGGCTCGACTTCACCACGTAGACGAATGCTGCGGGCCAAAGTACGACTGTCTGCCCCGACAATCGGTTTTTCACCGGCAGGATAAACATCCAGCAACAATAACTGGTCTACAGTAGAAAGTACTTCCACAAAATCATCAAAACAGTCACGGGTACGGCTATAACGGTGTGGCTGGAACATCATTACCAAACGACGGTCCGGGTGACTCTGACGCGCGGCTTTAATCGTCGCTTCCACTTCTTTTGGATGGTGACCATAGTCATCCACCAGTTTCACATTACCACCGTCAATTTCAAACTCACCCTGAACTTCAAAGCGGCGACCCACACCACTAAAACCTTCCAGTGCACGGCAGATTGAAGCATCCGACACGCCTTCATCGGTTGCTATACCAATCGCGGCCAGGGCATTCAGCACATTATGCAAACCTGGCTGGTTGACCGTTACACGCAATGGCTCACGCTCTTTACGCAATACGGTAAAGTGGGTTTGCATGCCATCCTGATCAACATCTACTGCGCGGATGTCATTGTCTTCATTGAAACCATAAGTCAGTAACGGACGTGCAATTCGCGGCATGATTTCACGGATATTGGCATCATCACCACAGACTACGGCCAAGCCGTAAAATGGCAATTTTTGTAGGAACTGGATAAAGGTATCTTTCAGGACATCGAAGCTACCGCCATAGGTATCCATATGATCGGCATCAATATTGGTCACCACGGCAGCCATCGGTTCCAGGTGCAGGAAAGAAGCATCTGACTCATCGGCTTCGGCCACGATATAACGGCTGGCACCCAAGGCTGCGTTCATACCGGTACGGTTCAGTAAACCACCGATCACATAGGTTGGATCCATGTTTTCTTCAGCCAGCATACAGGTGATCAGGCTGGTGGTCGTGGTCTTGCCATGCGTGCCGGCAACGGCAATACCATGACGGTAACGCATCAGTTCACCCAGCATTTCCGCGCGGCGAACCACAGGGATACGATTTTCAATCGCAGTTTTAATTTCCGGGTTTTCCTGATCAATCGCGGTAGACACCACGATCACATTAGCACCTTTAATATTATTTGCAGTATGTCCGATATAGACTTTAATCCCGTTTGCTTCCAGCTGCGCTGTGGTCTTGGAAGCCTTGATATCTGAACCAGACACTTTGTAGCCTTGGTTTTTCAGCACTTCTGCAATACCACACATGCCTGCACCACCGATCCCCACAAAATGAATGTGTTTGATACGGCGCATTTCCGGCACTTTGATTAATTTTTTCGCTTGTTCAGCTGGGGTTGTTGGAGACATAGTTTACTCGGATGATAATTCTTGAATTAAACGGACCACATGTTGAGTCGCATCGGGTTGAGCCTGGCGGCGTGCTTTCACGGCCATTTCCATTAACAGCTGGCGATTCAGCATCGGCTCTAATAAGGTTTTTAAACTGTCCGGGGTCATAGTGGCCTGCGGGCAAATCTTTGCCGCATTGATATTGGCCAGGAAACCGGCATTGGCCGTCTGGTGATCATCGACCGCACTTGGCAGCGGCACAAAAATCGCAGCGACCCCGGCAGTGGCAATTTCAGTCACGGTCAATGCACCGGCACGGCAAATCACCAGATCGGCATCAGAATAGGCGTTGGCCATATCTTCAATAAAGGGCTGGACTTCAACTTGCAGATTGGCCGGTGCATTTTCATAACGTGCCCGTGTCGCCTCGGCATGATTTTGCCCACACTGATGATAGACATTTAAAGGTACATTCAGTTGCTTTAAGGCTTCCGGAACCCGTTCATTTAAGGCTTGCGCCCCCAAGGACCCGCCAACGATCAGAATACGTAAAGACAATCCAGCCTTGTCACGCTGCTGATAACGCCAGGACGGATTTAAAATTTCGCTAATTTCCTGTCGTACCGGATTGCCGGTGGTGACGATTTTTTCCTGGGCCGGAAAAGTATTCGGGAAAGCCTGGCACACTGTTTTTGCCACACGCGACAATTGGGTATTGGTAAAACCGGCGACTGCATTCTGCTCATGGATCAGCACCGGAATACCTAAAATACGCGCAGCCAGACCACCCGGCCCGGCTACATAACCACCAAAGCCGGCGACGGCATCGACCTTGAGCTGTTTCATGAATTTCATGGCGCTCAGGGTTGCTTTCATAATTTTAAAAGGGGCCAAGGCTTTACGTACAAAACCATTGCCCCGTACACCCTGAATATCAATCTGATAAATGGGAATATTCTGGTTTTTTAATAGACGGTTTTCCATGCCTGCGGGTGTGGCCAACCAGGAGACCTGTATACCTTGTTGTTGTAAATCTTTGGCAACAGCTAACGCTGGAAACACATGTCCACCTGTACCTGCGGCCATCATCATGACATGTTTAGGCTGTTTTTGCTGAGCGTCGGTCACGGTCTAATTCTTCAATTCAAAAAATGGAGCAGGAAATCTGATTTAAGTAATCAATTGTAATCACAAACCTCAGGCCATGAAAGTTTATTTACTTTATTTCAACAAGGCTTTAATTGTTTTTTTCATGCAAATTCCAAGTTTAGACTCGTTTTATTTATAAGATCTGCACTTTTCCTTCGACTTAAGTGACATATCATAGCAATTTTAAATGATTTTCTCATTATATTATCAATAACCTTGCCACGGACAGGGCTTTATTTAGAACCCTTTACAGCTCACTCCCGGTCAATCCATATCCTATCATCAACTAATGAGCTTAGGCTTAAATCCTATCAATTTTATAAAACTTTCATGTTATTCATATCTATATATGAATGATGCTTGATGTACAAGCAGATGCTTTAAATGGACTCAGTTCGGATAAATGTCAAAAATATCATGTCATGATGTATGGATTATCTTGGCCGGTTATCTGGCTGCGATCCATGTCGGCAAACTTTCGGCCGTGATTCCTGTATTGCAGCAGGATTTAAACCTGAGTTTTACCCAGGCTGGTTTTTCATTAGCGTTGGTACAGGCTGCCGGAATGCTGTTTGCGCTATGCATTGGCGCCTTCTCGGAAAAAATGGGATTAAAGCGCTGCCTGATCATGGCCTTAATCATTTTAGGGCTGAGCAGTTTTGCCGGGCTTTGGATTACGCAGCCTGCCACTTTATATGTATTGCGCTTTATGGAAGGAATCGGGTTTTTAACCATTTCCTTGTGTGCGCCAGCAATTTTAAAACGTACCAGCCGCGCTGAGACACTGAATTTCAAGATGGGACTCTGGAGTTCCTATATGGGCATCGGTGTCAGTCTGGCCGTATTGACGATTCCTCTCCTGCTTGAATATCTGGACTGGCAAATGATCTGGGCCATTTTGGGCTGCCTGTGCCTTGTCATTGCTGGCATGATTAAACAATATTTAAATATTGAACCTGTCTTGGTAACACAGCCAGACTCTTCTCAGCCAGCTACGGAAAACACCTCATTCTGGCAGATTGTTCAAATTACCCTGACCCATCCTCCCATTATCTGTCTGGCGATTATTTTTGCCTGTTATACCAGTCAATGGATTACTGTCACGGGCTTCCTGCCTACGCTGTATGTCGAACAGGGGCTGGACTTAAAACGCGCAGGGATGCTGGTCTCGATAGTCGTGCTGGCCAATCTGGGGGGCACTTTTGGCGCAGGCATGTTGCTGCAACAGGGTTATAGACCGCCCACCTTATTGAGTACCGGATTTGTAGCAATGCTCTGCAGCAGTGGTCTGGTGTTTGCTGCAAATGCCTGGCTCTCATTTGAATTGCAGGTTGTCAGTGCCTTGCTGTTTTCACTGATTGGCGGGATGATCCCAACCACTGTTTTTTGCGATTACCCTGCACTATGCACCACGTGCCTATGCAGCAGCAGCCAGTGTGGGTGTGGTTTTACAAATTTCAGCCTGCGCACAGTTTTTTATACCGACCCTGAGCGCTGCGCTGATATCTGCCACCCAATATTGGGCCAATCTTGCCATTATCACTGTCTGCCTTTCGATGCTGGGCATGGTAATGACGGCATTTTTATTTAAGCGTTACCCTAAATAAAAAGATAAAAAGAGCCTGCAAGCAGACTCTTCTTTCACCTAATGCTGCCTTTAAACCTGATTGGCCTGACCTGCTTCCAGCACAGCAAACAGATCATCCGCAATCGAAGTACCAAACTGGGCATCAATTTCACGGATACAGGTTGGACTGGTTACATTAATTTCAGTGACATAATTTCCGATCACATCCAGCCCTACAAAGACCAGACCTTTTTCTCTGAGATACGGCCCTACTTTTGCTGCAATGGCCTTATCAGTTTCAGTCAGTGGGCGCGCCTCGCCCAGACCACCCGCGGCCAGATTACCGCGCACTTCACCATTTTGCGGAATACGGGCCAGACAATACGGCACTGGCTCGCCATTAATCATCAGGATGCGTTTATCGCCTTCGACAATTTCCGGAATATAACGCTGCGCCATGATCGGCTGGGTACCATTATTGGTCAGCATTTCAATGGTTGAACCGATGTTGATGCCATCCTGATACAGGCGGAAAATCCCGGTGCCGCCCATGCCATCCAGCGGTTTTACAATCACATCGACCTGTTCTTTGAGAAATTCACGGATCAGGCTTTGCTGCGAAGTCACCAAGGTCGGAACTTGCAGATGCGGGAACTGGGTCGCGAACAGTTTTTCATTACAGTCACGCAGGCTTTGCGGTTTGTTGATGATCCATGCCCCTTCGCGCTCTGCCTGCTCCAGAATATAAGTGGTATAGACGAAGTTCATATCAAAAGGCGGATCTTTACGCATCAAGACAACGTCATAAGCAGCGATCGACTCTTTTTGTTTTTCGCCAAGTTCATAATAATGGTCGTAGTCTTCAAATACCTGTAGCGGCGCGATCAGACCAAAGGCCTTGCCCTGATCGATATATAAATCTTCCTGCAATGCATAACCGAGTTCATGCCCGCGACGTGCTGCTGCCCACAGCATGGCCATGGTCGAGTCTTTCTTCAGGTTTACATTTTCAATGGGATCCATCACAACAAGTACGCGCATGTGTCTCTGCTCTTTTTCAAAAAATGACTTGGCAAGGAGTATAGCTTGTGTGGATTCTTTTGTTTATGGTGATTTTGCATGACTTATTTTGTATAGGTTTTTAGATAGATGCTCAGGCAATTTGAGCTCAAGGGAGGTATGCCATGCAACAGGCCATTATCGGTTTTCACCTGGATGAGGAACAGCATTGGGTTGCAGAACTGGCCTGCGGACATGGCCAGCATGTGCGGCATACCCCGCCCTGGCAAAATCGCCCATGGGTGATGACCGAGCAAGGACGTAAAGAAAAACTCGGGATGCTGCTAGACTGTAAAAAATGCGAAAAGTGCGAAACTGCAACCTGAACCTATGAAAAAAGTAGTATGTAGGTGACCTAAAAAATAATCTTGTCCAGAATTTGCTAATTTGAGTTACTGCGTTTATGCTTTTATTGCTCAAACATGCAGCGCATTTTTTCAGGGTGTACTTTTGCTCATACGGCTCGTCAAACAGATCTGGTTGGTGATGCTTGTGGTTTTTGCCATAGGCTGGAGCAGTGTGTCTGTCGCATCTGCAAACACCATGCATCTGGTTATGCCGTCTGAAAAACGAATCCTCATTGTCTGGAAATGACAAAACCCTCTGCTTCTCACTCGCTGCATAAGACTGATCATCATCAAGATCAGGAACTGATTCAGCCGGACTGTGTCAGTGACAGCACCCAGCAGTCATCAGATTGTCTGGATTGTGGCACTATGGCCTGCCAGAACTTGGTCACCAGCCTGCCCATTACAACGCCCGAGTTAAGCGTGCCTGATCACGGTTATCCGGAAAAAACCCTCCTCCCTGCTTACCATGCCCAGCACCTTGCCGGTTACTGGCAAGAAATCCTGCGCCCACCCAAAGCTTGATCCTGAATTTTTAAATTTTTTTATTCATTAAGGATTAAGTTATGTTGCTTAAAATCAGTCAAAGCCTGTGTCTGGGCTTCGGTCTCATCTCGTCGTCTGCCTTGTTTGCAGCCGTAAAAGAATATCATCTGGTCATTGATGAAAGCCCGATCAATCTCACCGGAAAGACGGTCAAGCGTATCACTGTAAACGGAAAATTCCCTGCACCCTTGCTGGAATTTGAAGAAGGTGATGATGCAGTCATTCATGTACAAAACAACCTGAACAATCAGGATACCTCGCTGCACTGGCATGGTCTCCTCCTGCCTGGGCTGATGGATGGTGTGCCCGGATTTAACGGTTTTCAGGGGATCAAACCGAAGCAGTCTTTTACTTATCGCTTCAAGGTTCGTCAAAACGGCACCTACTGGTATCACGCACATTCCAAAGGTCAGGAACAGGACGGCCTCTATGGCGCATTGGTGATTCGCCCCAAAGCACAGACATTACTACCTCCACATGAACAAACCGAGCGGGATTATGTGGTGATGCTGTCAGATTTTCACGAACAAAGCGGCCAGCAGATTCAGAACAATTTAAAAAAATCGGCCGAATATTATCAGAACCAGCGTGAAACCTTGGGCGATGTACTCCAGCAGGTGAAACGTGATGGCCTGAAGGCCACCTGGTCAGACCGCAAGATGTGGAACCAGATGCGTATGCTGAAAACCGACCTATCTGATGTTACCGGTTATACCTTTCTGGTCAATGGAAAAACGCCGCAACAAAACTGGAGTGGCCAGTTCCAGCCCAATGAAAAAGTCCGCCTGCGTTTCATCAATGCTTCTGCCATGTCGTTTTTCGATGTGCGTATTCCCCAGCTGAAAATGACCGTGGTCAGTGCCGATGGACAACCGGTGCAGTCGGTCAATGTAGATGAATTCCGTATCGGAACCGCTGAAACCTATGATGTGATTGTGGAACCCACTGCAGCGCATTACCAGATTGAAGCGGAATCGATCGACCGCTCAGGCTTTGCCATTGGCAGTCTGCATCAGGCAACTGATTCAAGTAAAGCCCTGGCTCCGGTTCAATTACCAACACCGCGCCCTCGTGCCTTATTGACCATGGAAGGTATGGGACATGGCGAACAACATGACATGTCACATGACACACACAGCAGTCAGACCATGCAGACTGCCACAAGTGAACATGATCAACATGCCCAGCACGACATGCATGCAAGTCATAATGCCATGTCCGGAACCAATCAGCCTCATCAGCCGGTTGAGGGCTGGGCCAATATGTCTACGCCTGCAGGGCACAAAGCTTTGCAATATCAAGACCTCAAAGCACTGACACCGCAACCTGATACCCGCGCAGCAGAACGTGAACTGGTGATTCGTCTGGGGGGAACCATGGAGCGCTACATCTGGACCATTAACGGTAAAAAATTCAGTGATGCCGAGCCACTTCAGGTGAAATATGGCGAGCGGATCCGGCTGAAATTTATCAATGACAGCATGATGGCCCATCCGATGCATTTGCATGGCATGTTTATGCAGCTGGAAAATGGTCAGTCTGCTGCAAATATGCCAAATAAACACACTGTGATTGTGCCGCCCGGGAAAACGGTGACTACCCTGCTCACAGCAGACGAACTGGGAGAATGGGCGATTCACTGCCATCTGCTCTATCACATGAGTGCCGGCATGATGAACAAGCTGATTGTGGCACATGTTGATGAAGATCAAGCATCTCACCCTTCTTCACAAAAAATGCCGTCGAAACCAGCAGCGGCCCAAGGAGAAAGCCATGCACATCACTAATCTTTTTGTAAAGTCAGTGCTTAGCAGTGCGCTTACCCTAAGCAGCCTGAGTATTTTTGCGGCAGCTTCTAGCGATCATACAAGCCATGCTGAACATCAGCATCATAGCGGACATCATGCCATGCAAAACATGGCTGATAACCACGCACAGCATACTGGAACAGCAGATGCCTCATCCTATCAACCGCCACCAAAGTTATTGCATCAACAGCAGGTGCTGAGCACGCCACAAAATTCAGTCAGTTCTGCCAGCGAACATGATCATCGTAAAGAACATGGTGCACAGATTTATAGCCAGATTATTCTGGACCAGAAATGGCAGCATAGTTCAGAGAGAAATGGAGCATTCAAGTCCAAGAACCAGGCCAGAGTCGGCACGGATGAAAATAAAATCTTCCTCAAGTTAGAAGCCGACAAACATGAATCCCATCAGGCCGAATATGATGCCAAAGTGTTGTATAGCCGCAATATTTCCGATTTTTGGGATGTGCAGACCGGGGTGCGCTATCGACAGGAAAATTTAGCCGAGCCTTCTACAAACCAGCAGAACGAGCGCTTCGATGCAGTATTTGGCCTGCATGGCCTGGCCCCCTACTTTTTCGAAACGGATGCTCATGTCTATGTCGGTGAAGATGACTTTGTCGGATTAAAACTGGAAACAGAGCGTGACCTGTTACTGACTCAGAAACTGATTATGCAGCCCTTTGTCGAACTGGATGTCATCCTGAATGATCAGGCAGCGAATGCGAAAAAAACCGGCCTTAGTCATGCCACCTTGGGCCTGGAAACACGCTATGAACTGAGCAAAAAGCTCATGCCTTATCTGGAAGTGGGTTATGAATATAGTAAAGGCAACAAACAGACAGCCTGGCAGCAAAGCTCTGATTCTGAAAAAGGCTGGATCTATGGTGCAGGTCTAAGAATGATGTTCTAAATTTTTGATACAGAAAATTATGCAGCTACGGGATATGAAGCTCCATTTATGCCCCGTAGCGCTATGGCACTATACATTTGGCTGACAAAGATTTTTTAAGCCTACGCACTGCATATGCGATGTTTTTCTGCACTTTCCCGCTCATTAAGACACTTGGCATTTTGCGAAAAATTAGTCTTCATCGCCTTGATTTCTACTGTTACTTTTAGCAACCAAAGTGCCTAACATAATGATAAAGGTACTCACGCCGCCAATTAACAGGCTCATCAGCCCCATTTCCAGCATAAAATTGCTATCGCCAGTCTCAGGGGCACCCCATAGAAATTGAAGACGATCGCCAAAAACAAAATTGATTGCACATACAATCAGAAAACCAATCAAGGTGGCAATCAGTAAAGTGACCACCAAGTTCTTCCACATTTTACATCCGACGAACAGGATGATCATGGCCAATCCAACCATGGTGATGATGGATATAAGTAACACACTGTTCCAGTAATCCATGAGACTCACTCGTATTTGGTTTTAAATTAAAATTAAGAAATTCTTATAGTTAATTTTTCCAATTGAGTTTTAATATAGGTGGATTTTTATACATGAGCAATGACGATAACTATCTTAAAGCTACAAATATTAATTTACCCAAAGTTATAAAATACACTGACTTAGTAAAATCTTGCTGAGTACTGAACGATTCTGATTAACATAAAGTAACATAAACACAACGTTTATTTATTGTTTTGCTTCGCTAAAGCTTAAATGTAATCAATAGAACTAGACTAGCTTGAATTTTTTTAAAAAAGAGAATGGAGCCACTTTTATAAGAAAAATAAATAATAAATATAAAAAACTTGAATATTTTATGATTTAGGCTATGCTGTGTTTAACTAGAAAAAAGCGTTGTTTAGTTAAGCTTCTTTAAGTGCCGCAGTATTATTTATAATCCTCAGTTTTTTCAGATCTTTATTTCAATTCTTGTTGTTTTTCCAAGTTATCCATAGTCATTTGCATGACTAAAATTATTAAAATTTAACAGGTTATATTATGTCTACTACAGTTACCGGTACAGTAAAATGGTTTAACGAAACTAAAGGTTTTGGTTTTATTCAACAAGAATCAGGTCCTGACGTTTTTGCACACTTTAAAGAAATCAGCAGTTCTGGTTTCAAAACTTTGTTTGAAGGTCAACGCGTTTCTTTTAGCGTGGTTGATGGTCAAAAAGGTCCAAATGCGATCAATATCGTTGCGCTATAATTTAGCCCAGCAATAAGAAAAAGCACCTTTAGGTGCTTTTTTTAGCACTGAAGATTCATAATTTCGGTGAAAGGTTTTCTACTTGTCTGTTTAGCTCATTAACAGTGAATTTTTAAGAATCATGTTTCTGAATCACTGCTGTTGTAAGCGTTGCTCTATAAAGAAATAGAAATGAAAAACCCTGGCATCTGCCAGGGGTTTTCCGTATGGGTTCGCTTGGTATAACTCCTGTCTTACCTTACTTTCCTTGTATTTATCTATTGTTATTCTTGTGCGGAACGTCCTGTTCCTGTTAAAGCTATCATAGGAAATTTACACTATTCAAAACAGCCGCAAAGTGCTGGAATTGATGTAAGCGAATGCTTACAAGAATAGACAGAGATAATAAATTTCAAATACTTAGAAAATCGAGCATCTATAAAAAAAGGAAGCTTAAGCTCATTGCTGTCCCACAATTTTTCACAAGAGGAAGCTCATTTGAGCTTCCTCTTGTTTTATGGGTATTTTATCGGGTGAAAATAAAGCTTTTAAAGTTCTTCTTTCAAACAAATTCACTTGAATTATTCTGAGTAAACGTTGAACTGTCCAACCTGTTTTTCCTAAATGTTGAGCGAAACTCACCAATAAATAGGCGATCATCGCAATCCAGATTTGTGTCTGAATTGCGTTCCTGCTGCGGCCTAGAAACGCTTTTAATTTGAGATTCTGCTTAATCGCCTTAAAGAACAGCTCAACTTTCCAACGATCTTTATAAATCGCCGCAATGGTGGAGGCGGCTAAATGAAAGTTATTGCTGAGAAAGCTAAAGTGCTTGCCACTTTGCTGATCTCTATATTCAATTCTTCTTAA
>NZ_DCLL01000002.1:62878-63423 GCF_002321025.1 Acinetobacter lwoffii
CGGCCTTGTACCATGTCATTTTCTTTGCCATTTTCAACTGCAACAAACTCAGGAATATCATTGCTGTGATTCAATCCTATGCTGAGTTTCATGCTGGCTTTTGAGTCGTGAACTTTGGCCCATTCACATAAGGAAAGCGACAGGTCAATATGACTGGCATCCAAGGAATACAAGGGATTCTTAAAGCGAAATTTATGAGCTACTTTTGAGTGTTCATAGTATTTAAGCAACTTGTAAAATAGCTGTTGATACAAGGCAGCAGGCTGCTGCTCATTGATTCGTGCCAGCGTGCTTCGGGGAATAGACTTTGCTCCGAGATGACTTAGCTTTTCCTGTTGGCACTCCAAATTGGATTGAATATCTCTCAGACTTTGTCTACAAGAGAATTGAGACATCAATATGGCAATAAACTGATCCCACCGGGAAGCCGCTCTAAATTTCTGTCCAACATGGTGTACTTTAGCAAGTTGTTCAAAATCCTGTCGCACAACAGGTTTAATTAGCTCATGAAATACGGTATTCTGATGTGACAAAACCTGAATCCT
>NZ_DCLL01000003.1 GCF_002321025.1 Acinetobacter lwoffii
CTTAACTGACTGGCATTACTGCATATGCAGGGCTTTTTTCGCTTAATGAGTGCTTACTTTTTCTTTTTAGGACCAAGTAGCATACCCATTTGACGCCCTTCCATTTTCGGCATCTGCTCAACAGTACCGAATTCAGCCACGTCAGCTTCAATTTTTTGCAATTGAGCTAGACCCAACTGTTGGTGCGCCATTTCACGACCACGGAAACGAAGCGTGATTTTCACCTTGTTACCTTCTTCAAGGAACTTGATGATTGCACGTAGTTTTACGTTGTAATCACCAACATCAGTACCCGGGCGTAGCTTGATTTCTTTCACCTGGACTTGATGTTGTTTTTTCTTCGCTTCTTTCTGCTTTTGCTTAAGATCAAACAAATGCTTGTTGAAGTCCATAATCTTACATACTGGTGGCTCAGCGTTTGCTACGATCTCAACAAGATCAAGTTCAACACTTTCTGCTGCGCGTAGGGCGTCAGCTAAGCTTACAATCCCTTTTTGCTCACCATTTTCGTCGACAAGACGGACTTCTTTCGCACGAATTTCATCATTCAAGGCAGGACGGTTTGATTTGTTACCGCCCTGTTGATTACGGTCAGGCTGTTTAATCGCTGTTACTCCACAATGTACCGGCCGCGTTCGGCTACGGCTGCTTTTACTAGGTCAACGAAAGCATCGATTGACATAGTACCCAAATTTGTTCCTGAGCGGGTACGCACGTTTACGGTACCTTCCTCTACTTCACGGTCCCCAAGTACCAGTAAGTAAGGAATACGCTCTAATGTACGTTCACGAATCTTAAAGCCGATTTTCTCATTTCTCAAGTCAGAAATTGCACGGATACCGTTTTCTTTAAGTTTTGCGACGACTGACTCACATGCCTCAGCTTGAGAATCGGTAATGTTCATCACACACGCTTGCATTGGTGCCAACCAAGGTGGCATGAAGCCTGCGTAGTGTTCGATCAGTATACCAATAAAACGCTCGAAACTGCCAAGAATTGCACGATGTAACATTACTGGCTGATCGCGGTCATTATCTTCAGTGACATAAGAAGCATCTAGACGTTCTGGCAAGTTAAAGTCACACTGAATGGTACCACACTGCCAGACACGACCTAAGCAGTCTTTCAGAGAGAATTCAATCTTCGGACCGTAGAATGCGCCTTCGCCTGGTTGAAGTTCCCACTCAAGACCTGCAGCATCTAAAGCATCTGCCAAAGATTTTTCTGCCATATCCCAAAGCTTGTCATCACCCACACGTTTTTCAGGACGCGTCGACAACTTCATTTGTACTTCTTCGAAGCCAAAATCTTTGTATACATCCAGTGTCAATTTGATAAAGTCTGCAACTTCAGGACCAATCTGTTCCTTGGTACAGAAGATATGTGCATCATCTTGAGTAAAGCCGCGTACACGCATAATGCCGTGTAAAGAACCTGATGGTTCGTTACGGTGACATGAACCAAACTCTGCTAAACGTACAGGAAGATCACGGTATGATTTCAAACCTTGATTGAACACTTGTACGTGACAAGGACAGTTCATTGGCTTTACCGCATAGTTGCGGTTTTCAGAATGCGTGGTGAACATGTTGTCTGCATAGTTGGCAGCATGTCCTGATTTTTCCCACAGCGTGAAATCAACCACCTGTGGGGTACGAATTTCTTCGTAGCCATTGTCTTGCTGAACTTTACGCATGTATTGTTCAAGCACTTGGTAAATGGTCCAACCGTTTGGATGCCAGAACACCATACCCGGTGCTTCTTCTTGCATATGGAACAGATCAAGCGCTTTACCAATTTTACGGTGATCGCGTTTTTCTGCTTCTTCAATACGCTTTACATAAGCCGCAAGCTGTTTCTTGTCCGCCCATGCTGTACCGTAGATCCGTTGTAACTGTTCATTCTTCGCATCACCGCGCCAGTAAGCACCAGAGATTTTAGTCAGCTTGAACGATTTTAGGAATTTGGTGTTTGGTACGTGCGGACCACGGCACATATCCAAATAATCTTGATGGTAGTACAAGCCCATTTGTGTTTCTTCAGGCATGTCTGCGATCAAGCGTAATTTGTATTCTTCGCCACGTGCTGTGAATTCTGCAATCACTTCGTCACGTGGAGTCATTTTTTTCACGACTTCATAGTCTTGATCGATGAGCTTTTTCATACGCTCTTCAATCGCTGCCATGTCGTCTAATGTGAATGGACGTGGCATCCAGATGTCATAGTAGAAACCTTCTTCAATGACCGGACCAATGACCATCTTTGCTTCTGGGAACAGTTGCTTAACCGCATGACCGACCAAATGCGCGCAAGAATGGCGAATGATCTCGACACCGGCTTCGTCTTTAGGCGTGATGATTTGTAGTGTTGCATCTTCAGTGATGAGATCAGACGCATCAACCAAACGATCGTTGACACGACCAGCAACTGTATTTTTTGCAAGACCAGGACCAATGCTAAGTGCAACGTCCATCACAGATACGGCGTGATCAAACTGTTTTTGATCGCCATTTGGCAAAGTGATAATTGGCATAAGAAATCCTTAAGGAGTGATGCCCCGTACCATGGAGCATATCACCGCGAGATTATGATCGAGGCACAGCCTCAAAAGATAAAAACGGTGGATAAATAAAATCGATTCGAATTTTACACGGCTTGGCCGCATGATTAAACCTTTTCCCAATAAAAATAAGATTTACCGCCAAATCTGTGCCTGATCTTTAAAGGCTTGGCTCATTTTTCATTTCAGAATGTAGTTATTCCCGGAACGTCTGCCACTGGAGAAACTTTCCCTCTACATAAACATACAGCTGGTCGAATTGCGGGATCAGCGCTTCACTTTGTGTCGGTCTTAAAAACACATAATCATCGACATGAATATCGCACTGCATGGGCACCTTAAGCATTTCCTGATTACTGCTGCGGCCATACAACACATGCGGCCGGCTTTTTTCAGGATAAATATAATCCGCTCGCCAATAGCCGCCATAAATAAATACGGCTTTATATTGATGAGGAAGATAATTCAGCAGCTCCAGACCGGGAATCTGACTACAAGGCAACACTTTTAAAATGGGTGCGGCAATCCATAAAGCACAGCTTAAAGCGGACAAATTTTCCAGATCAAAATCACTCGGCTTAAGCAGCATCGAGCCAAAGGCCAGATCATTACAGACACTTTGCTGGCAATGCTGCATAAAGGTTGGACTTCCCCCACCGTTAAAACACAAACCTTCATGCCATAAATCCGGGAATTTTCGCTGAAGAATACTTTTGTATTGTTGATACATTTGCTGCGATTGCTGATAACTTTTTTCTGGACTTTTTATGATTTTTGGCAGTTTCGTCACATGTGCATCATAGCCCATTAGACCCGAAAGTTTGAGATAAGCTGCATTGTGTTGAATCAACTTGAGCAAGACTATAAATTGCTGCTGCGTTTGCACGCCGCCACGATGCAGCCCCACATCAATTTCAATATTGATATTTAAGCTAAGATTCAATTCTTGCGCGAGTTGCAGATATTGTTTTAAGCGCTCCACATCATCAATCAGCCATTGGATACTTGCTTGATCACTGGCTTTATTTGGATCAGATAAAGTTTGATAAAAAGATTTTACCGCCTGAATCGGCATCGGTTTCCCCAGCAAAATATCGGCTTGTTCAAAGGCTTGGATAATCTCTGCGAGATGCGGAAGATGAAACAGCATAAAACGCTGAGTATTCAGTTTTTCACTAGCCAGTTTAAGCAACTGCATATTGGCCAAGGATTTCACCACCAAGCGTGGTTTTAACTGCGTAGGTAATTTTGACTGTACATAGTCCAAATTATATTGATAAGTTTTTACATCTAAAATCAGTTGCGGCGTGCCTGTTCCCTGCTGTTTTAAATCCTGGGTTAATTGCTGAAAATAATTCGGTTGCATCGCCATTTCCTAATTTTCAGGCAAAAAAAGCTGCTTTAAGTACGGATTTAGCCATTTTTGCTTGGGATCCAGTTGCTGACGCAGCGTCATAAAATCGTCCCATTTCGGGTATAAATTCCGAAGTGAAGCTGCGCTCATGCTATGCAATTTGCCCCAATGCGGCCGTCCCTGATATTTCTGTAAAATCGGTTCAATCAGATCAAAGATGGTGCGGTAATCCTGTTTATAAAATTGATGAATCGAAATGGAAACTGAATCTCGCTGATAAAAAGGACTCAGCCAGATCTCATCGCCTTTGACATAACGGAATTCGATCGGAAAGAACATCGGCACCTGATGTTTGCGTAAAATATGCAGAATCTCATCCAGACACTGCAAGCCTGAATCGGCCGGAAGCTGATATTCCATTTCATTAAATTTGGTCTGGCGCGGGGTCGGAAAAATCCGGGATGACCAGTCTACATAGCAGGTCGGTTTAACAAACACACCGAGCAGTTTTTGCAAATAGGGATTGGTGCTTGGGAATAATCGTGTCAACTCAGAACATAGGGTTAATAAAGTATCTTCCGAAGGCCAGCTCTCTTGCCTCGGCTGAATGTCATCTTCCGTTTCATCCAGAGTTTTTAGCATCACTTGATCTGAATGCAGAAAAGCCCAAAACTCAATATGTCGGTGCTGATGTTTCCATTGACCAATATGGGTAAATATGTCTTTTAATGAACAGAGCCGAATCTGTTCTTTTAATTTATAGCGTGGTCGATTTTGCAGGGTTATTTGGGTCAATATGCCCAAGCTGCCCAATGCCACCCGTCCAGCCTGAAATATCTCAGCATTCTGCTCACGATGACATTGCAACAGCTCTCCATCCGCGGTCAGTAATTCAAAGCCTTCCACAAAAGCAGAGATGCAAGGTAAATCGATGCCCGTGCCATGCGTTCCGGTAGAAATCGCTCCGGCCAGACTTTGCTGGTCTATATCACCCTGATTGATCGGTGCCAGATCTTTCCCTAAATCATATAAACGCGTACCGGCCTGCACAGTGCATTGGGTTTTCTCTTGATCAAAGGCCACGATACCTTTGAACTGATCGAGATTAAGCAAAAGGTCATCAGTCTTGGCCAAAGCACTAAACGAATGTCCTGCACCCACAACACGGATATGCTCACAGGATTTCACTATTTTTTGTAATGCACTGATTTGGCTAGGCTGACAAATCCGAGCAGCACTGGACTGGCTCCCCGACCAGTTTCGCCAGACGTCATTCGCCTGTTGTATTTTCATTATTATTCTCTGGCTTATATTATTTTAATGATTCAACTAGAGTAAAATACCTAAAAAATCAAACTTGGGAACCCAGGCGTTCAGAACATTTAAGTAGGGTTAAATATTTTTATTAATATTCAATTACTTAGAATTTGTAAAATCGTACTCGACTAAAGCATAAATGCAAGATTTCTGAGAAATACATATCTTTTCAAAAGGATATGAAAATAAATATAGAACGGAGTTTTACAATGGTTAGCGCATATGATGAATTACCGCGTACCCCCGCGAATTTTGTAGCCTTATCACCTTTACGCTATCTTGATCGTGCAGCTTATATCTATCCAAACCAGAACGCGATTATTCACGGTAAGCGTCGTATTACCTGGCGTGAGAAATACAACCGTTGTCGTCAGTTTGCCAACCAACTCCAAAAATTAGGCATCGGTAAAAATGATACCGTGTCTGTCTTACTGCCTAACGTCCCTGCCATGATCGAAGCGCATTTTGCTGTGCCGATGGCAGGCGCAGTTCTGAATACCTTAAATACCCGTCTGGATGCCAAGACCCTTGCTTTCATGCTAGAACATGCTGAAAGTAAAGTGTTATTGGTCGATCCTGAATTTACCGCACTTGCGACTGAAGCACTTGCTCTAGTTTCACAAGACATTTATGTCATTGATGTGGCCGATGCAGAGTTTGAAGGTGAAGACAGCCGTATTGGTCAAATCGAATATGAAGACTGGATTGCCCAAGGCGATGCAAATTTTGACTGGCATTTGCCTCAAGATGAATGGGATGCGATTAGCTTAAGTTACACCTCTGGAACCACGGGTAATCCGAAAGGTGTGGTTTATCATCACCGCGGTGCCTACATTAATGCAGCCAGTAATATCATTGCTTGTGGCATGATGCCTCGCGCGACCTATTTATGGACACTGCCACTGTTCCACTGTAATGGCTGGTGCTTTGCATGGACTATGGCGGCCAACGGCGGAACCAACGTCTGCCTGCGTAAAGTCGATGCCGAACTGATTTTCAAACTAATTGCTGAACATAAAGTCGATTACTTCTGTGGCGCACCGATTGTCCTGTCGATGCTGATCAATACGCCTGAAGAGAAAAAGACCAAAATTGACCATCGTGTCGAAGTCATGGTGGCGGGTGCTGCCCCGCCGGCTGCAATTATTGAAGGCATGCGTAATATCGGAATTAATGTGACGCATGTTTACGGTTTGACTGAAACCTACGGCCCTTCTGCGCTCTGTGCATCACAGGCTGGCTGGAGTGATTTGTCTATTCAGGAACAGGCGCAATTGCATTCACGTCAGGGCGTGCCATATCCGCTACAAGATGGTATGAAAGTGCTTGATCCTGACACCATGCAGGAAGTTCCGCATGATGGTCAGACCATGGGTGAGATCATGTTCCGTGGCAATATCGTGATGAAAGGTTATCTGAAAAATCCGGAAGCGACCGCAGAAGCCTTTGCCGGTGGCTGGTTCCATACGGGAGATCTGGCCGTGTGTCAGCCTGATGGCTATGCTAAAATTACTGACCGATCTAAAGACGTGATTATTTCCGGAGGGGAAAATATTTCCTCGCTAGAAGTCGAAGAAGTGCTGTATCAGCATCCTGCCATTTTAACGGCAGCTGTTGTGGCCAAGCCGGATCCACGCTGGCAGGAAGTACCATGTGCCTTTGTAGAACTCAAAGCAGGACAAACTGCAACAGCGGAAGAGATTATGGAATTCTGCAAACAGCATCTGGCACGTTTTAAAGTGCCTAAAGATGTTGTGATTACCGAAATTCCAAAAACCTCGACCGGAAAATTGCAGAAATTTGTTTTACGCGAATGGGCCAAAGAACGCGCTGAAGGTGAGTTTTCTTAATTCCATACCAGTGTGTTTTTTCAAAATCTACTCAATAAAAAATCGTGCCAAGTTTTCTTAGCACGATTTTTTTTAACTTACCCTCTCCAAACCTATCCCATAGGGAGAGGCTGATCAGAACAGTTACATCTCAACCATTTCCACGCCATCAATACGTGCCACAGTCATCAAGTCTTTATCACCACGACCTGAAACCGTCGCAATGATGATTTGATCCTTATCCATGGTCGGTGCAAGTTTAGACACATAAGCCATAGCATGTGCGCTTTCCAGCGCCGGAATAATGCCTTCAATCTTGGTTAAATCACGGAAACCCTGTAGGGCTTCATTGTCCGTGATCGGTACATAGTTCACACGTTCCATATCTTTTAGGAAGCTATGTTCCGGCCCCACACCCGGATAATCCAGACCGGCAGAAATTGAATGCGTTTCAATGATCTGACCTTCTTTATCCGACATCAGGTAAGTACGGTTTCCATGCAGTACACCGACATGACCGGCATTCAATGGCGCTGAATGTTTACCGCTTTCAATACCCAAGCCCGCGGCTTCTACACCGTACATTTGCACATCTTGATCGTTCAGGAATGGATAGAACAAGCCCATTGCATTGGAACCACCACCAACACAGGCTACCAAGGCATCAGGCAGACGACCAGCTTGCTCCTGAATCTGACGGCGTGCTTCACGGCCAATAATCGACTGGAAATCACGTACCAGCTGCGGATATGGGTGTGGGCCTGCCACGGTACCAATCACATAGTAAGTTGAATCGACATTGGTGACCCAGTCACGCATGGCTTCGTTCATGGCATCTTTTAATGTTTTGGAGCCACTTTCTACCGGCACAACCGTCGCGCCTAATAAACGCATACGGTAGACGTTCATCGCCTGACGTTTTACATCGTCTGCGCCCATGAATACTACACATTCAAGACCTAAACGTGCTGCAATTGTTGCCGTTGCTACACCATGCTGGCCTGCACCTGTTTCGGCAATAATACGTTTCTTGCCGGAAAGCTTCGCCAGTAAGGCCTGACCGATTGTGTTATTTACTTTGTGCGAACCGGTATGGTTCAGGTCTTCACGTTTCAGGTAAATCTGTGCGCCACCCAACTCTTTCGACCATCGTTCAGCATGATATAAAGGACTCGGACGACCGACATAAAACGCCATGTCACGGTCAAATTCTGCCAAAAACTGCGCATCATCTTTCATACGGAAATAGAGCTTTTCCAAGTCTTCTAAAGCCGCCATGAGTGTTTCTGACACAAAACGTCCGCCATGAATACCGAAATGCCCGCGTTCATCCGGGAATTGGGTATAGTCAACTGCCTGACTGTTCTGGCTAGTACTTTGCTGATCCACGATGGACTCCTTGCATAAAGCGTTCTATGAGTTGTTGGTCTTTAATACCTTTTGCGGACTCGACACCGCCGCTCACATCTACGGCATAGGCCTGTGTGGTGAGAATTGCCTGTTCGATATTGTCAGGATTTAAACCGCCTGCCAAGATCAAGGGAATATTGAGTTTGGGAAATGTATCCCAATCGAAGCTGTGTCCTGTGCCGCCTTTCAGGTCAGGATGCCATGCGTCTAACAGCACTGCACTTGCGCCGGCATCTTGATAACCTTGAATTTCTGCGACTACATCCAGATCAGGTTTCACCTGAATGGCCTTATACCAGCGGCGTCCGACCTGTTGAGCGATGGCCTGACATTGTTCAGGTGTTTCATCGCCATGAAATTGTAAAATATCCAGCGGTACTTTATTTAAAATCGCCTGGATTTCATCTGCGCGACTATTTACAAATAAACCTACGGCCTGCACATAAGCTGGAACCGCCCGGATCAGGCTTTCAGCCTGCTCTAAAGTAACATGTCGTGGACTCGGTGGATAAAATACAAATCCTATCGCATCACAGCCAGCATTGGCTATGGCATGTACATCTTCGACTCGGGTAATTCCACAAATTTTGGCACGGGTTCGCATATTATGTTGGCTCTAGATCTACCAATGTATTGAACAATCTGTAAGATTGGGGCAAATCATTGTAATGCAATTTTTCTGACTTGCGTAAAGTTCATCCGGATTATTCTCTATGCAGATTGTGTATAACGCATACTGACTTTATACTGCGCTCACTTTGCAGCAAGTCCAAGCCTTCAGGCTTTAGGGAAGCTGGTGTAAATCCAGCACTGCCCCCGCAACGGTAAAAAATGAAACGTATCTCAATTTAAACTCTTCGGTTTACACCACTGCATCTTGATGTGGGAAGGTGGATATACAGCAAAGTCGCTGCTTTGCACATTTAAGTCCGGAAACCTGCTTGTTGTGTTCTATAACTCAATCATTCACGGGGAAGTGAATGTAGGGAGCTTTAACATGTCACTTCATTGTCAACCTACTGCCTTGGTAGGTGCGATCGCACTTGCGTTGGGTACCACCTCATCTGTTTTTGCTAACGAGCAAAAAGTTGCGAAAGCATCTTTAGATACCATTGTGGTCACGGCATCACGCAGCGAACAAAATATTGAAAATGTGCCGATGCGTCTAAATGTGATTGATGAAAAAACGATTCAACAATCCCCTATTGCTGACTTACCTTCATTATTAACGAAAGAAGCAGCGCTATCAGTCAAACAAGTGGGTGGCTATGGTCAACCAGCTTCAATTTTCTTGCGTGGCAGCAATGCCGCACATACCTTAATTTTACAAGATGGTATGCGCTCCAATACCGCAACTGTTGCAGGTACAAATTTACATTTAATTGATACGACAGACATTAAGCAAATTGAAATTCTAAAAGGCCCTGCATCGGTACAATATGGTACTGATGCAATTGGAGGTGTAATTCAACTCATTTCCAAAACACCGACAGAAAATAGTGCGTTTACAACGGTCGAAGTCGGTGAAAAAAATACCTACAAATCACTTGTCGGTGTTGATGCTGCTGAAAATGGCTATTACGCCCAAATTCGTGGGCAACGCCTAGAAACAGATGGTGACCAAATTATTAGCAATCAAGCTAAAAAAGCAGGTTTCGATCAAAAAGGCTATTCAGCGAAATTAGGCGTTGATCAAGACAACTTTGGATTGTCAGCGGAATTTAAAGAAAATGAAGGTCACGGCGACTACTTCTCTTATGGTGCACCAGAAGCTTATGATTTCACCAATCGCCTTTATAATATTAAAGGTTATTTTAAGCTTAATCCAAATTTAGTGTGGGAAACTCGCCTATCACAATTTGAAGATGAATACGTAATTGTACAAAGCGCTTATCCATCGACTGTAATCACTGAACAACAAGAAATAGATTCCAATATTCAATGGCAAATCAACGCCGAGCATAAACTTCTTGCGGGTGTACATTACAATAAGACAGAAGCTGAAAGTTTAAACACCTTTAAAGATGAAAATGATAGCACTGGCTATTATTTACAGCACCAATATCAAAATGATGTCATCAGCACCCAAGCGGGTATTCGAGTTGAAGACAATCAGCAATTTGGTACACATAGTGTAGGACAACTCGCTGTTCGATATACCCTAAGCCCTACATCAAGTATTTATGCCAATGTCGGAACAGCATTTCGTGCCCCAGTTGTCGGGCAAATTATTAGTGAACCCGCTTGGTGGGGCGGTAATCCTGACCTACAACCAGAAGAAAGTGTATCCTATGAAATTGGTTTTGATCATCTAATCACCCCATCAATGACATTATACGGTTCTGCTTTTCAAACCCAAGTCGACAATATTATGGTCTCTAACGGAGATACCAACTGGGTATTTGAAAATATGGACAGAGCCACCTTTAATGGTGCTGAATTGGGTTTAAAATTGACACAAGATGATTTCTATGCCAATGCTGAATATGCGTATATTCAAGCCAAGAACGATGATAAAGATAAAGATTTGCCAAATCGCCCACGCCAAAACTTCAACCTAACCTTGGGTTGGGATAATGGTCAGTATGGTGCGTCCACGTCTTTAGTAGCTAAAGGTAAATCTAAGGAGGATAAAGGCCTTATTCCAGGCTATGCAGTCATTGATATGAATGCCTATTGGCAAGTGAATCCTCACTTAAAAACCTTTGTGAATATTCGTAACCTAGGTGATACCAATTACAAAACAGCATTTAATGATGCCACATCTTATTACATTGCCAGTGACCGCCTCGCTTCTATTGGAATCACTTTTAAATACTAAGCTCTAAACAGCAAAAAACTTTAAAACAGCGCAGTTTATGGATAATGTTATGACCGACATTATCCTTTTTTATTATCTTCATTAAAAATTCAAGGAACACATATGGGCCACCGTTTAAGTAAAATCTACACGCGCACAGGCGATTCGGGTACTACAGGGCTTGGTGATGGCTCACGCGTTGCCAAAGATGACTTGCGTATTACCGCGCTGGGTGATGTCGATGAACTGAATGCCGTGATTGGCGTATTACGTACACAAATTTCAGCAAGTAACATTGAAGATCAAGCCGCTTGGGATAAATCTTTAAGCCTGATCCAACACTGGTTATTCGATCTTGGTGGTGAAGTCTGTATTCCAGGTTTTAATCTGGTGCAACCGGTATCAATTGAGTTTTTAGAAAATGATATCGACCGCATGAATGAAGCGTTGCCGATGTTAAAAGACTTTATTCTGCCTGCCGGAACGCTGGTATGCAGCTTTGCCCATCAGGCGCGTGCAGTCTGCCGTCGTGCAGAACGCAGCGTAATGTCGGTACATCACCGTGACCAAAATATTCAGGCAGCGTCACTGCAACTACTTAACCGTTTATCGGACTGGTTATTTGTAGCATCACGCACCCTGCAACGCGCTGAAGGCGGTTCCGAAGTGCTGTGGCAAAAAAATATCAATGACAGCATCGAAAAGTAAAATTATGTTTCAAGTTAGCATCTAAAAATACACGTCAGATGTCTCTTGATTTTACAGAGCATCTGACGAAAATAGAAAGTGTCATCCTTCTGTCACGTAGCCCTCGCAAAATGAACTTAACTTTCCCACTCATGAGCATCTTATGCGCATAATTGGTCATCGTGGTGCACGTGGCGAAGCCCCTGAAAATACCTTGGGCGGTTTTCAATATATTCAGGAGATTGGCATTCGCGCCGTTGAGTTTGATGTCCGTCAGCTCAAAGACAATGCCTTAATCATCATGCATGATGACGACTTTGTGCGTACCACCGGTTTGCAGAAGCATCTATACGAGTGTAACCGTCAAGATCTTACCCAATATAATCACGCAGTGGCCTGGTCAGAATGGAATAAAATCGAAGCGACCCCATTGCTCGATCAAACCTTAAATGTCATTCGAAATTTTGAGCATATTGAAGTCGAAATTAAAAGCGTAGCATCTGAAGAAGCAGCTGAAAAAATCGCGTTTGAAGTCGAAAAGCAGTTACAAGGCTATGAGCAGGCAGCCATTATTACCAGCTTTGATGCCAAAATTCTGGATGCATTTAAACAGCAAAACTCACGTTTAAAACGCGGTTTATTGATTGAAACCGATGTCAAACATCAAGCCATTGATCAGGCGCTGGAATTTGGATGCTGTCATATTGGCTGGATGGATGAACTGGCCAGTAAAGACCTGATTCAAGCCACGCAGGCTGCCGAGTTGAATATCAGTGTCTGGACGGTCAATGATGTCACCCGTGCCAAACAGCTGCGAGACTGGGGCATTCAGGGGGTGATTACCGATTATCCAAAATTGATGCTACAACAACTCTAAATAATCTCTCTTAGCCTTGATTGATCTAGGTATTTCTTGATCCAGTTCATTTCGAAAATGTAATAATGAAAGTGTGAATCTTCCTTAATCCGATTTTATTTGAAATTGAAATTAAGTTGCCCAACCTCTATATTCTGCAAATTTCCTGATAATATTGTAGAAATTATGAACAACTATTTTCCTCTGATTCATTCGGTTTCCATTTTCTGAAAGAGTGATAATCCTCAGTCACTTAGTCGGAAATCAGAACCCGTCTACGCTCGCAAAATGGTCACTTCTGCCCTACTTATTCTGTTACCGACAAGTACAATACAACCGTACAATAATGCTAGTGATGCCTTAGGGCACATGCTAATATGGACAAGATAGGCTGCTGTTAAAACCAACAGTAGTTTCTGCTTTTTGTTATACCTTCCGAGGTTCTAGGAGTGCTGTTGGAGATGAATGCTCCCTTACCCAAAGCCCCCATCAACTGGATTGCTGTGTTTGCATTGGTATTTTTACCGATCGTAGCCCTGATTGCGATTCCGTTGTATGCGTATCACCATGATTTTAGCGCTGCCGCTTGGATCAGTATGTTTGTTTTACTGGGCGTAAGCAGCCTCGGCATTACAGCAGGATACCATCGCCTGTGGGCACATCGTGCTTATGAAGCCACTTTACCATTAAAAATCATCTTGATGATTATGGGTACATTTGCTGTACAGAATAGTATTTTATTCTGGGCATCTGGTCACCGTACCCATCACCGTCATGTCGATGATGTTGATCAAGACCCGTACTCGATCAATAAAGGCTTCTGGTATGCACACATTGGCTGGATGTTACGTGATTATCCATCAGGTGCAGCCAACTATAAAAATGCGCCAGATCTGTTAAAAGACAAAGTGGTGATGTTTCAGGACAAATACTACGTTCCTTTAGTGATTGCTGTTCATGCTGCGATTTTATTGCCAATTGGCTGGGCAGTCGGCGATGTCTGGGGCGTGTTGCTGTTGGGTGGATTAATGCGTTTAATCCTGAGCCATCATGTGACCTTCTTCATTAACTCACTGTGCCACATGTGGGGAAATCGTCCTTATACCGATGAAAATACTGCACGTGACAACTTCGTACTCGCGGTTGCAACTTGGGGTGAGGGTTATCACAACTATCACCACATTTTCCAATACGATTACCGTAACGGCGTGAAATGGTGGCAGTACGATCCAACTAAATGGTTGATCTGGACTTGTTCTAAACTTGGTTTAGCTAAAAACTTGCGCCGTATTCCTAGCTTTAATATCAAAAAAGCGGAATTGGCGATGAAGTTTAAATATGCCGAACAAGATCTTGCGGTATATGGCCATGATGTTTCTGAAGATATCTCGGCGGTAAAAACCAAAATCGCACAGGAATATGATGCATTTACCCAAACTTTAAATGACTGGGCGAAGTTGAAAGAACAGGAAATTCAGGTCAAGAAAGCATCTATGGCTGAAAAAATTCACCAGATGGATGACAAGCTGAAAGTTGAATTCCAGCTGGTTGAACAGCGTCTTTCCCATCATCGTCAAACCTTGAATCTATTGGTTCGTAATTTGAAAAAATCTGCAATTTCTCAATAAAAGCTGTTGAACACTAAAGCCCCGATTGGGGCTTTTTTTATGTCCGAAAGATAACGTGAACTCTCGCTTATACAACAGTTTTATACAGCTATCTTTGTTATAGTAAATTTATTCCAATCCTGTACTGATGCCATGTATTTTAACTCTCGCTATCAAACACTGCCCGCCCGCCTCTATCACCATCAAGTTCCGCTGCCGTTAAAAGGTGCGAAAGCCGGGCACTTCAATGCCGCTTTGGCAGAACAACTACAATGGTCGGATGAAGACAAGGCGCAATGGGTCGAGATTTGTAGTGGTCAGAAAGTCTTTGCTGAGTTTGAACCTTTGGCTATGGTCTATGCAGGCCATCAGTTTGGGCAATGGGCAGGACAGTTGGGAGATGGTCGTGGGTTGTTGATTGCTCAGATTCTGGATCAGAACCAGCAGACCATTGACCTACATCTAAAAGGTGCTGGTGCAACGCCATATTCACGCATGGGCGATGGTCGTGCCGTGCTGCGGTCAGTCATTCGTGAGTATCTGGCGGGTCATGCCTTAAATGCCTTGGGTGTAGCATCCAGTAATGCGGTCGGTTTTACTTCATCAATGCAAGGTATTCAGCGTGAGAAGCTAGAGCCGGGCGCGATGATGTTGCGCACTTCGGATTGTCATATCCGTTTCGGTCATTTCGAATGGATCAATCAGTATCAGCCAGATCTGCTGGCTGAATTTACCCAGAAATGTATCGAATGGCATTATTCGGAATGTCTGCAAGACGAACAGCCGATTCTGAGCTTTGCCACCAAAGTTATTCAGCGCACTGCGGTGATGATTGCCAAATGGCAACTGGTCGGTTTTGCACATGGCGTGATGAATACCGACAACCTGAATATTACCGGTTCAACTTTGGACTTTGGTCCTTATGGCTTTATGGAGCGCTTCCGTCCGAACTGGATCAATAACCACTCGGATTATCAAGGGCGTTATACCTATCAGCAGCAGCCAAGTATCGGACACTGGAATTTGTGGCAATGGTTAAACAATCTGGTGCCGCTCTGCCCTACAGATTATGACAAAGAACAATGGAAACAGGATTTAGCAGCGTGTCTGGAGCACTATGAGCCAACATTTTTAGAGCATTATAAACATGGTTTAAACCAGAAAATGGGCTTGCCAAGTTTCCATAAAGACAGTTTTGACTGCGCAATGGCCTTTCTGCGCATTTTACAGAGTGAACAACTGGACTACACCCAAAGTTTTATCCGGTTGCAAAATAAAGACTATGAAGCCATGAAAGATGATTGCTTAGACCGTCGTCAGTTTGAAGCATTCTTGGCGCAATATGAATCTATCCGTGAACACCAAAATATTGAAGAATTAGACGCCGCCATGCAACTGGCCAATCCGCATTATATTCTGCGTAATCATATGGCACAGAAAGCCATTGAACTGGCAGAACGGGATGATTTTTCTGAAGTCGACCGTCTGTTTAAATTACTCAGTCAGCCTTACCTGAAACAGCCCGATTTGGAACAGCCTGAAGATTTAGCGCCATTGCCGAGTGACGTGCCTGAAGTCATGGTCAGCTGTTCGTCTTAATTTATTCACATCCCAAACAAAAACTGTGGATAATTTAAGCATTATCCACAGTTTTCTGATGATTTATCCATAGCTTATGTCTTTACATCAAATTGCATCATTTACTGCTTTAAAACTTCCTGAAGTCACTGTGACTCAGCCTTTTGCTGAGGGCTGTGATGTTTATAAAGTCATGGATAAAGTCTTTATGCTGACTTTTCATTTGCAAGGAAAAGCTGCGATTAATTTAAAAGTCGAGCCTGAACACGGCGCCATGCTTCGAGACATTTATCCTTATATCCGTACAGGCTGGCATATGAATAAGCAGCACTGGATCTCAGTTTATGAAGATGAAGAACTAGATGGGTCTTTGGTTGGAGATTTGGTGCTAAATTCTTATGAGTTAGTAGTATTAAAGTTAAAGAAAGTCGATCGGCAGCGAATTGAGCTACTTAAAACAGTACGATAAGTTCCCACCTTGTATAGGAATAATGTATATAAAAAATTTAAGATTCATCATTAGAATAATATTCAATATACCGTCAGTTATTTAGTTGCATTAAATGCTTCATCATAAAATACCTGGGCTTTCGGAAAAGCCCCATCAAAACTGATCGCTTGAAAATATTCAGCTGGTACATTTTCCAAAACTAAATCGGCAATGGGTTGAAAGCCAAAACGAGCATAATACTTGGGATCGCCTAATAGCACACAGCCTTTTGCATCCAATGCTTTCAGTCTGTCCAGTGCTGCATATACAAGCCTTGAACCAATGCCTAAACCTTTTTGATCAGGCAAAACTGAAATAGGGCCTAATCCAAACCACCCTGCTGCACCCGAAGACATTGATACGGGAGACACGGCAATATGCCCAACAACAATATTATTTTCAAGAGCAACTAACGATAACGTCAGTTGATGCTTTTTCCTTAATGCATTGATAATAAAATGTTCAGCATGACTTGAATATTCAATGTTTTTAAAAGCGGCTGTTGTTAACTCTTCAATTGCCTGAATGTCATCTATTTGCTCATCTCGAATCATGATATTCATTATTTTTAACCCTCTTATACTTGCCAGTTTCAGATATAAAAAAAGCGAATAAGTTCTCACCTATTCGCCTCTCTTAAACATTAAAAACTTAATCAATCTTCAGGATATTCAAAACGGTAACCGACCCCATACACCGCCTGAATCCACTCATGACGGTTACCGGTTTCAGCTGCATCTGAAATCTTACGGCGCAAATTCTTGATATGACTGTCAATAACACGGTCAGCCACATCAAAACTGTCCGGATTAATATGATCCAGCAATTGCGCACGTGAATATACCTGTCCGACATGTTCCAGGAATAACTCCAGTAAACGGAATTCGGTCGGCGTTAAATTCAAGGCTTTTTGTTGATACCAGATGCGCTGTTGTGATTTGTCCATGCGGAATAAATCATTGCTTTCCGGTTCTGATTTACGATCCAGACGACGTAACACAGCCTGTACGCGCGCGACCAGCTCCTTCGGACTAAACGGTTTACAGAGATAATCATCTGCACCCATATTCAGACCCAGTACACGGTCGATTTCTTCAGTACGTGCGGTTACCATGATAATTGGCAAATCTGACTGTTCACGTACCTTACGGCAAATGGTCAGGCCGTCCATACGCGGCACCATCAAGTCCAGAATCATCAGACTCGGTTTACGCTGGGTAAAACTGTTATATGCTTCCTGCCCATCATGAAACATACTGACCTCAAAACCAGCAGCTTCCAGATAGTCTCGCACCAACTGTGCAAGTTCGATTTCATCTTCAACCAGCATGACATGTTTCATCAATCTATTCCCTTCATCGTTTCATTTGTTTAGGAAAGCTCAGCTTGCATCGTAAACCACCCAGTGGTGAATGTGCAAAGCTTAAGCTGCCGCCCAGCGCCTGCGTAATTTTACATGATAATGCCAAACCCAGTCCGGTTCCGCCAGTCGCCCGGGTACGAGAATCATCGACACGGTAGAAACGCTCACCAATACGCGCCAGTTGTTCATCAGTCAGACCAAACGGACTATCATCGATATATAAGGTCCATTCTTTATCATCTTGTGTCGTATGAATATGCACTTGCCCGCCTGCTTCAGTATAGCGAATACTGTTACTCAGCAAGTTCGCCACAATCTGTTTAAAACGATCTAGATCCAGATTTAAATCAGTCCCTTCGCCATCTGCAGTAACCACTAATTCAGCCTGTTCAAAGTTCGGCTGGAAGTTAATGAGTTCCTGCTGCACAACCTCCCACGGATTCACCGTCGAGAAATAGAATTGCAATTGCTGGGCATCGACCTGTGCCAATGCGGCCAGATCTTGGGTCAGTTTTTTCAGACTGTTCACCTGAGCCAGCATGGAAGCAAAATGTTCAGGCGTTGGTTTACGGATTCCGTCCTGCATCGCTTCAATCTGTGCCTGTAAGACTGCTAGTGGCGTTTTTAACTCATGTGAGGTATCTGCCACCCACTGACGGCGTGAGGTTTCATGCTGATCCAGAATCACCGCCAATGCATTTAATTCATTGGATAAATCACCTAATTCATCATTCCGGTTCACTTTAACCTGATATTGATAATTTCCCTGAGTCAAGGCACGCGTACCATTGAGCAAACGTTGAATCGGTTTTTTGAAATAAGTCGCCAATAACAGGGAAGCTATCAGACTCGCCAAAATACTGAGAGCATAAACCAGAAATAAATAACGCTTTTGGTTACTGAAGAAATTAATACTGAGCGCATCATCCTGATCTAGTACCGGTTTTAAGCCCAAATAGCCGACAATCTGATTATTCACCATAATCGGGCGATAAGAAATCTGTTCATCTGAAGCCTCACCCACTACGAAACGACGCTTGGCATCATACAGTGAGAGACGTGAACTGAGGCCAAGACGGTCCGGCATCTGAATAAACTGTTTTTTACCAGTCGGTTGCTGGGCTGGCTGCTTACCATTTTTGCGATCAGTTCTAAACAGATTTTGATTAGAACTGAGCGGGAATTTCAAGCCTTCAAAAGGCTGAAACTGGGAAGGCAAATTAGATGCTAGTAAACGTAATTCTTCTTCATTGACCTGACGTTGTGGCAGCTCTGGATTCACCATACTCGGTGCCACTTGAGCCAAGGTCTGTTCCTGAAAATAACGCTGCTGCAAGGCAATATCATACTGGCGGCGTAACCACCAGCGTGATAATCGGTCATAATCATCTGGTGCGGCTTCACCTTCCATCTGGAGAATCTGTGCCTGAATCGCGTTGCCCCAGTCCTGATAGACTGCATAGACATCTGCCAGATTTTCAATCACATAATCCAGCTTCTGCATTTCGACATCAGCGACATAGCGGGCGAAATTACGCTGCATATTCAGATGCAATACACCTAGGCTCACCGTGGTAATGACCAGCGTGGTCAACAGCACGGTCAAAAATAGACGTAATGCAATGGGAATACGGCGAATGTTCAAAAGTAAAATCTCAATTTTTCTTCTATATTCATTATTGTAGCGAACACCGAGGCAAAAAACTCTTCATTGTTTCTTCATCTTTATTGTTTAATCTTTATCTAACATAGAATCAGCTTCTTGACAGGATAAATACAATGCAAACCATGACAAAAATAGCTTTAATCAGTGCAAGTGTTTTATCAATGGGTGCGTTGACTGCCTGTCAATCCACCAGCAATGTGCCAAGCAATGATCATCCCCACATGATGAAACATCATGAAGGCAAAAAACAGCATCTAACTCCCGAACAGCGTGAGCAGTTTAAGGCAAAGCGTGCAGAACGCATGCAGTTTGCCAAACAGCTTCAACAGGCCTGCGACAATAAAGCTGTGGGCTCGGCCGTTCAAATCAAGACTGGCGATAAAACCATAGACGGCACCTGCAAGATGGTCTTTAAAGCAGATCGTAAAGAGATGAAAAGCCATCGCGACATGAAAGCTGAGCATCGTCCAATGCGTGCTGATATGCGTAGAGGCATGATGCACGGTGAAGTCTTGACGGATGCCAAACGTGCAGAATTGACTAAACAGTTTGATCAGCGCCTCGCTCAACATCAGGCACATCAACGAGCCATGCTGCAAGCCTGTCAAGGCAAAAAAGACGGGACTGCTGCACAGATCAAGATGAGCGAACAAACTATCAATGGCAAATGTCATGTCCGTTTCCAGCCCACAGCCTCTACCTATTAATGCATAGGAATCAAGGCTTCACGACTAGCACCTTCGGGTGCTTTTTTATTGCGTGCTCTTTCATGCATACAGTTGACTATTCGTTTCCTGCAGAATATGGCTAAAGTCTTTATACTCAAGACCTTTAATGCGTCATGCAGATTAATCTTTGACTTTACAGTCACCAAGAAAACACCCCGAAAAGCTTGTACCGCAGGGGAAGTTGTTGCACGATTAGATCATTCCAAACCGTGTCAGTGAAGACAGGTTTTAGTTCATCTAAGATTATAACGCTGGTTCAACCAGTATTGAGGAAACCGATATGCCACAATACAAAGCGCCTTTACGTGATATGCAATTTGTGTTGCATGAATTATTAAATGCTGAACAACACTATGCAAATCTCCCTGCATTCCAAGAAAACGTAAGCCGTGAGCTGGTAGATCAGTACTTAGAAGCTGCGGCCGACTTCTGTGAAAACGAATTGTCTCCGATCAACCAGACCGGTGACCGTGAAGGCTGTACCTGGAATGACGGCGTTGTTACGACTCCGACTGGCTTTAAAGAAGCGTACCAAAAATACATCGAGCTTGGCTTCCCTTCTCTTTCTGCTGAAGAACAATACGGCGGTCAAGGCTTACCGAACTCTTTAGGTATCGCGATTTCTGAAATGGTGGGTACTGCGAACTGGGCATGGGGCATGTACCCTGGCCTGTCTCACGGTGCGGTTCGTACTTTAGAACATCATGGTTCAGCTGAACAAAAAGACGCTTACCTGCCTAAACTGGTTTCAGGTGAATGGACGGGTACCATGTGCTTAACTGAATCTCATGCGGGTTCTGACTTGGGTATTATCCGTACTAAAGCTGAACCACAAGCGGACGGTAGCTACGCAATCTCTGGCGAGAAGATCTTTATCTCTGCTGGTGAACACGACATGGCAGAGAACATTATCCATATCGTACTTGCTCGTCTGCCAGGTGCACCGAAAGGTACCAAAGGTATCTCATTATTCATCGTGCCAAAATTCAACCTGAATGCTGACGGTTCTATTGGCGAGCGTAACGGCGTACGTTGTGGTTCGATCGAACACAAGATGGGTATCCATGGTAACGCGACTTGTGTCATCAACTTTGACAATGCTAAAGGCTTCCTGATTGGACCTGAAAACCGCGGCTTGAACTGCATGTTCACGTTCATGAACACAGCACGTATCGGTACAGCAGTTCAAGGTCTTGCAGCATCTGAAGGTTCATTCCAAGGCGCGCTTGCATACGCAAAAGATCGTCTGGCAATGCGCTCTTTAAGTGGCCCTAAAGCACCAGAAAAAGAAGCAGATCCAATCATTGTACATCCTGCTGTACGTAACATGCTGTTGACGCAAAAAGCATATGCAGAAGGCGGTCGTGCACTGGTTTATCTATTAGCACAATATGCTGACGTGGTTGAACATGCTGCAGAAGAAGCAGACCGTAAATTTGCAGACAACATCCTGTCATTGCTAACACCAATCGCAAAAGCATTCCTGACTGAAACCGGTTCTGAAGCTGCGAAACACGGTGTTCAGGTATTCGGTGGTCATGGCTTTATTTCTGAGCACGGTATGGAGCAGATCGTACGTGATACACGTATTGCTTGCCTGTACGAAGGTACCACTGAAATTCAGGCACTAGACTTGTTAGGCCGTAAAGTATTGGGTACGCAAGGTGCAATGTTGAAAGACTTCACCAAGATCATCCATAAATTTGCTGAAGCGCACAAAGACAATGCTGCAATGAAAGAATTCGTTGAACCATTGGCTGCCTTGAACAAAGAATGGGGCGATCTGACCATGCAGATTGGTATGCGCGCGATGCAAAACCCTGAAGAAGTGGGTGCGGCTGCAGTCGATTACCTCTACTTCTCTGGTTATGTCACTCTAGCTTACCTATGGGCACGTATGGCATTGGTTGCTCAGGAGCAACTGGCTGCGGGCACCACTGAGGTTGATTTCTACAATGCCAAAGTGACGACAGCACGCTTCTACTTCAAGAAAATCCTGCCACGCGTTCGTTCACACGTTGAAGTGATTGCGACAGGTGTAGAGCCATTGATGAACCTGGATGCGGAACACTTTGCATTCTAAGTTAGTCTCAGACTAGCTACATTTCAGAAAAAGGACGGTCAATCAACAGGCAGTCCTTTTTCTTTATAAAGAGTTACAGAATTAACCTTTAGTCGTCTAACATTCAGATTTTGAGTGTTTTAGACTGATTAAAACTCATTTAATCAAACAATAAACAGGTGACACACCATGCCAATTTATAACGCGCCACTTGCCGATATGAAATTCATCCTGAACGATGTCTTCAATGCAGAACAATTCTGGCAGGCCAATGAAAATCTAGCGCATCTGGATGCTGCGACAGCAGAAGCGATTCTTGAAGAAATGGCAAAATTTTCTCAAAACGTCATGCTTCCTCTGAACCGTACCGGCGATGAAGAAGGCGCAAAAATTGAAAATGGTAATGTGACCACACCTGCTGGCTTTAAAGAAGCGTTCAAACAATATGCAGAAGGTGGCTGGATTGGTCTGGGCGCAGATATGGAATGGGGCGGCCAGGAAATGCCGAAAATGCTAACGGTACTTTCTGATGAAATGCTGTTTGCCACCAACCCGTCTTTTATGCTGTATCCACTGCTTTCTGTTGGTGCGGGCATGGCGCTGAACAGCTATGCTTCACAAGCACAAAAAGAAACCTATTTACCTAAAATTTATTCGGGTGAGTGGTCAGGCACCATGTGCTTAACCGAACCACATGCCGGTACTGATCTGGGTATTATCAAAACCAAAGCTGAACGTAACGAAGACGGCACTTATAGCATCAGCGGCACCAAGATTTTCATCACGGGTGGTGATCATGACCTGGCGGAAAATATTATTCACCTCGTTCTAGCGAAAACCCCAGATGCCCCTGCTGGCTCTCGTGGTATTTCCCTGTTCATCGTACCGAAATTCTTGGTCAATGAAGATGGTTCTATTGGCGAACGTAACCCGGTCGGCCCAGGTTCAATCGAACACAAGATGGGAATCAAGGCATCTGCGACTTGTGTCATGAACTTTGACGGTGCCAAAGGTTACCTCGTTGGTAAAGAAAACGAAGGTCTCGCTGCGATGTTCGTGATGATGAACTACGAACGTCTGTCGATGGGTATTCAAGGCCTAGGTGCTTCTGAATTCGCTTATCAAAACGCTGCGCAATATGCCACAGACCGTTTACAGGGTCGTAGTGCGGCTGGCGTTCAGTCACCAAGCAAACCTGCGGATAGCATTCTGGTGCATGGTGATGTACGCCGTATGCTGCTGAATGTACGTGCCAATAACGAAGCTTCGCGTGCCTTTGCAGTTTATGTAGGTCAGCAACTGGATATCACCAAATTCTCTACTGATCCTGAAGCGGTGAAAAAAGCCAATGACCGCGTTGCGCTATTAACACCAATCGCGAAAGCGTATTTAACGGATACCGCATTCCAGGCGACCCTAGATGCACAAATGGTCTTCGGTGGTCATGGCTATATCCGTGAATGGGGCTTGGAGCAATGTATCCGTGACCTACGTATTTCCCAGATCTATGAAGGCACCAACGGTGTACAGTCACAAGACTTGATCGGCCGCAAAACCATTAAATGTGGCGGCGAATATATCTCTGAATATATCTCTGAAATCCGTGACTTTGCCAATAGTCTGGATGCGGATCTAAACTTTATTAAAGATGCCACACTGGATGCAGCAACTGAAGTTGAATCGGTGACTCAGTACATTCTGGAAGCAGCACGAGAAAGCCATGACTTCCCGAATGCAACCGCAGTTGACTATCTGCACGCTGTAGGTCTGTTGAGCTTCTCTTATATGTTCGCGCGCATTACCAATGCAGCGAAAAATAAAGACGGTGAGTTCTATCAAAATAAAATCGCTCTGGCACGTTACTTTGTACAACGCATTCTGCCTGAACTGGCATTACGCATTACTAAAGTGAAATCAGGTTCTGACGTCATCATGAACTTCTCTGAAGATTATTTCACGACTCAAGCTTAAGCTAAAAATCTGCAATAAAAACGCCTGCATCAGCAGGCGTTTTTTATGAAAATGCTCTGTACATGACAGAAAGAGATAACTCATTGCAATAATGTCACAATAATTGTTTTCTA
>NZ_DCLL01000025.1:0-12971 GCF_002321025.1 Acinetobacter lwoffii
TTTATTTGGCTACCTTTATCGGGTAAATTCTATACTTGAAATGTCAACAGACCCTAATATTAATGGATAATATTTGTTCTTTTTTAGTCCGAAAGTTTGCTCGAAAAATAAAAAAAGCAATATTTTGGTGAACCAGAATATGATAATTCGACTTTTAGCATTTTAAACGCTAGAGAAAGTTAAGCTGTTGATGCTGCTGTAGCTCATCAAATGAATTAATACTGTGAAAAAACAGGGCACGATTTTTAAAGCTTGCCCGCTGCATGTGCATGTCAACAAAACAGAGTTTTAAACTGTGCTGATCATTTTCAAGATGTTGTATAAGCGTGGGGAAGCTGCTGCGTTTCATCAGACAGAATGGAAACAATGCCTTTTCATTGATTTCAACTACCGCCACTTCAGATAAAGGATGTCGTTGCAAGGCCTGATGTAAACGTGAAATGACCTTTTTGGGGATATAGGTCACGTCACAAGGCACGAACAGCACATAATCAGATTGTACATATGACCAGGCACTCTTCATGCCCATCAATGGTCCCTGAAAACCGGGTTCATCGTCCTGATAAAAGTCGATCGAAGGAATCATCCGTTTATAAATGGAATGATCCCGATGGCTATTGACCCAAACTTTGCTTGCCCGGGACTTCAACTGCTGATGGATTTTAATCAGCTGGATTTCATCATCAAATTTGTGCAGCAATTTATTG
Source organism: Acinetobacter lwoffii (assembly GCF_002321025.1). Classification (GTDB taxonomy): domain Bacteria; phylum Pseudomonadota; class Gammaproteobacteria; order Pseudomonadales; family Moraxellaceae; genus Acinetobacter; species Acinetobacter lwoffii_Y. Next base: position 708 of record NZ_DCLL01000025.1, read on the forward strand.
ATGCCATTCATGCGCCGCGCTAAACCGCCGGCCAGGATCACCACATCGGTTTCCGGATAAGACACCGTCTTCATCACTCTTCTTTTCATTCTATGTACTCCGTCTGGCAGGCTTTAATCAGGCCTCTAATTTCTGGCAAACATGAACCACAATTTCCTCCGGCTTTTAGACATGCAGTCACCTGTTTTTCATGCGTGATATTTTTATCTTTAATGGTTTGAATAATTCGGTTCTTGCCGACCTTAAAACAGCTACAGACTAATGGCCCTTCACTATTTCCCATCGACATGGCCTGACCTGCCAGCAATGCTTTACGATGTAATGCACTCAGACGTTCACGTTTAAACAGGCCTGCCACCCAGTCACGATCTGGCAATAATGCCGCCGGTGCGATATAAAAACTGGCAATTAACTGGCCATCCTGAAGCACCACACTATGACTGATATGCGCCGTTTGATCTTCGAGATTCAGCCATTCAAAGCTTTCATCATCAAAGGCTAACAGGCTCTTGATCTGCCCGGTGATGTCAGAAAACCTGCGCCGGTCTGCCAGTTCATACCGGATGGCCTGAGTGGTTTGAATTTTGCTCCACCACACCGTATTTTCAATTATGGTCTGGATCTGCTGCTCAAAGCCTTCCCGCACATACAGCACGCCCTGCCACTGGGTATAAAATGGCTGGATCATCACTGGAGTATGCTTAAATTCTGGTTCGCCAGAAATCGGGTCAACTACCGGATTCACCACTTTGCCAATCCGCGCATCGGACGCAAACTGGTCGTTCCAATGAATCGGTGCAAAAATCTGGCCACGTCGCATATTTTGTGAAAATTGCACACGGAGTACACAACTTCCCCAAGCGGATTTCACCTCGACCAGCTCGGCATCTTTCAAGCCATATTTCAGCGCATCGTGCGGATGCAACTCACAATAAGGCTCAGTACGATGCTGGGATAAACTGGCAGATAATCCGGTACGACTCATGGTGTGCCATTGATCGCGAATCCGTCCGGTATTCAGGATCAGCGGATATTCAGCAGAAATAGCATGTATGGGATTGGCGGCAACTGTCGGCACTAATCTGGCCTTGCCATCTGCATGACTAAACTGGCCTTGGCTAAATAGTTGACCAACCTGATGAACTTCTTGCTTATCCCAAACCGGCCACTGGATCGATGCCAGATTCTGATATTCCGCAAAACCGAGATGAGTTAAACCTTGCAGGTTGAAATAGCGAAAATTAGGGGTATCTTCACGTTGCGAAACTGAGCTATTCTGATAGGCAGATAAACGGGCATGTTCCAGAAAAATGTCATGGCTATTGCTAAAGTTGAAACCGCGAAAACCTAAGACCTGAGCCACCCGGGAAATGGTCCACCAGTCCGCTTTGGCTTCACCCGGAGCCGGCAAAAAAGCCTTTTGCCGGGAAATACGGCGCTCCGAATTGGTGACTGTGCCATCTTTTTCGCCCCAACCCAGTGCCGGTAACAGTACATCGGCATATTGCGTGGTATCGGTGTCGAGACAAATATCGGAAACCACCACAAATTCACACTTCTCCAGAGCGCGTTTAACCTGATCTGCATCGGGCAAACTCACGATCGGATTGGTGGCCATAATCCAGATGGCCTTGATTTTCCCGCTTTCCACTGCTTGAAATAAATCTACTGCTTTTAATCCGGGCTGCCGCGCGATGACCGGGCTTTGCCAGAAATCCTGCACCAGTTGCTGATGCTGCGGGTTATCCAAATCCAGATGGCTGGCCAGCATATTGGCCAGCCCACCGACTTCCCGTCCACCCATCGCATTCGGTTGACCGGTCATGGAAAAAGGCGCTGAACCGGGTTTGCCTATTTTTCCTGTTAATAAATGACAGTTAATAATGCTATTGGCCTTGTCTACGCCTTGAGAGGATTGGTTTACGCCCATGGAAAACAGGCTCATGATTTTTTCGGTCTGGGCAAATTTCTGAAAAAATAAGGTTAATTTTTCAATAGTAATCCCAGTTCGTTGAGCCACGCTTTCAAGTGATGACTCTGTCGAGCTACTGGCAAGCGCCTGCTCCAGACCTTGAGTATGGTGTGTAACAAAATCCAGATCGGCATGACCATTTTGCTGAAGATACTGCAACAAGCCATTAAACAGCGCGACATCCTGACCGGGTAAAATGGGTAAGTGTAAGTCTGCCGCTTCACAGGTTGCGGTAAAGCGCGGGTCAATCACTACCACGAATAAATCCCGCTCTTCTTTGGCTTTCATAATGCGCTGATAAAGCACCGGATGGCACCAGGCGGTATTGGATCCGACCAGAACCACCATTTCTGTCTGCTCAAAATCTGTATAGCTGGCCGGTACCAAGTCTTCGCCAAAAGCCCGTTTATGCGCTGCCACAGCAGATGACATGCACAGTCTTGAATTGGTATCAATATTGGCAGTACCGAGATAGCCTTTTACAAACTTGTTCACCACATAATAGTCTTCAGTTAAAAGCTGGCCAGAGACATAAAAGGCGATGCTGTCGCGCCCATACTGATCAATACATTGCTGAAATTTATTGGCAATACTTGAAATGGCATGATCCCAAGTGCTTATTTGCCGCTGTTCTTTTCGACCAGTCATCGGATGCAGAAGTCGGGTTTTTAAGCCAAGTGTATCGGCGAGATGACTGCCTTTAATACACAACTTGCCCAAGTTCGCAGGATGCTGAACATCGCCTTCAACCTGAACCTTTTCACCCATAGGGGTATGGGTTACGTCCGCGATGACACCACAGCCTACTCCACAATAAGGACAGGTCGTCTGAGTGGTTTTTATTTGGGATTCAGTAGAGCTATGTAGTTCCATAACCGGAATACTATTCATTGCTGCTGCGCTCCTTAATCATCCAAATTCACTTGTTTCACCAAAACGCTGATATCTAGCTTTTACAGGTTTGATTTAAATTTTTTCTATGTCTCAAAAGCTTTAATCCTCCCCAACCCTCCTTTAATAAAGGAGAGAGGTTCCCCTCTTGTTTAAAGAGGGGTTGGGAGATTGATCCGATTACCCTGCCTTTTTTAATGCAAAATCCCGACCAAAAAGCAGTTTGCTGCGGATATTACTAATTGGTGTCTGGTCCGCAATCAGTTCTGCATACCAAGCTCCATCTTCGGTATCGCCAAATAGCACTGCACCAATGACTTTGTCCTGCTGAATAATGATCCGTTTATAGATCTGACGTTTTTCATCATTCAGCACGATATCTTCAAAATCATCCTGCGGTTCGAAATTGCCTGCCGAGAAGACATCACATCCACTGACCTTAAGCTGGGTCGGAACAGTCGGTGCCTTAAAGGTCAGTCGGCCATGTTCAGCCAGATGCGTCGCGCAGATAAAGGCCTGTCCCCATAATGGCTCAACCAGTCCAAAGGTCTGGCCACGATGCTCAATGCATTCACCCACTGCATAAATACTCGGGTCATAGGTTTGCATGGTGTCATTCACCAGCACCCCACGATTGCAGCGCAGACCAGCCTGTTCAGCCAGGGTTTTATTTGGTCGAATCCCGACGGCGAAGACCACCAAATCGGCATCCAGCACTGTCCCGTCTTTTAGTCGCAGTTGAGTCACGTGACCATCAATACCGAGCAGCTCTTCGGTGTTGGCTTCAGTGATGATTCGGATGCCTTTATCTTCAATTGATTTTTTCAGCATTTGACTGGCTTTCATATCCAGTTGACGATCCATAATACGGTCCATCAGATGCAGCACAGTTACATTCATCCCCTGCTGCTTCAGTCCATAAGCTGCTTCTAGACCCAGCAACCCACCTCCAATCACGACGGCATTTTGCTTGGTTTTGCAGTAATCCAGCATGCGGTTAACATCCTGAATATCCCGGAAGCTAATCACGCCTTCAAGTTCAGCACCCGGAATTGACGGTACGAAAGGTTTGGAACCGGTCGCGAGGATCAGACGATCATAAGCAACTATCTCACCTTTTTCGGTATGAACCTGCTTACGTGAACGGTCGATAGCGATAGCAGCATCTCCAGCAATAAATCGAATGCCTTTTTCGGCATACCAGTCAGCTGAATGCAGCATAATTTCGGCAAAGCTTTTCTCACCAGACAATACCGGTGACAACATGATCCGGTTGTAATTTCCCCATGGCTCTTCCCCAATCACGGTAATGTCATAACGATCTGGTGCCATATCCAGCAAGTCTTCCAGACAGCGCATACCCGCCAGCCCATTCCCGACCAATACCAATTTTAAGCGCTCTGTGTTTTGACCATTACTGGAAATATAAGTCTTTTGCGGAGTCGGACTCACCAGAACTTTGCCATTTTCAATTCGGGTTGGAAATACCAGTAATTTCTGGTTTTGTTCTTCCAGACAACGGCCGGTCACCAGACTGAAATGCTGCTTGTAAATTGGGGATGCGACTACACGCTCACCTTGCAGATCACCCAGAATGCCACGTGCCATGACATTGGCCAGACTAAACGGATCCTGATTGCTGAGTGCATAAACCCGCTGTTCCTGACCCACGCGAAAAATTGCAATCTGCTGATCTTCAATCAGGGCTGCCACACCGGTATTCGGAGTGATCTCATCCAGATTGCAGACTTCGTACCAGTTCAGTTCGTTCATGTCTTTTAAAATTGTCATTTTCATTCTCCCTGACTGTGGTATTTAGGCTTCAACCACTGGAATACGGTTTAAATCACGTTCAGCTTCTGTCTTTGGACGAATCTGGCCACGTACAGGTGCAAACTGAATATGCGGGTCATTCTGCTCGGCTGCTTTGGCATTAATAAAAGTCTTAAAGCGTTTGCGTACTTCAGGATCTTCAATCGCGGTGCGCCATTCATCCTGATAAGTGCCAATCACATGCTGCATACGGTTTTCCAGTTCAGCAGCAATGCCTAGTGAATCATGCACAATGACATCTTTCAGATAGTCCAGACCGCCTTCCATATTGTCACGCCATACGCTGGTGCGCTGCAGACGGTCCGCCGTCTGGATATAGAACATAAAGAAGCGGTCGATATATTTGATTAGGGTGGAAGTATCCAGATCCGAAGCGAGCAGTTCAGCATGGCGCGGTTTCATGCCGCCATTGCCGCATACATATAGATTCCAGCCTTTTTCGGTGGCAATGACACCGACATCCTTGCTCTGTGCTTCTGCACATTCACGGGTACAGCCGGATACTGCCATTTTGGTTTTATGTGGTGAACGCAGGCCTTTATAACGATTCTCCAGGAAAATCGCCAAGCCGACAGAATCATCGACTCCAAAACGGCACCAGGTACTGCCCACGCAAGATTTCACCGTACGTAAGGATTTGCCGTAGGCATGTCCAGACTCGAAACCGGCATTGATCAGTTTTTCCCAGATTTCAGGCAGTTGATGTACCTGCGCGCCAAACATGTCAATTCGTTGTCCGCCCGTAATTTTGGTATATAGACCATAATCTTTGGCGATCTGACCGATGGTAATCAGGCCATCCGGAGTAATCTCGCCGCCTGCAACACGTGGCACAATCGAATAGGAACCATCTTTCTGGATATTGCCGAGGTAGTAGTCGTTGCTATCCTGCAAACCGGCATGACTTGGTTTCAGAACAAAATCATTCCAGCAGGATGCCAGAATATTGGCTACAGTCGGTTTGCAGATATCACAGCCCATGCCGTGCCCATGTTGCTGAATCAGGTCAGAGAATGTCTTGATTTCATGCACGCGTACCAGGTGATACAGTTCCTGACGTGAATAGGCAAAGTGTTCGCACAGGTGATTGTTCACCGTGACACCCTGACGCTGTAATTCAGATTTGAGAACCTGCGTTACCAGTGGTGCACAGCCACCGCACGCCGTTGCAGCCTGGGTGCATTTTTTCAGTGCACCCAATGAAGTTGCACCGCCATCAATAGCTGAACAGATATCAGCTTTGGAAACGTTATTACATGAACAGATGGTCGCACTGTCAGGCAATAAATCGACACCACTACCACCTGATTTGGAGGTTGACTGATCAAAGCCCGGCATGATCAGGCTTTCCGGTTGCTCCGGTACAGCCAGACCATTTAGCATCATTTGCAGGAGATCACTATATTCTTTGGCACAGCCCACCAGCACCGCGCCCAGCAGCCTGGTCTTATCTGCTGACACCACGATTTTTTTATAAACCTGCGCGGCTTCATCAGCATAAAAATAGCTCAAAGCACCTGGGGACATGGCATGTGCATCACCAATAGAAGCAACATCCACGCCCATCAGTTTGAGCTTGGTACTCATGTCGGCACCAGCGAATGCATGACTTTCTTGGCCTAGGACATGTTTTGCCGCGATCCGCGCCATGTCATAGCCTGGTGCAACCAGACCATAAATTTTATTGTCCCAAAGTGCACATTCACCAATGGCATAAATGTCCGGATGTGAGGTCTGGCAATAATCATTAATGATGATGCCGCCACGCTCACCAATCAGTAAACCACTTTGGCGCGCCAGTTCATCACGCGGACGAATGCCGGCCGAGAACAGGATGATATCGGTTTCAAGCACCGAACCATCTCCGAACTTCATTACATGCTGAGTGCTGTCACCATCTTCAATACTTGAGGTGGCCTTTTGAGTATGTACCTTGACACCCAGGTCTTCAATTTTAGAGCGCAGTACCCGGCCGCCCAGATCATCAATCTGCACCGCCATCAGACGCGGAGCAAATTCTACGACATGGGTTTCCAGATTCAGATCTCGCAGGGCTTTCGCTGCTTCCAGCCCTAGCAAGCCGCCGCCAATCACTACGCCAGTTTTGGCATTCAGACTGGCTGCACGAATGGCATCCAGATCTTCAATGGTACGATAAACAAAGCAATTCTGACGGTCATTGCCCGGGATTGGTGGCACAAAGGCATAAGAACCGGTAGCGAGAATCAACTTGTCAAAACTCAGCACATCACCCTGGCTGGTGGTGACGGTTTTATGGAGCTGATCAATTTCAACCGCTTTAGTATTAAGTCGCAAATCAATGCCATAAGCATCGGCAAAATCACTACGACACAGACTCAGATCCTTGACCGACTTGCCGCTGAAATATTCGGTCAAATGTACCCGGTCATAAGCTAAATGTGGCTCTTCTGCCAAAATGGTCAGCTCAATGTCATCACCGGCCTGTTCCAGTACAGATTCGATGAATTTATGCCCCACCATGCCATGCCCAATCATGAGAATTTTCATATCTGCACTCCAACTATTGTTTTTTTAAAGATGATAAAAAGCCGCATATCACGTCTAGGCATTGATATGTCTGCTGATTGAATATGTTGTAAATACCGCAACCCAGCGCTTTGTAATGCTGGAGGAAGGGTTGAAACGCTTGTGCGTTTTGTATTGCTGAACAACTGACCATGTCATTTATCCTGTGCTGAACGAAATACCAATCACACTCCTTGAAAGTGCAATTACGATCAGAACGGACATCGTTGGCCGTTGTTAGTATTGAAAGTCATCTTTGACGATTTAATAAATGCAGAAATCGTGCCAACTTTTCCAATAAGAAAACGCCTTATTTCAGGCAGATGATCTAACTAAACGCTTCATTTTGATCAGCTATCAGCTGAAATCTCTAAAGCTGTGCACTAAATTGAACAGAAAAATAGAATTTTATGCACCAATTTAATGGCATGTTTTTTGCTTTACTCCTGCTTGAATATTCCTTAGGCCTTACTTGAAAATATTCCATGTCCAAATTACGAATTGCTCTTATTGATGATGATCTGGAGCGCGCCCAATTCATCCAGGAATCCTTACTTTCACATGATTTTCAGGTGGTGGCCTGTTTAATCCTGAATGACCTGAATATGGTGCATGTCAAAGGCATTCATGCAGATGTGATCCTGTTGAATATGGATCATCCCCACCGGGATATTATTGAAAGCTGTGTCAGTCAATATGAACTACCGACCGTGCTGTTTACCCAGAACTCCAATAAAGACACCATCAAAAGTGCGATTGATGCTGGAATCACGGCCTATATTGTCGATGGTATTGATCCCACGAAACTAGAAAGCATTCTGGAAATTTCAATTGAACAGTTTCGCAAGCATAAAAAGCTGCTGAATGATTTAAAAGAAACCCAGGACAAACTGATTGACCGTAAAGATATCGATAAAGCCAAAGCGTTGCTCATCCAGCTGCATGCATTAACGGAAGAGCAAGCTTTTGCTTTATTGCGTAAAAATGCCATGAGTCACCGGATTACCATTGGTGAAATGGCCAGACGCTTACTGGATGCACAGAAGCTGTTATTGGGCCAATAAGGAAAAGCATATGTCCACATTAGAAAAAACTGAACTCAATATTGGCTATATTCCTTTACTTGATTGTGTTGCCATTCTCTGGGCCGAAAAACAGGGGTATTTTGCTGAGCAAGGATTAACCATCAATTTAATCCGTGAAGCCTCCTGGTCAAGTTTGCGTGACCGTCTGGCCTATGGCTTTCTGGATGCTGCACATTGTCTGTCCGCCATGTTGCCCGCTGCCGCTCTGGGCACAGACCAGTTACAGGTGGCTTTGCAAACCCCTCTAGTACTGAGCGTGAATCAGGCTTTTATTAGCCTGCGCCAGGATTTGTGTTATGAACTCGGTATCCAGCCTGAGGATGATGAACAAAGTACCTCAAAGAAACTGGTACAGGCTTTACAAAAGAATCATCCCATCAATCTGGCCTATGTGTATAAATATTCGATTCACCATTACTGCTTAAAAGAATGGCTGGCACTGACTGATCCACAACTAGCCAAGAATATCCAGCTGATGACGTCTCCACCGCCTTCCATGGTAAAAGGAATCTCGAAACAGGTATTCGATGGCTTTTGCGTGGGAGAACCCTGGAATATTCAGGCCAAACTTGAAGGCTATAGTTTTATCGTCGCGGCGAGCCAGAATGTCATTCCAAAAGTTGCCGATAAAGTCTTGGCCATGACCCAGGAATGGGCAGAACAGCATCCATTTACCGTAGAGGCAGTGGTCAAGGCAGTACAAAAAGCGCAGGATGATTTAAAGCAGCGCCCTGATCTTTCCGAAGTCTGGGATATGTTAGTCGATTATCAGATTATTCAGTTTGAATGTTCCGCCCAGCGGCATGTCTATGACTTTTACAAGATCAAGAATATTATCCGGAATTTTGTTGGGGAAAGTGCCCAACCGAAAGTTGATGATTTTATCTGGCTCTTGCAGCAGATGCAGAAATGGGAAAATATTGAAATGACCGCAGCCGAGAAAAAACAGATTGCGCAGCAGTGCATCTATAGCTTGCAAAACCAGCATGCAGATATTATTGGCTAAATGATGTTACTGAAAAAAGAGGCCTGATTTTTCAGGTCTTTTTTATTGAGTCTATTTTCCAGAAAATGATTAAAAATCTTTGCATTCTGATCTAACTTCTTGAATATGATTAAGAGTTGTCTGCTAATTTTTTCTATAAAAATAAGCCATTTTAAGAGTCATTTCAGGATTTGGGATGAAATGGCATCCATTTTGCTTATTCAGTATTACGTTTTATAAAATTTGTAATATTGAGGGGCAACACTATGAGTTACGTTGCGCGTGAACTCAGTCAAAGAAATAAGTTACTGTTTGGCTTGGGGTCGTTTTTAATACCAATTCTGATCTGGTGTGCAGTCAGCTATTTGCCATTTATCTGGCATCCACAGGTCGAGATTACCAATCCCGGTAGTGTGAGCTATTTACAGGTCAATAGCCGGATTGATAAAGACGTGTTTTTTTCCGCTGCCCAATCCGCAGTGGATCAGGGTCTGGCCCCACCTCAAGGCATCCTGGTCAATCCCATCTATTTGCCAGCACCGCATCAAGTGGCAATTGCATTAGTAACCGCGTTTACCACCCCTCCTGTTCAACCGAATGCACCCTGGTTTTATGAAAGCCTGTGGCACAGTATCAAGTTGGTCTTTACTGCATTCTTTATTTCTTGCCTGATTGGCATTCCACTCGGAATTTTATGTGGTTTTTCCAAGAAAATTTCCCTGTTAACAGAACCTTTTGTCGAGTTTTTCCGTTACTTGCCTGCTCCGGCTTTTGGTGCACTTGCCGTTGCAATATTGGGAATCAATGATGCACCTAAAATAGCCATTATTGTGATTGGAACCCTGTTCCAGATGATTCTGTTGATTGCTAATACTACTCGTCTGGTCGATCGCAGCCTGATTGAAGCCGGTTTTACTTTGGGTACAACGAAACTGAAAAGTCTGTTTCATGTGGTGATTCCAGCAGCCATGCCAGAAATTTACCGTAATCTGCGCGTGCTGCTGGGTTGGGCATGGACTTACCTGATCGTGGCTGAACTAATCGGCAGCACCTCCGGAATTACCTGGTTCATTACCCAGCAAGCCCGCTATCAGAACTTTCCCAATGTCTTTGCAGCGATCCTGATTATCGGGGTGATTGGTCTGCTGTGTGATGTGATTTTAATGAAACTGGGACAACGCTTATTTAAATGGAAACCGGGAGCTAACTGATGCAAAACACTGAATTTAATACCCGCGAATACTTTGACAAAATTTATAGCCGTCCGGTGATTCTGGAAGCAAAGCAACTGACGCAAAAATTCAGTCATGGCAAAACTGAACGTACGGTTTTAAATACACTCAATTTGAAAATTCATAAGCGTGAATTCATCTGTGTGATTGGGCCTTCTGGTTGCGGCAAGTCAACCTTTAGCCGTGTCGTCGCCGGTCTGGATCCTTATAGCAGTGGTGAGATTCTGGTGGATGGCCAGCCGATTACCGGCCCAAGTCCGGAGCGTGGCATGGTGTTCCAGGGCTATACCCTGTTTCCATGGAAAACCGTCAAGGAAAATGTCATGTTTGGTCCGCGCATGAAAGGCCAAAGTAGTGCAGCGGCAGAAGCACAAGCACGTGAATGGATCAATATCATTGGTCTGGAAAAGTATGAAAACCAGTATCCGCATGAGCTGTCTGGCGGGATGAAACAGCGTGTCGCGATTGCCCGGGCTTTGGTCAATGAACCGAAGATCCTGTTGATGGATGAACCCTTTGGAGCACTCGATCCGCATACCCGGCAAAAAATGCAGCGTCATCTGATGGATCTTTGGCAAAATATCGACATCACCATCATTTTTGTGACTCACGATATGGATGAAGCCATTTTACTGGCCGACCGTATTGTGGCGCTGAAAGCCAATCCGGGTGAAATCAAGGAAATTATCGAAGTTGATCTACCTCGTCCACGCCATCCAGACGTCATGCTTAGTCCTGAATTTAAACAGTTAAGACAACGTGTCGATTATCTGGTGCATGCTGAAGAAGATGAACTGGATCCGGCACTGGCAGAACTGCCGGTCATTCCGCGTATGACCAAGGTCAGCAGCAATAAATAATCTTATCCAAAATGCCTTTGGGACGACCCGAAGGTTTTAATCGCTGTGTTGGACGACCAACATTAGAGGTGATTGCCATGCAAGCGCAATATGTACTCCCACTGGTTGATATTTCAAAATTACAAAGTCCGGATTTAGCCGATCGTATTGAGGTTGCTCATGCTCTGGATCATGCCTGTAAAGAAGTCGGATTTCTTTATCTGCAAGGTAGCCAGTTTAATTCTGATTACGCCAAAGCCCTGATTGAAATGGCCCAGTCCTATTTTTCTCAGGATCTGGACACCAAAATGCAGCACTATATTGGCAAATCAAAAAACCATAGTGGCTATGTGCCGATTGGCGAAGAACAGTTTGCCGGCAACAGTTATGATTTAAAAGAAGCCTATGATGTCAATTATGATTATCAGGGGGTAAGAAAAGACTGTCCTTTAATTGGGCCCACCTTATGGCCAGACCATCCGGATTTCAAGTCTATTGTCAGCCAATACTATAGTCATCTGCGTGAGATCAGCCGGCAGATTTTTTCTGCCTTTGCACTGGCGTTGGGCGTTCGTGAGGACTTTTTTGAAAGCAAAATTACTGATGCACCAAGTCAGCTACGCTTGATTCATTATCCTTATAATCCGGAAGTGAAAGACGCCGAAGGCATTGGCGCACATACCGATTACGAATGCTTTACCCTGCTGTTACCCACCGCACCCGGCTTACAGGTTTTGAATAAAGCAGGCGAATGGATCGACATTCCACTGATTGAAAACACACTGGTGATGAATATCGGTGACATGATGGAAATTCTGTCAAATGGTAAATATCTCGCCACCAAGCACCGCGTGAAAAAGGTCTCGGAAGAACGTTATTC
>NZ_DCLL01000025.1:13031-76566 GCF_002321025.1 Acinetobacter lwoffii
TTTAATCAGACCGCCCAGACCTTTCAATATTTAAAACAACGCATTGCTAGCGGTGAACTGGTCTTAAAAAATGCTGTACCACTTTCCTCTTTTGGACTTGAAGAACAGGCGGAGACAGCATCATGAATCTGTTTGAAGTAATTAAAACGTTAAAGCCCACTACCCCTCAGTCAGAGATTATTCCGGGCTTTTTATATGGGGCATTTCGGCGTAAAAGCATCAGTTTTTATAATGGCCTAACTGATGAAAATACCATTGTGTACTGGTTTCAGTCGCACAGTTTTACCATTGATCTTCGTCTAAAAAGCCAGACGGGAACTGCTGTTCAGGAACGCCAAGGCTGGATTGGCAATACGTTTTGGGATAACGCTAGCCAACTCTTGTCCTGGGACGTGAAAGACTACGCCAATTACCAGAATCATGTGCAATGGCCGGAACCAGCCAGGTTGCATGCGATTGGCAACTGCATTCTGGAATTTTCTCCAAGTAATGTGTATGTCGAAGACTGGCGCCAGCAGGTACAGCACGGTTTATTTTTAGGGCTGCGGCTTCAGTCTGCGTTTGATGTTCAATCTGGTCAGACACTGGAAATGGATGGTGGCCTGATTATTTGCTCTGATCATATTGCTTATGGTCTGACGCGTTTGCCTGAAGTGCAAAGTGCAGTAGCTCAAATGGACTTTAAAGCTGTCGATCCGACCGTGTTTACCTTGTTAGAAAGTTTTGAGGTTTCTATTAGTATTGATGGTCAAAGTAAAACTTATAGCACTCGCAGCAATGAAACAGGTAAAGCCTTTAATCTGGAAAATTTTGAAGTTCTCGATGAAACCCGTCTGGTTCAGCACGTCATTTTAGATGGTCGCGACATTGACCTGATTTTTGAGCTGGATATATACCAGCCGGATTACCAATTTCAATATACAACCCCCACCACTACACAAGCTGAAATCTGGCTGAAGTCAGAACAGGATCACCTAATGCAGCATGCAGAACGGGCGTTATAGGGAGAAATATGTCTTTTTTATATCTGTCGATTGCCATTATTGCAGAAGTCATTGCTACTTCTGCATTGAAAGCTTCCAATGGTTTTAGCGTGCTCTGGCCTTCACTTGCCACCATTGCCGGTTATGCCGTTGCCCTGTTTTTCCTGTCACTGACCATGAAAACCATTCCGATGGGCATTGCCTATGCAATCTGGTCTGGTGCCGGCATTATCTTGATTTCAACGGTTGGCCTCTTGGTGTTTAAACAGCAACTGGATCTTCCCGCGCTGATCGGTCTGGCGTTTATGATCATTGGCATTATTTTTATCAATGTCTTTTCCAAAAGTACGCAGCTTTAATATTTTAATATTCATCTAACAATAAAAAATCCCCAATCCGGGGATTTTTTTATAGGTCTAGATTACATTCCCCAATGAGGCGGCATGCTCTATTTGAGTTCTTGTAACAGAGTCGGAACAATCACACCATCCACATTCATTTCAGTCGTATAAATGCCGTTGGCCACATTGAACTTGTTCACATGGTAGCTGGAACCATAGATCGAGTCGAAGCCATCACCTTTGGTAAAGACTTTCTTGTTGGCGGCCAGATCCAGCAAATGCGTGCCATCAATGAACTGCATATAGGTCTTCGCATCGACACCGACACGTTTGGACATGATCTGTGCAGCATCTTCACGAGTCGCCGGGTCATTGATGTATTTGACAGTTTTATCCCAAACCTGAATCACCTTTTTCCATTGCTCTTTATTGGCTTCCAGATGGGCTGGATTCACGGTCAAGGTATCGTAGATTAATCCAGGCTTGTCTTTAGAGGTGAAAATAATCTTGGAACCGGCAACAGCAGATAAAGCCTGATTTGCCACCGGCTGCCATACTGCAATCGCATCAATATCGGGAGTGGCAAAAACCTGTGGCAATTCATTGGTCATGGTATTGACCAGTTTGACCTCATTCAGGCCAACTTTGGCATCATCCAGTGCAGTGGACAGTAACAAGTGATCGACCAGACCTTTTTCAGTGGCTACGGTTTTACCGCGCAGATCCTGAATCGAATTAATACCATTCTTGGCAATAATCACGTCATTCCCGGCTGAATAATCGGTCGCCATGATCATCACGCCTTTAGTCCCACCAGAGCCAGTGACCAGATTATCACCATTAGTGACCATGACCGCATCCAACTGGTTGGCGGCAAAGGCTGAAAGTGAAGCTGAATAGTCAAACCATTTAAAATCAGCATTGACTCCAGCTTCCTCTAACCAGCCTTTTTCAATCGCTACCTGCCAGGCCACAAAGCCCGGCCAGTCGCTATAACCAATACGGATGGGTTGAGTATTTACAGTACCTTCAGCCTTGGCATTCGGTTCAGGAACTTTGGCAGTATTGTCACAGCCCGCCAATAAAATTGCAGACAGTACAGAGACTGACATCAATGCTTTTTTGATCATTTTGCGACTTCCCCTATGCATTCACATTTAAATTTGGTATTTGAAAGTTGTTTAGATTTTATAAATTCGCGCCAGCCACCGAAATGACTGATATCTGTTGCATCCTCAAGTGCATAGCCTTCACAGATAAAGCCTTTGACCCAAGTACCATCAATCAGCTGGACATTACCGATCCCCAAAGGTGCCGGAACTTCTGCAACAATGTCTCCGAACAGTGCACGCGGAATGTCCCAGACCTCTACTTCAATTGAAAAACCTTTCGCGTTGTATTGCAGGCCAGGTTTTGGCGGTGTCGTATTTTTTAAAGCATAGAGTTTGTAATGCGAAGCAGTCCGGGTCTGCTTGATCAGGGTGCCACTGCGTGTGGTCAGCTGAAAATTCAGTGGCATACCGGTCAGATGTGCTCCGACGACAGCCAGTTTGACGCTGTGCCCCGATGAGATTTCAGTTGTTTTTTCATAGCTAAGTTCAGAGGTGCCTAGCTTTAACTGGCTCGATTGCTGCCATTTTTGCCCGAATTTGGCCAGTGCTTCATCCATCCAGGCTGGTGCAATAAAGGTCACACCCGTTGGAAGACCATCGGCACGAATACTATTTGGTAATGCCAAAGCCGACAGATCGGCAAAATTGACAAAATTGGTATAAGCGCCCATATGGCTGTTTTTCACCAGAGGATCCGCTTCTACATCTGCAATGCGATAAATGGTGGGTGCAGTAGGCACCATCAAGGCATCATAATCTGCCAGTGTAGTTTGAATAACACGGCTCAGGCGGGCGCGTTCGTATTCATCCTGCATGACATCGACCGCACTGAACCGGTCTGCCTGCGCAATAATCTGGCCAATTACCGGATGGGTCTGCTCACGTTGCACCATTTTTTCCACGGCACTGGTACGTTCAGCCACCCAAGAGCGATTGTAAAGTGCAGTCGCCAGTTGTTGAAATGGAGCAAAATCAATCGGCTCAACCGTATAACCCAAGCTTTGTACACGTGCGATCGCCAGATTAAACGCTTTTTCAGTTTCAGCATCGCCATAAAATTCCAGTGTATCCGGAATGGCAATTTTCCCTTTTGAAAATTGGCTCGGTACATTTTGAGGATGCGTTCTGGAATACTCATCGCTGGCATCATAGCCCTGCATGACTTGCGCCACCTGCCAGGCATCATCCACCGTTAAGGCAAAAATCGAAATTACATCGATGGTGCGACAAGCCGGAATCAGGCCTGTAGTCGAGAACCAGCCTTTGGTCGGTTTGAGTCCGACAATGTTATTGTGGCCTGCCGGTACACGTCCTGAACCTGCAGTATCTGTACCCAGTGAAAATGGCACTAATCCATTGGCTACCACCACGCTGGAACCCGAACTCGAACCGCCACTGATATATTCAGGATTAAAGCTGTTCTTCACGGCGCCGTATGGGGAGCGCACCCCAACCAGACCTGTCGCAAACTGATCCAGATTGGTTTTACCCACGACAATCGCGCCGGCAGCTTTTAATTTGGCGACTGCTGTTGCATCGGCAGTCGCCAGATAAGCTGCTTCTTTACATGCTGCTGTGGTATAGAACCCTGCAACATCAATATTGTCCTTGACCGCAAATGGCACCCCATAAAGTGGCAAGCTTGCACTATCTGCACCAGTCAATGCATCAATTTGTGCCTGTAATTGTGCTGCCGTCGCAATTGATATCCAGGCATGATCGTCATTATTCAACCCGGCAACATACTCAATCAGGTCACTAAGCTGGATATTGTTATTCTGGTAGGCGTGTTGCCAGTCCTGTACAGTCCATAAGTTGTGCACAGCTGTTCTCCTTAAGTGTGTTCGGTATTTTGTGGAATAGGGGGCATGACGGCATCCATCAATTCGAGATGCCCTTTAATCACGCCTTTCAGTGCAATAAATTGTTCGCTAATTTCTTTCAGATCACTGCTCGCACCCTGCATCAGCATGACTTGCAGGATTTTTTCATCATCCAGCTGGATATGAAGTGAGTTGATCACTTGTGCCAGATACTGCTGCTGCAGATCGACCAGCTGACTGCGTAGCGGTTTCAGGCTGACGTCGTAGAGCAAGGTGAGTGTGCCAACCATGACTTCATCGCGAATCACCAGATCATCAATCAGGTGACGATTAATCATATCGACAATGGCCTGCGAGCGGCTTTCATAGTGTTGCTCGACAATTTTTTGATCCATCGCATGTAGCGTTGTTTCTGGCACGGTAATACTGATCCGTGCCAATTTTTGTTTAGGCACGATGTTGATCCTTGGGTTGATATTGGGAAGACTGTTTAATGTGAAAGCCTGCACGTACGCTGAGCAGCTCAACCAGAAAGTGAAGCCATGGATGCATTTTTTTATTTGATGTCGGATTGTTCATGTGCATCTCCTAGGGATATTACAAAACCAGAATTTCGTATTACTTAGGAAAATGCAGAAAGCGTGCCAATTTTTAGTTATTTGGATGAGGTAAATAAACTTGCTTAAAAGGGCGAAAAAAAGCCCCATAACATTGAAATGGGGCTTGTTCTAAAGCAAAAGTAAGTTTTGTATTTCACCGGTTTATTCCATTTTGATTGCTCATGTCCTTGCTATTCTTTTTATACATGAATGGTTAACCGATGTTTGTGATTATGAGTGATCAAGTGTATTGCTCTCCTCTATTTATGTTGTATATAAATAAATGCATTAAGCGTGCCACAATATAAAAATAGAATAGATTTAAGCAGAATGCGTGGCAAATCAATTATATACGTAAAAAGAGGCAAAACAAGAATAATTTATTTTTTAAGTATGCCTAAAAAATAGACCATTTTGCACCATGAGGGTTCGAGGGTGCATCAAAGTGTGGCTGAACATATTAAACTCTTTAAGCGCGGTTTTTGTGAACTCGAGCTCGTAGGTCATTAATACTTATCTTTACAGTTTTTTCAGTTTCAACTTCTTCTGCAATTTTTAATAATTGACGATCTTCTTGAACAAGATTATTTAAAATTTCATTTGCCTTTTCTAAAATTCGTTTTTGACTTTCAAGGCTACGCTTTCCTAAAAGTTCTTGTAAATTCTTTGCCATATTCCATTCATCCCTGAAAATTCCTGTTTTGATTTTAACAAGAAAATTATTCACCTGATGTAATTTTAAGAATGATATTGTTTCGATAAAACCATTAGTGACCACTTCCATTGGGTTCTTTTTAAGGTCTGAAAAGCTTGCGACAAAGCGTGAGTGGATAATATTGTTCATATTAGTCGAGGTCCTAGATATGCAAGTAATCGTCAAGTAATTACCGTTTTAAAGATCTTTTAAAAGACTAATTAGTAGGTCTTTTAGTTAAGTCATATTTATCTTTTAATCACAAAAACAAAATGTTAAAGTTTAATTGGATTAATTTTTAAACTAAAAATTCAACTACAGATAAATATTATTATGAAATTAATAGCACTTAAATTAGAAAATTTTAGGGGATATCAGGGCGAGAACTTGATATATATTGATTCAGATTTAACAGGAATCATTGGTAAAAATGATGCTGGTAAATCTACTATTTTAGAAGCACTAGATATTTTCTTTGAAAACTCTTCTTTAGATAAGAGTGATAAATGTGTGAACTGTACAGAAGAGGATAATATTTCAATAACTTGTATTTTTGATGACATTCCAACTTCTCTAACACTTGATGCAACGTCTGTCACAACTTTACAAGAAGAGTATTTATTAAATTCAGAAGGTTACTTAGAAATTAAAAAAACATTTCGAGTAAATCAAAAAGTCTCTACTGACTTATGTCTCCTTGCTAAGTATCCAGATAATAATGGTTTAGATAATTTGATCATTTTGAAAAATGCAGATTTAAAAGCATTGTTTAAAACAAAAGGGTTAGATATATCTCAAGTACAAGATCAAAGATCTAATACATCTTTAAGACAATACCTTTTTCAATCTGAACCTTTAACATTCAGACTTAAAGAAGTTCCCCTAAATAAAGAAGATGCTAAAAATGTTTGGGACGCCTTAAAGAATTTTTTACCAATTTACGCTTTATTTAAGTCGGATCGAAATAGTAGTGATCAAGACAGTGAAGTCCAAGATCCTATGAAATTAGCAATTAAGCATGCGCTCTCTGAAATTCAACCACAATTACAAAAAATCCAAGAACATATCAAAACTAAAGTTGAAGATGTAGCTGGGCGAACTCTAGAGAAATTAGCCGAAATGGATCCAAATCTAGCACAAGATTTGATCCCAGATTTTTCCAAAGAACCTAAATGGGAATCTATTTTTTCTATGGCGTTAAGTTCAGAACAAGGAATACCTATTAATAAACGAGGAAGTGGTGTCAGAAGACTTATCTTATTAAATTTTTTTAGAGCTGAAGCAGAGAAAAAATTCCGGGAAGCAAATGGCCGATCAATAATCTATGCTATTGAAGAGCCTGAAACCTCACAACATCCTGATTATCAGGAGATGTTAATAAAAGCACTTCTTGATTTATCTATATTGCCAAAAACTCAAATATTAGTAACTACTCATACCCCAGCCTTAGCGGGACTGATGCCTATTAGTAGTTTAAGATACATAACTAAGGATGAAAAAAATCAACATGTGATAGCCCATGCTGATTGTAATCACATTTTAAAATCAATCAGTTCAGATTTAGGCATACATCCTTTTGGTGATATTTCTAATCTTCAATGTCGTGGATATATCTTTGTTGAAGGTGTTTCAGATGTTGTATTTTTAAAGCACATATTTACAAAATTTGCAGAAAATGGATTGATTCAAAAAGATTATATCGCTGAATTAGATGTACAACTTCTGATTAGTGGTGGAAGTGACAACTTAAAACATTGGGTAAATTATAAACTCATAGAATCCTTACAAAAACCATGGGCTGTATTTTTTGACTCAGACAATGATGGTCAAAAATGTCCTAAATATCAGCAAAATTTAGCCATAAAAGCAAAATATCCGAATATAATTTTTCATCTAACAAACAAAAGAGAATGTGAAAACTATTTACACCCAAACCTAATACTTAGGGTAACAAAAAATGAGGTTAATCATTCACCTGATGACTTTTCTGACCAAAAGGTAATATTGCAACCACTCTTGTTGCCATATAAATCAGTTAAGCAAACTAACATTATTGAAAAATTGTGGGACTTAACTACATGCGATGAAATCATACAAAGCTGTACAGACCAACAAGGAAATAATGAATTCCTTAAATTCATTAACCAAATCGAGGAAAGATTTGGTTTAGTGGAATTAGAAAAAAAGACCGCCTAAGCGGTCTTTTTTTCTAATTCCTCAAGCCACTGGCGCTAACGTAAACAACACCTGCCCCGTTTTCACCGTTTGCCCTTTTTCAATGGTAATCGCTTCAACCTTCATACGCTCAGGCGCAATAATCGGAATCTCAATCTTCATCGCTTCAATCACTGCAAGCGTTGCACCTTCTTCCACAATATCCCCCGACTGACATTCAATTTTCCAAATTGAACCCGGCATATGCGATTCCACTGCACAACCACCTTCAGGCACTTCAACACCCTCACCATCATCCACGGCATCCAGGCTTTCAGAGACATATTCTGCAAGCCCTGCTTCATGCCAACGTTTACGCTCCGCATCAAAGTTGGCTTGTTGTACCGCTTTAAAGGCAGAAATAGATTCTTGATTTTCCGTTAAGAAGTCATTGTATTCTTTGAGGTTCAATACACCTTCTTCAATACGCAGTTTTAAACGACCCGCTTTAAAGTCCTCACGCATCTGCATCAACTCGGACTCAGACACTTCATAAAACTTAATTTGGTCAAAGAAGCGTAATAACCACGGCATACCTTGCTCAAAATCAGGGTTTTTACGGTATCGTGACCACATTTGCGAGGTACGACCGACAAACTGATAGCCACCCGGACCCTCCATACCGTAAACACACATATACGCACCGCCAATACCAACGGCATTTTCAGGTGTCCAGGTACGTGCAGGGTTATATTTGGTGGTAACCAAACGCTGACGCGGATCAAGCGGGGTCGCCACGGGCGCACCCAAATACACATCGCCCAAGCCCATGACCAAATAACTCGCGTTATAGACCACATCTTTCACGGCTTGTTTGTCTTTTAAGCCATTAATACGACGGATAAATTCGATATTGTCCGGACACCACGGCGCATCAGGTCGTACCGTTTGCATATAACGCTCAGTGGCAAGTTGTGTTTGTGAATCTTCCCAAGCTAGTGGTAAATACACGGTACGTGATGGCACTTGCATCTCGGTCACATCAGGCAGTTGTTCTTCAGCCACTTGAAGCATACGCAATAAATCAATCTGATCGAGTTGGATCGAATCAAAATGTATTTGTAGCGAACGAATACCTGGAGTCAGGTCAATAATGCCTTGAATGTTTTGATCTTTGACCCATTGCATCAGCGCATGAATACGGAAACGTAGGTTTAAATCTAAAACCAACTCGCCATATTCCACCAACATATAGTTATTGCCGGCAGGACGATACACCACATCAGGCGTGCCATTTTGGCCTTTTAAGGTATCTAAAATGGAAGATTTTAAGGTGCTGATTTCAGGATAGAATGATTCATCAAAAGTGACGGCTTGCGTATCCTCAGCATTTAATTGCGCATGATATTTTTCATTCAGCAATTTGGCTTGATGGTAGCTCACAGGCACAAATTTAACTTTATCACCGGCTTTGAGCTGACCCAATTTCCATAATTCAGAATTGATCACCACCGCAGGGCACACGAAACCACCTAGGCTTGGACCATCAGGCCCAAGAATAATTGGCATATCCCCAGTAAAGTCGATCGCCCCAATGGCATAGGCATTGTCATGAATATTGGATGGATGCAGACCCGCTTCACCACCATCCTGACGTGCCCATTCAGGTTTTGGACCAATCAAACGGATACCAGTACGGCTTGAGTTAAAGTGAATTTCAAACTCATTGGCAAAGAAAGTATCAATGTCGTTTTTGGTAAAGAAATCAGGTGCACCATGTGGACCATACATCACCGCAATTTCCCAAGTATTTGAGAATGTTGGGATTTGATCTTCATTTAATGCTTTCACTTCATCGGATGTAAATGCCGTGATTGGAAGCATATCGCCAATCAATAAATTACGCCCTGCATGACCACCAAACTGACCTAAGGTAAAAGTCGCTTGTGAGCCTAAATATTCAGGCACATTCAGACCACCTTTAATGCCGATATAAGTACGGCAACCTGTGGCGATCTTGCCACATTTGAGTACCTGACCTTTGCGCACATTCACAGTCTGCCACATCGGGACAGACACACCATCCAACGTCGATGGCATATCACCACCTGCCAATACAATTTGACTATCACAATGGAATTTTAAGCTTGGGCCTTGCAAGGTACATTCGAGCCCTGCGGTATTTGGTGCATTGCCTAACAGTTGGTTCGCAACATTTAAAGACAACGGATCAATCGCACCTGATGGCGGTACGCCGACATCCCAATAGCCCAAACGGCCTGTGACATCTTGCACGGCGGTTTGAATGCCTGCTTGAAGGACTTCAATCTTTTGGGTTTTCCACTCAAAGGTATTTAAGAAGCGTGTGGTTTGCGTGCCTGCTTTAAAGACCTCACCCTCAATAATGTTTTGCAGATATTCAAGATTGGTTTCAATGCCGGCAACCGAAGTTTTAGCCAAAGTATCCGTCATGGCTTGAATGGCAGAATCACGAGAATCGCTTGTGACGATAATTTTGGCAATCATCGGGTCATAGAACGACGAGACATTGGAGCCGGTTTCTACCCAAGTTTCATTACGGGCATTGGCATCAAATTCAACGTGAGTCAAAAGTCCAGCACTTGGTTGAAAGTTTTTGATTGGATCTTCAGCATAAAGACGCACTTGAATCGAATGACCTTGAGACTCAAGTGTTGATGTAGGTGCAACCCAATCGCTACTGCCTAAAGTCACCATCCATTCCACTAGATCGACACCAAAGACTTGCTCGGTTACACCATGCTCTACTTGTAGACGGGTATTCACTTCCAAGAAATAGAATTCTTGGGTGTCGGTATCCATCACAAATTCAACGGTACCTGCCGAACGGTAATTCACCGATTGCATCAATTGAATCGCGACATTTTGAATATAGGCACGTTGCGTATCGTTTAAATGTGGTGCAGGCGTTTCCTCAATGACTTTTTGGTTACGACGTTGCACCGAACAATCACGCTCGCCCAGTGCTAGAACTAAACCGTTGCCATCACCAAAGATTTGCACTTCGATATGACGAGCATTTTGTACGAATTTTTCTAAGTAAAGGCCTGCATCTTTAAAGTTGGCTTGCGCTAAATAAGACACGGTTGCATAAGCTTCTTTCAGCTCCTCCGCATTCCACACCAAACGCATGCCAATACCACCACCACCTGCGGTACTTTTCAGCATCACAGGATAGCCAATACGCTCAGCCTCAAGCAGGGCTTCAGCTTCATCAGCCAATAATTGGCTACCTGGCAATAACGGTACATTGGCTTGAATCGCCAATTCACGTGCAGTGTGTTTCAGACCAAATGCTTTCATTTGCTCGGCATTTGGGCCCAAGAACACAATGCCTTGTGCTTCACAGAGATTACAGAATTCGGCATTTTCAGACAGGAAACCATAACCCGGATGAATCGCTTGCGCACCGGTTTGTTTTGCCACTTCTAAGATTTTATCGACGTTTAAATAGCTTTGACTTGCAGGTGCATCACCGATAAAGACGGCTTCATCCGCTAAAGTTACATGCAATGAATCACGATCGGCTTCTGAATAGACAGCTACTGATTGAATGCCTAATTTTTTTAGGGTACGGATTACACGACACGCAATTGCACCACGGTTGGCGATGAGAACTTTATTAAACATGGCTTATTCCTCGCCTTCACGGACAATCAGTTGAATTTTAGTTGGGTTATAGGCATTACATGGGTTATTCAGTTGTGGGCAGTTGGAGATGAGTACGATCAAATCCATCTCGGCTTTCACTTCGACATATTTACCTGGTGCAGAAATACCATCATCAAATTTCAGGTGACCCTCTGAAGTCACAGGTACATTCATAAAGAAGTTAATGTTTGGACCGATATGACGCACGTTTAATCCGTGCTTTTTGGCAATCGGATGTTGTGATAGCGCAATCATGAAATTGTTACGGCAACTGTGCATTGGATATTTATCGTGGGCATAACGTACCGTGTTACTTTCACACGAACATGCACCGCCTAAAGTGTCATGACGACCACAGTTGTCATCGTTAATAATGGCGATTTTATTGCCAAAATTGGTATAAAGCGTTGTACCTTTCTCTAAATAAATTTGACGATTCATCGCCAAAGTATCGGTTGCGCTATAACGCTCTTCAGGGTTAGAAGCAGAAATAAATAAGGTATCTACCGCTTGGTTGCCTTCAAGGTCGACAATACGGAAGTACTGACCTTTTTTGACTTCACACATCCACGCTTCACCGGCAGGACAAACTTCGCTGAGTACTGATTTTTCTAGGTTTACGAGTGCAGTCATGATTATTCCCCTTAAGCAGTTAAAGCGTAGTAGCGGTTATTATTTTGGAACGCACGCTGATTTTGCGGGCATGAATCACGGCAGACATCGGTGTCGCCTAAAGGAAGCGCTTTAAAGAGTGAGAGCTGAATATCGGCAGGTGTATATTCAGTAGAATTGTCTAAGGCATGTGGTGCACTGGATAAAAACACCAAACAATCCATTTCAAAACGTAGTTCAATCACCTGATCAGTATTGTCAGATACGACATAAGACAAGTTACCGTTGTCATCTGGTTGCACTTTAGAGAATAGATTTAAAGTATTGCTAAGATCGGTCGCAGATAATCCAAATTTGGTCATCTCTAAAAGCAAACTGTCTTTGCCATTGCGGTACATGTCGTTACGCGCATCTTGAAACGTTTGCGTACCAAACTGTTGTTCGATTTGCTGTGCTGTGCTTGGCGCACAAAAGGCATCGTTCCAACCGTGATCATCTTTCACAATGGATACCATCGCGCGTCCAAGGTCAGACGCTAAAATATGCCCTGTACTTAAAAATGCCGTGTGTTGTGCTTTTAAGCTATCTGGCATGTTATAGGCTTCAAGCTTGTCTTCGCTATTTACACAAAACAGTGAAACATTGGCATTCGCGCCTAAAGATTTGAGTTGTAAAACTGCGCCACGCTGAATGCGTGCTGACCAGTGGTGTCCACCCGGTATACGTTCAGTCCAGAGGACTTGATCTTCGTGATAAGTAGTTGTGCTCATATGCATCCATCCCAATCTTGTACGGTTTACCTCCCGGGCTTTTATCCCTCCGTGTAGCTTGAGCTTGAAACTTAAGCCGTGAACTCTCGGTCGCAGACCTACATGAATCTTCATGTATCGGAACCCTAGATCACTGTATGATTGAGTAGATAGATGCAAAGGACGTGCCAAACTGGTAATACTATTTTTTATATTCGTAATACTTTTTTTTGAGATAGAACTGATCACTTCAGGTGCAAGGCTCTGAAAAAGGCATCAAGATGTACCAAAATAAAAAAATCCCGGCTTGAACCGGGAGTTTAAAATCTAGAGATGAGAACTCAATCAAACTATTTAAGTTGTAGAGTTATTTACTTAAAATCTCATGCAGCATATTGCGTAACCATTGATGGCTGGTTTTATGATGACAGGACATATGCCAATACTGCTTTACGGAATAGGTCGGGAACGCAATTGGCGCATTAAAGATCTTGAGATTGCCACGTGATAACAGGACTTCACTCAAATAATAAGGCACGGTCGCAATCGCATCGGTTTCCTGCACTACCAGTCCGACTCCCAGATAACTTGGCAGACGCATTAGAATGTCACGCTTAAGTTCCAGATTCAGCAATTCATTTTCAATATGGTAATGCCCCATCCCGGCATCAATATCGATATGGGTTTCATGTAAATACTCTTCGGTCGTGATGCTGTCATCCGTGAGCCGCGGATGGTCTTTCGCCGCGATCACCACATAATATTGTTCAAACAGTTTCTGCTGATAAAAGCCATTCTCCAGATTTGGCAAGAAGCCCAAAGCCAGATCAATCTCACCATTGGCCATTTGATAACTGGTTTCCGATGTAATCGGACGCACATTCAGACGGATATGGGATGCATGCTGCTTCAGATACTGGGAAATTTTTGGCAATAACACCAGATGCGATACATCGGTCATCGCCAGTGTAAAGCGCTGCTGTGAAGTGACCTGATCAAAATTGATCGTAAAATTATTGATTGCTTCAACTTTGCTCAGTGCTTCGCTGACCAAGGGAAAGAGCTGTTTGGACAGATCCGTAGGTAGCATCTCATTGCCAATACGTAAAAATAAAGGATCACCATAATGCTGGCGAATTTTATTCAGCAGATTGCTCACCGCTGGCTGGCTCATATCTAAATGATCGGCTGCCTGAGATACGTTTTTAAATTTATAGACATAATAAAAAATACTGAGCAATTTACAGTCAAGTTCAAACACAGAAATACATTTCCTTTAACTTTCTCATCATTCGGACAGGTCTTTCATCCGCATAAGTCTATTGAGGGTCAGATTAAAATATAACACTTCGCAACTATTTTCAGGATTAAACTCGCTGTAATTTTCCGTAAATAAATACTTTTAACAGTTGAATAAATCCATTAAAAAGTCCCTTAGCGTAAAATTTCCAGCCCGGTTTGCTCAGGTCAGTTAAACATTTAAATCGTATGCGATATACTCAGCCCCACCGAATAAATGGTAAAAATACAGAGAAATCTTATATGTTTCAGGGTAAAAAGCTGGTCTGTTTTGATCTGGATGGTACGTTAATTGATTCCGTAGGCATTTGGAATCAGGTCGATGCAGCCCTGATTGATGAGCTCTCCAACAGAAAAGTCGATTTACATGAGATTCAGCAACAACGCGATCTTCAACTTACCGCTTTGAAACATAGGTCAGATCCTTATTTGGAATATTGTGAATTTTTAAAAGAACAATACGGTTTTGAACCAGCTAAAGAAGAAGTAAAAAATCGTCGTTATACAATTTCCCGACATTTTCTGGATCATATCGTCGAATTGAAACCTCAGGCAGACCTTCTGATTCAAGCTTTAAAACAGCAACAGATATCACTGGCTTTGACCACCACCACCAGTTTATTCAATGTACAGCGCTATCAGGATAACAATCGAAATATTAATTCTAAAATCAGCTTTGATGAGGACTTTTCCTTGATTCTCACCCGTGAAAATGTCCAGAACATTAAACCTCATCCCGAAGTTTATCTGAATGTTTTGCAAGCCTTTAACCTTCGACCTGAGGAATGTCTAATTATTGAAGACTCTCTAGTCGGTGTAGAAGCAGCCAATCATGCGGGCATCGAGGTAGTGGCAATGTATGACCAGCACTCCGCTCATGAAATAGATTTGATCAAAGCCAAAGCAAATTATTATGTCGAAAATTTTGCTGAATTATTAAGTTCATTCAATAACAACATCCACTAAAAAAGATGCCATGAAGCATCCTTGTTCATGACATCTTGAATACTATTTGTGGCTTAAAAATCTTGCTGACTATTTGGCTTTTTTATAGATTGAGCCTGAACCAACCAGATTTCCGGTTTTCTCATCGATTGCAAAATCGACCATACCTGCACCTGCGTTCAACTGAAGCATGCCATTTTCGTTCACTGCAGCGGGCATTGGATTCTTTTTCTCGGTTTTACCGGTTTCCTTATCTTTGATCGTATTGGTAATCAGATAATTTTCACCATTTTTTGAAATAACCAGAATATTTTCAAGTTTTGGATTTTCCACGGTGTTTTTCCAGTTGCCCTGATAATCTGGTGCGGGTGCTTCAGTGGTGTTACAAGCAGTTAAAAGTACTAATAATGGAATTGCTGAAAAATATTTAAGATGTTTCAAAACTGAGACCTTAAGTGTAACGACGCGGCCATTATAGAGAGAAGCCCTTAGGGCTGAAGCAGGTTGTTGTAGGCAAAGCGTTTCAGCAGTACTGGATCTGTTTTGCTTTCGTCATTTTTTGAAATCTGTATCCATATTTTATTCATAAACAGGAGGATTTTAATGATATTGAATCTGATAAAGGTCAAAAAAAATTCCTCAATAGACCATCCAAATCTATTGAGGAGTACCAAAACGGTAAAATAAGTAAAGCTTAAAAATTATGACAATAGTTTCGCTTTAAAGTAGTTGAATACAGATTTGGCAGCATGGTTTTTTTCAACCACCTGCTCAGTCCAGTGATTCGGTAGAGAACATTTAGCGAGACCTACCCAAACGGTAGAAAACTGCTTGATGAAACTCGCTTCGTTATAATGAATGCCATATTCTTCACAGAGCGCTTTAACTTTTGGCGCAACCTGCGCATAGCGATTGGCCGGCATATCCGGAAACAGGTGATGCTCAATTTGATGGCTCAAATTACCACTCAAAATATGCAGCCAGGTCGTCCCGCTAAAATTGCTCGAACCACGAATCTGGCGCAGATACCACTCGGCACGGGTTTCATCGTCGGTATTATCCATTTCAAAGGTTTCAGCATCTTCAGTGAAATGACCGTTAAAAATGACGGCAGAAGCCCATAGACTGCGAATCACATTGGCCACCGCATTTCCGGTAAATACCGGAATGGCATTTGGCCCGGCAATGATCGGGAAAAATACATAATCTTTTAACACCTGACGGCGCATTTTTTGGCGCAAAGGTGCTGCTTCTTCCCAAACTTCTTTCCAGGTCTTGGTTTTATAAGCAATCACGTCTTCCAAATGCAGGCGTTGCAGGCCAACATACCATTCGAAAAACACCATTAACTGAATGCCCAATGGAATATTGAACAGAAAGCGTGGTTCCCATTTTTGCGATTCACTAACTCGAATTAGCCCATAACCCACATCATGATCCATCCCCACAATATTGGTATAAGTATGATGAATATAGTTGTGCGTGTATTTCCAGTCATCGCCAGTTGAAATCGTATCCCAGTCATACGTCACACCGTTCAGACTCGGATCATTCATCCAGTCAAACTGGCCATGCATGACATTGTGGCCGAGTTCCATATTTTCCACGATTTTGGAAAGACCGAGCAGACCTGTCCCCGCCAGCCATACCGGTGGCAACCAGCCGGCAAACATCAGCATGCCACGTGAGGCAATTTCGCTATAGCGGACAAAGTTGCGGATTTTATAAATATATTCGGCGTCTTTTTCCCCCAGATCATCCATGACCTCGCGGCGGATTGCATCGACCTTGGCACCGAATTCCTCAATCTGTTCCGGACTGAGAAATTGGCTTTTGCTATGTCGTTTAAAATCAATTTGCATATTCATGGGAGCACCTTCTTATAGTTTAATTAATGGCTTATCAATAGTTTATAAATTAATCACCACAGGACTCACTGCCTGAGAAATGCACAGTTTGATCTGGGTATTATTACCATGATCAATTTCACCGGTCAGGACATTTCGTACCGAACCACTGACTTTGGTACAGGAACAGGTATTGCAGATACCCATTCGGCAGCCATGCGCTGGTCTCAAGCCGGATTTTTCGGCACTTTCCAGTAAGTTGGACTGCGCTTGAAACTCTTGCTGCGATCTTAAAAACTGTACTGGCTGTGCTTTAATTTTTTCATCGACCACAATCTGGAAATATTCCGAATGAAAATTGGATTTTAATTCCAGTTTATCAACGATACGAAGTGCAGCCTTCATCATCCCGGCGGAGCCACAAGCATAAATTTTTCGTTCTGCAAAGTCTGGCACCAGCTTTTGCAATAAGCTCTGCGTCAGATGCTGCTGGTGTTCCACGGTATTGAAATGGTGATATTTCAAGTTTGGATGCATGAGAGCCAGAGTTTTCAGTTCAGCATGAAAAGCATCATCTCGAGTGAAATAAATCAGGTCGATCTGTTCCAGAGATTGAATGACTGCTTTTTGCAGCAAGGAATAAATGGCCGTAATCCCACTGCCTGAAGCCAGGAATAAAATCGGCTGCGTGGATTTTTGCAATGTGAACTCACCTTGCGGTTGTGAAATTTCAATCACGGCACCAATTTGCATCAGGCTCAAGGCACGTGACACTTTGCCTTGCTGTTTAACCGCAATGATCAGATCACCATTTTTCAATACCGTTACTACAGAATAATGTCGCTGATGACGTACGCCATCCAGTCCGACAGTCACTGCAATATTCTGGCCGGCCTGAAATGACTTGGCTTTAAAATTATGATTTGGACGTAAGTGAATCTTGAAAAAGTCAGGGCTGATGGCTTGAATGCCCATAACGGCAGCCTTAACTTTTTTGATTGCCCAAGTTGGATAGATTTTTTCACCAATAAAATCAATGAAATCTTCCCGGATCCAATGCGGCTGATAGGTTGGCATGCTTGTCATTTTTATCCCCTTATCCGCAGACAGTTTCATTAATGTACAACTGTCTAATTATTATATTGCTCAGGATAAAGAATTCTCACATTCAGACCATGTCAATACAGGTCAAATTATGTGCCTAAGCCATATAATATGACTTTTTGTCGGACAATATCGTCTAAAAGTAGCGATCAAGGCGATATGGATTGAGAAAAAGCATTTTTAAACAGACAATGCTGCTTAGCCTGTACATAAAAAAACTGACCTCTATTCGAGATCAGTTTTTTGACTTCATATTGGGATTTTCAGATTAAATGGCGCGTTAACCTACTGCCTGCTCCAAAAGTATTGCGCCATATAATTCACGCAGATCCTTTTTCAGCATTTTACCAGTACCACTGAGTGGAATCGCATCAACAAATACGACTCGGTCTGGAATCTGCCATTTGGCTACCTTGTCCGCATAATAATCTAGCAAATCAGTTTCACTTAGCTGGCTGTCCGGTTTTTTAATGGCAATCAATACCGGGCGCTCATCCCATTTAGGATGCTGGGCGGCAATCACGGCAGCCATCGCAATTTCCGGATGTCCCATGGCAATATTTTCCAGCTCCACCGATGAAATCCATTCTCCGCCAGACTTGATTAGATCTTTAGAACGATCACTGAGTTTCATAAAGCCATCCTGATCCAGCGTAGCAATATCGCCGGTATCAAACCAGCCATCATCAGTCAGTGCAGACTCTTCCTTGCCGAAATAATGGCTGATGACCCAATGCCCTTTGACCTGTAAATTTCCTGTGGTCTGTCCATCACGTTCAATTTCATGCGTCCCTTTTTCTGCATCAGTCAAACGTAGGTCAACCCCGAATGGCGGACGGCCTTGGGACAGCCGAATCTGTAATTTTTCTTCATCAGAGAGATGCAAATGTTTGGTCTTGAGCTGATTCGCTGTACCCAATGGACTAATTTCCGTCATGCCCCAAGCATGGATCGTTTCACAATTAAACTGTTCTTTGAACGCTCTTAGCATGGCCGGTGGACATGCAGATCCACCCACTACATTCCGTTTTAGGCTTTCCAGTTTGGAACCTAACTGATTTGCGGCTGCAATCAAACCTTGCCAGATGGTCGGTACGCCAAGTGCTACCGAAACCTGATAAGTATCAATCAGGTTAACCAGACTGGTGCCATCCAGACCCGGTCCAGGAAGAACCAAAGTGCATCCGACCATTGCAGCGGCATACGGAGTGCCCCACGCATTTACATGGAACATCGGCACCACAGGCAACATAATGTCGGCAGCCGAGACATTTAATGAGTCAGGTAAAATGATGGCATAGCTATGTAATACCGTAGATCGATGGCTAAATAGCACACCTTTGGGATTTCCCGTGGTTCCTGATGTATAACACAGAGAGCTTGCCGAGTTTTCATCAAGTGTTGGCCACTCAAATTCTGCATTTTGGCCGGCAATCAGATCATCATAAAATTGTACTTCTGGAATCGCTTCTCTAACTGCCGGATCAGCTGCATCCAGACAGATAAAATGCTCGACTGAGCTCAACAGCGCTTTCACGGCTTTAATTAAAGGGACAAATGTTTTATCGAACAGCACCACGCGATCCGCAGCATCATTCATAATAAAAATCAGCTGTTCCGGAAATAAGCGCGGGTTAATGGTATGACAGACTAAGCCGCTGCCAGAAATGGCATACCAGGACTCTAAATGGCGATGATTATTCCAGGCAATGGTCGCGACCCGATCTCCCTGCGCCAAGCCGAGTTGTTGTAATGCATTGGCAAAACGTTTCGAGTTTTGATGAATTTCTCCCCAATTGGTCACTGTAATAGTGGTATCGGTATTTTTGGAAATTACCTCGGTATCGGCATGATAGCGTCCTGCATGTTCAATCATGCTGCTGATCAGTAAAGGCTGAAACATCATATTTCCGAGCATTCTCCACTCCTTTGTGCTTGTTATTGGTCCGTATTTGCGTATCGTTGTTATAGTTGCATGATGGCTCGATCTGAAACCGTAACTTACTTTTTATCATCATGTGGATCGAATTTAGCAAGGAAATCTAACTTTGTAAGTATCGAATTGTGACAAATTAAGCCAAGTGACTGAGGCGTATAAAAATGGGAATACGATTTACGTAGAGATAAAATTTACACAGAAAATCTGAGATCTGATTTTCACTTTAATTGTCGTGCATCAAGACTCAAGCTTAAAAAATAGAATGACAACACTCCTCTTCCTCCCTTTTGTTATATTAAGTACCTTAAAATGTGCTATAAATCAAAATAACTAGAACAGTTTTAGTTCAAGAAAGTGTATGTATAAGTCTGAAAAACTGGCACAGAATATCCGTCAGATGATTGAAAACGGTGTATGGAAGGCACATGAAAAATTGCCTTCACTTCGCGAACAGACCCAATTATCTGGTTATAGCCTGATGACGGTACTCAATGCTTACCAGGAACTTGAAGCACAAGGTCTGGTCTATGCCAAAGACAAATCGGGTTATTACGTTGCAGAACACACTCAAGCTCTGCTCAATAGCAAACAGTCCGCCCAGATTGGTTTAAATCCTAAAATTCAAATCAATTCGGTGGTATTTAATTATTTAAAATCGACTCAGTCAGCAGAGATTGTGCCTTTTGGTTCTGCCTTTCCCAATGCAGAGCTGTTATATAACGCCAAATTTATGCAGATTCTGGCGCAGCAGGCCAAAAGAAAAAGCAGTTATAACAACCAGAATCATATGCCGCCCGGCAATCAGAACTTGCGGCAACTGATTGCCAACCGTTATCAATTACAAGGAGTTACCTGCAATCAAGATGACATTGTCATTACATCCGGTGCACTAGAAGCATTGAATCTGTCTTTACAGGCCTTAACCCAACCCGGTGATTTTATTCTGCTACAGCAAACCATATTTTATGGTGCCTGGCAGGCAGCCGAGCGTCTGGGATTACAGGTGATTACGATTCCGGAACATCCACAGTTTGGCTTTGATCTGGAATCATTTGAACAGGCTTTAAAACAGTATCCGATCAAGGTGTGCTGGCTGATGCTGAATGCCCATAATCCGATTGGCTTTACCGTCAGTTCTGAAATCAAACAAAGAATTGCGGAACTCTTGTATGAATATCAGGTGTATTTAATCGAAGATGATGTTTATCAGGAATTAAATTATGGTTCATCCAAACCGCTACCCGTTAAATATTTTGATCGGCATCAGATGGTTTTGCACTGCGCCTCATTTTCGAAAACGCTGGGGATGGGTGCACGCGTCGGTTGGGTGTATGCCGGCCCATTTTCCGATGCCATTCAGCACTTACAGCTCATGAGCACTTTAACAGTCAGTCCCTTACTTCAAAATGCGCTGGTCGAATTTATTTCACATCATCATTATGAAAAACATTTGCGGCATTTAAGGCAGCATCTGGAAAAATATAAAAAGAAATTTTATCAGGAACTCAAAGCACGTTTGGGAAGCATCTGTGAAATTTATTATTATTCCAGTGGTTATTTTCTCTGGATTGAATTACCTAAAGAAGTTGATGCCCAGCAGCTCTATGAACAATTGCTTCAACAACATATTTCAGTTGCCCCTGCACTGCTGTTTAAGCCTGAGCCTACCAGCCAACATTATATTCGGCTGAATTGTTCGTTTGAATGGACAGCCAATATTGAAAATGCAGTCAATCTGCTGACAGAAACCATTCTTCAAAATAGCAAAAGCGCGGATTAATTCATCCACGCTTCTGTTACAGATCAGACTTTCTTATGAAAGGAGTCTTAGAAGTTGTAAATAGCAACCGCATTAATACGGTTATCTTCACCTGTAGTGCTGCCATTTGGTGTAGCAGCAGCCAAAGCTTCACGTTCACCATAGACATATTCGAGACCGAAACTTAAAGGCTTGGTTGGACTATAGAACACGTTAGCCCAAGCTTGCCATAAGTCTTTATTGGCTTTGGTCTTGTCAGTGACTGCATTGATATAAGCCTGATCTTCATCAAAATTCATATAGCCATAACCCAAGGTACCGCGCAATTTGTCATTAAACTGCTGAGTCAGGCCAACTGAAATTGAATCAAATTCGCTTTGTAATAAATCGCCATTTGCAGCGGTAATCACACCCGTATTTGCATAAGACACAAAGCTGCTATCGCCTTTAACATGGTAATAGTCAGCTTTGAGCGTTGTACCCGGTACAATATCATACTTGGCACCTAAACCTACACCCCATGCCATTTTTTCATCTTCATTGACACGCTTTTCATTCCCCATCGCACGGGCACTGACTGTAAGATTATCAGCAAATTTATGATTTAAACGTGCTGTTAAAGCAGGTAGACGTTGTTTAATACCAGTAATGGTTGCATCTTTAGGATCTTCTACTGCAAATACCAGATTGGTTTCAGGACTGATTGTGCTGGTATAACGAACTTGTGGTGTCCGTTTAATTGAACCGCCAGCGTAAACCAATGCATCTACAGTTTCTGGAATATAATCTGGCACCGCAAAGTTCGACCAGGTTTGACCGATCAACCAGTTGGCATAGCTGATATAAGCATGACGGATACGCAAATTATCAAAGCTTGCGCCGCCCAGAAAATCCACTTCAACTTTACCGCTTAAAGCTTTATCTCCAGCACCGACTGGTGCTTTAAAATCCATGCCTAAACGGGTTGCAGCCAGAGTAGATTTAAATTCATCACTACGCTCACCGACACCTTCTAAAGGTACAGCATTAATCTGGTTATACATACGTGCTGCTGAACCACCTTCAGCCTGATAAGAGGCATCGGCACGAATATTTCCATAAAGATTAAATTCGGCACCACTGGCAATTTTCATGACGGGTTTGCTTGCTGGAGCAGGTGTTGCTGCAACATGTGCAGTGACCACAGCCGTTTGTCTTTGCTGTTGCTCAACCAGTGCGCGTAGAGCCTGAACTTCCTGGCGCAGTTGTTCAATTTCCTGCTGATTCGACTGAGCTGAGGTTTGTGCTTGAGTCGACAAGCTGATGCCCCCTAAACTCATTGCCATCATGCTCATCAGAACTGTGCGCTTAAATATGATTGTTGATTGATTAAATAATTGTGTCGTGTTCATCCTAAACTCGCTTTTTATTATGCGTTTCGATTCTAGCAACAGATCACCACCCGTTACGATGGCGATCTATATCATTGGGAATATTATCTTTATTGATTGAAATCTAACTTAATGTGTCGCTTCTTTTGCCAATGGATTCGGCTTCACATCAGGTGTTGCAAGGGCTTGGCCATCTACGGAAGTTTTTAAGTTCACCAGGAAAATTGCCAGCGCAGCGATTACGCCAGGAATCGCAATTGCAAAGAAGTTCATTTGATGTGGTAAATTCATGGTTAATAAAGCACCAGTGAGTACCGGCCCCACAATCGCACCAATACGTCCAATACCTGATGCCCAGCCCATACCGGTAGAACGTACCGTCGATGGATAATACTGCGCCACGAAGGTATAGAGCAGAATTTGTGAGCCAATCGTTGCAGCACCTGCCACAGCAATCAAGGTATACAGCACGAATTGCGGACTGTTAAAGCCAAGCAGAATCAATGCAATGGCACCGCATAAGAACATGATAGTCAGCACTTTTTTGATATGGAATTTATCTGCGAGATATCCACCACCAATGGCACCCACCATTCCACCAATATTCAGGGCGAACAGGAAGATCATACTTGCACCCAGCGAGTAACCTGCCTGAATCATCAGTTTTGGCAACCAGCTACCCAAGGCGTAGACCATCAACAGGCACATAAAGAATGCCAGCCAGAACATAAAGGTACTGAAGCTACGGCCTTGTTGAAAGAGTGCTTTTAATGGTGCCTCATCCCCTTTTTGTACTTCATTCAGTACAAACTGGGTGTCACTGGTGATGACCTGTGTCGGAGAGATCTTTTGAATAATATCGTGTGCTTTGGCCGTCTGTTGTTTGTTCGTCAGGTACATCAGGGATTCTGGCAGATATTTCCATAGAATCGGCAAGATGAGCAATGGAATGCCGGCAAGCAGGAACATGATTTTCCAGCCAAATTGCGGCACCAACCATGCACCGAGTAGCGCAGAAGTCATCCCGCCAATGGCATAACCACTAAACATCAACGCAACCAAGGTGCTGCGGATACGTTTAGGTGCATACTCGGTCATCAAAGCGACCACGTTAGGCATGACCCCGCCAATACCCAAACCGGCCAAGAAACGCAAGATTCCAAATTCGATTGGTGATGTGGCAAAGGCACCAATGAATGTGAAGCCGCTAAAAATAGCCACACAGATCATGATGGTTTTTTTACGGCCGAGTTTATCGGATAAAGTACCGAAACTCATGGCACCAAACATCATTCCGAATAAGGCTGTACTGGCCAGCATTCCAGCTTGCACTGCACTTAACGACCATTCTTGCATCAGCAGCGGCAATGCCACCCCATAGATGACCAGGTCATAACCGTCAAAGATAATAATCAGCAAACACCAGATCAAAACGCCCCAATGAAAGGGTGTGAATTTCGCTTCATCAATCAGCGTATTTATATTCACTTTATTTGTAGACATCTCCACCTCCTAATTGTGAAGTTCAACTTATGCTGCTCACAATGCAGAAAATAGGAAAAAATGTCTAAAACTGAATAGGCATGGCTTTATACCTATAAGGTCTGGGTCAAATTAAACTATTCAATTAATTAATAAATATATTATTCAATCATGATGTTTTTAAAAACTGCTTGTTTTTATAGCCTCCTCATCGGTTTTTGGTGCTATATCATTCACACGATTTTTAGCGATTAAAATACCGATCGATCGTATTTTAGAGCTTCAAGATCATAGACTTGATACACAGCATCAAACAGGTAACGGATGTATTCACTTTCATCCATATTGCGCATGGCCATAAAGACAGGGCTCACCGCAAAAGCATCTGCTAGAGGTACAAAGTTGAGATGGGCCAATTTAATGTTTTGTGCACTTTCCGGCACGATACAAACACCCTCTCCAGCAGCGACAAAACCCAGTGCCAGTTGCAATTCACTGACTGCACGGATATTTTTCGGTTCCAGTCCATACTCGGAAAATATACCGCGTACCTGGGTAGAAAAATTAGCCTTACCATTATTCGGGTATAAAAAGAGTGGCTGATCCACCAGTTCAGCCAAGTTCACGCCATCTCGTTGCGAAAGAAAATGGCTGGAATGTGCCGCAACCATCAGCCGTTCTTCACGCAGCAACACCCGTTTCACTGCCGGATCTGAAATCCTCAAGCGTCCAAAACCGACATCAATCCGCCCTTCTTTAAGTGCCTGAATCTGCTCTGAAGTATTCATTTCAACCATCTCAATTTTGAGCTGGGGATGTTGCTGCTTAAATAGAAACACAATACGCGACAGCAAGCCGAACAATAAAGAGCCGACAAAACCAATGCTAATGGTGCGATCCGCGATACCAATCCGCTTGGTCATCGATTTGATTTCTTCCGCATTAGACAAAAGTTTAACCGCATGCTGATAGAAGAATTGACCTGCTTCTGTGGTCTTAAGCGGTCTACTCCCTCTTTCAAAGAGCTGAATATCCAGTTCCTGTTCCAGATTTTGTATCTGTCTGCTTAAAGGTGGCTGAGCAATAAACAGTTTTTCTGCCGCTTTGGTAAAACTTTGTTCTTCGACGACGGCAACGAAGTAACGCAAATGTCTGAGTTCCATGATCTAGGATACCTTTAAAGTATAAAAAAATGCAAAATTGATCTTAGACCAATCAACATTATTCTTTTAAGGTATATCAAGTCAAAGCATTAAAGCAAGAATGTGAACCCGTATTATGTATAAGTCAGTTGAAACCTTGCTGGTAGAAATCCCAACCATTCGCCCTCACAAGATGGCAGTGGCGACGATGCAAACCCAGACCCTGGTATTGGTCAAAATCACCACTGAAGATGGTTGCATCGGTTGGGGTGAAGCAACAACTATCGGTGGCTTAGGTTATGGTGATGAAAGCCCGGAAAGCGTAAAAGTTAATATTGAAACTTATTTTGCGCCTCTTTTAAAAACATTATCTGGTTTAAATGTTGCACAGACATTACAAGCAATCAAAAAGAATATTAATGGTAACCGTTTTGCTAAATGTGCGATTCAGACTGCACTTTTAGACATTCAGGCACAACGTTTAGGTTTGCCATTAAGCGAAGTCCTCGGTGGCCGCTTACGTGACAGTATTCCAGTTCTTTGGGTATTGGCTTCTGGCAATACCGAAAAAGATATTGCTGAAGCAGAGAAAATGGTTGCGGCAAAACGTCACAACATTTTCAAACTCAAAATCGGTTCGCGTCCGGTAGAAGAAGATGTCGAACATGTGCTGGCAATTAAGAAAGCCTTAGGCAAAGACGTTTCGATCCGTGTGGACGTGAACCGTGCCTGGTCAGAACTGGAAGCGATTAAAGGCATTCAGTTATTGCAAGATGGCGGTGTTGATCTGATTGAACAGCCATGTGCAATTGATAACCTGGATGCCATGCGCCGTCTGACCCGACGTTTTGATGTTGCCATCATGGCAGACGAATCGCTAATGGGCCCGCACTCAGCGTATGAGATTGCCAAACAAAACGGTTCATCTGTTTTTGCAGTCAAAGTTGCTCAGTCGGGTGGCCTGATTGAAGGCTGTGAAGTAGGCAAGATTGCCAAACTTGCAGGTATTGACCTGTATGGCGGCACCATGCTGGAAGGCCCGGTGGGCACGATTGCTTCGGCACATGTGTTCTCTACTTTTGAAAGTCTGGCGTTCGGTACCGAGCTGTTTGGTCCTCTACTGCTGACTGAAGATATTTTGAAAACCCCACTCAACTATCAAAACTTTGAACTTGAGATTCCGAAAGGACCAGGTCTGGGGATTGAGTTGGATGAAAACAAGATTGACAACTTGCGTCGTCAGTAATTAGGAGAAACCCATGCTTTTCCACGTACGTATGGATGTAAACATTCCACGTGATCTGCCAGTTGAACAGGCAAACGAAATTAAGGCTGTTGAAAAGGCTTATTCACAGGAATTGCAGCGTCAAGGCAAATGGCGTCATATCTGGCGCATCACGGGCCAGTACTCAAACATCAGTATTTTTGATGTGGAAAGTAACGAAGAGCTGCACAACATTTTGCAGGGCTTACCACTGTATCCATATATGGATATCGAAATCATGGCACTAAACCGCCACCCTTCTTCAATCCGGGAAGATGACACCTGATCACAATGACCGAGACCTGGAACATGCCAGGTCGGTCAAATCTGAACACATCCGATGAGGGTATTCAGAGGGTAATTAACAAAGGACTGTGGCAGCCAAGTTTCAGCCATAAGGATTGAAACAACAGCCACCAATAAACAGACATACTTAAGGAGCAATAGTATGAACCGTCAACAAATTGATGCATTAGTTAAACAAATGAACGTGGATACAGCCACAGGTCCTGTAGACGAACGTGTCCAGCAAATCGTTGTGCGCCTACTAGGTGACCTTTTCCAGGCGATCGAAGATCTTGATATTTCTCAGTCAGAACTGTGGAAAGGTCTGGAATACTTTACCGATGCCGGTCAAGCCAATGAATTGGGCCTACTGGCTGCAGGTTTGGGTCTGGAACACTACCTAGACTTACGTGCTGATGAAGCGGATGCTAAAGCAGGTATTACTGGCGGTACGCCACGTACGATTGAAGGCCCACTTTATGTCGCTGGCGCACCTGAAACTGTAAGCTTTGCGCGTATGGATGATGGTTCTGAAGAAGGCAAAATCCCGACTTTAATCATTGAAGGTACAGTGACGGATACTGACGGCAACCGTGTTGAAGGTGCCAAAGTTGAAATCTGGCATGCAAACAGCCTGGGTAACTACTCATTCTTTGACAAGTCACAGTCTGACTTTAACTTGCGTCGCAGCATCATTACCGCTGCCGATGGTCAATATACTGCATTGACTACAATGCCAGTGGGTTATGGCTGCCCTCCAGAAGGTACAACTCAGTTTGTACTGGACAAATTAGGCCGTCATGGTAACCGTCCATCGCACGTACATTACTTCGTATCTGCACCGGGTTACCGCAAGCTGACTACTCAATTCAACATTGAAGGCGACCAATACCTGTGGGATGACTTCGCATTCGCTACTCGTGAAGGCCTGGTGGCAACTGCGGTTGACGTGACTGATGAAGCTGAAATTGCAAAACGTGGTCTGAAAGGTCCTTTCAAACATATTCAATTTGATATTGAACTTGTGAAAGAGAAACAAGACGCACCTTCTACTGAAGTTGATCGTCGCCGCGCTAGCGCTTAATACATTAAGAAGCGGGATATGCCTTGAGATATATCCCGCTGACTTCCCCCTTGGAAAGTCGGAGAAAGGACATGCCTCGTATTCCCGTAATTAACACCAGCCATTTAGACCGCATTGACGAACTACTGGTGGATGATTTTGAATCTGGTGAATTTAAACTGCACCGTTCAGTATTTACAGACCAGGCCCTGTTTGACCTTGAGATGAAATACATCTTTGAAGGCAACTGGGTTTATCTAGCACATGAAAGCCAGATTCCAAACAATAACGACTTCTATACTACCTATATGGGTCGTCAGCCGATCATCATTGCACGTAACCGTCAAGGTGAACTGAATGCCATGATCAATGCCTGTTCGCATCGCGGTGCACAATTGTGCCGTAACAAGAAAGGCAATAAAGCAACTTATACTTGCCCATTCCATGGCTGGACGTTTAATAACTCAGGTAAGTTATTAAAAGTCAAAGATCCGGCTGAAGCGGGTTATTCAGACTGCTTTAACAAAGACGGTTCACATGACCTGAAAAAGGTTGCCCGTTTTGAAAACTATAAAGGTTTCCTGTTCGGTAGCTTGAATCCGGATGTTCCTTCTCTGGAAGAATACCTGGGTGAAGCGACTAAAATCATTGACATGATCGTGGATCAGTCTGAGCAAGGTCTGGAAGTTTTACGTGGTTCTTCGACTTATACCTATGAAGGTAACTGGAAGTTGACTGCTGAAAACGGTGCTGATGGTTATCACGTGTCTGCTGTACACTGGAACTATGCTGCAACGACTCAGCAACGTAAAGAAAAACAGGCGGGTGATAATGTTCGCGCAATGAGTGCCGGATCTTGGGGCAAACAAGGTGGCGGTTCTTACGGTTTCGAAAATGGCCACATGCTGCTTTGGACTCAATGGGGCAATCCTGAAGACCGTCCAAACTTTGCCAAAAAAGACGAATACACCGAGCAATATGGTGAAGCCATGGCGAAGTGGATGATCGAACGTTCACGTAACCTGTGTATCTATCCAAACGTTTACTTCATGGATCAGTTTGGTTCACAAATTCGTGTCCTGCGCCCGATTTCTGTCGATAAGACTGAAGTGACGATCTACTGTATCGCACCTGTAGGCGAAGAGCCAGAAGCGCGTACCCGTCGTATCCGTCAGTATGAAGATTTCTTTAACGCTTCAGGTATGGCGACACCAGACGATCTTGAAGAATTCCGTGCTTGTCAGGCAGGTTATGCCGGTATCGCGCTGGAATGGAACGACATGTGCCGTGGTTCTAAACATTGGATTCAAGGTCCGGATGATGCTGCCAATGAAATCGGTTTAAAACCAAAACTGTCTGGTATTAAAACTGAAGATGAAGGTTTATACCTGTCTCAGCACCAGTACTGGTTAGAATTGATCAAAAAAGGTATTGCGACTGAGAAAGAAATTGCAGCATCCACTGAAGGAGAAAACGCATGAGCGACATCACTTTAGAAAATATTGCTCAGTTCCTGTATCAAGAAGCCCGCTTTTTAGATGATGAACAATGGGATGACTGGTTAACTTGTTATGCTCCTACTGCATCTTTCTGGATGCCAGCTTGGGATGATGATGACAAGCTGACCACAGATCCGCAGTCTGAAATCTCGTTGATTTACTATCCAGACCGTCAAGGTTTAGAAGATCGCGTGTTCCGGATCAAGACTGAACGTTCATCTGCAACCATGCCGGATACACGTACCTGCCATAACCTTAGCAATATTGAAATTGTTGAACGTGATGGCGACAAAGTGACTGTACGTTTTAACTGGAATACTTTGAGCTTCCGTTACAAAACAAGTTACAGCTACTTCGGTATGTCTCGTTATGAAATTGATTTCTCAGGCGATAAACCACAAATTTTAAGCAAATACGTGGTACTGAAAAATGATTACATCAACCAGGTTATCGACATTTATCACCTCTAAGACTGTTTATACAGCCAGGTTATGCCTTTCGGTCAGATGGAAAATTGGCTGAAAGGCTCAGTTACAAAGATTTATATAGGATATTCAGCCATGTCAAACCACAATGTTGCACTTCAATTTGAAGATGGCGTTACACGTTTTATTTCTGTTTCAGATGGTGAAACACTGTCAGATGCAGCCTACCGTCAAAAGATCAATATTCCTTTGGACTGCCGTGATGGTGCTTGTGGAACGTGTCGTGCGTTTTGTGAATCAGGTTCATTTGACATGCCTGAAGAAACTTATATTGAAGATGCATTAACGCCTGAAGAAGCGGCTGAAGGCTACATTCTTGCTTGCCAATGTAAACCAACCTCAGACGCCGTATTTCAGATTCAGGCCTCTTCGGAAGTGTGTAAAACTGAAATTCACGCATTCCAGGGTACTTTGGCTCGTGTCGAAAACCTGTCTGACTCGACCATTACCTTTGATATTCAGTTAGATGAAGGTCAACCAGACATTCACTTCCTTGCGGGTCAATATGTGAACGTGGGTATTCCAGGTACAACTGAAACCCGTTCTTATTCATTCAGCTCTAAACCAGGCAACCGTTTAACCGGCTTTGTGGTACGTAACGTGCCAAACGGTAAAATGAGTGAGTTCTTGAGTGCCAATGCCCAAGCTGGCGACAAAATGACCTTTACCGGTCCATTTGGTAGCTTCTACCTGCGCCCTGTGACCCGCCCTGTCTTGATGCTGGCTGGTGGTACAGGTATCGCACCATTCATGTCGATGCTGCAAGTGCTGGAAGAAAAAGGTTCAGAGCATCCAGTGCGTTTAGTATTTGGTGTGACCAATGATTTCGACTTGGTAGCGATTGAAAAACTGAACGAACTGCAAGAAAAATTCCCGTGGTTCGAATACCGCACAGTGGTTGCTAACCCAGAATCTGCACATGAGCGTAAAGGCTATGTCACCGGTCATATCGAAAACGAATGGCTAAATGACGGTGATGTAGATGTCTACCTGTGTGGTCCAGTACCAATGGTAGAAGCGGTTCGCGGCTGGTTAGATGCTGAAGGCGTTAAACCTGCAAGCTTCCTGTTTGAAAAATTCTCTGCCAACTAATAGAGGGAATTTGTTCAATGTCTAACCGTCAAAGATTTGAAAATAAAGTTGTAATCGTGACGGGTGCCGCGCAAGGCATCGGTCGCGGTGTCGCGCTGCAAGTGGCGAGCGAAGGTGCCCAAGTCGTCATGGCTGACCTTTCCCCTTATGTAGAAGAAGTTCTGGCGGAAATTGAAGCGACTGGCGGTGATGCGATTACGGTCAAAGCCAATCTGGAAACGTTTGCTGGTGCTCAATCAGTCATTGAAAAAGCGCTAGAAACCTATGGTCGTGTCGA
This sequence comes from Acinetobacter lwoffii, assembly GCF_002321025.1. Lineage (GTDB taxonomy): Bacteria > Pseudomonadota > Gammaproteobacteria > Pseudomonadales > Moraxellaceae > Acinetobacter > Acinetobacter lwoffii_Y. The sequence goes on from NZ_DCLL01000025.1 coordinate 44,641, forward strand.
TGTGCTCATCAACAACGTCGGTGGCGCGATTTGGATGAAACCTTTCGAGGAATTTTCTGAAGAGGAAATTATCAAGGAAGTGAACCGTTCATTGTTCCCGACCTTGTGGTGCTGCCGTGCAGTACTTCTGGAAATGATTAAAAATCAGAAAGGTACTATTGTAAACGTGTCTTCTATTGCGACACGCGGCATTAACCGTGTGCCATATTCGGCATCCAAAGGTGGTGTGAACGGCCTGACCGCTTCCCTTGCCTTTGAACATGCTAAAGACGGAATCCGTGTCAATGCAATCGCGACAGGTGGTACTGAAGCACCACCACGTAAAGTACCGCGCAATGCCAATCCACTGACTGAATCTGAAAAACAATGGATGCAGCAAGTGGTTGATCAGACCATTGACCGTACTTTCATGGGACGCTACGGTACGATTCAGGAGCAAGTGAATGCAATTGTATTCTTGGCTTCGGATGAATCATCTTATATGACAGGTACAGTAGTACCGGTCGGTGGTGGTGATCAGGGCTAATCCTGATCATCACGATTTTTAACAGGCTCATGGTTCGACGCAAGGAGGCACATCACCAATGAATACCCTGTTTCAGACATTAAAAAATGATTGGTCAATTTCAGCAACTGTTGCAGGATTCTTAGCAGTGCTGATTTCCTATTCAGGGCCACTGATCATTTTTTTCCAGGCGGCGCAGCAAGCCCAGGTTTCCCCGGACATGATGATTTCATGGATTTGGGGAATTTCTATTGGTGCTGCACTCGCAGGTATCTTTTTATCGATTAAATACAAAATACCTGTCGTCACCGCCTGGTCTGCACCCGGAACGGCTTTATTAGTCACGCTGTTTCCTGATATTTCGCTCAATGAAGCGGTTGCTGCCTATATCACCTCTGCCGTGGTGATTTTTTTTATTGGGATTACCGGTTATTTCGACAAATTGCTGTCCTGGATTCCCCAGGAAGTCGCTGCCGGAATGATGGCGGGGATTTTACTGCAGTTTGGTTTAGGGTTGTTTACCGCGACCGATACCATGCCCTATATCGTCTTTGGCATGCTGGCGGTATTTTTGCTGGCCAAGCGTTTCAGTCCACGTTATGCCATGGTCTGGGTGCTGGTTGCGGGTGTGGTTTTAAGCATGTTATTGGGTAAGATTAACCCGGTCACAGCAGATTTTAGTCTGGCGATTCCGCAATTTATTGCACCAGAATGGACCTGGAGTTCAACCCTGAATCTGGCCCTCCCCCTGATTCTGGTCAGCCTGTCTGGCCAGTTTTTACCGGGAATGGCGATTATCAAACTCAGTGGTTATGACATGCCCGCCAAGCCAATTATTAGTGCAACCAGTATTGCCTCGCTTGCAGTGGCCTGTGTAGGGGGTATCACGATTGTCTTGGCCTCGATCACAGCTGCTTTGTGTCTGGGGAAAGATGCCCACGAGCTGAAAGAAAAGCGTTATATCGCTGGTGTGGCGAATGGGCTTTTTTATATTTTAGGCGGCTTATTTGCCGGCAGCATTGTCATGCTGTTTAGCCTGATGCCGAAGGAATTAATTGCGGCTTTGGCAGGACTGGCATTACTGGGTGCGATTGCCACCAACATTTCCGTGGCTATGGGCAAAGAGTCGCAACGTGATGCAGCACTGATCACCTTTTTAGCGACTGCTTCCGGCATGCATTTCTTGGGGCTGAGTTCAGTCTTTTGGGGAATTTGCATTGGCCTGGTAGCACATTTTCTGCTGTCACAGAAAGACCGTAACGCAGTTCCGGTTACAGCATCAGATTCAAAACGAGTTTAAAGAGATCCATCAGTTTAGGATATGTAAGGACCAGATTATGATAGATAAAAGTTCATTATCATTGAAAGAAGCACTCTCCCAGATCAAGGACGGTTCTACCATTATGATCGGTGGTTTCGGTACAGCGGGTCAGCCTGCTGAACTGATTGATGGTCTGATCGAATTGGGTATTAAAGACCTGATTATTGTCAACAACAATGCCGGTAATGGCGATTATGGTCTGGCAAAACTGCTTAAAGCTGGCGCTGTTCGTAAAATCATTTGCTCTTTCCCACGCCAGTCTGATTCCTGGGTCTTTGACGAACTTTATCGTGCTGGAAAAATTGAGCTGGAACTGGTGCCGCAAGGTAATCTGGCTTGCCGTATTCAGGCAGCAGGTATAGGCTTAGGTCCAATCTATACCCCAACCGGTTTTGGTACCTTGCTGGCTGAAGGCAAACCAACCTTGAACTATGAAGGCAAAGATTTTGTCCTGGAAAATCCGATTAAAGCTGACTTTGCTTTAATTAAAGCTTCTAAAGGCGATCGTTGGGGCAATCTGGTCTACCGTAAATCTGCGCGTAACTTTGGCCCGATCATGGCGATGGCGGCTGATGTGACGATTGCTCAAGTTTCTGAAGTGGTTGAACTGGGTGCACTGGATCCGGAACACATCATCACCCCGGGAATTTTTGTTCAACACGTTGTTCAAGTTAAACCTGCACAATAATTGGCATCGGAGATAAATAATGAGCTATAGCAAACTGACCCGTGACCAGATCGCTGAACGTGTGGCACAAGACATTCCTGATGGTGCCTATGTAAACCTCGGTATTGGTTTACCGACCAAGATTTCAAGCTACCTGCCAAGCGATAAAGACGTATTCCTGCATTCTGAAAATGGCCTGTTGGCTTTCGGTCCTCCTCCTGCTGAAGAAGACCGCGATCCTGAGCTGATCAATGCCGGTAAAGAATTCGTCACCCTACTTGAAGGTGGTTCTTTCTTCCATCACGGTGATTCATTCGCGATGATGCGTGGCGGTCACTTAGACATCGCTGTATTAGGTGCATTCCAGGTCGCTGAAAATGGCGATCTGGCCAACTGGCATACTGGTGCTCCAGATGCAATTCCAGCAGTCGGCGGTGCGATGGATCTGGCTGTGGGTGCCAAGAAAGTCTTTATTACCACAGATCATGTGACCAAAAAAGGTGAGCCAAAAATTGTGGCTGAACTGTCTTATCCGGCTACAGGCCTGAAATGTGTCGACCGTATCTATACCGACCTATGCGTGATTGATGTCACGCCTGAAGGGATGAAAGTGATTGAAAAAGTCGAAGGTCTGTCATTTGAAGAATTGCAATCAATGACTGGTGCCAAACTGATTGATGCGACTCAAGGTTAAGACGCTTTAAAGAAATTTAAAATCCCCCTCATCCTCCTGAGTAAGACTTAAGCGTTACTTTAAGTTGATGTGCAAGAAAGGGAGACTTTATATCGAAACTCAAAGCTTTTTGAGTCCGGGTAAGTCTCCCTCCGTTCAGGAGGGATTAAGGGAGGTAAAAGGATTCAATAAATGAAAAATGCATATATTATCGATGCCATCCGCACTCCATTCGGTCGTTATGCCGGCGGCCTCGCGCCTGTCCGTGCAGATGATTTAGGTGCTGTACCAATCAAAGCCTTGATGGAACGTAATCCATCGGTAAACTGGGAACAGGTCGATGACGTGATCTATGGCTGTGCCAACCAGGCCGGTGAAGACAACCGTAACGTCGGTCGTATGTCTTCACTGCTTGCAGGTGTGCCTTACCAGGTGCCAGCGACGACCGTGAACCGCCTATGTGGTTCATCGATGGATGCAGTTGCAATGGCAGCACGTGCGATTAAAGCCGGTGAAGCCCATCTGATTATTGCCGGTGGTGTAGAAAGCATGTCGCGTGCTCCATTCGTGATGGGCAAGTCAGAAACGGCGTATGGCCGTAGCCAGAAGATTGAAGACACCACCATGGGCTGGCGTTTTATCAATCCGAAACTAAAAGAAATGTACGGCGTAGAAACCATGCCGCAAACGGCAGAAAATGTCGCTGAACAGTTCGGGATCAACCGTGTCGATCAGGACAAATTTGCCTTGACCAGCCAACAACGTACAGCTGCAGCGCAAGCCAAAGGTTTCTTTGATAAAGAAATCATTCCGGTGGTGATTCCACAACGTAAAGGCAATCCGGTGGTCGTGGATAAAGATGAACATCCACGTGCGTCTACCACTGCAGAAGCGTTGGCAAAACTGAAACCTGTGGTAAAAGCAGACGGTACGGTAACGGCGGGTAATGCATCTGGTATTAACGATGGTGCGGCTGCTCTACTGATTGCTTCTGATGAAGCGGTTGCTCAACACGGCTTGAAACCACGTGCCAAAATTATTGGTTCAACCGTCGTTGGTGTTGAACCACGTATCATGGGCTTTGGTCCAGCACCTGCCATTAAGAAACTGTTGGCACAAACAGGTTTGACTATTGAACAGATGGACGTGATCGAGTTGAATGAAGCCTTTGCAGCACAAGCTTTGGCTTGTACACGTGACTTAGGTATTGAAGACGGTTCAGAGAAAGTCAATCCAAATGGCGGTGCAATTGCTTTAGGTCATCCACTGGGTGCATCTGGCGCACGCTTAGTGACCACTGCACTCAACCAGCTTGAACAAACCGGTGGTAAATACGGTCTTTGTTCAATGTGTATTGGTGTCGGTCAAGGCATCGCTTTGATTATTGAACGCGTCTAACAACCTATTAAAAAGATAAACCTCCTCCCTTTTTTAAAGGGAGGTCGGGAGGGATTTCAATGCCAACATTTACATCCAACGATGCCCAGATCAATTACCAGACCTTTGGTGATGCCAGTAAACCTGCCCTGGTTTTTTCTAACTCACTAGGCACCAAATTCAGCATGTGGCAACCACAAATTAAATTTTTCCAGCAAGATTATTTTGTTGTGTGTTATGACACTCGTGGTCATGGGGCTTCATCTGCACCGCAAGGTCCGTATAGCTTGGAACAGTTAGGTCAGGATGTTGTAAACTTACTTGATCATTTAAAAATTGAAAAAGCTGCATTCTGTGGTATTTCAATGGGTGGTTTAACCGGTCAATGGTTAGCAATCAACAAGCCCGAACGTTTTAGCCACGTGATTATCTGCAATACTGCTGCCAAGATCGGTCAGGAACAGGCCTGGCTGGAACGTGCCGCACTGGTACGTGAACAAGGTCTGGCGCCGATTGCATCGACAGCAGCAGCACGTTGGTTTACCGATCCCTTTATCCAGAGCAACGCAGCGATAGTTGCAGAACTTTCAAACGACCTTGGAGCTGGCAGCCCGGAAGGTTATGCAAGTTGTTGCGAAGCTTTGGCTAAGGCGGATTTACGTGAACAGATCAAAACGATTTCAGTGCCGGTACTGATTGTGGCCGGTCAGCAAGACCCGGTGACGACAGTTGCAGATGGTCAAGCCATGCAAGCTGAAATTTCACAAAGCCAGCTGTTTGAAATCAATGCCTCGCACATTTCCAATGTGGAGCAACCAGAAGCCTTTAATCAGGCAGTTCAGAAATTTATTGCAGCTTAAATACTAGAGGCAAAGAAAAAGCCACTGTTGATCAGTGGCTTTTTTATGCTTAGATTTAAAAAACTGGTTCTACATCAGGCCCAGATCACTAAAATCGCTGCAATCACTACTAAGCCCAGACCCCAATGCTCGGTACGTGCCAGTTTTTCTTTAAAGAAATATGCCGAAATCAGCATACTAAACAGAATCTCAATTTGTCCTAAGGTTTTCACGACCGGCACACTCATCATGCTCATGGCAGTAAACCAGCCTAGTGATGCCATAAAACTGCACACACTCACTTTAAAAGTTAAGCCCAGACGCTGCCACATGGCCACTAAAGTCTGGTGGCTGAATAGGCTTAGATAAAGCAGCATACTCAGGCACTGAAAACTGATCACCATTAACAACACCCAGGCCGCACGATGCAAGGTTGGTAAAGTGGTTAATTCTAAACTGGCTTCGCGTACCAGTAGTGAGGTAATGGCAAAACTTAAACCGCTTCCGATGCCAATAGCCAGTGTTCTGGCTGAAAACCCAATGACCTGTTGGTCTTTACTCAATAAAAATACCGCATATCCGCCTAGTGCCACACCAATCCACGCCAGGAATGACAAATGATCCGCTAAAAAGGTCACGCCGATAATGGCGGCTAAAATGGCTTCGCTTTTCGCCAACCCCACTCCAACGGCATAATTTTTTTGCTTGAACAGTTGCACCATCAGTGCCGTAGCTAAAATCTGACTGCAACCCGCAATTACTACATAGATCCTAAACTTTGGGGTGAAGTGAGCCACACTTTCAACCGGCTTGAAATAATACAGGCTGCTCAGGTACAGCACAGCAAATGGCAAGCCAAAAATAAAGCGTGCCAGGGTGACTCCCCACACATCCACCGTGGTACTAAGCTGTTTTTGAAAGGCGTTACGCCAAGCCTGCATAAATGCAGCCATTAAAGTGAAGAAAATCCAGCTGAATGCCATCTACTGATCGCTATTACCTCAAAAGTAAATTAATTCTATGCCTTAGTAAAAGCGCTGACTAATTAAAAATAGGATACTCGCCGATAGCGGAAAGTTTGGATTACTTTCTAAATTCACTCACTAATTTGGCAAGTTGCTCCATTCCATCAAAGGTGGTTGGAATCTTGTCATCAGATGAAACTAGCGGTGAAAAGATAATATTTTCAAATTTCTCAAAGCCTGCTGCATTTTTCTTATGCAGTTTTTCTGAATCTTCAGCATAGTTATGGATGAACTGACACAGTGCCATGCGAAGTTCTAGCTGCATCATTTGAGATTAGACTGCTCTTTTGTCTTGTAAAGAAATTTTTAAAAGATATAACGTAATTAAAATTAAAGTAATGAAGGGAATAGAAATAAACCACATACCAGTAGGTAGCTTTCCATCAAAATAGAAAAATGCTCCAATTAATGCACCTAATTCCACAAAAGGTATAGAAAACATTATTGCTGCAACAAAGCTATAAGTACCTTTTGCATTATCTAACTCTATTTTTTTCTGATCATAAAGCTCTTTAAAACCTTTATTGAGCAAAACGAAATCATAAGTTTGTTTATTTTTTTCAAGACGCTTTTCTAATTCTGATACTTCACTTTTTTTAGATTCAAATGTACTAGTCCAAGCATCAATTTTTTCTATATTTCTGTGATTAGACTCTAAATATTCAATATATTTTGAAAAATTATCAGGTGTTAAAGTTTCAATTATTTTTTGAAAATTTGGATTAGAATAAACTTTACTTAACAGTTTAAATGGCAATTTATCTATAAAAGAAAAAATATAATTTACTTCAGGACTGAATTTATTTGCATTATTTTCAATAAAATCAAAAAAGGATTTTTGAAAAGAGTATCTATAATCTTTCCTAAACATTACTTCTTTATAATATGCATAGATTAATAAATTTATATACTCTAGCTTTATTCGATCCGAATATTCAAAATGATGCCCTAATTCCCCATACTCATTATCAAATACCAACTTTAAACTTAAATCATTTCTTTTTTTGATCTCTATACAGTGTTCTTCAAACTCATTTAGCCTTTCATTATCATAAAGATCTATAGGATCTAAATTTTTTAGTAACTCCTTTTCCCACTCATCAATATCTGTCCTTTCTTTAATTTCAGAAATATATTTTTTTAATTGAATGATAACATTGCTAAATGAATTACTAAGAAATGAAAAAGCCATACTAAACCAATTTTTATAATTAAATAATGGTAATTTTCTTATAAATCAAAAACTAAAGCAATATCAATAATCATTAAACTATCTTTGATGGGATATTCATTCACACCTTTTTTACAATTCATCCATATAGAATTTTCAATGAAATTTTTATGATGTTTCTTTATCAGGAAGAAATTTAGGTAGGCATTCTGAACCTTTTTTCGTGTTCATCATCGATAAACATTTTAGGTCGTTCGTTTCCCTACAGGGAGTTTAATGAAACATTTTGAATGTGCCGTCTGCAAGCAACAGCTGTTTTTTTACAAATCAGTTTGTGATCACTGTCTGTCACCGATTGGTTATATCGCTTCGGAAAAAGAGCTATGCGCATTCGAAAAACAGAGTGCTGAGCGATGGGTTCCAATCGCCAAAAACTACCAGCATGCCAGTTATAAACCCTGTCACAATTATGTAAATTATCAGGTATGCAACTGGATGATTCCCAGCGATGAAGATGAGGAATTTTGTGAATCCTGTCAGTTGACCCATGTCATTCCTGATTTGGAAAATTCCGAAAACCTGATTTACTGGTTTCGACTGGAAGAAGCCAAACGTCGATTCCTGTATTTGGCCCAGCGCATGAACATGATGCCACGCCCTAAAAAGTCTGAAGATGATCCATTTGGTCTGCGTTTTGATTTTCTCCTGCCCCAAGAAGATAAGCCTGTTTTAATTGGTCATGCCAATGGGGTCATTACCCTAAATGCAATTGAAGCCGATGTAGTTTATCGGGAAACTACACGTGTAAATATGGGTGAAAACTACCGGACTTTATTAGGTCATTTTCGCCATGAAAGCGGCCATTATTATTTTGCGCTCATGCAACATATGCATCCGGAATTGCTAGATGAATTCCGTCAGTATTTTGGCGATGAGCGGCAAGACTACAGCAAGGCACTTGAACGCCATTATAACGAAGGCGCACCAATCAACTGGCAGGAAAAGTATATCAGTGCTTATGCCACCGCCCATCCCTGGGAAGACTGGGCAGAAACCTGGGCACATTATCTGCATATGATGGAAACACTGGAAACTGCCTACTATGGTGGTATGCGTGTCGAAGGAAATGGCAGCTATCTGGCCAGTATGGATTTTAAAGAATGCCCGATTGGTGGACAGGATTTTGAACACATTCTGGAAAACTGGGTTACCTTGACCTTTAATCTGAATGCCTTAAACCGTTGTATGGGTCTGGAAGATGCCTACCCCTTTAAACTGAGCGAAGCAGTTAAAGACAAGTTACGATTTATTCACCGGCATGTGCTGGAAAAAGTTTTTAAATAATTTAAAAAGTAATTTTTATAGTAAAAATATAGATGGAATGGGATCAGCAAAGTCTGAAAATATGGATTTTATTGTGTATTTTAAAAATTAATATGATTTAAAGAATCCCTGCTCCTGGCAAACCAAGAGCAGAAAGTCTCCAATGAATCAGTATTGAGTTTGCTACCTGAATATACGATTTAGGATGGGCTTAAATCAGTTCCACAGCAATCGTAGTCGCTTCACCACCACCGATACATAAGGACGCAATCCCTTTCTTGCCGCCAGTACGTTTTAAGGCATGAATCAAGGTCACAATAATACGAGAGCCAGAAGAACCCAATGGATGACCAAGCGCACAAGCACCACCATTAATGTTCACTTTTGCTGGATCAAGTTTAAAGCCATCAATGGCTAACATGGTCACCATGGCGAACGCTTCGTTGATTTCCCAAAGGTCAACATCCTGAGCATCCCAACCGGTTTTTTTCAGGACTTTTTCAATCGCACCAACCGGTGCAATGGTAAATTCTGATGGATGCTGCGAATGGCTGGCATAGGCCAGAATATGAGCTAGCGGTTTTAAGTTACGCTGTGCAGCAATTTCGCTCGAGGTGATCACCAGTGCTGAAGCACCATCTGAAATTGAACTGGCATTTGCCGCAGTAATGGTTCCGTCTTTTTTGAACGCTGGACGCAGAGTTGGAATTTTGTCAGCCTTGGCATTTAAAGGCTGTTCATCCTGTTCCACCACCACATCGCCTTTACGGCTACTGACAGTGACCGGTACGATTTCATCTTTAAAGAAACCTTGCTGCACCGCCGTCACGGCTTTATTTAAGGAACCAATCGCATAGTCATCCTGCTGCTCACGGGTATAACCTTTTTTATCCGCCATTTCCTGAGCAAGAATTCCCATCGACAGGCCTGTTTCCGCATCTTCCAGACCTTCCTGGAACATGTGATCAATGACTTTTCCATGCCCCATACGGAATCCGGCCCGTGCCTTGTCCATTAAATAGGGTGCGTTTGACATCGATTCCATACCACCTGCAACCACAATCTCTGCTGAACCGGCCTTGATCGCATCTGCTGCCTGCATCACGGCTTTCATGCCTGAACCACAAATTTTATTGATGGTGGTCGCACCAGTTGAATCCGGTAGACCTGCCTGACGCATGGCCTGACGTGCCGGACCCTGTTTTAAACCGGCTGGCAGTACGCAGCCCATGATCACTTCATCAATATCATTGGCCGCCAATCCTGCACGTGCCACCACTTCTTTAATTGCCACAGCACCCAAATCCGGCGCGGTACAGCTTGAAAGTGAACCTTGAAAACCGCCCATCGCGGTACGTACTGCATCTACAATTACGATCATTTTAGTTTCATCCTTTTTCATCATTGTTATCCACACTGCACAGCCGAAGCTCTACAGTGTTGGTCCTTCGCAATCATTGCGGTTTAAGCCTGTGCGGTAAAATAGTCTTCAGGCAACTGCATGACCAGTTCCGCACCGGCCTGAATACGTTGAATTCGTGCACTCAAATCCGGAAGTACTTTGGCCACATAGTAATTGGCCAGTACCAGTTTGTTCTGGAAGTAGCTGTCGTCTTTGGCTGCAGCGGCTTTGCTAATCCGCGCATACATATAGACAAAGCTGAGCAACCCTACCGCATGTAAATAATCGACAGCAATCGAATTGGCAAAATCAGGATTCAATTTAGATTGCTCGACGATGAATTTGGTGATGTCTTCGAGTTGCTGACAGGTCTCTAATGTCGCCGTTTTAATAGTCAATGAATCATCTAGACTTTGTGCAAATTCACGGATTTCAGCAATATATTCCGCGATATAAGAACCATTACATTTGGTGGTTTTACGCCCAATCAGGTCAATCGCCTGCACGCCATTGGTGCCTTCATAAATCTGTGAAATACGCAGGTCACGAATACACTGTTCCATGCCCCATTCACGGATATAACCATGACCACCGAAGCACATTTGTGCTTCCAGTGCAGAATCTAGTGCCTTGTCGGTTAAGTAAGCTTTGGCGATTGGCGTCAACAAGGCCACACGGTCAGTCGCTTTACGCACGGCTTCAGGGTCGGTTGAGTATTTGGTAATATCCAGTTGTTGACCTACATACACCGCAAACGCACGTGAAGCTTCATTGTTAGCACGTACATTGAGCAGCATACGGCGTACATCGCCATGGACCAGAATTGAATCGGCTGGTTTTTCTGGAGATTTTGCACCAGTTGATGCACGGCCCTGTAAACGATCCGTCGCATATTGTGCTGCATTCTGGTAGGAAAATTCTGCTGCACCGATGCCCTGAATCCCCATAGATAAACGTTCGTAGTTCATCATCACGAACATGCCGGCCAGACCTTCATTTTCATTGCCAACCATATAGCCCTTGGCGCCGTCAAAGTTCATGACGCAGGTCGCCGAGCCTTTAATTCCCATTTTATGTTCGATTGAACCGGCAGATACTGCATTACGCTCACCCAGTGATCCATCTGCATTGACCAGGAATTTCGGCACAATAAATAATGAAATACCACGTGAACCTGCTGGTGCATTCGGAGTTTTTGCCAGCACCAGATGAATGATATTTTCACTCAGATCATGCTCGCCGCTGGTAATAAAAATTTTGGTACCGGTAATATTATATGAACCATCTTCATTCGGTTCAGCTTTGGTCTTGATAATGCCAAGATCTGTGCCGGAATGTGGTTCAGTCAGACACATGGTGCCCGACCATTCACCCGTATAGAATTTTGGTAAATAAGTTTCTTTCTGTTCCTGTGAGGCGCGGTCATTGATGGCCATACCTGCACCCACAGTGAGTAGTGGATAAAGCATAAAAGATGGATTGGTGCTCCAGATCATTTCATCCGCCAGAACCGTGAGCATCTTCGGCATGTTTTGCCCACCCCATTCTTCAGGAGCACCCAAGCCCACCCAGCCACCTTCGGCAAACTGTCTGAAAGCTTCTTTAAAACCTTTTGGTGTCGTCACTTCACCGTTTTTAAACTGAGCACCACCTTCTTCATCAGCAGGACAATTCAGGTCAAGAATGATATTTTTAGAAAATTTGGCCATCTCTTCCAGAATTGCATTTGCCGTCGCCATATCTAAATGTGCAATATTTTCATTACCTTGCCAAAATTGTTCAGCTTGGAATACATCATTTAAAATAAATTCCATGTCTTTTAGCGGCGCATTATAAATCGGCATTTTTAAATTCCTTAAAGGGTGATACTCAATCCTGTTGCCAAATATTTTCTAATTTTCATTAGAATCCAAGCGGGCGATTTTAAAATCGTGATATCCAATTCTTGCAGTATTAAATCTATATCTAGATTCATAAAGTTGCCTTAAAAATCACGTCTTCATGTTCAGTATAAGTGACTGAATATGCCAGCTTAATATTGATCTACTTTCCGTACTAAACCTGGATAAATATGGGCTTAAAACAGTCGAAGGATTTAGCTTCGTGCGCTGAAACAATAAAATAATTATACTGAAAATGGAATTTTATTTAGCAAAGTTGATCTCTAGGGTTCAGTTTTCTTGACAATATTTCTGGCTGCTCAGCATCGCTATTTTTATTTGTCAGCAGTTGCTGCATAAATATACAAAATGAGATAAATATCACGACCTTAGTTTTATAGCCATCGCGTGCAAAATTGCATATTCTTGAAAGGTTCTTTTTCGAAAAGTATGGACCAAGAAGATGACGACTGTAAGACAGCAGAACTTCCTTCTTCGTAAAGAGAAGATCCTGAGCATGGCGGAAAGCCTGCTACTGGATAATAATCAGGACATTACCCTGAGTGAGCTGGCCAGTGAACTGGACATCGCAAAAGGAACCATCTACAAACATTTTAAAAGCAAGAACCAGTTATATTTAGAACTGATTATTCTGAATGAAAAAAGAATTCTAGAAATATCAAAAAAGCATAATAACGATATTAAAAATTATGTTTCACAATATATGCTCTATCACATGCTCAATTCAAACCGAACCATCCTGTTACATGTCATTGAAGAGCGTTTAACCAATAACGAAAAAAATCTGAAAGAGTTATTTCAGGAGCTTTATCGTATTCGTGAAGAACGGATTATCCGGATTAAAGACATCACCCATGATTATCTGGTGGCTTTAGAAAGTGCCATGTCGATTCGCGATTATTTATCTTATATCTGGACAGTCACCTATGGCGCTTCGCTGTTATTAAATTCGACCAATTACCAAAAAGCGATTGGATCACGCGAACGTTTGATTAAGCTGTATATTAATCAGGCGCTGATGACGCCAGATAAAATCTCATCGGTATGATCAATAGAATAAAAAATGCCTGATTCAATCAGGCATTTTTTATTTGGCTGTATGAGTGCATAAGATCACTTTCGCAATCTAAATCGACAATGATCAGGCTGCCACAGGCGGGAAACCATCTTCGGTTAAAGCTGCCACAATCTCAGACTCACTGACTGTCGATTCAACTTCAACTAGCTTAGTCGCCACATCAATATTCACAGTGGCATTTTCATCCAGATCTTTAATCGTAGCCGTGACACTGCGCGCGCAGCCACCACAAGTCATATTTTCAATACGGAATTTCATGTTTAGCTCCATAGGATCGGTTTAAAAATTGATGTGAATACAGCGCATGTCAGTGCTGTTCAGTTCCGACACCCTGTTCAATCTGTTTTAAAATCTGGCAATCAGACTGTTCATTGCCGGCACACTGCTCAACCGATTGCTGTAAAATTAATAGCATATGCTGCATATCGGCAATTTTCTGTTGTAAAAACTGGATATGTTTTTGTGCCAGCTGTTTGACCTCACTACTCTGGCGTGAGCTGTTCAACCACAGGCCGAGTAACTCTTTCATCTGCTCTGAAGAAAATCCCAGTTCACGTGCATGCTGGATAAAACTTAAGATTTTAATATCCGCATCACTATAAACCCGATAACCTGTATCACTGCGTTTCGGAGCCGGCAACAAACCAATGTCTTCATAATAACGAATCATTTTCGCAGAGATGCCAGAACGTTTTGCCGCCTGACCAATATTCATCATACTGACTCCTTAAACTGCACCGGTTGATAGGCTTTTAATCTCAAGGCATTGCTGACGACAAACACGGAGGACAACGCCATCGCACCTGCGGCAAACATTGGCGATAACAATATACCCCAAAATGGATAAAGCACACCCGCGGCAATCGGAATTAAGGCAATATTGTAGACAAAGGCCCAAAACAGGTTCTGTTTAATATTGCGCATGGTCGCCTGACTTAAACCAATGCCTGTAGCCACATGCTGTAAATTGCCTGACATCAACACCACATCGGCTGCTTCAATCGCGACATCGGTACCGGTTCCAATCGCCATACCGACATCGGCCTGGGCCAATGCCGGTGCATCATTGATTCCATCCCCAACAAAAGTGAGCACGCCGTATTGCTGCTGGAGTTGTCGTACTGCATCGACTTTTTCATGCGGCAAAACTTCCGCAATCACCTGATCGATTTTCAACTGTTTGGCGATCGCCTGCGCGGTATGCTGATGATCACCAGTAATCATCGCCACTTTAAGACCTTGGTCATGCAAGGCCTGAATCGCGCTATAAGTAGTTGGTTTAATCGGATCAGCGACAGCAATAATCGCAGCCAGCTTTTGATTAATCGCTACATATAAAGGACTGCGGCCCTGATCACCGAGCTTTTGTGCAGTGGCTCTAAACAGATCGACATTTAAGCCCAAGTCCTGCATCAGACGCTCCGCACCAATATGCAGCTGCTGACCGGACACCTGTGCTTTGACCCCAGCACCGGTAATCGAATCAAAGTCCGTCACTTCCAAAAGTTCCAGCTCTTGCTCACGAGCAGCGTGGACGATGGCGTGGGCAATCGGATGTTCAGATTTAGCCTCCACTGAAGCGACGAGCTGCAATACCTCCTGCTGATTAAAATCTGCCGTAACTTCAAAGTCGGTCAGCAGCGGTTTTCCCTCAGTTAAGGTTCCGGTTTTATCGAGCGCGACGACTTTGGTTTGCTGCAATAACTGCAATGCTTCGCCCTTACGGAATAGCACGCCCAGTTCTGCTGCACGGCCAGTTCCGACCATAATTGAGGTAGGAGTCGCCAGTCCCATCGCACATGGACAGGCAATAATCAGTACGGCGACTGCATTTACCAATGCATAGGTCAGATTCGGCTCAGGCCCAAACAGGAACCAGACCATAAAGGTCAGGGCCGCCAGTGCCATAACAGCCGGCACAAACCATAAAGTCACTTTATCGACCACGGCCTGAATTGGCAGTTTTGAGCCTTGTGCCTGTTCTACCATCTGAATAATCTGCGCCAGTACCGAATCCTGTCCGACCGCAGTAGCCTTGATTTGCAATGTTCCGTTCTGGTTTACCGTACCGCCGACAACCTGATCACCAGCCTGTTTGGCCACAGGTAAAGGCTCACCGCTAATCATCGCTTCATCGATATAACTTTGCCCGGCAACCACTTCACCATCGACGGCGACTTTTTCACCCGGGCGGATTTCAATCAGCATGCCTTGTTGTACATCGGCAATTGCCAGATCAACCCAGTGATTATTTTGTTGCACTCGGGCTGTTTTCGGCTGCAAACCGACCAGATACTGAATCGCTTCCGAGGTTTTACCTTTGGCTTTAGCTTCCAGATAACGCCCCAGTAAAATCAGCGCGACAATAACGGCGGCCGCTTCAAAGTACACATGCACGGTGGACTGCGGTAACAGCTGTGGAAAAAAGGTCGCAATACAGGAAAATCCGTAAGCTGCAATGGTTCCAACTGCGACCAGAGAATTCATATCTGGTGCCAGACGTAATAATGCCGGAATCCCATGCTGATAAAAACGCCGTCCCGGAATCATCAGCACCAAAGTGGTCAGCACAAACTGCAGATACCAGCTGTTCTGGGTTCCCAGCGTATGGGCAATAAAATGATGAAATGCCGGAATCAAGTGCGAGCCCATTTCCAGAATAAATACAGGCGCTGTCAGAATGACTGCAAGCCATAAATCTCGTTTCAGTTGTGCCGTTTCATTGGCTTTCTTTTCCTGAAAAGCATCATGGCTATCTGTCGACATATCCCTACCAGATTTTATGGTGGCCTGATAACCGGCTTTCTCCACCGCAGCAATCAAGGCCGGAATCTGGGCATGCGAGGCTTTCACCCAGGCAGTTTCGGTGGCCAGATTGACCTGTGCTTCGCTGACACCTTCTACTTTTAATAAAGCTTTTTCCACACGTGCCACACATGAAGCGCAAGTCATGCCTTCAATAGCCAGTTCAATACGATCGCTCTGAATATCAAAACCGGCTTTTTGCACGGCTTGAGTCAGCTTGGACAATGGCACAGAATTGATCGCA
This sequence comes from Acinetobacter lwoffii, assembly GCF_002321025.1. Classification (GTDB taxonomy): domain Bacteria; phylum Pseudomonadota; class Gammaproteobacteria; order Pseudomonadales; family Moraxellaceae; genus Acinetobacter; species Acinetobacter lwoffii_Y. Next base: position 60,972 of record NZ_DCLL01000025.1, read on the forward strand.
CTCACATGCGCCTTTTCAGTGGCCAGATTCACTTGTGCATCCAACACGCCTTCCACTTTTTTTAGGGCTTTTTCTACGCGAGCCACACAGGATGCACAGGTCATGCCTTCAATGTTCAAATCAAACTGTTGCGTCGGTACATCGAAACCGGATTTTTCAATTGCTTGAACCAGCGCAGCGGCAGCAATCGGCTGCTGGCTTTTAATAAAAGCTTTTTCAGTCGACAGGTTGACAGATGCCTCGACCACACCTTCAATTTTTTTCAAGGCTTTTTCCACCCGAGCGACACAGGAGGCACAGGTCATACCGCCAATCTGCACCTGCTGCTCATATAAGCGGTTGCTGTCTTGTTCTACCATGCCCATCTCCATGCCTCAACTCACTGTTGATGTTATAGCTTAAACATTCCCATCATGGTAAGGTCAAGTCCTTCATCTGACTATTTTAAAAATAATGCAGCGTCCTGCTGCGATTTAAAACTACCCAATAAAAAGCCCGAAGATGACTTCGGGCTTGTCTAACAGTGTTTAAAATATAAAATGCATCAATGTTATTCAGCAGAAATATCTTCAAACAGGATCGAAGACAGGTAACGTTCACCACCATCTGGCAAAATCACCACAATATTTTTACCGGCATTTTCAGGGCGAGCCGCCAATTGTGCCGCTGCTGCCATAGCCGCGCCACTTGAAATACCGACCAGGATACCTTCCTGAGCTGCTGTTTTACGTGCCCACTCGACTGCATCTGCACTATGAATGGCAATCACTTCATCAACGAGGTCTAGGTCCAAATTGCCTGGAATGAAGTTGGCACCGATCCCCTGAATTTTGTGTGGTCCAGGTGTAATGTCTTCACCGCGTTTGGCCTGACCAATAATTGCAGACTCAGCAGGTTCCACCGCCACAGAATATAAAGGCTTGTTTTTCACTTTTTCAAAGTAGCGTGAAATACCGGTAATGGTTCCACCCGTTCCGACACCTGCGACCAGAATATCGACATTGCCCGCAGTCGCTTCCCAGATTTCTGGGCCCGTAGTTTCTTCATGAATTTTAGGATTGGCCGGATTTTCAAACTGTTGTGGCAGGAAATATTGTTCAGGGTTCTCATTCAGCAGACGCTCAGCTTCTTCAATCGCACCCTTCATGCCTTTGGCCGGATCAGTCAATACCAGATTGGCACCCAATGCTTTCACCACCTTACGGCGTTCAATACTCATGCTTGAAGGCATGGTCAAAGTAATGTCATAACCTTTGGCTGCCGCAACAAAAGCCAATGCAATACCGGTATTGCCGCTGGTTGGCTCGACAATATGCATACCGGATTTGAGCTTGCCAGATTTTTCAGCATCATTAATCAACGCTGCACCAATACGACACTTGACTGAGAATGCCGGATTACGGCTTTCAATTTTCGCAAGTACCGTGGCCGGAGCGGAAATCACACGATTAATACGAACAAGCGGTGTATTTCCAATCGCGTCTGCATTATTACTATAAACCGCTATACCTAAATTATTCGGTGTTGGAAAAGCTGAATCTGTACTCATGATGATATCCCTGATGTTATTGGTTCAAGTCGCTTAAACATCATACAAGCATTTTTTTGCTTTGTAGATGTTTGATGAAACTTGCACTTCATTGCACGAATGTGAACTAAAATACTTTCTGAACTATGCAATAAATTTATCTTATCTATCAATATTTAAAATATAATTTTAATTGATAATTCAATTCATTAAAAACCATAAAACTTAACTGTTTTTAGCAAGGTATTACGGGCTAAGACCCGTATAATTAGCGGGCTGTAACTTTATAATGGACATATTGAATGAAAACCGATTTTGAAATCACGACTATGCGCGATTCAGCAGAACAGGTCGTTGGCATTTTAAAATCTCTGGCCAATACCGACCGTCTTCTTATTTTATGTCATCTGTCTCAAGCGGAACTGAATGTTTCAGAAATTGAGGAAATAACTGAGATTAAACAGCCGACTCTTTCCCAACAGCTCATGATGCTGCGTAAAAGCGATGTGGTAGATACCCGGCGCGATGGCAAACAGATTTATTATTCAATTAAAGATCAAAATTTGATTGTGGTCTTAAATACCCTTTATCGATTGTATTGCGGCAATCCAGCTAAATAAAGAATCTTTCTTTTTTCAGTCATCAAGATGAATTTCTTTAAACTCTTATTGATGTCGTTTTAAATCATTAAGATCACGATCATAAGTTTTCGAATGATACGTGACTGACCCAGATGATTCATTTTAAACATGAATCATCAAGAAGCTAGATCAGCTAAGACTTCTTAGCAGAATTTGTGCATAATATATCTATATTTGTGATTTAGACCTTTTTATGCCAAATTCCAAGTCTAAACTTCTGCATAAACTGCCTGCCTGGGCATGGTTAAGCCACTATACGCCGGTCAAATTTAAGTCCGATGTGCTAGCCGCCCTGATTGTGGTGGCGATGCTGGTGCCTCAAGGGATGGCCTATGCCATGCTAGCAGGATTGCCGCCGATCATGGGCTTATATGCCAGCATCCTGCCGATGATCATTTATGCGCTGCTCGGTGGGAGTTCGACTTTATCGATTGGCCCGGTAGCCATCATTTCCATGATGACTTTTGCTACGCTCAATCCACTTTTTGAAGTCGGCTCACCAGTCTATATTGAAGCTGCGACTTTATTGGCACTGATGGTCGGGATTATTTCCCTGCTTTTGGGATTATTCCGTTTTGGTTTTCTGATCCAGTTGATCAGTCATCCCGTGATTCAAAGCTTTATTATTGCCTCTGCCTTATTGATTGCGTTTGGGCAGTTAAAGTTTTTGGTCGATCTTCCTTTAAAAGCCAATAACCTTCCGGAGTTTGTCAGCAGTTTGCTGCAATATTTCCCGCTGCTGCACGTGCCGAGCCTGATTTTCGGCCTGTTCTCTATCGGTCTGCTGATCTATCTGCCCAAGTTATTAAAATCTCAGGCGGTACAAAGCCGGATCGGCTATACAGATTTTCTGGTACGTGCAGTGCCGCTGATTCTGGTGTGTCTGGGGATTGCGGCGATTGTCTTTCTGGATTTAAAGCTTCAGGGCATTAAAACGGTCGGTGCAATTCCTTCCGGTTTTCCGCCCTTGTCCTTTCCACACTGGAACTGGGAACTGGTGATGACCTTGTTACCGGGTGCCAGCATGATCGCCATGATCAGTTTTGTGGAGTCACTATCGATTGCTCAAGCCACGGCCTTACAGCAACGCAGTCATTTAAACAGTAATCAGGAACTGATTGCGCTCGGTCTGGCCAATATCAGTGCAGGCGTGAGTTCAGCTTTTCCGGTAACGGGCAGCCTGTCGCGGACGGTGGTGAATGCCGATGCCGGTGCCAAATCACCTATGGCCGGTGTTTTATCCTCTATTCTGATTATTTTTGTGAGCCTGTTCTTTACCGGATTTTTTGAAGATCTACCGCTGACCATTCTGGCCGCGACGATTATTGTTTCCATCTGGAAGCTGGTTAATTTCCAGCCATTTTTTGATGCCTGGCGCTATTCCAAGGCAGATGGCCTTGCCATGTGGATTACTTTTCTGGGCGTGGTCCTGATTGATATTTCCACCGGTTTGATTATTGGAATCGTGTCGACCTTTGTTCTGATGTTATGGCGAATCAGCCGTCCGCATATTGCAGTTGTCGGTCTGGTCGAAGGAACCCAGCATTTTCGTAATATTCAGCGGCATCAGGTCAGTACCTCCGACCGGGTGCTGTCACTACGGATTGATGAGAATCTGACGTTTCTGAATGCCAATAGCTTCAAAGGTTATCTGATCAATGAGATCAGCCTGAATGACCAGCTACAACATGTGATTATCAACTGTTCCAGCATCAGTGCGATTGATCTGAGTGCCCTGGAAATGCTGGAAGATTTAAATGCGGAACTGGCCAAACTGGATATTCGTCTGCATTTTGCCGAAGTCAAAGGTCCGGTCATGGACAAGCTGCAAGCTTCTAAATTGATGACGCATTTGAGCGGGCGCATTTATCTGACCCATTTTCAGGCGATTCAGGACCTGGCGCCAGAGATCTTTGAGCAGCATAAAGATTATATGATTTAAGACAGCAGATACTGGAACTTATGGCCGGAGATTCAAACCGGTCATAGCTCCAATATTTTTTGAATTTTCAAATATAATTTGAATTTATCTATTTAACTTTGATATTTATTTCATGAATACAATTTTAAATATGCTGATTTATTCATCATTTTAAGAAGTTTTTCTTCAATATAAGCAATGTTTTAAACCCGTTAATTTTATAATATATCAATAATATCAATATCTTGGTTTTAATATGAAAATATATTTTAAGCCTTGTTTAAATTAAGTATAAAATAGCGCAACTTTTTCCCAAATTTAGCCCTCGTAATTTTCACAAGGCAACCTTATGTTTTCTGCCCTTATGCGCATGAGCTTAGTCTCTCGAATCATCATCGCCATTATTTTAGGTGTGGGTGTGGCTGTGGTATTTCCCGAAGCTACTCCCTCATTAAGCCTATTGGGCGACCTGTTTATTAAAGCCTTGAAGTCTGTTGCACCGATTCTGGTTTTCATTTTAGTTTTAGCTTCTATCGCGAATTTTAAAGTGGGCCAATCTAACGCCGCCATCAAGCCGATTATGCTGATGTATGCGGTCGGTATGTTCCTTGCTGCACTGAGCGCTGTGGTGTCGAGCATCTTATTTCCAAGTACGCTGTTCCTGGATATTGCTGCACAGGCTGACTTGCAGCCTCCTGGCAGTTTGGTAGAAATCCTGAAGAATTTGCTGCTCAGCTTTGTCGCCAACCCGGTTGTTGCAATTGCTGAAGCAAACTTTATTGGCATCCTGGCTTGGTCAGTGGCATTAGGCATCGCTTTCCGTCATGCATCGGATAGCACCAAGACGCTTTTGAATGATGCAGCCTTTGCAGTGAACTATGTGATTCGTTTAGTGATCAGCTTTGCACCTTTGGGTATTTTTGGTCTGGTTGCAGTGACTTTTGCTGAATCTGGTCTGGATACGATGACCAGTTACGTACATTTACTTGCTGTGTTGCTCGGAACGATGGTTTTCGTTGCACTGGTAATTAATCCGCTTCTGGTTGCCTTAATGACACGCAACAACCCGTATCCACTGGTATTCACTTGCTTGCGCGAAAGTGGCATTACCGCTTTCTTTACCCGTAGTTCGGCAGCCAATATTCCAGTCAATCTGGACTTGGCAAAACGTCTGGGCGTCAAGGAATCAACTTCAAGTATCGCAATTCCTTTGGGTGCTACGATCAACATGGCAGGTGCTTCTGTGACCATTACTGTATTGTCATTGGCGGCTGTAAATACTTTGGGGATTAGCGTCGATTTCAGCACTATGCTCATTCTTTCTGTGGTGGCAACCGTTTCGGCATGTGGCGCTTCAGGTGTTGCAGGCGGTTCATTACTATTGATTCCAGTTGCATGTGGCCTGTTTGGTATTTCTTCGGATATCGCCATGCAAGTGGTCGCCATTGGTATGGTCATCAGCGTATTGCAGGATTCTACTGAAACCGCGCTAAACTCATCGACTGATGTTTTATTTACTGCAGCAGTAGACCGCGCATCAAATTGATTTTATATTGATTAATCAATATGTTTAGCCAATGATTTTGTTATGCCATTACAGCGTTTACCTACCTGGGTACAATTAGGGGCGTTTTTTCTTGCGGTCAATGCCGGCATGATTAACGTCCTGGGTCTGGTGACGGTACTTCACCAGTCTGTTTCACATATGACCGGTAATGTCAGTATGCTGGCCATGGCCCTGCTAAACTGGCAACCAGAACAGATGTTGTATCTCTTTCTGGTCACACTCTGCTATGTCATTGGTTCATCCTATAGCGGACTGATTCTTGGAAATAGCCACTTTCGCTTGGGGCAGCTTTATGGTTACCCTTTAAGCCTGGTGGCTATTTTTATTTTGATCTGCTGGTTATTATTGCCCTATTTCCCGCGTTATGCCTTGTTATGGGCCTGTGTTGCCATGGGTGTGCAAAATGCCATGGTCAGTCATTATAAAGGTGCCATTATTCGCACCACGCATTTATCTGGCGTACTGACTGACCTCGGCTTAGCGATGGGCTACCGGTTGCGCGGTTTGGAGGTAGAATCACGACGCGTGGTTTTGCATCTGCTTATTTTGCTCGGTTTTTTAAGCGGTGGCATTCTTGCCAGCTGGCTATATCCTTATTTAAAATTAAATGCATTCCTGATCCCGGCAGTGCTGAGTCTGGTTCTCAGTCTCACGTATTGGGTGATTTATTTACGTTATCGACATCAACACGACTAATATCTGGACATTCTCATGGTTAAAAATGCATTGCAGGCACAATTGTTAAAGGCAGGATTGGTCGATAATAAAAAAGCCAAAAAACTGTCTAAACAGGCTGTGCATGAAAAACGCACCGGTGACGGTACCGAGGCTGAAATCAAGGCCAAGATTGAACAAGACAAACAGCAAAAAATGGCCAAAGATCAGGCAATTGAGCAAGAGAAAAAAGCAGCTTTGCAGGAAAAAGAGCTGAAAGCCGCAATCATGCAAATGATTAACCAACATAAAATCCGTGATACTGACGGCGATGCGGTATATCAGTTTATTGATGACAGCAAAATCAAAAAGGTCTATTTAAACCAGCAAATCTATAATGCACTGGTGGCAGGCAGTCTGGTGATTGCACGTGAAAATGATAGCTACGCGTTTTTGCCTAAAGCTCTGGCAGATCGTATTAATGCGAAAATGCAGGGCTTTATCATTGTGAATAATTCAGAGAAAAATGAAGAAACCACCGATGAAGAAGATCCATATGCTGCTTATGTTATTCCTGATGATTTGATGTGGTAAGCATCGCGTTATCATTACTGAAATATCAAGGATCAGAAACTGGCGAATTCGCCGGTTTTTTCATTTTTATGCGCTTTTATTGAATGATTTTGACCAATAGATATGTTTTAAAAAGTTATTCAATATTAAAAAATCTGATCCAAAACTATAAACTTGACCTAAATTTTTGATTAAAGAGAAAGATCGTTTGGAACAGTTTAATTTTATTCGGAATATTCAAGAATGGGCAGATCAGTACCCATGGCTGGAAATGCTATCTTCACTGAGTATTGTGATTTTACTGGCGATTCTTGCCAATCTATTTGCCAAACAGATTGTGGTACGCGGAATTCGTCAACTGATTTCCAGAATGCCTTTTGCCAATAATCAGATTTTTGCTGAGCATAGCGTGATTCGCCGGATTGCCAATATTGTTCCGGCAGTGGTGATTATGAACGGCATTACCACAGTACCGCATTTATCTGACAAGGTTGAGTCCTTTGTGCAAATGGGGGCACAGGCTTTTATTTTCCTGACGATTGCCCTGGCTCTTGGTGAATTACTGAATATTTTTAACCTGGTCTATCAGCGTAATCCCAAGTCACGTAACAAACCGATTAAAGGCTATTTGCAACTGGTCAAGCTGATTATCTTTATTGTCTGTGGCCTGATGATTCTCGGCACTTTCCTGAAAAAGGATGTCTTTACCTTGCTGGCTGGCTTCGGTGCCATGGCCGCGGTGTTGATGCTGGTCTTTCAAAATACCATTTTGTCGCTGGTGGCGTCGGTTCAGATTTCATCTTATGACATGGTGCGTATTGGCGACTGGATCGAAATGCCCTCGCTGAATGCGGACGGAGATGTCATTGATATGTCATTACATACCATTACGGTACAGAATTTTGATAAAACAGTGACCACGATTCCCACCAATAAACTGGTGACGGACACTTTTAAAAACTGGCGTGGTATGCAGGAAGCCGGTGCGCGCCGGATCAAGCGCTCGATTCATATTGATCAAAGCAGCGTGCATTTTATGTCGGCTGAAGAACAGAACAAGCTGAAAAATTTTATTTTGCTGGATCAATACCTGAATACTAAATCAGAGGAACTGGAACAATTTAACCTGCAACTGAGCCATCATTCGCAATATAACCAGCGCCGTCTCACCAATCTGGGAACTTTTCGTGCCTATGTAGAGTTTTATCTACAACAGCATTCGGGCATTAGTAAAAATCATTCCCTGATGGTGCGCCAATTGCAGCCAACCAGTGAGGGTTTGCCATTAGAGATTTATGCTTTTACCAATACTACCGCCTGGGTGGAGTATGAAAATATCCAGTCTGATATCATGGATCATCTGCTGGCGATTATTCCGGAATTTGGTTTAAAAGTGTATCAAGCGCCTTCAGGTCTTGATTTAAAGGAAGCATTTACTCAACCATCTTCGATTATTACTTAAACACAAGTCATCCAATCTCAAGCCTGAGGTGCTGCTGCATTTCAGGCTTTTTTATTTCATGAGATGTTTAAATTCTGACTGGCATAAATCTGGCTTTAGTTTAATTTTTATAATCTAAGTTTTAATTGAGTGAATCATTTTGTGGCAATTTCATCCAATTACGGGCTTAAAAAAACAGAATCCTTTATAATTCCCGAAAAGCAAAATGCATGATAAGAGTACGATAATGTTTCGATGGCTTGAAAGACTGGTTGACCCCTATCCCACCAAAAATCTGAACCAACCTTTACCGACCAAGTTTTTTCCATTTGTCTGGCAGGCAGCCTATGGAGTCCGCCGTTATTTGCTGATTCTGGTGCTGTGTACTGCCGGTGCTGCCAGCTTCGAAGCTTTTCTGTATTCAAAAATTGGCGAGCTGGTAAACTGGCTCAGTAAAAGCCAGCCCGATACTTTTCTGGAACAGCATGCCAGCAATTTAACCTTGCTGAGTATTGTTCTGCTGGCCAATATTTTCTTCGCCAGCGCGCAATCCCTGATCAAGCATCAGATTCTGTATAGCAACTTCCCGATGCGTTTACGCTGGCGCTTTCATAACCTGCTGATGAAACAAAGCCTGGATTTTTTCCACAATGATTTTGCCGGACGCTTATCGGCCAAAGTTATGCAAACCGCTCTGGCAGTACGCGAATTCTGGGTCATTCTGGGTGACATGCTGGCTTATGTGCTGATTTATTTCATCACCATCAATATTGTTTTGGGTGCGATTTCACCCTTGCTGATCATTCCATTGATGGTCTGGCTAGCCTTGTTTATCTGTGCAGCGTGTTATTTCATTCCACGTTTGAGCAAAATTTCCAATGCTCAAGCGGATGCCCGTGCCGTCATGACCGGGCGTATTACGGATGCCTATACCAATATTCAGACCGTGAAGCTGTTTGCTCATGCCGGCCGTGAAAGTCAGTATGCCAAGACCTCAATGCAGGAATTTATGGTAACGGTATATAAACAGATGCGTCTGGGTGCGCAATACGAAATCAGCATCTTGCTCTTAAGTGTGGTGTTGTACGGTGGCGTACTGGGTACCGCGATCTGGTTGTGGATGGAAGGACAGGCCGAGCTGGGCATTATTGCCGCAACTACGGCAATGGTGCTGAAACTGAACAGTATTGCTGAATTTATGATGTGGCAGACCTCTGCCCTGTTTGAAAATGTCGGTACCATTCAAGATGGTATGAAAACTTTAGGCCGCAAAATTGCCATTGAAGATAAACCGGGTGCCAAAGAGCTACAGCTCAATCATGGTGAGATCAAATTCGAAAATGTCAGCTTTGCCTATAATGATAAAAACGTGATTGATCAGTTTAATCTGACCATTCGTCCAGGTGAAAAAATTGGTATTGTCGGCCGTTCAGGTGCCGGGAAATCTACCCTGATTCAACTGTTGTTGCACTTTTATCATATTAACCAGGGTCGTATCTTGATCGATGGTCAGGATATTGACGATGTGACTCAGGACAGTTTGCGCAAGAACATTGCATTAGTGACTCAAGATACTTCACTGCTACATCGCACTGTCGCTGAAAACATTAAATATGGTCGTCCGGATGCGACTGATGAAGAAATGTTTGAAGCCGTACGTAAAGCCAAAGCGGAAGAGTTTATTCCCAATCTGACCGATTTGCGTGGTAAAAAAGGCTATGAAGCCTATGTCGGTGAACGTGGCGTGAAACTTTCCGGCGGACAGCGTCAGCGAATTGCAATTGCACGTGTATTCCTGAAAGATGCGCCGATTCTGATTCTGGATGAAGCCACCAGTGCGCTGGATTCTGAAGTCGAAGCCGCTATTCAAAACAGTCTGGACGACTTGATGCAGGGTAAAACCGTGATTGCCATTGCTCATCGCCTGTCTACCATTGCCCAGATGGATCGTCTGATTGTGCTGGATCAGGGTCGAATTGCCGAACAAGGCACGCATGATGAACTGGTAGCATTGAATGGCATCTATGCCCAGCTTTGGCAGCGTCAAACGGGCGGCATGTTGATTCAGCAACAGGTCAAAGCATCGAAAAATCTTGATTAATACAAAATCAGCAAGACGATTAAACTGTTGACGATTTGATTGTCTTCAATACTGAACAGGTCTGGGACAAAAGAAAACTTTGCCCAGACCTTTCTTTTTAAAATTTTCTCTACAGATGAACAGCAAGTTGCCATCTATCTGGTATTTTAATGAAATGACATAACTCTCCAGTTCTGAAAGCACTCTGATGAAGCCCTATTCAATGCTTAGACAATCTTCTTGCCCTGAGCCAGCCAATGCAGAGATGTGACCGGTTCAATAAAATAATTTTAATTTCATCCATAAAATTATGTGGTTTAAATTGATTTTAATACTGAATTCAGGCTAATCTGCCAGTGGCAGAGTCACAATCGCCAAAATTTTGTCCAACAATTTTAATGAAAAATTTGGTGGCTTCATGCCAATATCTATCTATAAATAAAAAAATTTGAATGAGTGCAACGGATCGCGCATGAAAACAATTGCTCCACGCCAAGACCAAGGAATTCCAGGTGTTTACGGTCTCCTGCTTCTCGATGTCATTTCCCGCTGGGGTTATAATAATGAGTCGCTTTTCCAACCTTTTGGCCTGACCAGTGAACAGTTGGCAGATCCTGATTTTCGTATTCCAACCCCTGTCGCCAACGAACTGGTCAAATATGCCCTGAAACTGACCGGCGAGCCGACCCTGGGTTATCATCTTGGCACACAGATGCGGATCTCGATTCATGGCTTTATTGGCTATGCCATTATGACGGCGAATAATATTACCGATGCGCTGGTACTGGCGAACCGATTTATTCAACTTCGTTTACCCTTCCTGCAACTGTTTTTCTCAACCTTTGGCGCCAAAGCCACGGTACAGTTGCAAACCGATATTCAGCTTGAACCGCTGCGCACCGAAATTTCTATTGCCTTGATGATTGGTCTGATCAGTATGGCCAAAGCGATTACAGGCGTTAACGATGCAACGGGAGAAATCGACTTCGATTTTAAGAAGCCGGAAGGTTTCGAACGCTTTATGGCGAAGTTCCCTACCCATCAGTTCCGCTTTGAACAGCCGCATTTAATTCTGAGCTTTGATAAAAGCTACCTAATGAACAAGCTGGTACATGCCGACCCAATTGCCAGCCAGATTGCGATTAACCAATGTGAAGCAGAACTTTCTGCCCTGGGTGAACGGCACCGGATAGCCATGCGTGTCCGAGATATCTTGACCCATGCCGAGCAGCATTATCTGAGTATTGAAAATGTGGCGGATCGCTTGCACATGTCTGACCGCACCTTAAAACGTCAACTCGCCGCCGAAGGTACCTCCTTTTCTACACTCGTCGATGAAGTGCGTTACCGGCATGCCACCTCGTTATTATCCCGGACAGATTTCACTCTGGAACAGATTGCCGATGAACTGGGTTATAGTGATGTCGCCAATTTTAGCAGGGCATTTAAACGCTGGAGTGGTCGCAGCCCGAGCAACTGGCGCAAAGATCCTTATTTATAAGGAAGTATAAGCCTTTTGTTTTGCTTAAAAAGAATGTATAAAACATGTCAAAAATGATCTTAAGATTTTTAAGGAGTTATCAATGAATCATCCTGCAGAATTAAAGTACGCAAGTACACATGAATGGGTGCGCATTGAGGGTGATCTTGTTGTGACCGGTATTTCCGACCATGCACAGGATGCGTTAGGCGATTTAGTCTATGTAGAAGCACCAGATCTTGATTCACATATCACTGCGGGCGAACAAGCTGGCGTGGTTGAATCAGTTAAAACAGCTTCCGATATTCATGCACCGGTGTCTGGCGTAGTGGTTGAAATCAATCCTGATCTTGAAGATGATCCTGATTTTATTAATGATGACCCATACGGCAAAGGCTGGATCTATAAAATCAAGCCAGACAATATAGCAGATGTCGAAAAGCTGCTTTCCAATACAGAATATGAAGCTGGCCTATAAGCCATTTTAACTTGAAAAAAAATCAGCCTCCGGGCTGATTTTTTATTGTAGATCCGTCGTTGCATTTTCCAGTTCAAATTAAATTTCATGTATTTATCATGAAATATCATTGTATTTTTCACTTATTTTCCCTAAAGTCTTGCTCATATCTGCTTCGCTCCTGAATAGGTCGCGCTTATTTATAACAATAATTTCCCATGCTGAGCCCAGCGTCTCACAGCATATCATTTTAGGAAAATCATGAATGCCATTGCAGCGCCACTATGGACCAAGTCATTTATCCTTTGTCTGGCCAACAACCTATTTTTATTTATTTTCTATTTTGCGCAAACCACAATTTTGCCAATATACATCTTAAAAGAATTAGGCGGCAACCTGACTCAGGCAGGTCTGGCTATGACCTTGTTTATGGTGTCTGCCATTGCAGTGCGACCTTTTAGCGGTTTAATTATCGAAAAATTCGGGGTGCGTAAAACCCTGATTATTTCTGAAGTGTTCTTTAGCTTATTTTCACTTACTTATCTGTTGGCAGATCAGCTCACGATTCTGTTTATCATCCGTTTCTTACACGGCATCTGGTTCAGTATCTTGACTACAGTTTGCGTGCCTGTTGTGAACCAGTTTATTCCGGAGCAGCGTAAAGGTGAAGGCATGGGCTATTTTGTCATGTCGGTTAATCTGGGGATTGTCTTAGGTCCGTTAATAGGTCTAAGCCTGATGGAATACTGGTCTTATTTTCAGGTCAGTATGCTATTGATCGTCTTGGTTTTTATCGGATTTGCCTTCTGTTTTTTGATTCCGGTCAAAGAACCTGAAAAAATCATCAAAAATACCAATAAGAAAACCTCGCTTGAGCTGACAGATTTTGTGGAAAAGAAAGTGCTGCCTGTCGCAGTATTGGCCATGCTGATTTCTTTTTCTTATGCGAGCATCATGTCTTTTATCGCACCCTTCGCAGCCAGCAAGGATTTAATGGCCTATGCAGGTTTATTCTTTGTGGTTTTTGCGATTTCCATGATGAGCTTACGGCCGATCACCGGAAAGATTTATGATCGTAAAGGCCCGCAATATGTGATTTATCCGGCATTGCTGGCTTTTAGTTCGGGTTTATTTTTACTGAGCCAGATTCAGAGCTTATGGGGATTTATGCTGGCTGCAGTCATGGTTGGTGTGGGCTTTGGTAGTGTGCAGCCGTGTATTCAAACTTTGGCGATTCAATGTGCGCCCAAGCATCGAATTGGCTATGCAACTTCAACTTTTTATACGTTTTATGACCTGGGTATTGCCATCGGTTCACTACTGATTGGTGCCATCATTGCAGCTTACAGTTATCAGTTTGCTTTTATGCTATGCGGTATTTTAACCTTAAGCAGTATTGTTTATTTTAAGCTGGTGGTGCAACGTAAAACCGTCTAGTTTTATGGATTGAATCGAATAATAAATAAGATCAATAAAAAAACAGGCAGAAAATTCTGCCTGTGATTTTTTGAGCAAATATTTATTCTGACACCGAAGTATTCTCTGCTTGTTTCTCTTCCGCTTTTGGCTCTTGCATCATGGTGAATTGGGTTGCCTCTGTGGCTACGGTAGTGTCCTGTCGGTTACTTTTCAGCTTGATTTGTAAGCGCAGTTCATTGGTCGAATCGGCATTGCGCAAGGCTTCTTCATAAGAAATTTCACCCTGGTTATACAGGTCAAATAAGGCCTGGTCAAAGGTCTGCATGCCCAGTTCACGCGATTTCGCCATAATCGCTTTCAATTCGTGGAATTCACCTTTCAAAATCAGGTCAGACATCAGTGGCGTATTTAACATGATTTCAATCGCTGCACGACGGCCTTTACCATCTTGAGTACGAATCAGACGCTGTGAAATGATCGCCTTCATATTGGATGACAAATCCATTAATAGCTGGTTCCGGCGTTCTTCCGGGAAGAAGTTGATAATCCGGTCCAAAGTCTGGTTGGCATTGTTCGAGTGCAGCGTTCCCAGACACAGATGTCCAGTTTCAGCAAAAGCAATCGCGTGTTCCATGGTTTCAGTATCGCGGATTTCCCCAATCAGAATCACATCTGGCGCCTGACGCAAAGTATTTTTCAGCGCATTGTGCCAGGAATGGCAGTCCACTCCGACTTCACGATGAGTAATCATGGATTTTTTATGCTTGTGCACATATTCAACCGGGTCTTCTACGGTAATGATATGCCCGGCCGAATTTTCATTACGGTAGTCAATCATCGCTGCGAGTGAAGTTGATTTACCCGAACCGGTTCCTCCGACCACCAGCACCAGTCCGCGTTTTTCCATAATCACATGTTTCAGCGATTCCGGTAATTTCAGCTTCTGGAAATTTGGAATTTCTGCAGTAATGGTACGAATTACCATACCGACATTAAGTTGTTGCTGGAACACATTGACCCGGAAACGGGAGACGCCAGGTACAGTAATGGCAAAGTTACATTCAAGTTCAGTTTCAAATTCTTTACGCTGTTTATCATTCATCAGGCTGTAGGCAAACAGCTTGGTTTTTTCAGCCGTGAGTTCCTGCTGTCCAAAAGGTTTCATTAAGCCTTGATGTTTGATGCTCGGTGGAAAATCAGCCGTAATAAATAAATCTGAGCCACCATATTCCACCACTTTGGTCAGCATGTGATGTATGAATTTTTTTGCTTCGTCCAACAATTCTGCCGTGAACATTTTCTTTCCCCCGGAAATGCACAACTGCACAAATCTTGATCTTAGATTTATGCCAATATATTTTGATTTCATTGTGCAGCGTTTTATAAATATGCTCAAATATATTTGATTTATAAAGAAAATATTTTTCAATATTTGTGTGATGTGCTTCAATAAAAATTAAATTAAGTAGAAGTATTCAAGCTTTTTAAAGCAACTCTGCGAAAAAAATAGGATTGTAATTTTAAAGGTTGAATTCTCGCAGATGACTCATTATTTATCATTTATGATATATAGAGTGTTATTTTTTTCTTATGATTACCAACTCCTCTATTTTTCATGTACCAATTTCGGTTCTACCACATGTAATAATGACTTATGAAAAATAAGACAATGTTTATAAAAATTGAATAAAATCGTGGAACTTTGCCCAAATAATAAGCGTGGAACTTCGTAAATTATCAAAAAAACCCAATTCATCTAAGTTAGGTTTTCCAATATAATATAACCTAATAATTTATATGAAATAAAAAATTGATGTTATTCCCAAGTAGAAAT